>DATHES010000142.1:0-3986 GCA_035318465.1 Polyangiaceae bacterium
CTCGCGCCACATCGTGACACCCTTGTCGAACGTCGCCCGATCGTCGGTGAAGACACCGATGTTGATGACGGCTTCGATCATGCTGAGCTCCCAGTTGCCGTTGGAGCTGCTGCCATCGATGAGCTTCGGCAGGTACACCTCTTTCAGCATCCTGGCGAACTGCGCGACGTCGGCGTCGGCCCAACCCGCGCCCGTGTAGCGAATGATTTCGGCCGCGCGAGGAAACGACTCGGCGGCCCACGCGGCCTGCAAGGGGGCGTTGCTGTTCGTATGATCCTTCAGCGTGGACGACCACGCGTTCATGATTTCAATGGCCTTTTGCGCATAGGCCACGTCACCGGTGTGTTTAAATAGTAGGGCTTGCGTGTAAGCGGCGTTCACGTCGTTCTTCTCTTCGGTGCAGCCGTTGTCGGGCATGGAGTACGAGCCGCAATCGACGGTCACGAATGGGTGCGGTACGTAGGATTTGGAGGCGAGCGCGTTCGACGTCGCGCGCGCGAGTGCCGTCGTCCATGGTTCGGCGCCCGACGCGATCTTGGCTTTGACGAAATCGAGCATTCCCCTGTTGACGATGACGCCCGGATGCACGAAGGGCTTGCCGCCCGCGTCCGAAGGACCTCCATCCAGCCGGCCGGCACTACCGCCGGATCCGGCGTCGATCACGCCACCGCCGCTGCCCGCGTCGGGAACGCCGCCTCTGCCTGCGCCACCGCGGCCGGCGCTGCCGCTCGTGCCGCCAGTGCCCGCGCTGCCGCCCGTTGCTGTCGTGCCGCCCGTGCCACCGGAGCCGCCTTGGCCGCTGCTCGCGTCAGGGCCACCCGTGGGACCGGTATTGCCCGTGCCTCCCGTGTGCGATCCCCCGCCGCCGCCCGGAGTCGGACGCGCCGAGTCCGCTTTGCATCCGGCGAAGCCCGCGGCGAGCATGGCTCCAGCCAAGATGGCTTTTGCGCGACCCGGGAAACGCGTCAACGACTCTTTCATCGTGCCTTCCCAAGGTTCGCGGAGATCACGGAAAGGAGCCAGGGCAAACGAGTGCCTACGTCATGGCTCGACCAGCAAAATGCAATTCAAAATCCGGGCCATCTGAAATGCGCCGCCCCCGGGCGCGTGGCGGCTGCCTGATGGCGGTGCAGCGCCCATCGATCGGTGTCCGGATCACCGAGATCCACGCGGCGCACCCGCCGAGGAGCCGATAGATCTGCGAGATCTCCTCGTCGGCGTACCCATCGATGATGGGCCCAACGGCGCGCTGGGCTGCCTATGCGCAACGAGTCGGGACGGAGCCCATCACGGGCGTCTGGTAAAATGGTGTACGCTGGATCCGTTTGGAAAGTGACACCATGCATCACGCCCTTCGTTCGCAACGCGGTGGCCTCGTTCGACTCTCTCATCTGGCGGTATTTCTCGCCGCCACGGCGGTGCCTCACGCGTGCAGCAAGTCAAACGACAACGGAGGTGCCCTTTCCACTGGCAACCCAACGACGTCGAGCACGGGCAGCGGGGGATCGGTTCGAGACGCTGGCGCGGGTGCGAGCGCCGGAGCCGGCGATGGAGGTTCAGCAGCAGCCGGCGGTGTGGGAAGCGGCGGCGCCGGCGGGAGCGCGGGAACTGGGGGCGGGGTTGGTGGTGGTGGGACGAACACGGGTGGCGCGAATACGGACGGTGGCCCGAGCACAGGCGGTGGCGCGGGGCTGGCTGGAGCAGGCCAGGGAGGTCAAGCGGGCCGGGGAGGTCAAGCGGGTCAAGCAGGTCAAGCAGGTCAAGCAGGTCAAGCAGGGACAGGAGGTCAAGCGGGCCAAGCAGGTCAAGCGGGTGCAGGCGGTGCACCGGGCGACGGCGCTGTGCCGATGCCGCTTCGGATCTACTGGATCGATGTCGAAGGTGGGGCCGCCACGCTGATCGTCACGCCGACGGGCGAAACGATCTTGGTCGATGCCGGCTGGGCGGGCGCGCGCGATCCGGACCGGATCGTCACCGTGCTCAAGAATGAGGTGCAGGCCAAACAGCTCGATTACATGATCACCACGCACTACCACGGCGATCACGTGGGAGGCGTTCCGGCGCTCGCCGCGCTTTTCCCTATCGCGCATTTCGTCGACCACGGCGACACCGTCGAACCGGGCGCGATTTTCAACAACTACCTGGCCGTTGCCAACGCGGCGAGGACGATCGTCAAGCCGGGCGACAAGCTCACCTTCGGTGACGTCGAGCTCACGTTCGTGACGGCTGCGGGGCAGGTCGTCGACCCGCCGCTCCCCGGCTCCATGCCGAACACCACGTGCGCCGGAGCCACGATGAAATCCGACGTCGCGGGAGCCGAGAACCCGATGAGCGTCGGGTTCGTTTTGCGCTACGGCAAGTTCGACTTCGTCGATCTGGGCGACTTGACGTGGAACGCGGAGCAGAAGCTGATGTGCCCGACCAACCGCATCGGCCTCGTCGACCTCTACCAGATCAATCACCACGGCATGGACCTGTCCTCTTCGCCCCAGCTCGTCCATGGGCTCGCTCCGACGGTGGCGGTCATGAACAACGGCGCGACCAAAGGCGGAGCACCCGCCGCGTTCGACGTCATCCGCGCGTCCCCGGGCCTGCTGGATCTTTGGGCCCTGCACCGCGTGACCGCCAACGACGCGCAGCACAACGCCGACGAAGCGCTGACGGCGAACATCGCCGCGCCCGATGTCGCACATGGCATCAAGGCGGTCGTGCTTCCCGACGGGACGTACACGCTCACCAACGCCCGCAACGGCACGTCGCGTTCGTACATGTCCCGCTGAGGTCGGCTGGCGCGGGCACGCCGCAGCTGCGCGGAAACGAAAACCTGAGTGTGTAAGCAATTGACCACCGCCGGCTACACGCGCCGCCCGCGGCCCTGCTCTTTGCAATCACCTGCGTCACATTACGGTTTGGGCGCGATATGCGAACTATTCGACAAACGTGTTGACGGCATGCGAGCGCGCATGGGACCTTAACCAAGGGGAAGCCGCGCGACCACCGCGTGCGGAGCAAGAACGATGTTCGGCGTGCACTCGCGTCCAAGGCGGTGCTCGCAAGCCAGCGCGTTGTCGGCGCGAGACGCCTGAGCGAACTTCGCAGCTGACGTTATCCGCAATCTTTCGGGCACACATCGATTCTGGCGCAGGGGCGCCATCCTGGAGCGGCTCACATCGTCAAGGCCGGCCTTTTGCCGGTGACGCTTCTTCCCCGCTCGTCATCTTCCAGGGATTCCAACCGAGCACGCATGAAAACTGTCTCCAAGAGCATCGTCGATCCGCCGGACGCCAGCACCGAGGTTCGACACGCAGAGGTCCTGCTGAAAACAGGAGCCTTGCAGAGCGCTATTTTCAACAGCGCCAACTTCTCGAGCATCGCCACCGACGCCAAGGGAGTCATTCAGATCTTCAACGTCGGCGCCGAGCGGATGCTGGGCTACGCGGCCGCCGAAGTGGTGAACAAGATCACGCCGGCCGACATCTCGGATCCGCAGGAGGTCGTCAGCCGCGCTGAGGCGCTCAGCGTCGAGCTCGGAACCCCGATCACGCCGGGCTTCGAGGCATTGGTGTTCAAGGCTTCGCGCGGGATCGAGGACATCTACGAGCTGACCTATGTCAGGAAGGACGGCACGCGCTTTCCGGCTCTGGTCTCGGTCACCGCCCTGCGCGACGAGGCCGAGGCGATCATCGGCTACCTGTTGATCGGCACCGACAACACCGCGCGCAAGCAGGCCGAAGAGGCGCTGCTCAAAGCCGGGGCGCTCCAGAACGCGATCTTCAACAGCGCCAACTTCTCCAGCATCGCCACGGATGCGAAGGGCGTCATCCAGATTTTCAACGTCGGCGCCGAGCGGATGCTCGGTTATACCGC
Organism: Polyangiaceae bacterium; assembly: GCA_035318465.1. Classification (GTDB taxonomy): domain Bacteria; phylum Myxococcota_A; class Polyangia; order Polyangiales; family Polyangiaceae; genus DASWDH01. Next base: position 3,868 of record DATHES010000142.1, read on the forward strand.
CGCGGAGGTGATGAACAAGATCACGCCGGCCGACATCTCCGACCCGGCGGAAGTGATCGAGCGGGCCCGCACGCTGAGCGTCGAGCTGGCGACGACCATCACCCCCGGCTTCGAGGCGC
>DATHES010000143.1:0-8763 GCA_035318465.1 Polyangiaceae bacterium
GATGCGGGATTGGCGTCGTACCAGCCCATGTAGCGCTGATACACGGCCTTGGAATTGTGACTCATCGTTCCGTAGTAGCCGCGGTTGTACCATTCACGCGCCAGCACATCGGGTAGCTCGAGCTGTTCGGCGATCTCGACGCCGGTCAGCCCGGCATTCGTCAAGCGTATTGTCTGATCGTGCAGAAATTTGTACGCATCGCGATGCTTTTTGAGGAAGGCCCGGATGACGTCGCTGCCCCAGCGCGGCACGCCGTGCGACGCGAACATCACCTCGCTCTTGTCGGCATAGAGCCGAATCGACTCGGTCAGGTAGTCCGCCCAGCCCTTGCAGTCGCGCACGAGCGCGCCGCGCGCGGGCAACAGATTGTGCATGCTCGCGCTCGCGTTCTCAGCCATGAACACGGCCTTCATCTGCGGCAGATAAAAGTTCATCTCCACGGGCGCTTCGGTACCCGGAGTAATCTGGAACGACACTGTCACTCCGTCGATCGTCATCTCCTGACCGGTCTTGCCGATCAGGTCGGTGGGCCTCATCAGCGAGATGGTGCCGGACGAAATGCCTGGGCCCAGGCCCGACGTCATCTCGCCTTCCGGTCCGCGCGGCAGGGTGCTACCAAACTGGAAGCGTGCCCGCCGCGTCATCGCCGGGCCCGCAATCACGTTCTCCGACACCGCGTGCTCCATGAAACCTTCGGGCGCGATGATCTTCACGCGGCCCGCCTTGACGTCGGATTCATTGGTGACGCCCGCTACGCCCGCAAAGTGATCGGCATGGCTGTGCGAATAAACGACCGCCACGACCGGCTTGTCGCCGACGTGTTTTTTGACGAGCCCGAGCGCGGCCCGCGCCGCCTCCACGCTGGTGAGCGGATCGATGACGATATAGCCGCCATCGGTCTCGACGAACGAGACAGTCGAAATGTCGAAGCCCCGGACCTGATGGATGCGCTCGGCGACTTTGTAAAGACCATGGCGCGTGATGAGCTGTGCCTGCCGCCACAGACTGGGGTTGGCGGTCTCGGGCGCATCGCCTTTCAAGAAATCGTAAGACGAAACGTCGAAGACCACGTTGCCGCTGTCGTCCTTGACCTTCGGATCGTCTAGCGTGGCGACGAAACCGCGCGCCGCAAAGTCGAAGTCCTCACGGTTCGAAAACGGAAGCTCCTTCAGGATCTTATCGCGCGCGGCCTTGGTGGACGTCGTCGCTTCAGCCACGATGTCCTTGGGTATGGGCGGTGACGGCGCGCGCAAAACCATCGGCAATACGCCGCGGAACGCGTAGGCGCCGCCGCCGACCAGCATTGCGGTCGCCACGACCCCCACTCCGAGCCCGCGCAAGAACGATCCCACGGTGAAGCGCGTGCCTTGGGCCACTCGGCCACCTCTCCTCGGTGCGCTGGAATGGTCGGATTCCGCGCAAGAGGGCGAGACTGGTAGCATAGTTCGGCGGGCGTGTCCTTCTCGCCCTCCTCACCACGCAACTTTACATATGCCCTGTATTTGCTGGAGCGTTCACATCGATGATCGACGGGCGGCGCGCGTAGCAGTACGCCGGACGCAGTTCACGCCGGTCATCAGCGGCGATATCAGTGGACGACACCGGAACGGGCGAACTGGGACGGCCGGCTGATGCCGCGGCCAGCCTTCGCTGGAAGGCACCCGACGAAAAGGAGAATGACGATGGGAACTATCGCTAGAATTGCGCTGACTCTTGCGGGTTCGATCCTGAGTCCCGTTCTTTTGGCCGGTGCCTGCGGCGGTGACGACAGCTCGGGCGCCGGGGGCTCGTCCGGCTCGGAAACGGGAGGCACGGGCGGCGCAGCCGGGTCCGCAACCGGCGGCGGCGCGGGCGTATCCGGAAGCGGGACGACCGGCGGGAGCTCGGGGAGGGACGGCAGTGCGGGCACCGCGGGCGGCGGGGCAACCGGCGGAAAGGCCGGCAGTGGGGGCTCCGGCGGTGGCGCGGGGACAGGCGGCGGCGCGGGTGTCAGTGGAAGCGGTGGTACTGCCGGAAGCGGTGGCACCGCAGGAAGCGGCGGCACTGCTGGAAGTGCAGGAAGCGGCGGCACTGGCGGTAGCAGCGGAAGTAGCGGAACGGGAGGCAGCGGGGCGGATGCGGGTTCGACGTGCGGCTCGCTAGACCCGGCAGGGACGGCGATGTGCGGTACTGCCAACACCTGTCAGATATCCACGTGTGGTCCTCCTGCGCAGTACACGTGCGCTCCCGCGGGAACCGGCGTCGATTCGACGGCCTGCATGTCATCGCTCAACTGTGCACAGGGCCTGACATGTCTCGGGTACGGCGGCACCCTCAACCTTTGCAAAAAATATTGCACACTCGATTCCGATTGCGGCGCGGGCTTCCTATGCAACGGCACGCTTCAGGCCTGCGGAGGAGCCGTCAGCGCACGCTATTGCGAGAAGTCATGCACCGATCCGGCGACCGGTTCGGCCGATTGTCAGGCTGAATTCAAGTGCTCTACCTACTGTAGCGGCATGGTTACCAATCTCACGTGCATGCCGGCCGGCACGGTGACATCGGGAACGTGCGCACGGGAAAGCGACTGCGCGCGCGGCTATGCTTGCCTCGCTCGAACGGGAGCCGACGGAGGCGTGACCGCCAGCTGTGCGCAGTACTGTAGTCCGACCGCCCCCTGCACGACGGGGTCCTGCACCGGCATCTTCGCCTGCGGCGGCGTCGCCAACAGCTATCGCTTCTGCCAATGAGACGCACATTCGCGACGAGCAAAACGAGACTTGTGCGTAGTCGGCTGCTTTTTTGGGGAAGAACTGGCAGCGTACGCGGACGCGCGCAAGGGTCGTAAGCCGTGTGGTCGTGGCGACCGTCGAGGAGATCCCATAGCTCGGGATCCCGCACAACGTCGGATGGGCAAGCGCGTCCTCGGGGCGGTATGCTGCGCTTCGCACATCTAGTGCGACTTTCGGGAGGTGCCTATGGGACAGACGGATTCTTTCCGGCGGCAGCATCAGGAAATTCTCGGTCTCGTGAAGGAGCTACATCCACAATTGGACGTGGTGTCGTTGCGGCGAGACGCGGCACCGGTCGCCACGGGCTTGCAGCGCCTGGCCGCCATGCTGAAGGCTCACCTGGCCCTCGAGGACAGCACGCTGTACCCGAAACTCTTGGCGCACGCCGACCCCGCTGTCGCGGATACGGCTCGACGCTACCAGGAAGAGATGGGCGGTTTGCAGACGGCTTTCTCCAATTACATCGAACGGTGGCCGAGTGCTTCTTCCATTCAGGAACAACCGGATCTGTTCGTCTCGCAGACCCAGCAGATCGTGGCGGCACTCCTCGCGCGCGTCGAACGGGAAGACGGCGAGCTTTATCCCATGGCGGATCGCTAAGGGTACGGCGACAGCGTGACCGCCCTCACTTGATGTCGGGAGGAATGCTTCCGCAATCGACGAGCGTCAGCGTCGTGTCGAGCCGAAAATGCGAAGCATTCGTATGACGCTCCGCATGAAACAACTCGAGCCAATAGACGTTGCCTTTGGTGATACCGAGCGTCGTCGCCGCGGTGTCGAGGTTCACCGTTCCGCGCAGGGCCGGGTGCAGACCGCCGAGATCGATGGCCAGGTTGCCGTTGATGAAGACCCAGAGATCGTCGTCACCTTCGAAAGTGAAGGTTTCGCCGCCCTGGTAGCGGAATTTCGTGTGCAGCTCGGTGGTGAAGCCGAAGTTGTGCATCTGGCCGTCGTCGCCGCGCGCCGCGCTCATGAACCCTGCTGCGTCGAGCGGGAAAAAATGCTGGCTATCGAACGTGATGACGCCGGTGCCGGGCTGCATCTGGAACATGAAGTAGATGAGGTACGGCTGGTTGACGCCGGCGGTGGCTCGGTACCACTGGTCGTAGTTGGTTTTGCCCGTCGTCTGTTGTCCATCGGGGCACGAAGCGCGAGGAGGATTCGCCGCCTCGCAGAGCGGCACGTAAACCGGCTTTTGATCGGCGGCGAGGGTAGCCGAAACGAGGCCGGTCGTCCCCTTGCCCGAAAAGCGCTCGAAATCGGGGTGCCCCATCGTTTCGTCGTTGCCCTTTAAATCGCGCACGACCCCGACGATCACGCCGCATCCACCTTGGTTGCTGATGCCGGTGTCCATCGTGCCGGCGCCGGTCACGGGCGGGCCAAGCTTGTAACCACCCGCTTCCGTTTTCGTGAAATCGGCTGGCACTGGCCCGACGACGCTGCCGCCATCGGACCTACCGCTGCCGGAGCCGCCGAAACCACCGTCGGGCACGTTGATGATGATGCCCGTCCCTCCGGTCGCGCCGCTCCCGCCGGTGCCGCTCGACGAACCACCGGATCCCGTCGGGGAGCCACCGGTCGGGCTGCCGCCCCCTTTTTGTCCGGCTCCCGCGTTGGAATCGTCCCCGCCCGAACCGCAGGCAGCCGCCAAGAGAAAAATTCCGAGGAGAACCCCACGCGCCATGTGTGACCTCCTGAGATGTGTGCTCATGCCCTACCTTGAAAACTGGAGCGGGCGGGCATCGATCATGAGATGCCGCGCGAGCTCACGGTAAGCAATGTCGCCGACGCCAGATTCCGTTCAGATTCCGTTGACTCGGCGGGCTCCTCCCCGATTTCGAAGACGTGACGTCCGATCGTCTACGTGCCACCGCACGGTGATACGAAGCTCTACGAGAGGTGGCCCGCCTGAAGCCTCGAGCGCGACACACTCAGGGAGAGCGGGGCGTGATCGCTTCCGAAGCGATGTTCCACCGATTCATCAACGCTCGCCTGGACGACGCGGGGTACGAGCCCCGGAGATACGAGCGCGAAGTCGACACGTGCGGCGTCGAGCTTGCCGGGCCTCGAGAATGGGCTGAACCAGGTGTACGCGCGGGCGGTCGGATTGCGAGCACGAAAAACATCGACGAGGCCAAGGTCGTCGATCATCGTCCGCGCAAAGTCGGCGCGCGAGCCGGCGTGAGGCTCCTCCGTACGAAGGCGTGGCGTGATGTCGATGCGCGTCTGCGAGACGTTCCAATCGCCAATGGCAACGACTTCGAATCGTTCTTGTCTCAACGCACGCACGAGCTCCGCGACGTGCCCATGAAAGCGTCGCTTCCAGCCGTGCCGATCTCCCTCGTGGCGGGCGAGCTCGTGATCCCAATGCGGCTTCGATGTTCCGTTGACCGCGTAGACATTCACGATGGCGATGCGCTCGCGCTCGAGCATCACCGTGGCAATGCGCCCCTCACGATCCCAAGCGAGGCTCGGTAGCAGCGTGGCTCCAAGGCGCTTTCGCACGAATGTTCCGACGCCGTAGGTTCTACCCCCTCGAAACCTCGCGTTCATTGGGTCGCTCGCCAAGGTCAGCGTCAGCTCATAGCCAACGAGAGCGCTTTGGGCGAGGCTGACGAGGTTCGAGTCTTGCGGGCGAAGGCGAAGCTCCTGCAAACAGAGAATGTCCGGCATTTGGAGCGCACGCACGACCTCACCCAACGAAACGCGCCGCGGCTCTGTCCCGAGATAATTTTGCAGCCCCTCGACGTTCCACGAAGCGATGCGCAGTTCCTTCTTCGACGACGTCGTCATCTTGACGCGGGGGCCCGTCCGAACCGTTTCATGCCACTTTGCGCAACCTCGTCTTCCACAGCACGTCCGTGGGTGCGTGACTACAGGGCGACGAGGCGCCGAGCGGCAACCGTCGCACCATCCGAGGTGAGTTGCTGCGCGGGGCTCGAAGCGCGCGAGGCGGCCGCGGGCTCGAGCACCTCCCGCAAGGCCGGCGTCAAGGTTTCGGCTGTCAGGGTGCCTACGACAGATGATCCAATTGCGAGAGCGCGGACGCGGCTGGCCCAATAGAACTGGTCTCCGAACAACGGTACCACCACCTGCGGCACCCCGGCACGCGCGGCGGTGGCAGTCGTGCCTGCCCCCCCATGGTGAACGACGGCGGCCACGCGCGGGAAGAGTGCCCGTTGGTTGACGTCCCCGACCGCAATGCAGTCGCGCGCGTCGTCGATCAGGCGGAGGTCCGCCCATCCGCGTGACAGGATCGCCCGGCGTCCGACGGCCCGCGCCGCGTCGACGAGAGTGCGGCTCACCCCTTCGGGGGCCGGCATGCTGCCGAAGCCGAGATAGATCGGCCGCTCACCCTCAGCGAGGAACTCCTCGAGGTTCTGCGGCAGGGGAGTCGCGTCCTCGAGGATCCAGGCGCCCGTTTGGAAGATCTCCATGCCAGGAGCGGCCGGGGCCGGAGCGAGGATGGCGTCGGCGGCGAGCCACGGATGGTCGGTCATGTTGAAGCGGAGCACGTCGTCGATGGGCGCCAGGCCGAGCCGCGAGCGGTTGTGGTTGACCCGGTCGAGCGCGCGGCTGTTCCAGGCGCGGACGTTGTCATCCCATCGCTGCGCGTTGGTCGTGGTATCCCCCCCGGGCGCCCACGCCGCGCCCGGCGCGGGTGGCGGCGCGTGATCCGACGACGGGATCGCCACGGGGGTGTACAGGGCAGTGACATAGGGGATGCCGCGGAGCTCGGCGATCGAGCGCGCTGCGTACTGGTGCGCGTTCGCCCCGAGAATCACGTCGCACCCCTCCGCCGCGGCGCCAACCTTATCGAACTGGTCCGTGATCAGGTCCGGCATCGACTCGTGCATGCGTCGAACTTGTTCCGCCGTGAGCGAGGTTGCCGAACCGCTCTGGGTGCCCGGAAGCCGCATCTCCACGCCAACCGCAACCGCATCGAACCCGAAGCTACGAACCCACTCCACGAAGTTGGGCGGAACGCACAACCGAACCTCGTGACCGAAGTCCCGCACACGTAAGGCGAGTGCCGCGATGGGCTGCACATCCCCACGGGTTCCGACGGACGACAACAACGCGCGCATGATTTCTCCATTACCACGTACCCTCGCGCAGGCTCGCGCTCCAGCGACACTGGCGCCCCGGACGAAACATCGGCCAAAGGATCCGCGCCGGGGCGCGCACGGCTTCTGGTGCAAATTGATCGATTGCCGGCCTTCGGCGCATTAGCTCGCGATGACACCGAATCGCTTCCGGTTCGCACCGGCCTTTCTCGTCGCGGGTTTTTTTTGCAGTCAGTGTGGCAACTCGGGAGGCGACTCGAATCCTAGCGGCGCCTCAGGTCGCGGGGGTTCGAGCATGGTCGGGAGCGGTGGCGCGGGAGCGTCGAGCGGCAGTGGCGGCGCGGGAGCGTCGAGCGGCAGTGGCGGCACCACGTCCGGAGGGGGGAACGGAGGCGCCGGCGTTGGAGGCAGCACCTCGACGGAAGGTGGGGTCATGACGGGCGGGGCTGGAGGGACGGCGGGCGGCGGAACGACCGGCGGCAGCGGAGGGCGCGTCACCACCGATGCAGCCGCGGACGCCACGGTCGTCGATGCCACGAAGCCTGCCGATGCCACGACGCCAAACGACACATCGACGGCCACCGATGCACCCACGGTCCCTGACGGAACCAATCCGGGAACGACGGACGCTGGGAACGGCGCCGACGGCGCGGACAATCCCACGGGTTTTGCGGCCATCCCCGGCATGGGGCTGAACACCACCACCGGCGGGCGCGGAGGAACGCGAGTCACGGTAACGACGTTCGCGGAGCTCAGTTCTTACCTCGATTCGGACGACACGCTGATCATGCTGGTGCAGGGCGCCATCGATCTCGGAGGATCGATGGTCCCGATGCGCTCGAACAAGACGCTGGTCGGTCTGGCGGGGGCCCGCCTCGTCAACGGCGGCATCGAGATGAACCGACGTCAGAACATCATCATTCGCAACCTCACGTTTGCCGATGGAACGGACGACACGCTGAAGATCAACCAGAATACGCACCACGTGTGGGTCGACCATTGCGATTTCAGCAACGCCCCCGACGGGCTATTCGATATCACTCGTCAGTCCAGCTACATCACGATTTCCTGGAATCATTTTCATAACCACAGCAAGACCATGCTCATTGGTCACGGCGACGACGCAACCGACGACACGGGGTACCTCAAGACGACGATCCATCACAATTGGTTCGACGGAACCGAACAGCGTCATCCGCGCGTGCGATTCGGCGAGGTTCACGTCTTCAACAACTATTTCCTATCCAACGCGCTCTACGGCGTCGCTTCCACCATGGAGGCGGACGTCGTCGTGGAGGGCAACTACTTCGAAGGCGTCGCCTACCCTACTTACGTCGGCTATGACGCCTCCGGTCCGGGCGACTTGGTGGAGCGCAACAACGTCTACGACAACTCGGGCACGCCGCAGACACGCGGCACTGCGTTCGATCCGAGTGCAGCTTATCCTTACGTGGTCGACGATCCCGCGCCACTCCGGCCAGTCATTCGCACGAAAACGGGAGTGGGCGTCATCGATCCCATGAAGGCCGCCCAATAGCACGAGCCACGCCGGAGGATACTTCAGGCTGCCACGAACCCAGCGAGGGTCGTGGCCGGCTGGGCTAGATGTCAGGTGCGGCCGAATAGACCCATTTGAAAAAGAAATCCTTCAGGTCGCGACCGCTCGCGGCTTCCAGGGCTGCGCGCAAATCCTCGGTGCGCGCGCTCTTTCCCGTTCGCTCTCGCACGTACCGTTGTATTCCCGCCCAGAACGCCGATTCGCCGAGCTCGTTGCGAAGCTTGTGCAGCACGAGACCTCCTCGGTAGTACGTCACACCACGCGACTGCAGCTCCGATTCGCGCGGCGCTTTTCGGGGCCCCGCGCCGGGCGGCGAAAGCGAGATGGGCGCATCGCGACCTTGGGTGTGCACCTTGGCAGAGCGCGA
>DATHES010000144.1:0-10374 GCA_035318465.1 Polyangiaceae bacterium
CTCGCTCACCACCCCCATGGCGGGCAGGATCATGATGTAGACCGCCGGGTGCGAATAGAACCAGAAAAAATGCTGGAAGAGCACGGGATCGCCCCCCAGCTTGGGGTCGAAGATCCCGACGTGCAGAATGCGCTCGGCACCGAGCAAAAGGACGGTGATGGCGATGACCGGCGTCCCCAGGATCTGGATGAGGCTCGTGGCGTAGTGGGCCCACACGAAGAGCGGCAAGCGAAACCACGTCATCCCCGGGGCCCGCATGCGGTGGATGGTGACGATGAAATTGAGCCCGGTGAGGATGGAGGAAAAGCCGGTGATGAAGACGCCGAGCGCCACCACGACGACGGGCGTGTTGCTGTAGGTGGTCGAGAGCGGCGCGTAGAAGGTCCACCCCGTGTCGACGCCGCCCGTCAAGAGCGCGTAAAAAGTGAAGAGCCCGCCGATCACGTAGACGTACCAGGACAAAAGATTGATCTTCGGAAAGGCCAGGTCCTTGGCGCCGATCATGAGCGGGATCAGAAAATTCCCGAGCACCCCCGGAATGGAGGGGATGAGGAAAAAGAAGATCATGATGATGCCGTGCATCGTGAAGAGGCGGTTGTAGATGTCCGCTTGGACGAGATCGCCTTCCGGCGTCGTCAACTCGAGACGGATGATCACCGCCATCGCGCCGCCCAGTAAGAAGAAGAACGAGACCGAGATGAGGTAGAGGATGGCGATGCGCTTGTGGTCTTTGGTGAGCAGCCAGGAAGCCAGCCCGTACCTGTGATTGAGGTAGTGCTCGTACGGCTCGGGGGCTTCCTCGATGGGCTCGGGGAAATCGCTGTGCGCAGGGAAATCGGTATGCGCGCTCATCTCACACTTTCGTTGGGTGACGGGGACGATCCCGCTGGTCTCTCGGATGGCGTCGGTTCCGGCCCGGTGGGTGGCTTCAGCGACCCCACGTAGCGGATGAGCTGGATGATCTCCTCTTCGCTGAGCTGACCGCGGTAGGTGGGCATGATCGGCTGGTAACCGGCGACGATCTTGGCGGCGGGATTCACGATCGATTCTCGGATGTACGTCTCGTCGGCGGTCGCCGTCTGACCTCCTTCGAGGTGGACGGTCTTGCCGATGAGACCCCACAGCATCGGCGCGCGGGCCGTGCTGTCGGTGCGATGACAGGTATGGCAGGCCTTGGCGACGAAGAGATCTTCGCCAGAGGGGACGCTCGACGCGCCGGCCGGACTTTCGCCTCCGATCCAGCGCTCGTATTCCGTAGGTTCGAGGACGATGATTCGGCCGACCATGCGCGAATGCTCGGTGCCGCAGTACTCGGCGCAGAAGAGATGAAAGGTGCCGACGGTGTCGGCGTTGAACCACAGCGTCGTGTAGCGACCGGGGATGACGTCCGTCTTGACGCGCATGGCGGGGAGGTAAAACGAGTGCACGACGTCTTCCGACGTCATTTTCAATTTCACCGCCTGTCCGCGCGGAACGTGCAGTTCGTTGATTTCACGCCGTCCGCCGGGATGCTCGATCTTCCACATCCATTGCTTGCCGATGACGTAAAACTGCTTGGCGTCGGGGGGCGGGCGCGCCGCAGCGAAATAGATGCGCGCGCCCCACGCGAAGAAGACGAGGGTGATGACCAGCGGAACGATGATCCACGTGGACTCGAGGAACAACGTGCTGCCGCCTTTGAGGTATACGCCCACCTGGGTCGGCGAAGTTCGGCGGTAGCGGATCATGAAGTAAAAAAGAAGCGCGGCGATGACGGACGAGAAAAGGACGGTGACGCCGAGCGTCGTGAAAAAGAGCAGATCGATCTCGCGCGCCATCTCGCTCGCGCGCGGCGGAAAGAGCGGGGAGTTGGGCAGAAAACCCTGGACGGGGGGAATGATCATTCGCCTCCGGTGGCGGACGAGGAAGCTTTCCTCTTCAGTTTGCGTTCGCCGCGCGTGCTGAGGATGACGAAGGCGCCGAGCGCGACCAAGGTGAGCGCTCCCCCGGCGCGCATCGTATCGATCGCGACCGCGCCGTAGCGCCCCGCCTTGGGGTCGTAGTGGTAACAGAGCAAGAGCAGTTGATCGACGACCGATCCGAGCTTTCCTTGCGAAGCCTCGACGAGTGCGAAGCGCACGTCCCTCGGCGCGTATTCGACGCCGAAGAGGTACCGCGCGATCTGGCCGTTGGGCATGAGGACGACGAGCCCGGTGGCATGCGCGTACTGCTTGGCCTCGGCGTCCCACTCGTAGCGGAAGCCGGCGGCGGTCGCGAGGCTCTCGATGGCGTGCTCGTCCCCGGTGAGAAAATGCCAACCAGCGGCGGCCTCCGGTCGGCCATAACGCGAAAGGGCGACGTCTTTTTTGGCGCGCGCCATGGGCGGCGTCTCGCGGGGGTCGAAGCTGACGGTCAGCACTTCGAAGTCCTGGCCGGCGCTGAGGTTCATCCCCTTCAAGCTGGAAGAAAGGCCTTGCATCGAAAGCTCGCACAGCATGGGGCAGGTGAAATAGGCGAAGGACAAGAGCACCGGTTTTTTGCCGAAATAGTCGCCGAGCACGACGCTCTTTCCCGTCTCGTCCTTGAACGTCGCGGCGAGGGGAACCGTTCGGCCGATGTTCTGATCAAAGCCGACGTTCTTGGGCGGCGGGGGCAAGTTCTCGAGCGGCAGCGCGGCCTGACCCTGGGCGCGGCCCGCGAGCAAGGTCAGGGCCGAGGTCAAGAGCCATACGAGGTACGGCGCGAGCTTCACTTCGCCTCCTTCTTCTTGTCGGAAGCGGCTCCGACCCCCTTTTCGAGGAGAATGGACATGGCGCGCTCGACGGGGATTCGCGCGACGCCTCCCGCTTGGTCGACCCAGCCGTAGGTGGTGAGCATTTCTCGATCTTGCGCGCGCAGCTCGTCCATGTCGCGAGGGGGAGCGGATTGCAGACGCGGTCCGGGCGGGATCGGATCGGCGAGCGCTTCGGCCAGTGGTGAGGGGGCCCGATCTTTGGCTTTCTCGGCCTCTTTGAAGAGAATCCCCATTCCCCACATGAGAGCGAGGACGACCAGGGTGACCGCGGCAAGACCGACGGCAAATCCCACGATCGACTTGACGTCGAGCTCGGTGTCGAAGCGCTCGACCGGCGCGGGATGTTGCCGATGCTCGTCAACCATGACCGAGTGCCTCCTTGAGCGCCGGTTCGCGGTCGGGCAGGAGCGAGCGCGTCTTGAGCTCGCGAGTGAAGAGGAAAAACCACACGCCGCCGAGCGCGAGCGCGCTCGTGACGTCGAGTGGATGAATGTTGGCGTGCTCCGAGAAGGCGGGCGCCACCAGCCAATGCAGATCGAGCCAGCGTACGAGCATCATCATGCCGGCCACGCGGGCCAGGCGGGCGCCATCGCGCTTCAAGCTGCGCGAGAGGAGCAGCACGAAGGGAAGCACGAAATGCAGCACCACGAGGCCGAGCGAGAACCACTTCCAGCCGCCGCTCATGCGGCTCATGTACCAGCTCGTCTCTTCCGGCAGGTTGCCCGACCAGATGATGAGAAACTGAGACACCGAGAAGTAGGCCCAGATCATGATGAAGGCGAGGAGCAGCTTTCCGTAGTCGTGGAAATGCTCGGTGCGGAACCGCCCCGCCAGCGGCGCGCGCCCCGCCAGAAACACCGACACCACGATCACGAAGGCGAGGGCGGACACGATCTGCCCCACGATCAGATAGAAGCCGTAAATCGTCGACGACCAGTGGGGTGTGAGCGACATGAGCCAGTCGATCGCACACGACGTCATCGCCAGGACGTGCAGGATGACGGCGGCAGCGGACAGCGACTGCATGCGCTTGGCGAGGCGCAGCTCTCCCGTCTTGTCCTGCTTCAGCGACATCTTGGAGAGCGCGAGCGAAAGGACGGACCAGATGGCAAAGCAGATGGCCGCCCGCGCGACGAAACCGTTCGGCGTCAAGTAAGCGGCGCGAAACCCGTGCGCGTGCGCGTGCGCGCCTGCCCACGGGTAGAGCGTCTTCATGCCCAGGGGAATCGGCGCGAAGGCCAAAGCCAAAAGTGGAATGGTGCGCGTGGCCGCTTCCAGGATGCGCCGGATCATGAGACCCCATCCGCCCCGCGACAGGTGGTGGATGCTCATGAGGCCGAACGATCCGACCGCAAGACCGAGCACCCACACGTAAGCGACGAGGTAGGCCTGAAAAAATCGCGCCGGGTTGGCGAGCGCGAAACCTGCGGTGGCGAGCGCCCCCGCACCGCCGACGGCGAGCGCGGCGCGACCGAGCCGATCGAGATCGGCGGCGGGCGGCGCGTACGTCGTCAAGAGCGGCATGGCTGCTTCGTGGTGGTGCTGGTTCACTTCGTTTCTCCGGGGGGCGGGCGGCGTTCGGGTTTCGCGGCCTGGCTCAGCCGGTTGCGATCGTCGGCGGACAGATCGGCGACGGCGGCGTGTTGCGAGAGCTGGAGCGCGCGAAGGTAGCCAGCGATGGCCCAGCGGTCCTCGGGCGGCACTTGGCCGGCGTAGCTCGACATTTGACCGAACCCTTGGGTCATGACGTCGAAGAAGTATCCGACCGGTTGCTGGCGCAAGCGATCGACATGGAACGAGGAAGGCTGTTTGAAGCCGCGCTGGACGATCATGCCGAGCCCGTTGCCCTGTTTGCCGTGGCAGGGCGCGCAGAAGATGTCGTAGCGCTGATGTCCGCGCGCGAGCAGCTCGCGCGTCAGCGGCACCGGCAATTCACTCACGAAGCTTCCGCTCGGCGCGATGCCGGCGTACATCGCCTTGTCCTCGCGCAAGAAACCGCGCGCCACCGTGTCCGGCGGAAGCGGCCGCGCGTTCTGCCCATTGGGGAAGAACGTCCCTTCCGACAGCGGTTTGGCCTTCGCCTGGTCGTACATCTCGTTGCGGCACCCGATGTTAAGGACGAGTATCGCGAGCAGGGCGGCGCTACGGATCGACATCGGTCGCCTCCACGGCGTTGAGGTCGAGGAGCAACTGGTGCGCTTGGTCCCGGTCGAACTTGGGGTCCACCGCTTCGATGCAGAGGAAGTAGCGGTTGCGCGACGCAAACGCGAAGCGCTCCACGTTGAAGACGGGATGGTACGGCTCGGGCAGGCCGTTCAGGATGAAGACGCCGGCCACTGCCGCCAGCACGGCGCCCAAGATCGTGCATTCGAACGTGACGGGAATGAACGAAGGCCACGAGTTCAAGGGCCGGCCGCCGACGTTGAGCGGATATTCGATGACGGACACCCAATATTGCAGGAAGAAACCGGACAGCCCGCCCACGATGCCGCCCATGAGAACGATGAGCGGCACGGGGGACTTGTGGTGCCCGAGCGCTTCCCACGCTTCCTCGATGGGAAACGGGGTATAGGCATCGAGCCTGGTGTATCCCTCGGCGCGCACGTTCTCGATGGCGGTGACGAGATCCTGCGGCGTGGAAAACTCGCCCATCACGCCGTACAGCGGCGGGCGCGGCGGGGCCGATCTCATTTGTCCTCCAACTTGGCTTCGGGGAGGATGGTGCGCATCTCGGAGATGGAGATCGCCGGCAGAAAACGGATGAAGAGAAAGAGCAGCGAGAAAAACAGGCCGAGCGTGCCGAGGTAGGTCGAAATGTCCCAGAACGTGCCGTGGTACATGCCCCACGACGACGGCAAGAAGTCGCGGTGCAAGCTGGTCACGATGATGACGAACCGCTCCAGCCACATCCCCACGTTGACGATGATGGAGATGACGAAGAGGAGCGCGATGTTGTCGCGTATCTTCCGGAACCAGAGGAGCTGCGGAATGACGATATTGCAGGCCCACAGCATCGCGTAATAAAACCAATAGGGTCCGAAGAAGCGGTTTTCGATCATCGCGATGTCGTGCTCATTGCCGCTGTAAAAGGCCATGAAGATCTCGATGAAGTAGCCGTAAGCAACGATGAGCCCCGTCACCAGCATCACCTTGGCCATGTTGTGCAGGTGCCGCATGGTGATGAAGTCTTCGAGATGGAAGAGCTTGCGCAACGGAATGGAAAGGCTCATCACCATCGCGAACCCGGAGAAGACGGCCCCGGCCACGAAGTAGGGCGGAAAGATGGTGGTATGCCAGCCGGGCACGACGCCGACCGCGAAGTCGAAGCTGACGACGGTGTGCACCGAGAGCACGAGGGGCGTCGCCAACCCCGCCAAGAGGAGATACGCCGTTTCGTAGTTGTGCCAATGCGCCGCCGAGCCGCGCCATCCCATGGCACCGAAGCCGTAGACGAGCTTGGCCACCTTGCTCTTGGAGCGATCGCGTAACGTCGCCAGATCGGGCAAGAGCCCCACGTACCAGAAGAGGAGCGAGGTGATCGCGTACGTCGAGACGGCGAACACGTCCCAGATGAGTGGGCTGCGAAACTGGGGCCAGGTGCCCATCGAGCTCGGGTACGGCATGAGCCAGAAAAAAAGCCAGGGCCGCCCGAGATGCAAAATGGGGTACTGCGCCGCGCAGGCCACGGCGAAGATGGTCATCGCCTCGGCGAAGCGGTTGATCGACGTGCGCCATTGTTGTCGAAACAAGAGCAAGATGGCGGAGATGAGCGTGCCGGCGTGCCCGATGCCGACCCACCACACGAAGTTGACGATGTCCCAACCCCAGGCGACCGGAATGTTGATCCCCCAGATGCCGATCCCCTTGATGAAAAGCCATCCCACCGCGATGAAAAACAGATTGAGAAATGCGAAAGCCACGCCGAAGGCGGGGTACCACCACCGGGGCGTTTTCTGCAGCACCGCCGAGCTGATCTTGTCGGTGAGCGTCGCCGTCGTGTAGCCGGGGGCCACGACGGGGATGCTGATGCGCGCCGGGATCGATCGCGGATTCGACGGCCGGGACGGCGGTACGTTGATGCTCGGAGGGCCCGGAGGGTTCATGACTCTTCGAGCTCGGGATTCGGGTTCTTGACCTTGGCCAGGTACGACGTGCGCGGCTGGGTGTTGAGCTCGGCCAGCAGGCCATAGTCGTGCGGCTCGGCTTTGAGCCGCGCCACCTTGGACTTCGGATCGTTGATGTTGCCGAAGACGATGGTGTCGGTGGGGCACGCTTGCTGGCAGGCGGTGACGATCTCGCCGTCGCCGATTGGTCGATTCTGTTTCTCGGCTTCGATGCGCCTGGCGTTGATGCGCTGCACGCAATAGGAGCACTTCTCCATCACGCCCCGCGTACGCACGGTGACGTCGGGGTTGCGCATCAGCTTGAGCACCGGGGTGTCGGTGTCGCTGTATTTGAAGAAGTTGAAGCGCCGCACCTTGTAGGGGCAGTTGTTGGAGCAATACTTCGTGCCCACGCAGCGGTTGTAGACCATGTCGTTCAGCCCTTCCGAGCTGTGCACGGTGGCACCGACGGGGCACACGACTTCGCACGGCGCCTGCTCGCAGTGCTGGCACATGACCGGCTGGTGATGCGTCGCGGCGATCTCTTTCTCGTCACCCTCCCAGTAGCGGTCGATGCGCAGCCAGTGCATGGCCCGCCCGCGTCCGATTTCCTCTTTTCCGACGATGGGAATGTTGTTTTCTGCTTGGCAGGCGGCGACGCAAGCGTTGCAGCCGATGCACGACGAAAGATCGACGCTGAGGCCCCAGGCGTACTCCTTGTATTCGAAACCGGGGTAGAGACGGTCGGTCCTCTTCGGTGCTTCCCCCATCTTCTCGGCGAATTCGGGATCGCTCTTGAACTTGGCGAGCGTGCCGGCACGAACGAGCGCGCGGCCCTCCATGTGGTGGGCCGTCTGCGTGCTGATGAGCGGGAGTTTGCGCGGCGTGCGCGTCAGGGTGACGGCGCCGGTCCACATTTTGGCGGCGGTGCGCAGCGGGTAGGCGTCGAAGCCCGCGCCGTTGCCGACGCTGCCCGCGCGCCTTCGGCCGTAGCCGAAGTGGACGGTGACGACGTCGTCGGCGAGTCCCGGGAGAATCCAAAGAGGCGCATCGATGCTCTTGCCGCCAAACGCCAGCGTGACCACCGCGCCGCCGCCGCGCAGCTCCTCGTCGGAAAGACCGAGCGCGCGCCCGCGGGCGGGGGAAATGAGGACGGCGTTGTCCCAGGTGAGCTTGGTGAGCGGCTTGGGCAGCTCTTGCAGCCATCCGTTGTTGGCGAAGCGGCCGTCATGCACGTTGGGATCGGGACGAAGGACCAGCGTCGGACCGGGCCCGCTCTTGTCGGCCGCCAGCACGGCCACGGCCTTTTCGATACCCGTTGCATCGAGCGCCGTCACGACCGGAGCAAGTGCACTCTCGGCCATGAAACCGTCGTGCAACGTGCGCCGCCAAAAGGCCTCGAAGGTGCCCTTGCCGGCGCGCTCCTTCTGCCAGTACCCTTTGACGATGTCGTGACTCGACTCCCCCGGTTTCTCGAGCAAAGCGGAGAGAAGCTGGAGCGCCGACTTCGACTCGGAATAGAGCGGCTCGATGAGCGGCTGCACGAGGGAGATCGTTCCGTCGAACGCGCGCGCGTCGCCCCACGCTTCGAGAAAGTGCGTTTCCGGCACGTGCCATTGGCAGTACTCGGCCGTCTCGTCCGCATAGGGACCGAGGTGGATGCGCAAGGGCGCCTTCTGAATGGCGCTCTTGAAGTCGAAGTCGGAAGGCGCCGTGAAGATGGGATTCGCGCCGGCGATGATCAACGTATCGACCTGACCGCGGCGCAGATCGTTGACGAGATCGGTCAGGGAGGCCAGCTGATCGGTGGGACTCGCCTCCACCGGGTCGGTGTAGATGACCGTGGTGCCCACGTTCTTGAGCGTGGCGTTGATGGCGTGGGCGAGAGCGTGGACCTCTTTGGCTGCGAACTCGCCCGCTACGACGGCACTTCGCCCCACGTTGCGCAGGAGGTCGCGAGCGACGGCGGTGACGAACTTCTGCTGCTTCGCGTCGAGGGCCGGCTTGGCGACGCCGGGCACGCCGCATTCGGCAGCCAGCGCGAGCGCCAAGGATGAAAGCGTGGCCGGCGTCACCGCGAGGCGATGGTCGGCGGCCGCACCCACCAGCGTCAGCGCCGTTTCCACCGCGTACAGTCGCGACAAACTCGCATCGTGCTCGCGCGGCTTGCGGCGCGCGCTCCAGTCCTTGGCGTAGCGAACGGCGCCGGGACCATCGATGAAGAAGTCGGCGTCGAGCGAGACGACGATGTCGGCCTTGCCGAAGTCGTAACGCGTCTCCACGTATTTGCGAAACGCCAGCATGGCGCCGGCGCGCACCGCGTCGCGCCCGGCCGGCTCCCACTGGTGCCACTTCGCTTTGGGGTATGCCGCCAAGAACTCGCGGATCTGGCGCGCCAGGGTGGGGGAGGTGACGGTCTCGGTGAGGACGCGCAGTCCCGCGCCTTGCAGCGGTTTCTGCGCCTTGATGGCGCCGCCGAGTTCGTCGGTGAGCTCCTTCCAGGTGTGAATGCTCCCGAACTTGGTGATGACCTGCGATCGATCGGGATCGTAAAGGTCGAGCAGCGCGGCCTGGGTGACGGCATCGGTGGCCCCGAGGCTCGCCGGGTGCTGGGGATTGCCTTCCAGCTTGGTGGGGCGCCCGAGGTGACTCTCGGCGAGAACGCCGCGCGCGTAGCCACCGAGCAAAAGGGTCGTGGCGAAGAAGAGAGGTTTACCGGGAACGACCTCTTCCGGCTGCTTGACGTAGGGGACGACGCGCTCGAAGGGTTGGCGCGTGCACGAAGCGAGGCCGGCGAGGGCCATCGACGCTGCGGAGAGCTCGAAAAGGCGGCGACGCGACAGACCGCTCACCTCGTATTCGGCGGCCTGACGGGGAAACTGCTGGGCGAGAAAGGCGGGGAACGACTCTTTTTGCGCGAGCTCTTGGAGGCTTTTCCAGAAGTGGGGGCCGCTCGATTGGCGGAGACGTTTCTCGGCCGCTTCGGGATCGGCCGTCTCGTCCGGTAGATCGGCGTCGAGATCGGGACGAGAGGGGTCGTGCGTCATTCTTTTCCTTGGCGTGCAATCAACGGTGGCAGGTGTTGCAGCTCGTCAAATCGGCCGTCCCGCGGAGGTGGTACTCCTTGGCGAGCTGCGCCCCGAGCAGAGCTTGGTTCTCTGCCTTCCAAGTCATGCTGAAGATCGCTTCTTGGGGGCGAAGATGCTCCTCGGGGTTGCGGTGGCAATCGAGGCACCAGCGCATCTGCAGCGCGTGCTCGCTGCGCATGAGCGCCATCTTGTCGACGCGCCCGTGGCATTCGACGCAGCCCACCCCTTTGGCGACGTGGATGCTGTGATTGAAGTAGGCGAAGTCCGGCAAGTCGTGGACCTTGGTCCAGCGGATCGGCTCGCCGGTCTTGTAGCTCGCGCGCACTGGCTCCAGCATCGGACTATCTTTCCAGATGAGCTGGTGGCAGTTGTAACAAGTGGACGTCGGAGGGATGCCGGCCGTGGCCGA
>DATHES010000145.1:0-3918 GCA_035318465.1 Polyangiaceae bacterium
TCTCACTGTCGGCTCAGCGGGAGGACGTGGTCGCAGTGTGACGGAGGGTGGTACGTTCGACCGGCGCGAAATCGCTGAACAGCAGCCAGTTCGGGAACGTGCGTGTGAGACGTGGCGGACCTTTGAGCTCGATAGCGCCGCTGTGCAGGGCTTCGTCGACCTTGCGATCGCCGAGCCACACGTCGACCATCGCGCGCAGGGTGGTCTCCACGGTCAGCATCACCTCGAGACCGGGATTGGTGAGGCACAGCTCGACCTCCGGGCGCTCGACGCGCAGCCAGAAGCGGCTGCGCTTGGCCTGCATGTCGCGAAACCAGAACATCACCACCGTTGGTTCCCGCGGCAGTCGCTCGGTGTCGAGGCGACGGCGCAGATCCCACATGAACAGCACGGGGTCGAGTTCTTCGGCGGTCAGCTTGTGCCTCACCCATCGCTTGCCCCAGATACCAAGACCAGAGACCACGGGCTCGAGCTCCCGTCCCGCCGGGGTCAAGCGGTACTCGAAGCCGCTGCCCGCCGCGCGTTCGTGGCGCTCGACGAGGCCAGCCTCCTCGAGTGTCTTGAGCCGCTGCGATAGCAAGCTGCGCGACATCAAGGGCACGCCGTGCAGAATTTCGTTGAAGCGATAGTTGCCGCACAGAAGCTCGCGGACGACGAGCAATGTCCAGCGCTCGCCGACCAGTTCGAGCGCCTGCGCGACGGGGCAAAACTGTCCGTAAGTCGGCATGAGTCCAGGTTGCAGAAGAGCGCCCGCGTTGGCAACGGTCCATTTTTCGAACTTGTTCGGGTGCACCAGGCTTTTTACAACCGAAGCGACAGTCAAACCTCGAAAGGGACGACAATCATGAAAACCGATGCCTTGCCCGCTCGACGCTTGGTCGATGCCGTTCGGACGCTAGGGCCGATTTTCGCCGAGCGGGCCCCGGCGCACGACGCACAGGGCCGCTTCGTCGCCGACAATTACGTGCAGCTGAAGGAGCACAAGCTGTTCTCCGCCGGCGTTCCGACCGAACTCGGCGGCGGAGGCGCCTCGCACGGAGAGCTTTGCCAGATGTTGCGCGAGCTCGCGCAATCTTGCGGGTCGACCTCGCTGGCCCTCTCGATGCACACACACTTGCTCGCCGCCGCTGTGTGGCGCTTTCGGCACGGGCAGCCGGGGGAGGCTCTCTTGCGCAAGGTCGCGGCCTCCGAGTTGGTGCTGGTCAGCACGGGTGCTGGCGATTGGGTGGAGAGCGTAGGCCGCGCCGAGCGCGCCCCGGGAGGCTATCGCGTAACCGCGGTGAAACGCTTCGGCAGCGGTTGTCTCGTAGGCGACCTCTTGATCACCAGCGCGCCCTTCGACGATCCCGAGCGCGGCCCCGAAGTGTTGCACTTCCCCGTGTCGATGCGCGCCGAAGGCGTGTCGATTCGCGAGGACTGGGACACGCTCGGCATGCGCGGAACCGGCTCCCATTCCGTGGAGCTAAAAGACGTCTTCGTGCCCGAGGACGCTGTGTCGCTGCGGAGACCGCGCGGGCAGTGGCATGGCTCGTGGAACGTGGTGATCACGGTCGCGGGCCCGATCTACATGGCGCCGTACATCGGGATTGCCGAGCGCGCCCGGGCCATCGCGCGCGAGATCGTCGCCCCCCACAAAGCCGACCCCATCTTGCTCCAATCCATGGGCGAGCTCGACAACTGCCTGACGACAGCGCAGATGGCCTGGCGGGAGATGGTCGAGCTCACCAACGACTACGACGTGGAGCCGTCCGTGGAGCACGCCAACCGGATGCTGATCCGCAAGACGATCGCCGCCAACGCAGCCAGGGCCACGGTCGCCAAGGCGATCGAAGTCGTTGGCGGCAGCGCGTATTTCCGGCGGCTCGGTCTCGAGCGGCTGCTACGCGATGTCGAGGGTGCGCCGTTTCATCCGCTTCCGCAGAAGAAGCAGCTCGATTTCACGGGTCGCGTGGCGCTCGGCTTACCGCCGATTGGCTGAACGGCGCTCAGTCGTCGGCGGGCACCGCAGCAACGTGTCCGCCCGCTACACGCCACGTGCCCTGCTCGCGCGCCCAGACCCTGGTGTAGCGGAAGGTGCCGCGGACCATTGAACCCTCGACTTCGACCGCGAGCCGAGTGCAAAGGGCGACGATTGCAACGTCCGAGCCGATACGGCGAACGCGCAACTCGGTCGGCTCGTGCTCACGTACCCGGACGAGGCCGGAGCGGTGCGCAGTGAGGTCTTGTCGTTTGGTACCAAGTCTGCCGTCGGGACCGGTAAAGAGAAGATCCTCGGAAATGAGTCGATCGAGCGCTGCAACATCGGCCGCGAGTTGAGCGGCGCGAATGTCAGCTTCAAGGGCGACGATTTCGGGGTCGTCCGACCCGACAAGAACGGCCTGAAGCTCGGCGACGTCTGTGCGCGGCATGCGCGAAGAATAGCAGCGCTGCCCGTGAATCGACGCGGCCTTCGTTCCCAGCACGTACCCCACACGTTGCGCGCGGCGGCATGGTGCCCAAAGCGCCTGTTGCCGCTGACGGGACTGTCCCTTACGCTCGGAACGCGAAAGATGTTGGGCGGCAAGAAAGCTCGCTACATTTCTCAATTTTGCCGATGCTGATGATCGATCACACTGGTGTAGGTGTTGCGGATGTCGCCAGATCCGCGGTCTTCTATGATGCGGTCTTGGGTGCGCTTGGCATGCGCCGCATTCTTGAACTTCCGGAGAACGAAGGATCCGATGGGATTGGCTACGGCGTCACGTATCCGGTGTTCTGGATCGACCGCTTCCACCCCCATGGGGTGCAACAACACACGGCATTCGTCGCTAAGAGTCGTGCTGAGGTCGACGCCTTCCACGCGGCGGGGGTACGTGCGGGTGGCGTAGACAACGGGTCGCCCGGGCTGCGCCCGATTTCGGAAGGCTATCCACCTGGCTACTACGCCGCCTTTGTGCTCGATCCAGATGGCAACAACATGGAAGCCGTGTACCGCGGCTCATCTCGGCCCTAGCCATTCTCGAACCGCGTCGACGAAACGAGCGCGAGCATGGCGTTCGCGCCATGGCTCGTGACCACACCGGTCCAGTTGAACGTATTCGAGCCCGGGGGTGAACCGCCCCTTCCCGCTGGAGACGCAGTGCATCGTTCCAGGTCTCGTTGTGTCCGGCGTCGTCGAGCGGGAGAGGTTCGGTGGAGTCTTCGGTCTCCTCGAGTAAGTCATACGACTCGAGCTCCATGTACGCAGCACCCAGCTCGCCAAGGATAGCGTCACGAGTTCGCTTGTCTGATTCGCCGGCCAGCCGGTCCTGGAGGGCATTGACTGTCAGAGGCACGAGGCCCGATCGCCTTTGAAGAGGTTCGAGCACCCGAAAATGTGGGGCCAGCGCGTGCCCAAGCCCCGAGGCTGATCCCGGCGCTCCGGGTCCACCGTGAAGGACGACGACAGTCCGACCCCCAGCGCCGTAGCGGCGAACTTCAATCGGATCGAGTTCCTCCATCGGGGGCGCCCAGATGTCCGGCTAGCGTACCGCCGCCAGGCTGAGAGAGACTAAAGATGCCGGGTCTCCGCGGCACGTGAAAGACTACTTCCGATTTCCATCGATACTTACCGCGTCCGAGTAATCCCGCTTCGTACTCATCCGGACCGGCAACTGACTGGCCATCACCAATTGGAGCACCTTCATTCCATTGGGATGCGGGTCCTCTTCGACCGCATCTCGCCCATAGAATACCTCACCCTTGCGCTGCGCGAGCTCGGCCAGCATCGGGCCGACGGATTCCACTTCGACCTGCTTTCCGTTGATCTCGACGGAGCCCGTCTTGGAGATCCAAATTTTGAGATTGGGCGCGTCGGCTGGAGGCGCCAGCGATGACGTCGTGGACGAGGTGTTCTGTTCGGAGCCACTACGACAGGCGGTCAGATGGGCACCGCAGCAA
>DATHES010000146.1:0-14261 GCA_035318465.1 Polyangiaceae bacterium
GTCGCGCGCTCGGGCGTCGTCAAAGCGAATTTCTGGAGCCAAGCCGCGGTCTGCTCGAAATTGAGCGACCCTTCGAGGTAGCGACGCGCCGCCTCGTTGTCGGCGTAGGCGAGCTTTTCCAATAGCGCGAGCACGCGATAATAGGCGTCGGCGCGCGCCACGGGCAGCCCCGCTAGCGGAAACAGATTCTCTTTCTCCCAGGTCACACGCTCCGGCTTGGAGAAGAGCACGTCGACGCCGTAGTTGGCGCTTCCCTCGGCGATGAGCGACTGCGGGCTGTAGAGCGGATAGACCGAGAACTCGACCCAGCCGCGGTCGCGCACCAGGTTCTTTTCCAAGAGCACGTTGTACACGTGATGTCCGGGATAACCTTCGTGCCCCGCGAGATCGAGCGCGCGGTCGATGTAGATAGGCAAATCGGTATTGACCTGGATGAGGCTTCGATAGTTGCCCTGGTACCAGTTGTACCCGCCCCACGGCTTGTCCTTGACGTACTCGACCTTGAAGCTCTCTTCGGCCGGCAGCTTGAGATGCGCCAGCGTGCGCTCGCGGGCGACTTCGATGGCCTTGCGGAAAACGGCGTCGAGCTTGTCGGCGGGGATGATGAATTCCTTGCGGAAGGTTTGGTAGCGATCGACCAGCGTGCCCGGCCCTGGGGGCAGCTCCTTGTCGAGATCGGCCGCGACGCTCGCGAAGTAGGCGTCGTCGTGGCGGGGGGCGACGGCGTCGTAGAGGGCCTTGGACTCCTCGTCGAACGACATCTTCGAACCGGAGAGCATCGCCACCCGCGCGAGGAGCGCCTTCAGCTGGTGGACCTGGTAAGCCTGCCGGAGTTGGCTGAGCTCTTCGGCGGGGCGCGCTTTTTCGACTTCGCCGAGCACGCCGGTCGCCTCGGCGCGGATCTGGTCCAGCCCCTTGCGCGCCGATTTGGCCTCGTCACGCCACGCAGGGGGGCCGTAGTAAGCATCG
The DNA here is from genome assembly GCA_035318465.1 of Polyangiaceae bacterium. GTDB lineage: Bacteria > Myxococcota_A > Polyangia > Polyangiales > Polyangiaceae > DASWDH01. The sequence goes on from DATHES010000146.1 coordinate 970, forward strand.
ACGTAGTCGCCGTCGCGCTCGCCAAGGGCGAGGACGAGCTTGGCGTAGCGCTCGCCCGCGGCATCGAGGACGGCGCGGGAATGTTCGGCGGCAGAAGGCGAGGTTGGCTTGGCTGGCACGGTCGACGTTCCTTTGGCACATCCTGCCGCAAAGAGCGCGACCGTGACGACAACTTCGACAACTTTCATGTCGAGACCTCTAGCTCAAGGCCAAAGGGCCGACAAATGGCAGGGGCCGGAGCGGGGGGGCTTCGGCGCTTAAAACGACGCGCCGAGGCTCAAATAGCCCCAGGGCGCGAAGCCGAAGGCCGTCGGATCGCTGCCCGAGGACAGCGAAACGCCCTTCCCCATGAGCGCCATCGCGCCGATGCGGAAGTTGAAGCCAGCGCCTTCGACCGGGTGGATGGCGTAGCCGACCATCGCCGTGCCCAGCGCTCCAAAACCGGAGCCCGAAGCGCTCACGCCGGTGCCGCTGGCGGTACCGCTGGCGCTGATCAACGTCGCGCCGCCGCCAAGCTCGAGCGCATGCTTGCCGCTGCGAACGCCGAGATAGCTGGCAGTGAGCGGAAATGTCATGAGCGTCGCGCTCGCGCCGGCCGTTTGGCCGTTGCTCCCGCTGGCCGACATGCCGATCGAGAGGTAGCTGAAGCCTGCGCGCACCGCGACTTCGTCGGCGACCATGCGCTCGTAGTTGAGCGAGTAGAGGCCACCAGCGCCGAGACCTTCGATGAAGATCGAATTCTCCGCCAGCTTGGGTTGGCTTCTTGGTTGAGCAGCCTGCGGGGCGGCGGATTCCACCGGGCGTTGCGCCGTCGGTTGGATCGACATTGGCGCGGCTGCGCCTTTCGCGGGCGGGCCCGCGTTCACGTCGTTCGTTCGAGCCAACACGAGAGCACAGGTCCCCGCGGTCATGAGAGCAAGATGAAATTTGATCATTCGATCCCTCCGTCCATGATCGACGGCGGACGCGGCGATTTATTGAATGTCCGAGACACTTTTTTTGGGTGGGACAACCGGCCGAATCGGCGCTGATACCAGCTGAATTGGTGCAGACGTGGGGCGGTCAATACCGAGGCGGGGCCAGTGTAGTAGAGTCGCCTCCCCCACCGCTTGGAAGGTCGCGAGGCGACCGAGGACGCCGCCGATGAGCACACGAGACGTCACCCACTTCATCTCCACGATCTGGGACGAGCAGATCGTTCCTCGTCTTGTCGAGTACATCCAGATTCCGAACAAGTCGCCGATGTTCGATGCGAAATGGGCAGAGCACGGGTACATGGACCAAGCGGTCCTTCTCATGGAGACATGGGCCCGCGCGCAGCCCATCCGAGGGATGAAGCTCGAAGTCGTGCGGCTGCCCGGGCGAACTCCGCTCATCTTCATCGATATCCCTGGCCAGGGGGACGACTGCGTCCTGCTCTACGGACACCTCGACAAGCAGCCGGAGATGACCGGCTGGTCCCCTCATCTCGGTCCGTGGAAGCCGGTGATCGAAGGGGACCGCCTCTACGGTCGCGGCGCGGCCGACGATGGGTACGCCATTTTCGGATCCCTTTCGGCCATCGCAGCGCTCCAGGCCGAGGGCACTCCTCACGCGCGCTGCGTCGTCATGATCGAAGCATGCGAAGAATCGGGCAGCTACGACCTTCCTTATTACGTCGACCACCTGGCGGCGCGCATCGGTCAGCCATCGCTCGTCGTTTGCCTCGATTCGGGTTGCGGTAACTATGATCAACTCTGGCTCACGACGTCGCTGCGCGGGATGACGGGCGGCAACCTCACCGTCAAGGTGCTCGAGGAAGGGGTGCACTCCGGTGACGCGTCGGGGATCGTCGCGTCGAGCTTTCGCATCTTGCGGCAGGTCATCTCGCGGCTCGAAGACGAGGCGACCGGCGCCATCAAGCCGCGGGAGCTCTACGTGGAAATCCCGGCGCAACGCGCGGAGCAAGCGAAGATCACCGCCCAGGTGCTGGGCGATGCCATTTATTCGAAGTTTCCCCTCGTGCCCGGCATGCGCCCTGTCGCTTCCGACGTCACCGAGCTCGTGCTCAATCGCACCTGGCGGCCCTCGCTGTCGGTCACGGGGGCCGCGGGCCTACCCGCGCTCGATTCGGCCGGCAACGTGCTCCGCCCGTCGACATCGGTGAAGCTTTCGATTCGGGTCCCGCCCACGCTCGATGCGGCGCGTGCGGGCGCGTTGGTGAAACTGCTGCTCGAAAAAGACCCGCCCTACGGGGCGAAGGTCCAGTTCGATCTCGAGAAAGGCGCCAGCGGTTGGAACGCGCCGGCCCTTTCGCCATGGCTCGAGCGTTCGGTGGACGGCGCGTCGCGTACCTACTTCGGAGCCCCGCCGGCGTACAACGGCGAGGGGGGATCGATCCCCTTCATGGGGATGCTCGGCGAGAAGTTTCCGCGCGCGCAGTTTCTCATCACGGGCGTCTTGGGACCGCATTCCAATGCCCATGGGCCCAACGAGTTTTTGCATATTCCAACGGGCAAGCGCCTCACGATGTGCGTCGCCAAGGTCGTCGCCGATCACTATTTGGCGACCAAGGAGAGCATGCCGGGGTGACCGACCTGGTCCCGCGCTCGGGCTTCGCCGCGGCCAGCAAGGCAGCGCGCCAGAAGGCGCCACGACCTAACGATCGTCCCCGCGCCTATCGGGTCCGAGCACGCGATCGACGTACAATTTGGTGAGAGCCAGGCTCATCCGCGTGAAGTTGATGGGCTTGCCGAGCACATCGTCCGCTCCGCAAGCCAAAAGGTCGCTGCGAGGATAAACCGTGCCTCCGTGGGCAGTCACGAAAAGCACCGGAACCTCAAGGAGAGGAACGCTTCGCGCATAATCGGGTAAACGTCTGTCGGTCAGCGTTCCTCGAATCAGCTTGGTCAACTCGATGCCGTTGAGCTGCGAACCGCGGAGTTCGATGTCCATGAGAATCGCGTAGAGTTTACCGGGCTGCGACATGATCTCGCACGCGGCGCGATCGTCCTTGGCACGCAAGAGATCGTACGAGCGACCGAGTCGGAGCTCGGTGACGCGCCAGTTGTCGTCGTCGTCCTCGACATAGAGCAATCGCGGAAGGCGCTTGGGTACCCCCAAAACCTCCGCATGACCTATTCTTTTCACTGGGCCCCCGGTGCCGCGAGCTTACCGGTTCGAACGCTAGCGCGCCCGTCTCGCGTGCCCAGGCGATGATTCTCGGCGGAAATTGCCGGCGCGACCTCCTCTGTCCTGGCTCGAGGGTGGCCGTTCGGGAGTCGGACGCTGAACGTGCTGCCTCTTCCGAGCTCGCTGTCGACCCAGATCGATCCGCCGTGCAGTTCGACGAGCTTCTTGCTGATGGTGAGCCCCAACCCGGTCCCACCGAACTTGCGGGTGTTGCTGGAATCGACCTGACTGAAGCTCTCGAAAATCCGCTCGCGATCGCTCGGCGCGATGCCGATGCCCTCATCGGACACGCGGATGACGTGCGCGTCGACCTCGGCCTCGACTTCGACGCGCACTTCGCCACCTTGGTGGGAAAATTTGATGGCGTTCCCTACGAGATTGACCACGATCTGAGCGATCTTGACGCGGTCTCCCTGAATTCGGCTGCCCTGCGGAACGGGAGCGATGGCGACTTCGACACCTTGGGCAGCTGCCAGTTGTTGGAGCGGCGACACCGTATCGTCCAGCAGCGCGGCAAGCTCGATGTTCTCGACGTGCAGCTCCATGCGCTCCGCCTCGAGCTTGCTGAGGTCCAAAATGGAGCTCACCACGGCCAGCAGGTGTTTGCTCGACTTGTGGATATACCCGAGATAGCGGGCGGTCTCCTCGGCCTTTCCCTGGTAGGTCCAGGCCTTGTGAGCACGGAGCGTACCCACCGCCCGACACTCCGGACAGGGTCGTTCATCGCTCGGGTGTTCGCCGGCCTCGAGGGCGAAGATGGTCTTGCACCCGTCGCACAGGACGGCGGATGTCTCGCGAAAATCCTCCAGCAGTCCTTCGGGGATGTTGATGATCGCGTTGAGGGGCGTCCGGAGCTCGTGCGATACGTTCGCGAGAAAGTCACTCTTGGCGCGGGTAGCAGACTCGGCCCGGTCGAGCGCGGTGCTGAGTTCGTTGACGTTGAGGGTGAGTTGCCGATTCAGAACCTCCAAGTCGCCGCGCATCATGTTGATGCGGTCGGCGAGCCCGAGGGAAAGGAGGGTGACCTCGAGCGACGCTCCGAGCTGCAGGCCCCAATCGGTGAAGAAGGAACCGGGCACCACCCCGAGCGTACGGAGAAGGTAAAAGAAGATCCCAGCCAAAAGCAAAAGCCACGAGGCAACGTAAAAGATGGCGGGGCGAGATCCCTGGGCGGCTGCCAGTGCAGCCGATAGCAGGCCCACCAGAACGACATGAACCCCCCACACGACGAGCAAGCGGATGCTGATCGCATACTCCAGCACCAGCGACGCGAGGCTGAGCGCGAAGCTCGCCCAGCCCACGAACAGCAAGTAGCGATCGAGGCGAGGAAACCAGCGCCAGGTGGTCAAAAAGTATCGATTGAACAACGCCCCGAAGCCAAACGATAGACCAATGAAAAGCGTGAGGGCTTTGCCGTTCCACCACGTTTGATTGGGCCAAAAGTACTGAAAGGATAGTCCGTTCAGCGTGAACTGAAAGCCGGCGTAACAGACGATGTAACAGACGTAATAAAGGTACGTGATCTCGCGAATGGATAGAAAGAGGAAGAGATTGTAGGCCGCCATCACCAGCATGAGCCCGTAGAAGATCCAAATCGGCGGCTGATTCGTCGTCAGGTGTTGGAGGAAGGCATTGGGGGACCATGCCTTGAGCGGCAGCGTGATCGCGCCCGAGGTGCGAACGCGTAAGTAATACGTCGCGACGCCGGGAGGCTGGTCGAGCTCGAAGAGAAAGTTGTGGTACGCAATGTCCCGCGCGGCGAACGGCAAATGGTCGCCAGTCTGCCGGAGGTCGAAGCTTCCATCTGGACGGGGAACGAAGAGACGGACGTCGTCGAGCGGTGGGTAGCCGACTTCGAGCAGCCAGCGCTGCGCCTGAGCTCGCTGATTAGCGACTTTCCAGCGCAGCCAGTACGCCGATTTCGTCAGCCCGAAGCCGGGAACATTTTCGTGCGAGCGCCGGAACTTTTCTGACAGCGCGGGCGACGTTATTTCGTCGATGGTCAGGGCGCCGGTCGTGTCTTCCAGAATGTCGAGCCGGGTGCCGAGTGTCTCGCCGGCGAGTTCTGGCGTAGCGATGACCAGACCTTCGTCTGCCCGAGCAAGGTTTGGTTGGAGCCAGCACACCAGCGTCATGAGCGCGATGCACCAACTTCTGACGTGTGCCGCTCGCCAAGGCGACAAGTAGGGAAAGCGGGACAGATTGCCTTGTGCCTGTGGGCGGCGGCTTTGCATCCGAGTGAGCATGCGTACCTAGGAACGGTCTTTGCTCCGGCAAACTGGAATTGCGCACGGTCTTTGCCCCGGCGAACGGAATCGCCCCCTCACGGCCCTCTCCAAGATCGAGGCCCGTCACCGCTTCCGCTGTCCATCGGGTGTCTGTCAGTTCTCGGACGAAGAAGGGGTGATCCGTGCGGGCTTGGTACTACTATGTGCGGCGATGTCCACCTCCGCTGGCTCCCGCCCGTCCCGCCCGTTTCTCGAAGCCGTCAGCGAGTCGCTCCTCGTGTTCGACGGTGCCATGGGCTCCCTCCTTTACGAGCGCGGCGTTTTCATCACCCAGAACTTCGAACAGCTCAATGTCACGCGCCCGGACGTCGTCCGCAAGATCCACGCGGACTACTTGGACGCCGGCGCGCAGGTCCTCCAGACCAACACCTTCGGGGCCAACCGCTTTTGCCTCGAGCGACATGGCCTGGTGGGCGAGGTGCGCGCGTACAATCTTGCCGGGGCCCGCGTGGCGCGCGAGATCGCCGGCGCGAGCGCCTATGTCGGCGGCTCGATCGGTCCGACGGGGCTCGTTCCTGGTGTCTCTTTGGAGTGGGACGAGACCGCCGCGGCCGATACCTTCGCAGAGCAGGCAGCAGCACTGGCGGAAGGGGGATCCGACCTCCTCGTGTTCGAGACCTTTCGTCACCTCGACGAGCTCGCGATCGCCGTCGCGGCTGGCAGACGGGGAGCGCCGGAGCTGCCGATCCTGGCCATGGTCACTTTCGACGAAGCGGGAACGGTGGCCGATGGAACGGGTCCGGAGAAGGTAGCCGAGCGATTGCTCCGCATGCGCGTCGATGCGATGGGCATCAACCACGGCGACGGACCGCAGCTGGCGCTGGCGATGGCCGAACGCATGCACGTGGACATTCCGTTTTGCGTTCAACCCAACGCGGGGCTCCCCCGAACCGTCGACGGGCGTCAGCTGTACATGGCGACCCCGGAATACTTCGACGTCTTCGCGCGGCGCATCATCCAGGCTGGCGCCCGCATGGTCGGCGGCTGCTGCGGCACGACGCCCGAGCACGTGCGCTGGATGGCAAAGTCGGCTCGCATGCTGGGCGGTGGCGCCAAGCCGTCGCCAACGGTGCGAACGGTGGCCCTCTCCGAGAGGCCCGTCGGTATCGAGCCGACGCCGCTAGCGGAGCGGAGCGGCTTTGCCGCCAAGCTCGCCGCGGGAAAGTTCGTGGTTTCGGTGGAGGTGAACCCGGCGCCCGGCCTCGATCCCAAGCCCGCGCTCGAAGCGTCGAAGATGCTCCTCGCCAACGGGGTCGACATCGTCAACGTCGCCGACGGTCCGCGCGCCATGGCGCGCATGGCCAACATGGCGTTCTGCTCGCTGCTCCTGCGCGACTACGGCATCGAGCCCATGATGCACGTCTGCGGGCGCGACCGGAACCTGCTCGCACAGATGGCGCACCTGCTCGGTGCGCATGCCATCGGCATCCGCAACCTGGTCATCATCACCGGCGATCCACCCAAGGTCGGCGACTATCCCGAAGCGACGGCCGTCTACGATCTCGACGCCATCGGGCTCTTGCAGATGGCCTCGGGCATGAACCGTGGCCTCGATCCGGCAGGAAAGCGCCTTGGTAGCGGCAAGACATCGTTCCTCTGCGCTACCGGCTTCGAGCCCGGTGCGGCGGATTTCGACAAGGAGCTCCGGCGGCTCGAGCAAAAGCGCGCCGCCGGCGCCGACTTCGTGATGACCCAGCCAGTCTTTCAAGTGGAGCTCCTGGAAAAAATGCTCGAGCGCACTTCCCACCTGGGGATGCCGGTGCTGGTGGGCGTGCTCCCCCTCGTGAGCTTCAAGAACGCCGAGTTCCTCCACAACGAAGTGCCGGGAATGCAGATCCCCGAGCCGATTCGCGAGCGCATGCGCAAGGTGGCGCCGGGCGCCGAGGCGCGCAAGGAAGGCGTTCGTATCGCCCGCGAGATGCTCTTCGCCGTTCGTGATCGTGTGCAAGGCGCTTATCTCATGCCACCGCTCGGCAAGTACGAGCTCGCGCTCGAGGTGCTGGAGGGGCTCTAGCGGCGGCGCGCAGCGAGCAGTCAGGGATGCTCAGTCGCGGAGCCCCGCGTCGCGCCGGCACTTGCCAAGGACGTAGTTGGCGCTGCATTCGCAAAGGCAGAACGGCTCGTTGGTGGTGCGGGGATCGCAGGTTGGATAGAGGTGCAGGGCGACAGCGCCGGATTGACGTTCTTCGCCCGAGATGGTCGTGACTTCCACCACGAACTCGAGCGGACGATTGACGATGTCCATCGGATCGTAGTCGGGACAGAGGGGGACGTGCGCCACCTGGGTGCGGGTTTCAAGCTCGGGCTGCATCGTGCCGGGCTCGCCGGGCACGGGCACCATCTTCACCGAGCGCGCTTCTTCCGCCACGATGAAGGGCGTGTCGGGGTAGCGCGCGCGCACCCTGAGAAGGACCGTGTCGCCGTCGAGGTTTCTTACTTTGGCCGCGACGAGCACGACGTGACCGCCTTGGGGAGCGGGCCAAAGATCGATGGGGTCCCCTTCGCTGAGCATGCGCAGCGGAACATTCTCCGCGACGAACTGGGCCGGCAAGACGACGAGCCCGCGCGGCGCGTCAGCGTCCTCGAGCGCGTCATGGGACGCGTCATTTTCATCGCGGCCGTCGGGCTCACCGCGGCCGTCCGGTGAAATGCTCGCGTCGGCCGCGATTTTGCCGGTGTCGGGCGCGGCATCTCGATCGGGCCCCGGGGGATCGGAGCTGCACCCGATCGCGAGACCCATGACGACGAGGGTAATGAGTTTCAGATCAGTTGACCTTTCGCGTCATGGATAAGTCGCGTCCATAGTGTCCGCTATCGCGTCATCCGCAACAAAACTCTACGCCATCATTGGAAAGAGCGTCAGCGCTCGAGATCCGAGCAATTCGCGGAGTATGATGCGCGCCCACCACGTGGCGGCGTAGGCAAGGAGCAAGCGATGAGCGATCGAGCGACAAGAGCGACAAGAGCGCAGCACGATGACGGCGAAACGAATTTCGTCGGGTACCTGCGAGGAGCGGCGGGTTGCAGTTCTCGCACTTGGCGTCGCCTCGGCGTTGTCGTCGCGCTGGTTTCGGTGGTCGCGTGTTCCGGTGGCGACGACAACCCGCCGGGTGGCGGCACCGGTGCGACCGGTGGCGCGGGCGGCGTGGGAACAGGAGGTAAAGGTGGCGCGACCACTGCCGGAGCCGGAGGATCGAGCGGCACGAGCGGTGGAAACGCCGGCAGCGGTGGAAGCGCCGGAAAGGGTGGCGCGGGGGCCGGCGGCGCCACGGGCGGCACGGCAGGATCGGGTGGCAGCGCCGGCACCGGCGGCGCGGTCGACGCTGGAGGCGCGGGTGGCGCCAAGGATGCATCGGTCGACACCGGTGGTGGTGGTGGCGGTGGGTTGCCCGATGGCGGCAACCTCGACGCCACGCAGGACACGTCGTCGCCGCCGAGCGATACCAGCGGCGACACCGTCGGCGGAAACCTCACCGTCGTCTCGGTCGAGCCGACTGCGCGCGGGATCCAGGCAGCCGTCAGCGCGCCCATCGTGATCCACTTCGATCGCCCCGTGAACCGCGCCTCCGTGACCAACAAGAGCTTGTGGGCGTACGGGCGTTGGGGCGGACCGCTGCGCCCCGCGATGTACACCTTCTCTGACAGCGACAAGGCCGTCTCTTTCGCGCCGCCGGCCCGCAATTGGCCCGCCGGCGATCGGGTCACCGTCGTCTTGTCCCACGACTTGGCCGGCGCGGACGGCACCGCCCTGCGCAGCCAAGGGTACTCCTTCCAGTACACGACCGCCGCCAAGGCGGCCAGCCAGACGTATGCGATCGTCGAGCGTCTCACGAGCCGTACGACCTCGACGATGCTCACCCGCACGTACGGTGGATCGGTGGCCGATCTCAACAACGACGGCTTCCTCGATCTCATGACGATCAACGAAGATTCGGCCGACATGCGCATCTTCTTGAACAAGGGCGCGGCTGCGACCGCGATGAGTCAGTACAACGCCTTCACGCAACCGCCGACCAAGGTCGGCGCTCGTGCGAGCCCCTCGGAGACCACCGACTTCAACGGTGACGGCATCGTCGATATCGTCGTCGCCAATTTGAACGACGACACGCTTTCGGTGCTCTTCGGCAACAACAACGGAACCTTCACGACGTCGCAGACGCCCTTGGTGGGCGGACAACCGCGCGGGGTGGTCGTGATCGACGTCGACGGCGATGGCGACATCGACATCGTGAATACCAACGCCGACGGGGACAACATGTCCCTCCTCAAGAACGACGGCACCGGTAAATTCCCGACGGGCCAGAGCGTCGACGGCGGCCCCGGGGTCATCTACTTCGACTCTGCCTTCGGCATGGGGACGGCGTCGCAAGAGTTCGGCGTCATGGCCGGCGACATGAACGAAGACGGCATCCTCGACATCGTGATCGGCGCGCGGGGCATCATGGGCAATAACCGCGCTACCGTCGTCAATCTCGGCACCGGCAACGGCACCTTCGCGTTCGGATCGCTGCAAGCTCCGACGACGAGCGGCTGGCAGCTGGTGGTCGGCGACATGAACGGCGATGGTCACGAAGACGTCGCCACGGCGGATGCCGACCTATCGACCGCGCTCAGCTTGAACACGGTCTCCATCCTCCTTGGTGACGGCAAAGGAAAGGTCAACCTGCAGCAGACCTACACCGGCGGCCTCAACAAGCCCTTCGCCATCGATCTCGGTGACATCGACGGCGACAAGGATCTCGATCTCGTGGTGTCCAACTTCTCTGGTAACTGGCAGGTTCTGCTGAACGACGGTACGAGCAAAGTGACACAGAGCCAGTTCTGGCAGCCCGCCCAGTCGGCGTCGTGCGCTCTCCTCATCGATATCGACAACGATCAGGACCTCGACTTGGTCGTCGTCGACGAAGAAGAGGACCAAGTCGTCGTTTTGCGTCAGTCTCCCTGAGAATGCCCGTTTTCAGATTCCGGATTCATGCCCCCGCCGTCGTCGCGCTGGTGACGGCGGTGGCCTGCGGTGGTGACGATGCCACCCCGCCCTATTCGCCGCCGCCGGACGCGGCGCCGTCGGACGTGGCACCGCCGGACGCGTCGTCGCCGGACGCGTCGTCGCCGGATGCGGTGCCCCCTCCTCCTCCCGATACGACGGCGCCGACCTTGAAGCAGCGGATCCCGGAAACCGGGGACGACAACGTCTGGGCCGGAGCTCCCATCCGGCTGCTCTTTTCCGAACCCCTCGCGCCTGGCAGCGTCGACGAGGCGGCGGTCCTGCTCCAATCGGAAGCCGGGGCTGTCGCCAAGCGCACGACGCTTTCCGACGATGGTCGCGAGATCCGCGTCGTGATCGAGTCGCCCCACCTGGGTCCGGCGAAGTTGACGGTCACCGTCGCCAACACGGTGACCGATGTTGCGGGCAACGCATTCGCCGGCGCAAGCTGGTCCTTCAACGTGCCGCTCTGGCAGCGACCGGGGGCGATGGCCGCCGCGTCGGGCACCGGACCGCTGCGGCCGGCCCTGGCGCTCGACCCCGGGCAGAACCCGGTGATCGCCTGGCAAGATGCTGCCGCCATTCGCGTGTCGCGTCTCATCGACGGTCGGTGGCAACGCCTCGCGGCCGTGCCCAGCGTTCGGTCGAATGCCGTCGCGTCGGGCCCGCGCATCGCCGTCACGTCGGAGGACGAGCCGATCGTCGCCTGGCAAGAGTCAGCGGAAGAACAGCACATCTACGTCAAGCGCTACCGCGGCGGGAGCTGGGAGCTCATGGGGGCGGAGCCTGTCGACGCGGGCTCGGGAAAAGAGGCTGGCGAGCCGGTGTTGGTCATCGACGAGGATGATCGCCCCGTGCTCGCCTGGATCGAAGACAAATCGCGGGTCGAGATCCGGCGCTGGGAGGGAAACGCCTGGCAGCCCGCCGTCGCGGCCTGGGTGCCCGGATTCTCCATCACCGATCTCGCGCTGGCGCTCGAGGGAACGTTTCCCGTCGTAGCGGTGACGGCCACGGGTGCGCGCTCGAGCGACGTGCGCGTCGTGCGCTGGCGCACGGGAGGCACAGGAGGAAAGTGGGAACTGATCGGCGCGCCGCTCGATCGCGCCATCGAGCACGCCGCCACGCGACCGTCGCTGGCGATCTCGCGTGACGGGGTGATCGGCGTCGCTTGGCAGGAGAACGACGGCCTCTCCGACAACGTCTACGCAGCGGGGTACGACGAGGTCGAAGGCGCATGGCGCTTCTGGGGCAAGGCCCTCGACGTCGACTTCGACGCTTCGGCCGTGACACCTTCCCTCGGCTTCATGCGAGAAGGCACGCCGACGGTCGCGTGGAGCGAAGCGCACGTGGCCGGTGCGCGCACCTACGTGGGCCGCTTCAACGGGACGGTCTGGGACGTGCCGGGCGCGGGGCTCGATCCGGTGGGATCGCGGTCGTCGATGTCAGCAGCGCTGGTCCTCGACAACGCCAGCAATCCGGTGCTCGTTTGGGAAGCGCGAGGCGAGGCCGAAGGCGGCGCCATCGCCGAGGTGCAGGCCCGCCGCTACAACGGCGGCCCGGAGCTTCCTTTTGGTCTGGTCGAGCGCCGTCCACCTCCCTGCGCCTTCCCGGAAGTCACAGCTGACTTTCCACGCACCCTCTCCGAGACCAAGTGCTTCACCGATGTCCCGCGGCGCGTGCCGGCGCCCGGTTTGATCCCCTACGATGTCAACTCACCGCTCTGGTCGGACGGCGCCATCAAGCGACGTTTCATCATTCTTCCCGAAGGACGCACCATCGTCGTCAGCGACAAGTTGGGCTGGCAGTTTCCGGTGGGCGCGATCCTGGTCAAAGAGTTCCTCTTCGAGCGGGAACCAGGAAATCCGGCCACCATCTTCCCCATGGAGACGCGCTTTCTCATCAAGCGCTGCGAGTCGGGTGCCTGCCGCGCGGCATGGGAGGGCTACAGCTACCAATGGAATGACGACGCGACCGAGGCCACGCTTCTCGACAACACCAACCAGACCATCTTCAAGGACTGGCCGTCGGGAGGGAGCGTGCATCGGCACAGCTATCCCAGCCGCGGCGAGTGCACACAATGCCATGTGAACGTCGCCGGCGGCGTCTTGGGTCTGCAGACGGTCCAGATGAACCGCAACTTCGACTACGGCGGCGCCGTCGACAACCAGCTCCGCGCCTTGGCCCGCGCCGGTGTGTTCGGCAGTGGCCCTCCGATGGACGGCGGTGTCGCGCCGGACGGTGGTGCTTCAATCGACGGCGATGTCCCGCCGGACGGTGGCGTCTCTCCCGACGCCGGGTTTTCCTTCGGACCGCTCGATGCCTTGCCGCGCCTTCCGACGCCGGGCGATGTGGCGTATTCCGTCAACGAGCGGGTGCGCTCCTATTTTCATTCGAACTGCTCGCACTGTCATCGTCCCGACGGGCGCTGGCCGGTCATCAATCTTCTCTACGACGCACCGCTCATCGGCGCCAAAGAGCCGAACCACAACATCTGCGACGAGCTCGTGCCGGGTGACGCCGAGGCGTCGCGCCTCTTCATCAAGGACAGCGCACGCCTCGGCAGTCTACCTCCCGATTTCTTCGGTCTCCCCATGCCGCCGCTCGCCACGTTGCTCCCGGACCAGCGTCAATTGCCGACGCTCAAAGCGTGGATCAACCAGATGGAAACCTGTCCGTAGCGCACCGAACGGCGTAGCCTTTCGGCGCTAAGGCGGCCTCGCAAAAGTAACGGAAATCATTGGTCGCCGTGCGCGGGACCATCAATAAAGGACTGGGGTTGTCGGCAACTCGGCGCCCGGTTGCGTCGATGGGAGAGGGTGAACCGCCAAGACGCCAAGATCGCCAGAGAA
>DATHES010000147.1:0-6014 GCA_035318465.1 Polyangiaceae bacterium
CGGTTGTCAGTAACGGTATCATCGCGTCGGCATTCATTGCTTCCCATGGGTAAAAACGGCGAATCCTCCGAGCTCCTGGCGAGTGCCGAACCGCTCGTCGATCCCGAGCTCGTCGCGCTCCCCGGGCCGCCGCGCCAAGAACGGACCATTTCGCTCCTCCTGATGGCGCTGACGGCCTTGCTGGCCGCGCTGATGACCGCCGCGCTCGCGAGCGACGTGATCTATGCGTTCGCCGGGAGCGCGCCGGAGGCGGTCGGCGATCTGTCGCGGCTCGTGCCCCAATCTGCGCTCAGCAACAAGTTCGTGCGAGCGGACGGGATTTTGAGCGCAGAGCGCGCGATTCGATACCATCGGCCGCTCGAGAGTGACACGTTCCAGCTCGTTCCGGTGACGGGCACCGACCGTATCTGGGTCGAGCTGCGAGTGCCCTCCGGCGCGCCCAGCGCGACGGCTGCCCCCCCCGTGACCTTCGTGGGACGCTTGCTTCCGATGCGAAGCATCGCTTTCGGATTTGGCGGGCTGCGGCGTTCCCTCACGACGACCGCCGCGGCGCCGATGGCGGCCGATGCATGGGTGCTCGTCGATGGAGCGACCCCAGTTTCTTCCCAGTGGACCGTGGCCCTCGCGGCGCTCCTCGCACTGTTCGCCGCCTACAACCTGGTCACCATCACGCGCATCCTGCGGCCAGCGCGGTAGAGCATTCTCCCCATCGTGGTCGCGGGACGTCCGTGCCGGGGGAACGGCGAGCGGGAGCGGGTCAGATCCGATCGACAAGACCCTTGGCCGATATGCTGTCGTGACGCTGACCTTTGGGGCGACTGCCCATCGCTCCGACGCTCTAGCGATCTCAGGCCATCGGAGGTAAAGGTGCCCGAGCGTCATGCCCAAAGTCCTCTTCATCAACGAGCACCGGATCGTCGAGGTTCCACAGGGGAAGAACCTCAAGTCGTTGGCCCTCGAGCTCGGCATCAATCCGCACCGAGAGTTCTTTCGCGGAATCAATTGCGGACACCTGGGGCTTTGTGGGACCTGCCAGGTTTGGGTCAAGGAAAACGCCCCAGGGTCGACGAATTCGCTGAATTTCCGTGAAAAAATGGCGGGAATGAGGGGCCTGCGGCGGCTTGCTTGTCAGGTGAAGGTCCTCGGTGACGTCGAAATCACGACGCTGGCCGGGGGCGATGGCAGGCTCCGCGCACCGCGTCCGATTGCGCCGCCGCCGCGGCCGACCGTCGACCCAACCGCCAAGCGAAAACCGATCGATGCGTCGGGCACTGCCGAATTCGTCCTTGGCCATCCCTCCGCCGTGGGTACCGGGACGCGTGTTCCCACCAAGCGGCAAGCGGCCGAAAGCGACGAAGAGACGGCCGAAGACGAGTCGACGAGCGAAGGGGGTTAGTCGCGATGCCGGACGGTGGGGACGTCGTCATCGTCGGGGCGGGCGTCATGGGGTGCGCGAGCGCCCTCGAGCTCGCCAAGGCGGGGGCCAAGGTCGTCGTGCTGGAGCGGAGCGTGCCTGGCGCAGAAGCATCGAGCGCGGCCGCTGGCATCATCGGCGCGCAAGTGGAGACGGCCGAGGCGGACGCCGGTTTCGAGCTCGCCCGGCAGAGTCGTTTGCGCTATCCGGCGTGGACCGAGCAGCTGAGGAAGGCGACGGGGATCGACGTCGGCTATCGCCAATGCGGAATCTTGCGCGTGGTGTTCGACGATGCATCGAAGACGGTCATGCTCGGTGAAGTGGGTTGGCAGTCAAAAGCGGGGCTCGCCCTCGAGACCGTCGAGCGCGACAAGCTTCACGCGTTGGAGCCGAAGCTGAGCCCCCAGACGACGTTCGCGCTTCATTTTCCCGACGACGGTCAGGTCGATCCCCCGCGGCTGCTGCGCGCGCTCTACATCGCCGCCGCACAAGCGGGCGCTACCTTTCGGTCGGGCGCCTACGTGCGCGCGGTCGCGGCCGAAGCGGGCGTCGTGCGCGGCGTCGTCCTCGAGGATGGAACGCGCGTGTCGTCCGACCACGTGGTGCTCGCGGCGGGCAGTTGGTCGACGCTGGTGGAGGGGATTCCACTCGAGCCTTCCGCGGTGCGGCCCGTGCGCGGGCAGATGGTCGAGCTCGAGACGCGCGAGCCTGCGCTGAAGCACGTCGTCTTCGGTCCCCGTTGTTACCTCGTCCCGCGGGAAGACGGGCGTATTCTCGTGGGTTCGACCCTCGAGTTCGTCGGCTATCGACGGGAAGTGACGGCGGGGGCCATTCGCGATTTGCTCGGTGCCGCCATCGAGCTGGTCCCATCGCTCTCCGATGCCGTGCTCGGCCGCACGTGGTCGAACTTCCGCCCCTATAGCGACCACGGTCGACCGCTCATCGGAGCTTCGGAGGTGCGCGGTCTCATCCTCGCCACTGGCCACTACCGCAACGGCATCCTGCTCGCGCCGGTCACGG
This sequence comes from Polyangiaceae bacterium, assembly GCA_035318465.1. Lineage (GTDB taxonomy): Bacteria > Myxococcota_A > Polyangia > Polyangiales > Polyangiaceae > DASWDH01. The sequence goes on from DATHES010000147.1 coordinate 2,435, forward strand.
CGGAAATCGTGCGCGCGCTCGTGCTCGGCGAAAAGCTGCCTCTCGAAGTCGGAACGTACGCCACTTCCTCACATATGAAAAAAGCGAGCAAAGTCAATTAGACGCTTTCACGTGGAGCATCCGGGTGATGCTGCTAACGCCGGACGGCCGCATAAAAGGCGGCTTCACGGCGGCGGACGCGCAGGAGCATGTGCCCGTCTTGGCTGGCTTGCATCACCTGGCTCGCGTTCGGCTCGATCAAGGTGTCGGCTTCGATGATCACGTCGCCATTACGAAGGCCCGCGCGGTCGCCGGCGGAGCCCGCCGCTACCTGCACCACGGCAGCGAAAGGGCGCGGCGGCATACCGAGCTGGACGGCTTGTTCGGGAGTGAGATCGCGGATGCTGAGACCGAGCCCCGGCGACGCCGATGGTGCCGGCGGCGTAATGACCGGCTGTGATGCGGCCTCGGGACGCGCGACGAGCTCCACCTTGGCGCCGTAATGCTTGCCGGCGCGAATGACCTCCAAGAGGACCGTGGCACCGACGTCGTGCGCGAGCAGCTCGCGAATGAAGTCCTGCGCGTCGCGGACCTTTTTCCCGTCGACCGCCGCCACGATGTCGGCGGGTCTCAGCTGGGCGCGCGCGCCCGGACCGTCGTTCGCGACGCTGTTGACGAGCGCTCCTGCGCCCGCAGGAACGCCGAGCTCGGGCGCGATCTCGGGAGTGACGTCTTGAATGCCGACGCCGATCCATGCCCGCTGCACGCGGCCTGTTTTGACGAGCTGATCGGCGGTGCGCCGCGCGAGGTTCGACGGCACGGCAAAACCGATGCCCTGGCCGCGGCCCACGATCATGGTGTTGATGCCAAGCACCTGCCCGTCGAGGTTGACGAGCGGACCGCCCGAGTTACCGGGGTTGATGCTGGCATCGGTCTGCAAATAGTCTTCGACCGAGTTGACGCCGACGCCGCCGCGCCCTTTGGCGCTGACGACGCCCGTCGTTACCGTGTACCCGAGCCCGAAGGGCGACCCGATCGCGACGACCCATTCGCCAACGCGCACCGCGTCGCTGTCCGCAAACCGCGCCGGCACCAGGTTCTTCGCGTCCACGCGGATGAGCGCGAGATCGGTGGCCGGATCGCGCCCGATGAGCCGCGCCGGCAACAGACGTCCATCGCGCAGACGTACGGTGATCGTGAGCGCATCCTCGACGACGTGGTTATTGGTGAGGATGGCGCCGTCGGCGTTGAAGATGACGCCCGAGCCCATACCCCGCTGGATCGGCGTTTCCCCGGTACCGGACGGGCTCTTGTACCACCGGATCCCCTGCCCCGTGGGCTCGCGCACGTTGACTTCGATCTGCACGACGCTCGGGCTGACCTTCTCGGCGACGGCGACGAAACCTTCCGATAGCCGCCGCGCCTCGATGGGTGCGGCGGGCGGATCCGCGCGGGCAGCGGGAACGAACGCGATCAGCAGCGGGAGCGCGGCCGAAGAAACGAGGCGCAGCCTCATGGGAGATCAGGGTACGGCCAGGGGCTTTCGAGAGCCAGTGTGTGATCGATGCTTTCCAGATAGAGCCCGTGGGCGGGGGCCGTCATGCCGAGATCCCCCCGCATGCCGCCGCCGAGCGCCTTGGCGATGGCGCCGGGCGCGAGCCTCCCGCGCGCCACGTCGAGGAGCGAGCCCACGATGATGCGCACCATGTTGTGCATGAACCCGGTTCCAACGACGTCGACGGCGAGGACGCGCGAATCGCCGTCCAGGTGCTCGACCCGCACCTCTTCGATGGTGCGAACGGTGTTGACACGCTCGTCCGAGCTCGAGCGAAACGCGGCGAAGTCGTGAGTCCCGACGAGGAAGGCGGCCTCGGCGCGCATCTGATGGATGTCGAGCTGGTGCGAGAAGCGCAAGGCCCGACCTTCCCAGAAAGGGTCGCGCAGCGGATCGCGCAAGACGAGGTAGCGATAGCGCTTGCGCGTTGCGGAAAAGCGGGGCTCGGCACCGGGGGGAGCGAGCGCGGCTTGGCGAATGGTGATCTCGCTCGGCAGATGCGCAGAGAGGCCGAGGGCCCAGCCTTTGGGGGCGATGGTGCGCGTGGGATCGAAGGCGGCGAGCTGTCCGCGCGCGTGCACGCCGGCATCGGTGCGGCTCGCGCCGCGCACGTCGGTCACGCGCGGGTCCATGGCGCGGATGGCACCGAGCAGCTCGCCGGCGACGGTGCGTGTTCCTTCCTGCGGGGCCCAGCCAGAAAACGGCCGCCCGTCATAAGCCACCGTGAGAAGGATCGAATGACCGAGCAATTCTTCCTCTGTCGACACGAAAGCCGAACGCGGGCCGAGTCGGCGATCCGCCCGCAAGTCAATCCGCGCCGTCGAGCATGTCGAGGCGAACATCGAGGAGCGAGCCGGTGTCGAGCACGAAGCCCCTGTCGGCACGCCCATCTCGCGCAGCGTCGCTCGATGCGTCGGCGGTCCCGCCGTCGCTCGCAGTTCCTCCCGCGCCTGCGCCCGCACCGGCGCTTCCACTCGCGCCAGCGGCGCCGCCCGTCGCTGCGGATCCGCCCGCGCCTGCCGTGCCACCCTTCCCCGTGGTGCCGCCCGTGCCCGCGGCGCCGCCCGTCGCGCCGCCGGTTCCCATCGAACCCGCGCCGCCGCCGCTGCCGCTCGTGGCCCCGCCCGCTCCGCCCGTGCCCCCGCCCGTCGTACCGGTGGCACCCGCGGCAGCGCCCGTGCCCCCGCTGGTGCTACCTGGATCGAACGTGCCTGGCGGCGTGAAACACTCTCCCGCGTCCGAGCAGGTCGGTGTGACTCCCTCGATGTCACAAGCGGCGAGGAGGGCGGAAGTGGCGACGAACAGCGAAACGACGTTCGCCGGCGAAGCCGCTCGCCCCGCGCGGCTCATTTCCCTTCTCGTGGCGTGAAGTTGAGCGGAATGTTGACGTCCATGCACCCTCCTGTGGGAGGAGGAAACTTCGCCGATCGAAACATGCCCGTGACACAGTTCGAAACTTCCGGTGAGTGGACGGCGTCCTGCGTGATCGATGCGCTACACACGTTGCCCTGCGGATCGACGCGAACGCTGACGGTCAGCTTGCCCTGCAGCGATGCGTTGACCCTGAGTGCACGTTCGTAACAAGGTCGCGCCGATCCTGCGCGGGCGGAGACTGCGGAGGACAAGGCCACGTTGATGGAGCCGCCGCACCTCGCGACCTGACAGGGACCGTAGTTGGTGGTCGCCACCCGGGTCGGCCCGGCATCGACGGCAGCGGTGGGCTCTTCGATCGGTGGAGGAGGTGGCGGAGGCTCGGCCAGCGGATTCGTCGTTACGACCGGTGCGGTCGGCATCGCCGTGGCGGGCGCGTCGCTCCCCTTCAGTTTCCAATAAACGAGCCCGACGATGGCCACGAGCAACACGACGGCGACCACGACGTAAATGAGCCCGCCCGATGTAGGGGGGGGCCGGGAAGAGGGAGCAATCGACTCGGGCATAGGCGTTACCTTGGGTTCTCGGGTGATCCAACTGCTGAACTTCGAAACGGATCCTTTGCGGCGTTCAGCAGGGAAGATCCTCCGGGAAAGGGACGAAGCGAAGGAGCCC
>DATHES010000148.1:0-5230 GCA_035318465.1 Polyangiaceae bacterium
TTGTCCGACGACCGCAGCGGCTTCGAGAAGGTGAAGCAGTCGGTATTTGCAAAGAACGCCGAATACGCGAACTTCTACCGGATCGTCGGCGAGTTTGCGAGCTGGCAGCCTCGTCACGACGAGATCGCCACCATGATGAAGGAGGCGGTGCAGCTCGACCCCGGCGACGTCAAAGCGTGGGCCGAGCTCGGCATGAACCTCATTCGGACCGGCGACGAGCAAGGCGGGCTCAATGCCCTGCGTCGCGCCTGGGACAAGGACCATTTCAACGTACGTGTCTTCAATACGCTGAACCTCTATGAAAAAGAGGTCGCGGTTTCCTACGAAACGGTGGAGGGCACGCCATTTCGAATCCGCTACCACAAGGAAGAACGGCCCATCCTCTCTCGCTACGTTCCGGTCATGCTGACCGAAGCGTGGAACGCCATGGCCAAGCGCTACGGCTTCACGCCGCAAACGCCGATCTTCATCGAGCTCTACTCGACCAAGCAGAACTTCAGCGTGCGGACCAACGGCCTCCCCAATGTCGGGGTACAAGGGGTCTGTTTCGGCAAGACCATCGCCGCCATGAGTCCGCGTGCCGACCCCGCCAACTGGGGCCAGGTCCTGTGGCACGAGCTCGGGCACGTCTTTGCCATCCAGCTGTCGAAGGCGCGCGTGCCGCGCTGGTTCACCGAAGGGCTGAGCGAGTACGAGACCATCGTACGCCGCCCCGAATGGCAACGGGAAGAAGACCCATCGCTTTATGCAGCCTTGCAGGGCGGTCGGGTACCGCCTGTGGACGGCTTCAGCCGCGCCTTCACCCACGTCGACGATATCCGCGACGTCATGACGGCCTACTACGCCGCCAGCCAGATCCAGGTCTACCTCGCGAGCGCGTTCGGCGCGGCCAAGGTGCCGGAGATGCTTCGTTTGTGGGGCGAGGGCAAGTCGACCGACGAGGTGTTCCGGCGCGCGCTCGGCATCACCCCGGCGGAGTTCGACGTCCGCATGCGCGCGTGGCTCAATCGCCGGCTCTCACGTTACGATGCCCAGTTCGTACCCGACACCCGGACGCCGAACCTCGAGATCGCTCGGGCCAATGCCAAGAAAGCTCCTCTCGATCCGCGCAGGCAAGTCGAGCTGGCGCTCGCGCTGGCGGCGCGGCGCGATCTCGACGGAGCTGATCAAGCGGTCAGCGCCGCGTTGGCGGAAAACCCCATCGACCCGGACGCTCATTTTCTACGCGCGAGGATGCTGCGGGCCAAGCACGATGCGAGCGGCGCGCGGCAAGCGCTGATCGACATGGTGCGCCGCGGGCATGATGGCTACGCGGTCCGCATGATGCTGGCCGACCTCGCTGCGGATGCGAAAAATCGCGATGCGGCGCGTTTCGAGTTCCACATTGCACATCAATTCGACCCCTCCGCGGTCGAACCAATCCAGGCGCTCTACGATTTCGCCCACCGCGACCAGCGTGAAGCGGAGGCGCTCGATTGGCTGCGCATGGCGGCGCGGCTCGATCAGCACGATCGCAAGACGTATCGCCTCCTTCTCGAGGGACTGGTGGCGGCCGGTCAATTCGCCGAAGCACGCGCCGTCGGTGAATCGGCTATGTTCGTCGATGTGGAAAACCACGCCGTCCATAGCCTGTACGCGACGGCGCTCTCCAAAACCGGTGCCCACGCCAATGCGGTGTTCGAGCTGGAATCGGCTCTCCTCTGCAATCCGCCCCGACCCGAAGGGGCAACCATTCAGGTCCGGCTGGCCCAAGAGCACCTTGCTATGGGCAATCGCGCCAAGGCCAAGAGCGCACAAAGCGAGGCGCTGCGCCTCGACCCGAGCAACGTCGAAGCGTCCGCGCTGAAGATCCCTTGAGACCGCACTCGGCGCGGCCTTCTTCGACGTGCGCCGCTGCGTCACGAAGCCGGGCTTCGACCTGCCACCGCGCTCGTACAGGTGACCGCCTGTGACCGCCTGGAGTTTCCCCTACTGGGTTAGTCGCCGCGCACGCAGGCGCTGAGCGTGTGCGCGCGGCCGCAAGCGAAAAACGTGGTGACGCTCATTCAAAATAGAAAAAGAGCCCTTGCTCGGTCTTTAAAGAGAACAAAAATAGTGATAGTGTCGCTCGAAATTAGCCATGAGTATGTACCGGCAATGGGCTGCGTGGTTGGGGTGCATGGTCACTGTGGGGGCCCTCGCCCTCGGCTGCGGGGGACAACCTGATCTTGCGATAGACCCCCCGAAGGAAGCCGGCCCGCCTTCCAGGCCGGACAACGATGCATCGGCACCGCCGCAGACAATACCGCCGATCGTCCTGCCGGACGGTAGGGTCGTCGATGCGCTACCCGACGTCAGCTGCGATCCCATCGCTTGCACCACCGACGCCGCTCGTTATTGCGGCATGATTGGCGATAACTGCGGCGGCACGCTCAACTGCGGCGATTGCCCGGGCGGTCAAATCTGTCGCAGCAACATCTGTGGTGCCGAAGTCGACGATGCGTGCGTACCGCTGGTCTGCGCGCAGACCGGGGGCTCCTATTGCGGGCGCATCGGCGACGGGTGCGGCCGCTTGCTCGACTGCCCCGACTGCACGTCGCCGCTCAGCTGTGGCGGGGGCGGGCTCGTCAACATCTGCGGCGCGAACCCCGACTCGGGCGGTTGCAACGCCTCGAATTGCACGCCGCCCAATGGCCAGTATTGCGGCATGGTCGGCAACGGCTGCGGCGGGCAGATCGACTGCGGCACGTGCCCGGCCGGCCAAGCCTGCGGCGCGGCGGGTATTTCCCAAACGTGTGGCGCCATCAATTGCACGAAGTCGAGCTGCACCCCTGCCACCGGCGGGCGCTATTGCGGCGCGGTCGGTGACGGTTGCGGCGGCAAAATGGATTGCGGCAACTGCGATCCCGGGCAGACCTGCGGCGGCGCCGGCATCCCCGGGCTCTGCGGATATTTGCCGGACTCGGGCAATTGCACGCCCACGGTTTGCCAGCAGCCCAACGGCAAGTACTGCGGTGTCGTCGGCAACGGTTGCGGCGGTCAGATCGATTGCGGCAACTGCGACTCCGGGCAGACCTGCGGCGCCGGGGGCGTCCCCCACATTTGCGCGTACCAGACCGACTCCGGCATGTGCCAAACCCTCAGCTGCACCCCAGCCAACGGCCGCTTTTGCGGCATCGTCGGCAACGGTTGTGGTGGTCAGATGGACTGCGGCGCCTGCACGGGCAGCGACACATGCGGCGGCGGAGGTATCGCGAGCGTGTGCGGCGCGCCGCCCGATTCAGGTACTTGCACCCCGACCGTTTGCACCCAAACGAGCGGGAGATACTGCGGTGTCGTCGGCAACGGTTGCGGCGGTCAAGTCGATTGTGGGACTTGCCCCACCGGAACGTGCGGCGGCGGCGGCATCCCCAACGTCTGCGGCACACCCACCGATTCCGGCACCTGCACTCCCACGACGTGCACGCCGCCCAATGGTCAATATTGCGGCACGGTCGGCAATGGTTGCGGCGGAAGCATCACTTGCGCCGCGTGTCCGGCGGGCCAGGTGTGCGGCGCACGCACGCCCAATCTGTGCGGCAAACCGTGCCCACTCTGCCCGCAAGTCCCGACCTGCGCCGATGGCGGCGCGGGCGCTGACGGCGGTACGACGACGGTGAGCGGAACGGCTTACACGCCCGCGCTCACCGACGCCCACCCCCTCTACGGCGCGCTCGTTTACATTCCCAACATTCCGCCAGGCACCACGTTGCCCCCGTTCACCGACGGTCCGAGCTGCGGGTGCGCGCCTCTTTCTCCGGATGACGCGCTGGCCACCGCGATCACCGGGCCGGACGGCAGGTTCACCCTCCATAACGTACCGGCGGGCACGGGCATCCCCATCGTCGTTCAGCTCGGCAAATGGCGCCGTCTCACGACCATCGACGTGACCCCTTGCGTCGACAACGTGCTCCCCGCGGGCGCGGTGCGTTTGCCGCGCAACCAGGGTGAGGGGAATATCCCGCTCACCGCGATTTCGACGGGGCGCGTCGATACCCTCGAATGCCTCTTGCGCAAGATCGGCATCTCGGATTCGGAATTCACGAACCCGAGCGGCACGGGACGGATGCGCGTCTACCAGGGGATGGGCAGCCCCACCAATGCCGCCTCGCGGGCGGCGCGCATCGACGCCAACACTCCGGCGGAAGCGGTGCTCACGGGGTCGACCGGCAGCGCCGGCGAATGGTCCAGGTACGACCAGATCCTGTTTCCCTGTGAAGGTGCGGAGTACACCGCCACGGCGCCTCCCAACGCGCAGACGAACTTCACCAACTACGTGAACAGCGGCGGGCGCCTCTTCGCGACCCATTTCAGCTACGTGTGGCTCTTCACGAACGGTGGATTCGGCACTATCGGCCAATGGATGGCGCAGCAAGCGATTACGATGGGGGTGCCGCTGACGGGCACCATCGACACCTCATTCCCCAAAGGTGTGGACTTCGCGACCTGGCTGCAAATCGTCAACGCGCTCAGCAGCACGACTCCCCCACGCATCTCCATCAATGAGCCGCGCCACGACCTCAATACGATCACGGCGGGCAATGGTGGGCAGCGCTGGATCTACTCGGACACGACGCCGCCGAGCGCGAACCCGTCCATCCAGCATTTCACCGCCAATACGCCGCTCGGAAGCACACCCCAGAACGCCTGCGGTCGCGTCATCTACAGCGACTTCCACGTCATCAACTACGGGGGCAACAACGACACCTTCCCTGCCGAGTGCGGCATCAACACGGTGATGTCAGCGCAGGAGAAGGTGCTGGAGTTCATGATCTTCGACCTGGCGTCGTGCCTCGTGCCGCCGACGACGCCGCCCCCGCCCGCGCCGCCGCCGCCGGTGCCGCCGCCCCCGCCCGCACCCCCGCCCCCGCCGCCGGCGCCACCTCCGCCGCCGTCACCGCCACCGCCACCCTCGCCACCTCCGCCGCCGCCTCCACCGGTGCCGCCCCCGCCTCCCCCGCCGCCACCGCCACCTCCCTTGCCCGATGGTGGATGCGTGCCGCTGGACGGAATGTGCAGGACCAGTGCCGACTGCTGCTCGGGAGCCGGCAACTGCGTGAACGGCATTTGTAAGATCATCCCCAAATGATCAAATCGAAGGCGGCTTGATCTTGAGCGTCGTGCCGACAACGGCGAGGTAGATCTCGTCGGCGACACGCGCGATCCGCTGGTGCGTCCAACCGGCGACCTCGACGAACGTGCGCCCGAGGGG
>DATHES010000149.1:0-24281 GCA_035318465.1 Polyangiaceae bacterium
AACGAGCAAGGAGAGCTACAAGTCCCGCATGATCGTGCGCCGGCCGAGCGACGCCGCCAAGTTCAATGGGACAGTCGTCGTCGAATGGCTCAATGTTAGCGGCGGTGCCGACGGCGACCCGGGCTTCATGTACAACTGGCACGAGATCTTGCGCGAAGGGTATGTTTGGGTCGGGGTTCCGCACAAGCGACCGGCATCGAGGGCGGCGGCTTTGCCGTGCTGCCCAATCCGCCGCCCCCGCTCAAAGTACATGACCCGGCGCGCTACGGGACGCTCCGCCATCCGGGCGACGCATATTCCTTCGACATCTATACGCGTGCAGCCCAGATCGTTCGCGGCGCTGGCGGAGTCGATGTGCTCGATGGACTCGAGCCCAAGCGTTTGGTCGCATACGGCGAATCTCAGTCGGCGATGCGCCTCGTCTCCTACGTCAACGGCGTGCATCCGTCGGTCAAGGCATTCGATGGCTTCTTCATCCACAGCCGCAGCGTCAGCGGAGTGCCCTTCACCAATGACGCCATGCTGTCGCTCGGCGGCGCACCGGTTTTCATCCGCGACGACATCGAGGCCCTGGTATTTCAATTTCAAACCGAAACCGACGTGCTTGGGTCGTTCGGCTACTTGCGGGCGAGGCAGCCCGACAGCGATCGGCTTCGCACCTGGGAGGTGGCGGGCACTGCCCACGCGGACGCGTACATCCGGGGTATCAACGGGGACGCAGGCTCCGCCATAGCATGCGCCGACGTGAACGACGGTCCGCAGCATTTCGTGATCAAGGCAGCGCTGCATGCGCTCCATCTGTGGATGACCGATGGGACCGCGCCCGAAAAGGGCGAACTGCTCATGGACAATGACGGCGGTCCGCTCACGGCTGACAATGGCAACGTGCTCGGCGGCGTGCGCACGCCCGACGTCGACGTTCCGATTGCGACGCTGAGCGGCATGCCAGCGGCCGGCTCGAGCAACATTCTATGTTCCTTGTTCGGCCATACCACGCCGTTCACGCCCGAGAAGTTGATGCAGCTGTACCCAACCCACGAGGACTATGTCATGAAGGTCAAGGATTCGGCCCGCAAGAGTGGGGTGGCGAAGTTCCTCCTCGGGCCCGAAGAGCAGGCGATGGTCGCCGAAGCGGAAGCCGCGCCGATACCGTCTGCCATGGCTTCGCTCAGGGCGCGTTGACCGTTCGTCCGCCATCGATCACCAGGATGTCGCCGGTGTGGAAGATCGAGGCGTCGGAGGCCAAGTACGCGGCGGGACCTTCGATGTCACTCGCGACGCCCGGCCGCCCGAGCGGCGTGGCGGCGGCGAACCGCTTGCTGATGGCTTCGGTTTGCGCGTTGTCGCCGGTCATGCCGGTGAGGATGAAACCAGGTGCGATCATGTTGGCGCGCACGCCGTATGGCCCCATCTCCACCGCGATCCCTTTGATCATCGCGGCGAGCGCGCCCTTGGCCGCAGCGTAGTGCTCCATTCCTTTCAGGCCGTGGAACATCGACAGGCTGCCGCAAGCCACCATCGAACCGCCGGGATCGCCGGCGTTGGCGCGCTGGCGCATGTGCCGTGCTGCCGCGCGCAGGGTGTAGAACGCGCCGTGCAGGTTCACGTCGAGCAAGTCGTGATAGGCCTTGGTGCTGAGGTCGGCAAACGACGCGGCGCGATCGTGGAAGCCGGCGTTGGCAAACACGCAATCCACGCGGCCGAGCGTCTCGAGCGTCGATGCAAACGCCGCCTCGACCGCCGCTTCATCGGAGACATCCACCGCCTCGGCGTGGCCGCGCCGAGCGCCGACCGCCCGGAGCGCCTTCACCGCTTCGGCATTCTTGTCCGCGCGGCGGCCCCACACCACGACATCCGCGCCTTGCTTGGCGCAGCCTTGCAGGAATGCCAGGCCGATGCCGCTGTTGGCGCCGGTCGCCAGCACGACCCTTCCGGTCAAATCGAAGTGTCCACGAGCCATGGTCAAAGCTCTGCGCTCCCGGCGACGGGATGGACCCGCAGGTAGTCCGAGAAATAGGGCTCGAGATCCTGCCTAGTGAACCCCCATTGCGCGAGGGAGTAGCGGTGCTGCCCGAACCTGCCCTGCGGGTTCTTCTCGATCCAGGCTTTCATGCCGCTCTCCGCGATATCGGTCCACGCGTCGCCGAGCCAGGCATAGATTTTCTTCATCTGCGCGAGTGGGTCAGCGACCAGATCGTCGTAGTAGAGGTGGTAGATGTCCCTCGGCCGCTCGCGGCTCATTTCGAGCGGGCGCGCGAGGTGTAGCGCGAGCTGCAAGGGGAAGCGCTCACGCATGTAGGAAACGCCGGCATCCGTGTTGAAGATCGGGCGCGAGCTCTCGCGCATGCTCATCGAGGAGGCGAACGTCGCGTAAGGGTCGCGATGCGTCCAGATGACCTTGGCGTCCGGAAACGTGGCGAACAAGCTACGGATGAACAGCGAATCCGACGGCATCTTCAACACCCAGCGTCCGGGGTTGGTCGACTGCAGAATCTGAAGCGCTCGCTTGCGGTGCGCGAACGCCGAGGTCATGTCGCAGAACAAGATCCAGTCGTGATAGGTCGGCGTGGTCGTGATCACCGCCAGCATCAGCGACTTGAAATCTTGCGCCAGCAGGTGAACGCATTCGGTGGGCCCGTCACCCGCTTCGAAATGCTGCGCCGCACCCCGCGGGTTGGCGGTGACGATCCTCTCGTCGTTGGCCATTTCGGCGAGGCAGCGCGGATCGGTGCGCAGCGCGCCAGGCGCAGCGGGCGGCGTGATGTCGTAGGACTCCCATTTCAGCAGCGACCGGTTGGTCAGGTCGGCGTCCATCATGTAGCTCACCATCGTCGTGCCGGTGCGCGGCATGCCGAGGATGAACACCGGGCGTTTCACGGGCGCCGCCGCCACCCGCGGATTGTGACGGATGAAGTCGTCGACACGCATACGCGTCGCCAGCGCGTTCGTGTAGCGTTTCTCGAGCAAGCCCCAGCCGCGTTGGGTCAGGACATCGGCACGCACGTGGTCCCGCAGCAGAATCTCGAGCCCGTCGCGCCAGGAGTCGTGCTCTGGGTCGGGGAGGCCCGTCGTTTGGCGCGCGGCGTTCAAGATATCGTCGAGAGTCATGCTGTGCCTCCACGCGGCATTCAGTCGAACCGAAGCAAGACCTTGGCCGCGCCGCCGGCGTCACTCGCAGTTTCGAACGCGGTGAGAAAGTCCGAGAAGGGAAAGCGGTGGGTGATCATCGCCTCGGGATCGACCGCTCCACTGGCCAGTTTTTCCATGACTTGCGGAAACTCGGTGGGATAGCCACAAGACCCGATGATGCTGATCTCTTTGCTCATCAGCTTGGTGCCATCGAACGTGACTGGCTGGCGCTGGATGGCCAGGGTAACGATGCGGCTGCCCTTGTTGCAGAGGTTGGCGATCTCCGAGAGTAGCCCGGGGGCACCGCTGGCTTCGATGTACACATCCGTCCGTGGATACTTGCTGCCGAATAGGCTCGCCGAGCCACGAAGCTCGGTCAGCGCAGCGGCGGGCGGATGTTCGCGCGGATCGAAGACTGCACGCGCTCCCAGCGCCTTGGCGCGCTCACGGCGCAGTGGTGACAGGTCGAATGCGATGATGTCTTCGATGCCTCGCCAGCGCAGGCCCATGATTACAGCGAGGCCGATCGGCCCCGCGCCGAAGATCGTGACGCTCTCGCCGGGCGTCGGGTCGGCGCGGTTCACCGCGTGCGCACCGACCGCGATCGGCTCCACGAGCGCTGCGTGCTCCAGGCTGACACCCTCGGGCACACGGCAAAGAGACTGCACGTGGCCGTCCACGTCTCGCAGCACGACGTAGGAGCTGAAACCACCACACTCGCCACCGCGGCCGATGTCCGCCGGGCTGTTGTACGAATCGTAGGCCACGCGGTCGCCCTTCGCGAAGCTCTTGACCTTCGGTCCGACCTCGACGACCTCGCCGGCGAATTCGTGGCCGAGCGGCATAGGCCGGTCGAAGCGCATGCCGATGCTGCGGTAATGGAGGTCGGTGCCGCAGATGCCGGCTGCGGCCACCTTGACCACGACGTCTCCTGGGCCGGCCAAAGGCCGTTGCGCGTCGTCGAGCCGCAAGTCGTCCGGGCCGTACAGCACCGCCACCTTCATCGCAGTCTCCTCTCGGATGAGAGTGACCGAGCGGCCCGCGGCGGTGCAAGGCGCGAAGATGACGACGTAGGGCCATAGTTTCGCAGATGCGCCATTTTCGATCGTCGATCGGGCGCACGCGCTTGACCGAAATTCGCTGGCAACAGAAGCTGCCCCGAGATGACCGCCAAACCAAGCCTCTCGCACGAGGGCCTGCGCGTGGCCGAGCTGGTGAAGTCCGGTGAGGGGCAGGTTGCCGCGATCGAGCGAGCGCCGGGTGTCTACGAGAGCCGCGGCGTCGGCAACACCTATCTGCTCACCACATCCGCTGGCGATGTCCTCGTCAATGCAGGGACCCTCGGCGACGCTCGACGCGGCCGCGCGCTGTTCAGCAAGGTTTCCCAGGCCCCGATCCGCGCCATCATCTTGACCCAGAGCCATGCCAACCAATATGGCGGGCTCGAGATGTACAAGACGCCCGACAATCAGGTGATCGCACACCGCAACTATCCTGAAGATCGACGCTACAGCGAGTCCCTCTGCGCCCACTATCGGCGCGGCTCCCGAAGGATGTTCGGCCCGATCACGGGCCCGGTCCAGGACATCGTACCGACCGCCGAGGTCCCCCCTGATCTCTTGATCGACGAGCGGCACGCGTTCGAGCTCGGGAGGCGCCAATTCGAGATTCACTGGACTCCCGGTGGTGAGACACGCTCCGCCGTGATCGTTTGGTTGCCCGGCGAAAACATCGCGCTCGTCGGCAATCTGTTCGGGCCGTTGTTCGGCAATCAGCCGAACCTCAACACCCTCCGGGGCGACAAGCCGCGCAGCGCGCTTCAGTTCATCGACTCGGCCAAGAAGCTGCGCGCGTTGGGGCCCGAGATCATGCTCACCGGCCACGAATGCATCCGCGGCGCCCAGCACATCGAGCGCGAGGTCACACGCATCATCGACTCGGTGCAGTGGGTCCATGACCGCACGCTCGAAGGAATGAACGCCGGCCTCGATCTCCGAAGCTTGATGCGCGAGGTGAAGCCTCCGGCAGAGCTCACGCTGACCGAGGAATACGGCAAGGTGGCCTGGAATGTTCGGACGATCTGGCACGAATATAGCGGATGGTTCGACCCGGACCGCGGCATCACCGAGCTGTATGGTGTGCCGGCATCGAGCGTCGCGCCGGCCATCGCCGCGCTTGCCGGCGGCACGGATCGGGTCGCGGAACGCGCGCAGGGATTCGTGATCGCCGGCAAACCTCTGGAAGCGCTGCACCTGCTCGATATCGCGTTCGCCGCCGAGCCGAGCTCGCAGCGCGTGCGCGAAGCCAGGCGCCAGGCGCTCGAGCTCTTGCTTCAACAGACCGGTGGGAGCAATCTCTGGGAGCGCATGTGGATCGCATCCGATCTCCGCGTCCTGGACGAAGACTTCGGCAGCGAGAAGTCAGTGCGCTAGGCGCGGCGCACGCAACCGATCGCGCGTTCCCGGAACTCACGGGGCGTTTGTCCCGACGCGGCGCGAAAGGCGAACGAAAAGCCCGATGTGGAGGCAAACCCCAGGCTGTGGGCGATGGCCTTGACGCTTTCGCCGGCAGCCAACAAGCGCTTGGCATGATCGACCCGGCATTGAGCCACGTGCTCGCCTATGGAATGGCCGCGGCTGGCACGGAAGGCGCGCGTCAGTTGCCGCACGGAGAGGTTGCAGAGCTCGGCGAGCTCGGACAGCGTCGGGGTTTGCCGCACTTCGCGGAGGCGCTCCTCGATCCGTCGTAGCCGCCACGCGGCGAGACCACCGTTCGCTGGGCCTTCCTTGATCGCGACGCAATGGCGTCCGAGCTCGATCGCAATCTGAGCGACAATCAGCTCGATCATGGCCTCGCCGGCGAAGCCGGGATTGCGCAACTCCTCTCCGAGGCGCAGCAACAGTTGGCGCAGGTTCACGTTCTGGATGTCGAGGCTGGCCTCTCGCCGGCGATCCGTCCATTCGAGTTCTCCGTCGAACCACCGGCGCAAAGGTTCCGGACGCAAGTGACACAGGACCGAGACCTGGGTGGGCCCGCCGTCGCTCCGGATCTGCATGGGCTCACGCGGAGGAAGAATGAACAGATTGCCGATGCGCTCGAAGCGATGCGGCGCCCAACGGTCGACGTAACGCGCGCGCACGTTGCGTGGCCGTGGCGTCAGACACAGATCCAGCCAGTAGGTTTCTGGCTCGCAGAGAATGTCGTCGGCCGGTTCGGTGACATGAAAACGGGCAAGTCGGGTCGTTGCTACCGGAACGCGAATCTCCGCGTCGAGGGTCATCAAGCCTTGGGAACGGCCCGTCATGCTTCTCGACACAGACTGCCATGACCGCGCCAGCGCGAAAATCATTCGGACGGACATGGCCGCCAACGGCAAGTACCTGGCCGCTACGAGCAGAGACGGCGGTGCACGCAGTTGGCTCGAGCAACGCGCCGCGATCTGACGCTCGCATCCTTCTCGTCAAATCTCGCATCACGTTTGCACTGGGTACTAAAATCATGCATCTTCGCGATCGTTTTTGAACACTGCAACGGTAGGAGGCATAGCGACATCATGGACGGCACATTCACCGCACTCGTCATCCTCGACGAGGGAGGGAAAGCGCGCCCGATCTTCAAGCAGCTCACGCTGGCCGACCTGCCCGATCACGAAGTGCTGGTCGAGGTCGACTTTTCCACGCTCAACTACAAAGACGGTCTGGTCGTCAGCGGCAATCGCAATAAGGTTGCGCGTAAGTTGCCGATCGTTGCGGGGATCGACTTGGCCGGTACGGTCATCGAGTCGCGTTCGCCGGCTTGGCGCGCGGGCGACAAGGTCGTCGTCAACGGATTCGGCCTCTCCGAGACCCACTACGGCGGCTACTCGCGCTATGCGCGGGTGAAACCCGAATGGCTGGTGCGTCTGCCCTCGGTGTTTCGGCCCGAAGATGCGATGGCGATCGGCACCGCGGGGTACACGTCCGCATTGTGCGTCGACGCGCTGGTCGACTTCGGACTCGCGAAGGACGCGGGCGAGGTGCTGGTCACGGGCGCTGCTGGCGGTGTCGGATCGGTTGCGATCGCGCTGCTGGCAGCGGCGGGCTTGGACGTGGTCGCCTCGACTGGACGACCGGAGACGCACGACTACTTGAAAACGCTGGGCGCGCACTCGTTCGTCGATCGCGCGAGCTTGCAGGAGAAAGGTCCGCCACTGCAGAAAGAGCGCTGGGCCGGGGCCATCGACGTCGTGGGCGGCGTAACCCTCGCCAATGTGCTGGCGCAGACGAAATACGGAAGAGGCGTCGCCGCTTGCGGTCTCGCCGCGAGCGCGGATTTGCCTGCGACCGTCCTGCCGCACATCTTACGCAGCGTGGCGCTGCTCGGCGTCGATTCGGTGA
This sequence comes from Polyangiaceae bacterium, assembly GCA_035318465.1. Lineage (GTDB taxonomy): Bacteria > Myxococcota_A > Polyangia > Polyangiales > Polyangiaceae > DASWDH01. The sequence continues at coordinate 7,506 of DATHES010000149.1, forward strand.
TGGCGCCGATGGCGAAGCGCGAAAGGGCATGGGAGCGACTCGCGCGAGACTTGCCGGCGAAGAAGCTCGCCGACATGACTCGGGTCGAGCCGATGTCGAAGCTGGTCGAGCTCGCAGGATCGATCCTCGCCGGCCAGGTGCGCGGTCGGGTGGTGATCGACGTGAGGCGCTGACCTGCTCGCGCGGAGCCGCTACACCGCTTGACCATCTCCAGAGCTCGGCGCCGGTTTCGTCGCCTCCGCCGGCAACCCAAGTTCCTTCAGCACCTCTTCCGTGCTGTCGCCGAGGCCCGGCGCGGGGCCAGCAACACGGCCGCGGGTGCGCGAAAACCAGGTCGGAATGCCTGGAAAGCGCATCGGGCCAAAGGGTGAGTCCACCGTCTCGAAGAAGCCGATGGCGTTGAGATGAGGATGGTCGAAAAGCTCGTCGGGCGTGCGAATCGGCGCCGCGGGAATGCCGAGCTTGCGGAAGAGATCCAGCCATTCTTGCGTCGAGCGCTCCTTGAAGGTGCCCGCCAGCAACTCGTACACCGCGTCGATTCGGCGCGCCCGCTGTGGGACGGTGGCAAGCTCGTCGCTCGCCCAGGGCGGCCGCACCGCTTCGACGAACAAGGCCCACTGCTTGTCGTTGTAAATGAGCGCGGAGATAGAGCCGTCGCTCGTGCGATAGGGCCGACGGTTCGGCGCCACTGCGCGCGGATAGTGCGCGGGACCGAGCGGGGGATCAAACAGAGCGCCGTTGGCATGCTCCGCGAGCATGAAGGAAGCCATGGTCTCGAACATGCCGACCTCCACCTCCTGGCCCTCCCCGGTCCTTTCGCGATGAAACAAGGCCATCATGGTCGCGTAGAGCGCTGTCAAGCCGGTGATCTTGTCTGCGATGATCGAGCCGACGTAGTTCGCTTCACCGGTCAGCATCTGCTGTACGGCCGGCAATCCGCATTCAGCCTGGATGGTGTCGTCATAGGCGGGCAGATCTCGGTCAGGGCCGCGCCTGCTGTATCCATAGCAACTGGTGTAAACGATCGCCGGACGAATCGCCGCGACATCTTGGTAGCTGAAACCAAGCCTCGCAATGGCCTTGGACCGCATCGAGTGGATGAAGACGTCCGCGTGCTCAATCAGGGCGCGCAAGGCGATTTTGCCCGGGTTCGATCGCAGATCGAGGACGACGCTCCGCTTGCCACGGTTCACATTGGCAAAGACGCCGCTCATCCCAGGCGCCGGTCCAACCGAGATGTAGCGGACGGTGTCGCCCTCGGGCGGTTCCACCTTGATCACGTCCGCGCCCATGTCGGCCATGATCTGGGTGCAGTACGGCCCCATGACCATCGCTGTGAGATCGATCACGCGCAGACCGGCCAGCGGGCCGGTGCGATTCGGGGGGCTGCCCATACGTCCTCCTTGCTGCAAGTCATCAACAGTGGTGTATAGTACTCCGCGCGCGTACCCGCAGCCAGGGGCCCCTTGCCGTGGATTTCTCCCTCACCGTAGATCAGCAGAACATCAGAGATACGATACTGAAGCACTGTTCGCGCTTTCCGGCCGAGTACTGGCTCGAACGCGACCGGACAGGCATATTTCCGGACGACTTTTTCCAGTCGCTCGTGGAGAGCGGCTGGCTCGGCATCGCGATGCCGACGGAGTATGGGGGCGCGGGGCTCGGCATCACCGAAGCGGCCGTGATGATGCAGGCGATCGCCGAATCGGGCGCCGGAATGAGCGGCGCGTCGAGCGTTCACATTCCGGTGTTCAGTGTGCAGCCGGTCGTGCAGTTCGGCACGTCGGCACAGAAACAGCGCATTCTTCCCGCGGTCGTGAGTGGAAAAGACCGGGTCTGTTTCGCGGTTACGGAGCCCAACGCGGGCCTGAACACGACCGAGATCAAGACCTCGGCCGAGCGCCGCGATGGCGGCTATCTGGTCAAGGGCGAGAAGATCTGGATTTCCTCGGCGCAGGTCTCGAACAAAATGGTGCTCTTGGCGCGCACCACGCCGCTCGACCAGGTCAAGCGCAAGACCCACGGACTCTCTCTTTTCTACACGCATCTGGATCGGTCCAAGATAGACGTGCAACTCATCCACAAGATGGGACGTCATGCGGTCGATTCCAACATGCTCTTCATCCAAGATCTGTGGGTGCCCGATGAGGACAGGATCGGTACCGAGGGCGAGGGGTTCAACATTCTTCTGCACGGTCTCAACCCGGAGCGCGTGCTGGTCGCTGCCGAGGCGATTGGCATCGGCCGTGCTGCCATTACGCGGGCCGCCCGCTATGCGCGCGAGCGCATCGTGTTCAACCGGCCGATCGGCATGAACCAGGGCATTCAGCATCCGCTCGCGAAATGCTGGGCTCAACTCGAGGCTGCCAACCTCATGGTGATGAAGGCTGCAACGCTGTTCGACAAAGGGCTCGAATGCGGCATCGAGGCCAATGCCGGCAAATATCTAGCCGGCGAATTCGCTTTCGAGGCCTGTCATACCGCGATGCTGACCTTGGGAGGCATGGGGTATGCTCAGGAATATCACGTCGAACGGCTGTTGCGAGAAGTCCTGATTCCCAGGACCGCGCCGGTAAGCCCGCACATGATTCTGAACTTCCTGGCCGAAAAAGTTCTCGGGCTCCCCAAATCCTACTGATCCAATAGCGAGTGTGATCGTGAAGGCGAACCAAGGAGAAATCTTCAGCGCGCGGTCTTGGCTATTCGCGCCGGGTGATAGCGAGCGGAAGATGGAAAAGGCGACCGCAGGACCGGCGGACATCGTCATCTTCGACCTCGAGGACGCAGTTGCCGAGGAAGCCAAGCCCAAAGCGCGCTCCATCGTATCCGCTTTCCTGAAAGCGCGGCCGGAGGAGGATCGCTCACGGCTGTGGGTCCGCATCAATCCGCTGCAGGGGCCGAACGCGCTCACCGATCTCGCTGCGATCATGCCTGCGCGCCCTGGCGGTATCATGCTGCCCAAATCTCGCGGCCGCTCGGATGTCGATGTGCTGGACAACTACCTGTCGGCGCTGGAGGTTGCCGCCGAGAGCGATCGCGGTTCGACCAAGGTGATCGTGCTCGTGACCGAAACGGCCGAGGGCATGTTCACCACCGGAACCTATGCGGGCGCGCCGAGGATCGTCGCCATGACTTGGGGCGCCGACGATCTCGCCGATGCGATCGGTGCCAGCGAAAACCGCAACGCGGATGGAAGCTATGCCTTCACTTACGAGCTGGCGCGCAGCCTCTGCCTGCTTGGCGCCGCGGCTGCAGGCGTGTGTGCGATCGAGACGATCCAGGCCGATTTCCGCGACGAAACCGGCCTGCGCAAGCGGGCGGAGCACGTGCGCCGCGCCGGATACCGCGGCATGCTGGCGATCCATCCGGCTCAGGTGGACGTCATCAACGAGGCATTCACGCCACGTGCCGAGGAGCTGGCGGCGGCCCAGGAAATCGTCGATCGATTTGCGGCAAGCCCGGGGGCCGGCACGATCGGCTGGAAGGGCGCCATGCTCGATCGCCCGCATCTGGCCCGCGCTCAGGCACTGCTCAAGCTGGCGGCACGGCGATGACGCTCACGACCGACCCGGCGCGGCTGGACCTCAGCCAGTTCTTACGGCCGGGTGACAGGATTGTCTGGGGCCAGGCTTGCGGCGAGCCAACGACGCTGGTCGAAGCGCTGATCGCGCAGGCTGAAGGCATCGGCGATCTCTCGGCATTCGCGGCCACCAGCTTCTCAGGGCTGCTCGATGTGACGGCTGCGGAGAAGCTCTCCATTTCCAGCATGGGCGCGATCGGGGAGCTGCGCACACTCACGGCAGCACACCGCCTTAGCATCATTCCCTGTCACGTCAGCCAGATCGGACCGATGATCGCAGAGGGGCTGATCGCTTGCGACGCTGCCTTCGTCCAGGTCAGCCCGCCGGATGCCAACGGCAATCATAGCTTCGGCTTGATCAGTGACTTCGTCCACGAGGCCGTGACGCGGGCCCGGGTCGTCATTGCGGAGGTGAATGAGTGCGTGCCGTTCACGCATGGGGACGTCGTGCTTCCCGCCGCGCGGATCGATTGTGCGGTTGCCGTTGCGCGCGCGCCGGTGGAGCTCGTGCCGGCGCAGATCGGCGACGTCGATCAGGCGATCGCTAGGATCGTCGCCGGTTATATCGGAGACGGCGCAGTACTTCAGGTCGGGATCGGCGCAGTGCCTGATGCGATCCTGCGCATGCTCCAAGACCGGCGTGATCTGGGCGTCCATTCGGGCATGATCGGCGATGCCCTCGTCGATCTGGTGGAGGCGGGTGTGGTCACCAACGCGTTGAAGCCATTGGATGCGGGCGTGTCCGTCACAACCGCGCTGATTGGTACCAAGCGCATCTATGATTTCGCTCACCACAATCCTCGGATCAGCGTGCGCAGTTCCGCCTATACGCACGACGTTGGCGTCTTGTCTCGGCTGCGGAATCTGGTTACGATCAATTCCGCGGTCGAGGTCGATCTGACGGGCCAGGTCAATGCCGAACAGAGCGGCTCCCACTATCTGGGCGGCACGGGCGGCCAAGTGGACTTCGTCCGCGCGGGCAATCGTTCTTTAGGGGGCCACTCCATCATTGCGCTACCCGCCACCGCCAGGGGCGGCAAGGTCAGTCGGATTACCGTCAGCCTGTCGGGGCCGGTGACCACCGCACGTAGCGACGTCGACGTGATCGTCACCGAATTTGGCGCCGCCGAGCTCAAGGGGCAGACGCTCGCCGAGCGCACACGCCGCCTGATCGCAATCGCTCACCCGGACTTCCGGCAGGAGCTAGACCGGGCGGCACGCCCGATTCAAAAGAGAGGGTTCTGAACGACGCCGTTATTCTTCGACGCACGACGATGGAATTGCGCTCATGACCTCGAATCGACCGGTGGATCCGCGCTGGCCTTCTTGGCCATCTCGAAACTGTAGCGAATGTGGTCGATGTGGCCCGAAGGAACGACGGTGAAGATCTGGGGGTGTTCTGTGCTGCGGATGGCGGCGATCTGTTCGGCGACCTGCTCGATCGACCATGCGGGACGGTACACGCCCGGGGTTTCGGCGATAAAGGCCTTCGCCACCCGGCCGGCAATGGAAACCAGCATCTCTCCCGTGATCGAGCAGGATTCATGAGCAAGCCAGCCCACGGCCGGCGCTACCAACTCTGGATCCATTGGAGGATAAGCCGAAGTGTCGATACCTTCGGCCATTCTCGTCACTGCTGCGGGAACGATGATGTTGCACTTCACGCCCTCTCGGGCCCCCTCGAGCGCGACCACATTGGACAGACCGATCATGCCCGCCTTGGAAACGCAGTAGTTCACGACGCGATGGTTGCCATAAAAGGCACCAATCGACGAGGTCAGCACGATGCGACCATACCCTGCGCTGCACATGAGCGGGAATGCAGGTCGAACAACGTGGAACGCACCACGCAGATGGACATCCAAGACGGCATCGAAGTCCTCGTACGTCATTTCCTTCAATGACCCGCGACGAACGTTGCCGGCATTGTGGATGAGGATGTCCATCCTGCCGTAGTGGTCGAGTGCTGCCTGGATGATCGCCTTGCCACCCTGCGCCGTCGCCACGGACTCGGTGCAGGCGACGGCTTGGCCCCCTCTTGCCCTGATCTCCCGTACCACCGCTTCCGCAGGACCGGCGTCGACGCCGTCCCCCTGCAGCGTGCCACCTGGATCGTTGGCGACGACCTTGGCCCCCCTCGAAGCCAGTAACAGGGAATAGGCGCGGCCGAGCCCCCTGCCAGCGCCGGTTACGACGGCTACGCGATTGTCGAATCTGAGTTCAGACATGGGTGTTCTGATTATCCGAACATCGCGTCGGTGGTTAGACCCGGGGCCTCGGCCGCAAGTGATTGGCCCCGGACAATCAATGCTTTCAGACCGCGTCTCACCTTATACGGAGAGGGCCAGGAGCTGGACGAGTCGGTTGATGGAACAGAACCTGCTGAAGCTGGACGGGCGGATCGTGGTGGTGGCCGGCGCTGCTGGCGGCGGCATCGGTACGACTGTCACGCAGATGGTTGCTCAGGCAGGGGCCACCGTGATCGCGGTCAGCCGGTCTCCCGCCAACCTCGATCGCCATATTGCCCCGCTCGTGGCGCAGGGGTTTTCGATCGTGCCGGTCGCAGCTGACGTCTCGACCGATGAGGGCGTGGCGACCACGCTCGAGCAGGTGCGCCGGGCGAAGGGCGACCTCTACGGTCTCGTCAATGTCGCCGGCGGCGCGGCGCCGTCGACTTGGATGCGGTCGACCCGGGTAACGCGCGCCGACTGGCGTGCCCTGTTCAGCCAAAATCTAGAGACGATGTTCTTCATGAGTCAGGCCGTCGCGGCGGATTTGAAAGCGCACAAACGTCCGGGTTCGATCGTCTCGATCTCCTCGATCAGCGGAATGAACACGGCGCCCTTCCACATTGCCTATGGCGCAGCCAAGGCAGCGGTGGTGGCGGTGACGCGCACGATGGCGGTCGAGCTTGCCTTGGACGATATTCGCGTCAATGCCGTGGCGCCGGGGGTCACCGAGACGCCAGCCTCGGCCATGTATGTGGACGAGGACCAAGACCGCGATCGTCGCGCCATTGCAATGGGTCGGCGCGCTCGGCCCGAGGAGCAAGCTGGCGCGATCCTGTTCCTGTTGTCGGATCTGTCGAGCTACATCACGGGTCAGACGATTCTCGTGGATGGCGGCCTCAACCTCAAATGGACGCATCTCGGCGCCGACAACACCTCACTCTTTCTCAAGAGCGAGTCCTTCCGCGCGAACATGCAACGGTGAGATGAAAGCAATGACGAAGCAAGCGGTGCCTGCAGCAATGTCTCCAACGGCCGGTGACCTATCAGATGCGGTAACCATTAGCGCCGAAGCGTACATCTCCGAAGAGTATGCGCGGGCCGAGCGCGACAAGCTGTGGCGCAAGGTGTGGCTGCAAGCAGGCCGTGTCGAAGAAATTCCGAACGTCGGCGACTACATCAGCTACGAGATCCTCGACGATTCGATCCTCATCGTTCGCGCGGCGCAGGATGAGATCCGCGCGTACCACAACGTTTGTGCGCATCGCGGCCGCCGGCTTGTCGACACGCCCAAAGGCGCCAAGCACGCCCGTGGCCGGGCCCTACCCATGCATGACGGCGCCGGGGAGCAGTTCACCTGCCGCTACCACGGCTGGCGATACAACCTCGATGGCAAGAACACGACCGTGATCCACAAGGCGGACTGGAAAGGCGCGCTGACGAGCGAATGCATCGGCCTCCGCCAGGTCCGTGTCGACACCTGGGGCGGCTGGGTCTGGGTCAACATGGATCCGACGTGTGAACCGTTGCGCAACTACCTCGAGCCCGCCGCCACCATGCTCGATCCCTTCCAGCTTCAGAACATGCGCTATCGATGGCGCAAATGGGGGATCTTCGACTGCAACTGGAAGGTCGCGCTGGAGGCGTTCTGTGAGAGCTATCACGTGCAGACGACGCACCCCGAGTTCAACAAGTTCGGCGAGTTCCGCGGTTGGGCCAGAGCGCAAGGAAGGCACAGCAACATTGGCTACGACGCGCCGAAGGGTATGGACGAAAACCAGCAGGCGAAGAATCGCGTCGGCACGGGCGACGCCCGCATCTCCACCGCGGAGCTCTATGTCTATACTTGGGAGAAAGCCAACACCAACACGACGCAGACACTCGTCAACGCCGCGCTTCGGCTGAAGGACGAGCTTCCGGAAGGCACTCCCGCCAATCAAGTGTTGCAACATTGGCTCGCGTCCGCGCGCCGTGACGACGAGGCGCGCGGCGTCGTTTGGCCGATCATCGACCCCGCGCACAACGCCAAGGCCGGCAACGCCTGGCAGATCTTTCCGAACTTCCAGATCGGTCACGCCGTCCAAAACATGCTGTGCTACAGCGCCCGCCCTTACGGCTATGACCCGGACAAGTGCATCTTCGAGGCGGCCGTCTACGAGCTCTTTCCCAAAGGGCAAGAGCCGCAAACGGAGTGGCTCTACTCCGAGCCCATCGAAGAAGACTGGTGTTATGTCCTGTCCCAGGATTTCTCCAATATGGCGGCGGTGCAGCAGGGCATGAAGTCCCTGGGATTCAGCGGCACCAAGCCCAATCCGTACATGGAGCGCAGTGTCGCCAATCTTCACCGCAACCTGGCGAAATACATGGGCACAGGCGCGCCCCGGGAGCTCGGGTAAATGAGGGGACGTCGTCCATGTCCGTAAAAGTCTACGAACGCATCCTGGATCTCTTCGAAGCAGAGGGGATAAACACGCTCTTTGGCATTCCCGACCCGAACTTCGTCCACATGTTCTTGACTGCGGAGCAGCGCGGCTGGCAGGTGATCGCTCCGCATCACGAAGAGGTGTGTGGCTTCATGGCGGAAGCGGTGTGGCGCATGACGGGAAAGCCAGGTCTGTGCATCGGCACGCTCGGGCCCGGCATCGCCAATCTCGCCGGCGCCATGATGTGCGCCAAGGTTGAAAACTCGCCCGTCATTTTTCTCGGCGGTCAGCGCGCACGCATCACCGAGCAGCGGGTGCGCCGTGGGCGCATTCAGTTCGTCTCACAGGTTCCTCTTCTTGCACCATCTGTGAAATATGCGGCCTCCATCGAGTATGCGGACCAGACGGACGAGATCATTCGTCATGCTCTTCGCATTTGTCAGACCGGCACGCCCGGTCCGGTTTACGTCGAATATCCGTCGCACGTGATTCAGCAAGAACTCGACGTGCCGGCACCGCTCCGGCCGGAGGCGTATCGTCTCGTCCGCCAGGCAGCGAGCGCGTCAGCGATCGATTCGACCGTGACACTGATCCGGGCCGCAAAGCAGCCCATCCTGCTCGTTGGACACGGCGCCCATTGCGCGCGCGCACAGGAGTCCGTGGGAGCGCTCGCCAAGTTGATCGCCTGCCCCGTGATCCAGACTTCGGGAGGCACCTCCTTCATCAAGGGCCTGGAGGATCGCACTTTTCCCTACGGTTTCTCGACGTCGGCCGTGGAGGCGGTGGTGAAGTCGGACCTCTGCATCGCGATTGGCACCGAGCTCGGCGAGCCGGTCCACTATGGCAAGGGCCGTCATTGGGCAGAAAACAATGCCCATCGCAAATGGGTCCATATCGAGCTCGACCCCGTGGCGATCGGCGTCAACCGCCCCATCGACGTGCCCCTGGTCGGCGATCTGAGGGCGATCGTTCCGCAGCTCGTCGACGCGCTACAGGAGTTTCCGCGGTCTCCGTCGGCCGAGCTCGGAGGCTGGGTGAAGCAGGAAGCGATCCGCCTGGCGGAGCTTGCGGATTCTGCTCCGAAGGACAGGACGCCCATTCATCCCGCCCGTTTCGTGGTCGAAGCGACGAAGGCGTTCCCGAACGGCGGCATCATGGCGCGCGATGGTGGCGCGACCGTCATCTTCCAATGGACCTATTCGCAGGCGAAGCCGCACGACGTCGTGTGGAACCAGAACTTCGGCCATCTGGGGACGGGCCTTCCTTATGCGATCGGCGCGTCCATTGCCGATCGCAGGAAGCGGCCCGTCATGCTGCTCACGAGCGATTCGTCGTTCCTGTTTCACATCTCGGAACTGGAAACCGCCGCACGCCTGAAACTTCCACTCGTCTGCGTCGTGGGCGTCGACAACCAGTGGGGCCTCGAGGTGGGTGTCTATAAGCGCACATTCGGGCAAGGATCGGCGGAGACGGGGACGCACTGGAGCAAGGAAGTGCGGTTCGACAAGATTGCCGAAGGCTTCGGCTGTCACGGCGAATACGTCGAACGTGCGGAGGACATTGGGCCGGCCATTGCTCGGGGGTACGCCAGCGGCAAGCCAGGCGTCGTTCACGTGCCGATCGACCCGAAAGCCAATTCCGAAGAAATGCCGAACTATCAAGAATTCAGGACATGGTACGCCGAGGGGACGCAGTAACCTTCAAGCAATTCAAGAGAATAGAGACGAAGCCATGCGCGAATATCTGAAGTTCTATATCGACGGCAGGTGGGTCGATCCGGTGGAGCTGAAGACCATGAATGTCGTCAACCCGGCGACCGAACAGGTTTGCGGCAAGTTTGCGCTCGGCGCGGCCGCTGACGTGGATAGGGCGGTCAAGGCTGCTCGGAAAGCGTTCGCAACGTGGTCGCAGACGAGCCGCGAGGAGCGGCACGGTGTCCTCCAGCGGATTGCTGTGGAATACCAGAAGCGCGCTGCCGACCTCGCAGCGGCGATCACCGAAGAGATGGGCGCGCCGGCCTCGCTCGCCAACGGCTATCAGGTCGGGCTCGGAATCGGACATCTGACTACGGTCATCGAACTGCTGAAGACTTTCCGCTTCGAAGAGCAGCGCGGCGCAACGCTGATCATGAAGGAGCCAGTCGGTGTCTGCGGCCTCATTACGCCGTGGAACTGGCCCATGAACCAGATTGCCGTCAAGGTGTTCCCGGCCCTGGCGACCGGCTGCACGATGCTGCTCAAACCATCCGAAGTCGCTCCGTTCTCGGCCCAGATCTTTGCCGAAATTCTGCACGCCGCAGGGGTGCCGGCAGGTGTGTTCAATCTCATCCAGGGCGATGGTCCCGGCGTGGGCGTGGCGATGTCCTGCCATCCCGATATCGACATGATCTCCTTTACCGGCTCGACGCGCGCCGGCGTCGAAATCGCGAAGAACGCCGCACCCACCGTGAAACGGGTAGCCCAGGAATTGGGCGGCAAAGGCCCGAACATCATTCTCGATGACGCAGCGTTCGCCAGCAACGTGGCCAGCGGTGTGGCGTCGATGATGGGCAACTCCGGGCAGACCTGCAGTGCGCCGTCGCGCATGCTCGTGCCGAGCGCGCGCATGGAAGAAGCCATCCGCATCGCCCGGGAGGCGTCGTCCAAGGTGACAGTGGGCGATCCCACCAGCAATGTGACGATAGGGCCGGTCGTCTCGAGGACTCAATTCGACAAGATCCAGGGGCTGATTCAGAAAGGCATCGACGAGGGGGCGACGCTCGTCGCGGGGGGCACCGGTCGGCCGGATGGGCTGAAGAAAGGCTATTACGTAAAGCCCACCGTCTTCGCCCATGTCACCAACGACATGACCATCGCCCGCGAGGAAATCTTCGGGCCGGTGCTCACGATCCTTGGCTATAGCAGCATCGACCAAGCCATTGGTATCGCCAACGACACGGAATATGGCCTTGCCGGGTACGTCGCCGCCGCGGACGTCGAGAAGGCGCGCGCCGTCGCCCGCAAGATCCGCTCCGGGTGGGTGGTGATCAACGACGGCTTCGATTTCAATGCGCCGTTCGGCGGCTACAAAAAAAGTGGCAACGGGCGCGAGTGGGGTGAGTTCGGCTTCCACGAATACCTCGAGACCAAATCGCTTCTAGGTTATGCGCCCGGCACGGGTGCCCCATAGCGCCGCGCTTCCCCGACGCGTCGCCGTAGATTCGCGAGATTCACTATCGGAGATTCAGCACTTTCAGGACGAGCACTGCCAGGAGGCCATCAGGATGTCGCTACTCAACGGACGCTATACGGCCGCGAAGTCGCTCAGTTTGGCCGAAGGGTGGAACCTGGAACGGCTCACCCCACCCAGCCGCCTGTTCGGCGCCAATGGTCTGCGCACCGGTCCGGACGGCCGCATCTATGTAGCGCAGGTGGTGGGCAGCCAGATCAGCGCACTCGATGTCGGGACCGGTCGATTGGAAAGCATCAGTGCGAAGGGTGGCGAAATCATAGCGCCCGACGACGTGGCTTTCGATCCGCGCGGCAACCTCTACGCCACGGAGTATTACAACGGACGCGTGAGCGTGCGCGGTGTCGATGGGGCCACGCGGGTGCTGCGCGACGATGTCCCTGGCGCGAACGGCATCACCGTCCACAAGGGCCGGCTGTTCATCGACGAGTGCCGGATCGGCGGACGCCTCATGGAGCTCGATCTGAACGGCGGCGCGCCACGCGTGCTGCTGGAAAACCTGCCGCTGCCCAACGCCATGGAGGTCGGTCCCGATGGGCTCCTGTACTATCCACTGATTGGGACCAACGAGATCTGGCGGATCAACCCCGAGGGCGGCACGCCCGAGCGAGTTGCGAAGGACCTTGGAGTTCCAGATGCCGTGAAGTTCGATTCCAAAGGATTTATCGTCTCGACCCAACTGGCCTCCGGCGAGGTGCTGCGCATCGATCCCCGGAGCGGGGAGCGCAGCGTTCTGGCCCGCCTCGATCCAGGCCTCGACAACTTGACCTTCGTGGGCGACCGACTGTTTGTCTCGAGTTTCACTGGGCAGATCACCGAAGTCCTAGGCGCCGGCGAGCCCCGCGCCGTGTTGCCGGGTGCCTTGCAATGGCCGCTCGATTTGACCGTGGGCGACGACGGCAACCTCTATATTGCTGACGGGACCCATCTCTACATGGTGCTCCCAGGTGGCAAACTGCGGACGCTGGGGATGATGTTCAGCCCTGGCTATCCGGGGTCCGCCCCCATCCGCGGCCTGGCTTCCGTCGGCGGGGGCGAGTTCATTGTCACCACCTCGAACGGTCAGGTCGCGCGCTACTGCCCCGCCAGAAACGAGAGCGAGATGCTAGCCGATGGGCTCGACCAACTCTATGGCGTGGCGGTTTCGTCCAGCGGAGCCGTGTTGGTGGCGGAGCTCGGCGCGGGCCGCGTGTTATCCGTTGGAAGTACGGCGGCGGTGGTCAGCGGCGGCGGTTCCGGAAGGTCGGGCCAAGTCGAGGTGCTGGCGTCGGGCCTTCGCAATCCACTGGGCGTTGCGATAGGTTCCGACGGCGCTTGCTTCGTCTCCGAATCGGGCGCAGGCCGGGTGGTCAAGCTGAGCGGGTCCCGCGCCGAAACGGTGCTGGACGATCTGCACGAACCCCACGGGATCCTCGTCCGCGACGGTCTGCTCTACGTGGTCGACGCGGGTGCCAAGACGCTCATCGCCTTCGATCTGAAAAGCAAGAACCGGCGCGTCATCGTCTCCGATCTGCCGGTCGGGTCGCCGCCCGGCGTCATCCCCAAACCTTTGCACGGATTGCCGCCATTTTCGGGGCCGCAAGGTCCGTTCGCGGGAATCGCGGCCGGACCTGATGGCACGCTGTACATTTCAGCCGACGCTGAGGGCAGCGTGCTGGCGCTTCGCCGGGGGGGCGCACGCCAATCATCTTGAAGCACACGATTTCCGGGTGAGAGCCTGGTTCTCCTCGAGAGCCGCTGGCGATGTCTCGCACCGCCCTCGGCTGTCAGTATCTGGCCGGCAGATGCCATTGCGAGCGACGTCGCCTCTCCCTACGAGCTAAGCAACGAGGTGTTTGCAACGCGATCTCACCTGCGCCCTGGGGATTTGCCGGCGCCTCTGCTATCGCGACACGGACTGCACGACGAGTGGAACCTGCTGCAACACGCCCATCGACGTCGATGCGGGACCGTCGGGATACCGGCTCTGCGCGCCGTGCCGACCTTGATCGCGCGTTTGACTGTGCCTTTTCAATTGGAGTAGCGGCCGCCGTTGACGCTCAGCGTATGGCCCGTGATGTAGTCCGCGTCGTCCGATGCCAGAAACGCGCAAGCCGCGGCGATGTTCTCCGGACGGCCGGGACGACCCATCGGCGAACGCGATGCAACGGCTTCGACACTGGCGCCGAGCCCTTTGACCCCTGCGCCTCTCAGCATGGGCGTGTCGACGAAGCCGGGCGGAATGTTGTTGACGGTGATCCCCGTCGTGGCGAGTTCCTGTGCCAGCGCTTTCGTGAACGCGATCACGCCACCCTTCGAGGCGGCATAGGCGGTCATGCGTGGCGAGCCCGTCTGTGCGCTGGAGGAAGAGATGTTGATGATGCGACCCCACTTGGCAAGAAGCATGTCTGGAAGCACGGCTTGCGTGCACAGCAGCATGCTCTTCAGGTTGATCGACATGACGCGATCCCAGTTCTCCTCGGTCATGTCCATGAACGAACAGAAGTCGGTAATGCCGGCGTTGTTGACGAGAATCTGCACGGGGCCGAATGCGGCGTGTACGGCTCCGACCCCCGCATTGACCTCTGCGCGGTTCGACACGTCCACGCGACTGGCAATTGTCTTGGCACCCGCGGCGACCAGATTGGCGGCAGCACGCTTCGCGCCGTCCTGGTCGATGTCCCAGACGGCGACCCGTGCGCCGTCGCGTGCGAAACGCTGCGCGGTTGCCAGCCCGATGCCCGAAGCCGCACCCGTCACCACGACAATCCTTCCAGCGAGCGACATGTCTTTATATCCTTGCAAAATGCGTCGATCGCTTCAGCGCGGAAGCTCGACGTCGACCTTGCCCGTGGCGAGCATTGCGCCGTCCTGATTCGTCATCTTCAGGTCGAGCCGAACGAGCGGCGCGCCCCAGTTCGACTCCTCCCGCAACTCCATGACCACCGCATCGAGGTACGTCACATCGCCTTCGTAGGCGGGCCCGCGGTAGGAAGTGTTCGAGTAGCGCACGAAGCCGTCGTGACCGGCCCAATATGCCACGTAATCGGTTACCCACGCGCCCATCGTCGCTCCGTACCCATACGCGCGCGGCATGCCGATCTGCGTAGCCTTCTCCACATCGACGTGCCCGCGGGAGGGTCCCACGTACAGGCCGTCACGCAAGCGTGGGTCGATCTTTGCGCCCTCGTAGTCGAAGCCGAAGCCGTCGACCCAGCCCGGATCCTGGTTGACCCACGGATCCTCGACGCCGGGAGGGGCCACCCAGCGGAAAGTGCCCCACACGTTGAACACGAACGCCCGGTACTCCGTGGCAAAGCTCGTGATCGTGTGCGGGCCGATCACCCGACGCGGCAGCCGATCGCCGATCGACACCTCCTTGAAGCGAGGGGTCCGCCCCTCGCGGTTGGAATGAATCCATGCCGTCCGTTCGCGCTCTACCGCCAGCAAATCCTCGCGTTTCCAGCGCGGCGCCTGGCCCGCCGGCTTCAACTTTCCCCGGCGTTCGGCTTCCGCCGCGAGATAGCGGATCGAGGTCGAGCGCACCTTGCTTATCGGCGTACCGTGCTGATTTACGTGCAGCGTATCCCCGCGTTGAAACAGCGTCGGGCCGGCGAAGCTCGTGTCGGTCACCTTGTAGTCGTGAAACCAACGTTTCTGCGTCAGCCGGTCTCCAGGCTTGAGCTGCGGGCCGTAGTGCCACCATTCCTCGCCGCCGAAGATGAGATGCGAGCCGGGGATGACACCTACGCAAGCCGGCTGAGCGCCATGTCCGATATCCATCGCCACGGGAAAAGATTGCGGCGCAACGATGCCACCGAACCTGGAGTCATTTGCGAATTCGTGATCCCAGTGGATGGGGTTCGGGTAATCCATCGCCATCACCCAGCGACGAATGTCGGTCGTCGAGCACGGCTCGAGCAGCTCGCCGCCCCCCACTTCCTCACCGACACGACGCTTCACGTCGCTCAGATCCAGCTCCGGCGTCCTGACTTTGGCTGCTTGTGTCATGTCTTCTCCCTCAGCTAACCGATTTGTCACACTAAAGACGCGGCCGTGGCAATTCAACATCGTTGTTCATTAGCGTTTCAGGCCACGCGGGGCGCCGCGGCCCATGTACTCGGCCAGGACGCGGTGGAAGTTGGTGACCTTCCGCTCTTGGTGCGGGTTGGGAAGGGTGCCGCGGAAGCCGCGCGACCGCATGCCCTTCTGGACAGCGGCCATGTTCGAGAAGTCCTGCGACAGCACAAGGCCCCACTTTTCGCCGGTCGGTTCGGCGTAGACCCACTCGGTCTTCGGCTCGCCGCCTTCTGGATAGCGTTCCATCGCATAAGACTCGAAAATGCACTTGTGTGGATCGCCGCCATACGGTCGCGCGCGGTAGCACAACGCAAAAGTGATGCCTTGCAGAATCGCCATGTTCGGGAAGATGCTCCAGGCGAGCCCGGCATTCGATAGCTGCTCGGGCGTAATCGTCGGCCAGAATACCCCGCGCGCCGCGTCGTCGGCGCGGGCCGATGCGAGCCAGTGCTTGATCACCTGGTCCGGAGGAGTACCTTCGGGCAGTTCCTCGACCAGGCGCTTCGCTGCATTGACCAGCGTCTCGGTCGTGCTGGCGTTGTTGACGGTGGTGTAGATCTCCTTCTGCAACTCATAAGTCGAAACGCGCGGATCCTTGCCTTTGCCCGCGCGCGTGATCGTGCTGCTCTGCTTCATCTTGAGGTTCGGATCGCGCTCGTCGAAACCGCTGACGCCGTGCAATCCATGCGCCGCGCTATACGCGTAGTACTGGCCATATCGGAGCAACTGCGAATGCGTGCCCTGGACATGGTAGGGCTCCATGAACGCTTCGATCGCGGTCTTCCAGTTGCAGTCGAAGATGACCCACTGTCGCCATTTGTAGCGCATCTTCGCGAACTCGAAGGGGTCGAGGATCGACGCTGCCGGCTCGAGATATTCCCGGAGGGAGACGCCATTCGGATCCATGTTGATGAAGATCCAGCCGCTCCAAGTATCCACCTTGACTTCATTCAGCCGCGTACACGCATCCGTCAGCGCACCCTTCCAGTCCGACTCGTCGAGCTTGAACGTGCACTTGCCGTCCAGATCGTAGCGCCAGGCGTGAAAGCCGCAGATGAACGTATTCTTTTGGCCATGCGCGCTATGAGCGCCAGGCGGTGTATCGACGAGGCGCCGCCCGCGATGGGAGCAGACATTGTGGTAAGCCTTGATCGTGTCGGGCGCCGAACGCACGATCACAATCGAGTCGTCGGCGATGTCGTAGGTCAGGTAGTCGCCGACGTTCGGAATCTCTTCGACGCGACCGGCGTGCTGCCAT
>DATHES010000150.1:0-3182 GCA_035318465.1 Polyangiaceae bacterium
TGACGGGCTCGACGGAAGCTTGCCCGACGCCGGAATGCTGGGACTCGTGCGCAGCCAAGACGGCACGATGAGGTTCAGCGGAATGACGCGCTCTCGCCGCTGCTCTTCTTCGAGATGGCGGACGCGCGCCTTGAGCATGTCGCGGAGCGTGATGTTCCCCACCAAGCGCCGAGGGTTCACGCGGTCCACCACGGGCAGGCTGGTGAGTCCTGTTGCAGCCATGCGGTTCATGATGGTGTGCAGGGGCTCGTCCGGATAGGCAGTGATCGGCTTGTGCGCAATGGATGCCAGCGACGGCTTCGACGCGTCGGCTGGCCCCTCGGCCCATCGCTCCAGAACCCAGCGCGTGACGACACCCGCCAGTTCCCCTCCACCATCCACGACGGCAAAAAGGCTCTGCCGGCGATGGTTCCCCGCGAGCGCCACTGAAATCTCTTCGCGTAGTATCGTTGCAGGAATGGCGGCGATTTCAGACCCCATGATCTCGCGCGTGAAGAGAATCTCGAGTGGGTCGGTGGCGTACTCGCGTGTCAGATGGAAACCTCGACGGCTCACTTTTTCGGTCAGAATGGACCTCTTGAGCACGAGCACCGTGAGGGCATGCGCGCATGTGACGGCGGTCATCAGCGGCAAGAGGAGGTTCACATCGTGCGTCAGTTCGAGCACGAAGACGATGCCGGTGAAGGGCGAACGCATCGTGCCGCCGAGGATCGCGCCCATGCTGACGACTTGCCAGAACCCCAGGCCTTGATTCGGGAACCAAAGTGCTTCCACGCCCCCTAGCGCGGCGCCCATGATGAGCAACGGCGCGAGTACGCCGCCGGACGTGCCCGACCCGAGCGACACCGACCAAATCGTCCATTTCACGACGATGAGCAGCAGCAGCGTTGGACCCACGAGGTCGCCACGCAAGAGCTTCTCGATCGTGTCGTAACCCACGCCGAGGGCATGTGGGTAAACCAGCCCGCCCATACCGACCACCACTCCGCCGATGGCCGGCCACCACATCCAATGGATCGGAAGCTTCTGGAACAGATCCTCGAACGCATAGACGCTCAGCGTCAAGAGGGCGGATAGGCCGCCCGCGAGCAAACCACAAGCGATGCATGCGGCGGCAGCGGTCGGACCGAACGACGCCGAATGCTCTGGTACGGGGAAAAGGGGACCTGTGCTCAACAAATAGGGGCGTGCGATTGCGGCTGTCGCACTCGCCAAGGCGACCGGGATGAAGCTTCTCGGCTTCCACTCGAACAAGAGCAACTCCACGGCGAGCAGCGCTGCCGCGACGGGCGATCCGAAGGTCGCCGACATGCCGGCCGCTGCGCCCGCCACGAGAAGCGTCTTACGCTCGGCGCTCGTCAGTCGAAAGAGCTGGGCCACGAGCGACCCCAACGCGCCACCCGTCATGATGATGGGTCCCTCGGCCCCGAACGGCCCACCGGACCCGATCGAGATCGCCGACGAAACCGGCTTGAGAACCGCGACCCGCGCCTCGATGCGGCTTCCTTTGAGCAGAATCGATTCGATCGCCTCCGGGATCCCATGACCGCGGATGCGCTCCGAGCCGTAGCGAGCCATGAACCCGATGATGAGCGCTCCCGCCACCGGCACGAATATTTCATAAGCGCCGAGCCGATTGTCGGCGGGGGAGACCAGCGCGGTACTCCACCTTTGGTAGAAAAACAGGTTCGTGAAGAGCCCGATCATGCGCAGCAGCGCGAGGGCCACGCAGGACGCCACGATTCCAATGGGTACTGCGAGCGCCATGATGGGCAGGACGCGTAGGGTGGTGGTGAAGTCGCCGAGCTCTTTGGGAGCACGCGGCGTACCGAGCCTCTGTCTCGCACTCAATCCGCTTTCCTCTTTGCTTTCTTCTTCACTGCGCCAACCGTTCGCGTGGTGTTCCCGTCGACGAGCTCTACGAGCGCCCGCATCAGGGTGGGACCGGTCGAGCGCAGTTCGGTCCTGTGGGTGAGGCTCAGTCGTCGCAGGAGCCGCTCGCCACGCGAGGTGAGGTGCAGCAGTACTTCTCGCCGATCCTTTGGGCTGCTGCGGCGCTCCACGAGCCCCCTCTCCATCGAGCGCTGCGCCAGCTCGACGGCGCTATTGTGCTGAAGCTGCAAGCGCTCGGCCACCGCGCCGACCGTCGGTCGCTCATCTGGCGGCATCCCCTTGAGGGCGAGCAAGAGTTGGTGTTGCTGCGGTTCGACGTGCGCGGCTCGGGCCGCCACCTCGCTGAAGGTCAAGAAGCGGCGAACGGCGTAACGCAGCTCGGCGAGTGCGCGATATTCCCGCGCGGTGATCGGTGCGACCCTGCTGGCCATTATATATCGCCTCACGACATAATATTTCGGTCGAGAAGACGCCAGAAGTATTTCATGCAGGGCGAGATCACTGTGAGCGCTAGCATTGACGAACATGGCTAGGATGGGCCGTGGTCAGATGGCGAGTACCTAGATGAAGTTCGGAGCGATTTTCATGCTCGCCCTGGGTCTGGCAATGGATGCCATGGCCGTGGCCGCAGCTCGCGGTCTAGCGGCGAGCCAAATCCGGGTTCGGCACGTCGTCCTCGTGGCGACTTTCTTCGGTGGTTTCCAGGCAATCATGCCTTTGATCGGATGGATGGCTGGCAGCCGCCTGGGTCCGTTCGTGGCAGCTTGGGACCACTGGATCGCTTTCGTTCTGCTGGTGGCTATCGGTGGAAAGATGCTTGCCGAAGGGCGAAGCACCAAGAAGCAGGATTCGCGCAGTGACGACGAGCTCTTCGGACCCAAGGTCCTGCTCGTCCTGGCGGTGGCGACGAGCATCGATGCTTTCGCCGCCGGGTTGACGTTGCCCATGCTCGACGCGCCCCTGGGCCTCTCGCTGGCGACGATCGGCGTGACGACGGCCGTGCTGAGCGCAGTAGGCTTGTTCGCCGGCCGGCGGTTCGGAGCATCGCTCGGACGTCGGCTCGATTTTGCGGGTGGCGTGGTCCTCATTGGGCTTGGCATCAAGATCCTGGTGCAGCATCTTCGCGGAGCTTGATGAACAACCCTTCGCGCAAATGTGAAAGCTCGACGGCGCACCGTTGGGAAAGCGATACTGGCCCACGTCGATGACGCTCCAGGAAGCCCTACTTTCGATCGCCGTGGCCATCGCCGCAGGGGCGCTCATCGGCGCCGAGCGGCAGCAGGCTCACC
>DATHES010000151.1:0-14254 GCA_035318465.1 Polyangiaceae bacterium
TGCCAACGCCCTCGCGCAGGCGCTCGGCGTACCTGCCAACCGCATCAGCGGTATCGTGGCTGGAAAGCGCGCTGTCACGGCCGACACGGCGCTGCGTCTTGCCCGGGCGTTCAAAACATCACCGGAGTTCTGGCTCAACCTTCAGCAGGCTTTCGACCTGCGCACCGCGGAGCGGACGGTAGGCTCCGCCGTGCGCGGCATCAAGCCCATCAGGCGCGGTCACGCGGCGTAGAGGGCGAAGCAGGTGGCGAGCGTGCCCAATCGATGTCCGTGTGGCCTCGAAGTCGGAGCTCCCGGGAGTCGTTCGAGAGCCGGGAGGCTCCGCACAGTGCGGGCGATGGGCAGGTTGGCAGCGGTGTCGCCGAGGGGCGAGGCCGGGCGTCCTTCAGCACGAATCGCTGGCTGAATCCATGGACCTATTCACGTCCGTATTGGGTGCTTTCGGCGCGTGGGGCGCGAAGACCGCGTGACCCTGGCTTTGCGGTCGCTATTGGTATCAGTTATACTGATACACATGAAGCCACGCGAAACTCTCGACGCCTTCGATAGTTGAACAACGGACCCGCTCAGCTTGCCGAACAACTTCCATCCAAATGGGTGGAACGCCTACAGTCGGTTTTCGTGGGTTCCCGGATCCGCCTCCGATCGCTCGGCCGTATCGATCTCCTTCGCGCGAAGCTCTTCGCGCTTTGCGATCGAGGGATCGACCTGGGCGACTGTCTGGCGCTAGCACCCACCGCCGAAGAGCTAACGACCATCCTTCCATGGGTTGAGGTTCAGGACATCAACCCCGATTGGCCAGCCCACGTGCGTGCAACGCTGGCCGACGTAGGACGGAGGCTCCGCCATGGCGTTTAGCCGCGCCATGGCGCCCATCGCTCCGGCGGGACCCAATGCGCTCACGTCGGCGATGGTCGGGATCGGTATGAATTTCGCCGAGCGGGCGGCTTCCGAACCCAACATCGAAGACACGCTGCTCTTCGCTTCCGTTGAAGGAATGCAGAATGCCGATCTTCGCGTCCTCGCTGTCTTGGTGACCTGGTTCGGCATCCACTCGCCGTACGTGAATGCAGATCGCCTGACCAAGCTCGTCGCTGCAGAGAAATCCGACCGCGTACGAGCGTTGTGGTCGGCCTTGGCGCGCTGGCAAGCCAAGGATCGCCGTTTCAATCGACTCGCGAAGGTGCACACGGGGCGACGTGTCGATTTGCTCACGACAGGCAACGCCTTTCAGGTGCGGCGCCACGGAGAGGACCCTCGATTCGCCGGAGGTCCGCTGAGCGTCCCCGCCAACGTCCTACGCGACCGCCCTGCCGATGTCCTCCAGTCCGGCAAGCTTGCCCGTCGTCATCGTGCCTATCGCTGGCGCCTGATCATAGGGCCATCCTATCGCGCAGACATGTGGGCGGCGCTCGAAAGGGAGACGTCGCTCTCCACCGCCACGTTGGCACGAAAAGCCTACGGATCGTTTGCTACGGCTTGGCACGTGCGGCGCGATTTCGCGTTGCTGGCGGGTAGCACGAAGAGAGCATAGGCTCGGCCCTTTGCCCTGGCCAGATCCGAGCGATTCGTGGTCGCGGAAGGGCGGGTGAACAGGTACGCCACCGCCGCCGGTGCCATTGAATCCAAGGGCCTATTCACATCCTTATCGGGTCACGGGAGGCTCACGTCATGGAAAAAATTCAAGCCAGTCCGGCGGTCGAAGAGTTTTGGAAATATACGAAGGCGTTTCAGTCGCTCGACCCAAAGGCGGTCGCGGCGCATTTCAACGAGCCAGCTCTGATGATCACGCCGCAGGGAGTCAATGCCTTGCCCAACAATGCCGCCGTCGAGCAAGCCTACGCGCGCATTATGGCCGAGCTGCCCGCGCAGGGTTACGCCCGAACGGAGTTTTCGCAGATCGCAGAGCGTCGTCTGGGCGACGACCTGGCGATGCTGACCGGCTCTGGCAACTGGGTCGACAAGGCCGGCAAGAAGTTCATGCCCTTCGGCATGACGTACACCTTGCGTCGAACCGGCCAAAGCTGGCGCATCGTCAGCGCCTTCATTCACGGCGCCGACGCGAAGTGAGTCGCTCGGGAAATCTTCCTGGCCCGAGTCCGATCCCTCCGGTAGGGCAGCTTCGCCGCGTCACTCCATTTCGAGGGTAGAACCAAGCTGTTAAGTCGCGGTGGTGCACGCCCCGACGGCGCGGTGATGGCCATGTACGCGCCACCGGCCGGCTTATACGCTGCTGCCGTGCGTGTGGCTCCACTGCCTTCGTCTATGGAACGGACGATGGCCGAGCGAGGCGCGCTTCGCTCTCGCGTGCGTAGATCCGCAAGAGCGAGATCGCGATGGACATGAGGAGAGGTCCGAGGATGAGGCCCACCACGCCGAAGACTTCCACGCCGCCGAAGAGGGCGACGAAGGTCAAGAGCACCGGCAGATCGCCTTCAGCGCCGACGAGCCGCGGTCTGATGAGGTAGTCGGTTAGGCCCACCACGATGACCGCCCCGTACGCGAGCTCGACGATCGCCTTTCCGGTTTGGCCCGTCACGAGGAGGAAAATACCGATCGGCACCCAAACGAACAACGTGCCGACCACGGGCAACAGCGAGGCCACGGCGGTCGTCGCGCCGAAGAACACTGGATCGGGCACTCCACAAATCCAATAGCCAATGGTGGCAAGGCCCCCTTGAATGAGCCCCGTGCCTACGGTCCCCACCAGGGTCGAGCGCCCCACTTCGCGAAACTCTTGGAACAGTGCATGCGTGTGGTGCGGCTCGAGGGGCAGCATGATCTCGGCGCGCTGCGCGATGAACGACCAGTTTCGGAGGATGAAGTAGATGGTCAGGACAGCGAAGAAGAGCCCCATGAATCCGCCAAACGCGGCTTGCGCGACGAACCCGGCGACGAGCGCCGCGCGAGAGGCGACGTCCGCAGCCGCGTCGCGCAGCTTCGTAGCGAGATCTTCGAGACTGATTTGCAGCGGCCCCAGGCGCGCGGCCAATCCTTCCACGTAGGCGCGCCCCGGTCCGTCGGGCCCGAGGGAAAGGAAGAGCGCTTGCGCCATGAGCACGCCGCGCGCCACGACGAGATAAAAGAATGCTGCCATGGCCCCCGCGATGCCTATACCCGCAAACGCGGCGCACGCTGCCGCGACCAGGCGTGGTCGCCCTGTTCTCGGCGCGAGGATCTGGTAGACCGGCTGTACGGCAAACGCCGTCAATGTGCCGAGAAGGATCCCGATCCCCAGCGGCATCGCGATCCACGCGACGATCGCGCAAGCCAGAACGGCGAACATGCTGAGCGCGCGCCATTGACGCTCTCGCTCTTCCGGTGACGGTGCTGGCCGCGAGGGTCGAGAGAGAGGGGATGTCGAGAGATCCGGCGGGTGCTCACCCTCGGGCGCTTTCATCATAGGTGATGTAGCGCCCAGGTTAGAGCATCGGACGTCCGCCGGGTTCGAATGATGTGCCGGAGGTGTTCGACTTTGTGCCCCCCTCGCTGATATTTGGCCCCGTGAAGGGTGGCCGAGGTGCCGTGCGTTCAACGGAGCGCGAAACGCCAACATGTCGGAGCGAACTTGCCCGAGCGCTGGCACATCGCGCTCAACGCGCACCGGCGTCGTTGCAGCTGTGGGTGACGCGGACACCTCTCGCTTGGAGCGCTTGGATGTGGACCATCTGGGTCGGACATTGGAGCGGATTGCCCTCGACCTGGAGCGACGTGATTGTCGGCAGGTTGACAAGCGGCGAAATGTCCGTGATCAGATTGTCAGGCAGACTGAGGCTTCGAATGTTGGTGAGGGCCGCGAGCGGGGAGACATCGGAAATCGAAGTCTTGGTGATGAGCACCTTTGCTCCCGCCGCACTGAGGGCGGTTGCGAGGGGAGCGACGTCGGTGATCGACTTGCCTCGGACCAGTGCCGACTCCACGCCTGTTACCTTGGCGAGCGGAGAGAGGTCGGACAGCGTTTCGCTATAGAGAAAGAGGGTCTGAAAAGTCAGCGAGCCGAGGACGGTGATGTCCTGAACCGCATTGATATCGAACCGCACGACGCTGAGAGTGGACAGTTTGCCGATTGGGGAAAGGTCGAGCACGTGTGGCCAGGGACCGAAGTCTCTCCCAAAAGCGGGGTCGAAGTGGAAATCGAGCCACTGGAGACTCGTCATTGACGCCAGCGGCGCAAGCTCGAGCAGACCCCAAGAGGGTAGGTCGGGCCCGCTGATGTCGAGGCGGGTGAGCCCGGTGAAACATTCGAGTCCCTTGAGCGACGTGAGTGGTTCGGCGGGGGTGAATTGAATCCGCATAAAATCCAAGTGCTGGGCGTTGGCAGCCAGAACCGGCCCCCCGTCAAAAGATTCGACGGCGGCACGTTCGACGTTGGGGTCCGCGAACGACACGATGCCCGCGCACCCGGCATTGCCGCCGCCTGCGTCGGTCGGATTGGCGCCGCCGGAGTTGCCGGAGCCACCCGCGCCGGCCGGGGCACCGTCGAGCTCGCCTCCCGCTCCACCGGCGCCTCCCGCAACACCACCTTCGTCCGGGGGAGCGCCGCCGGAGCCCGCGCCGCTCTGTCCCCCGGTCGTGCCACCGGGCGGCGGTGAGTTTTCGCCGCAGGCCCCAGCGGTGCAGCAGAGCAATAAAGCGCTTGGAAGCAGCCGTCGAATCATTGGCCCCATGGATCTTTTATGCCAGCCTGGACCTGACCGATCAAACGATATCACTTCACACCGCGGGGCGACGCCCGCTTCGTTATCCTCAATGTGACGTGATGAAGCTCGAATGCACCACCCGCTCTGTTTTTGCCAGAGGTAGAACAACGAGGTCGCTCGCGAAGCAGCCGTCCCGGCGGTGGGCCGGACTGCGCGGAATCCCTTGTCGAGAGCCGTCGAATAGACGTCAGGGGTATTCGTCGGAACCCTGAACCCAAATGAACGACTGCAGATCGATCATGTCGCGCGGCTTGAGATCGGACAAGTCACGGCGGAGCTTCGACGCGAAGGCCAAGAGGCTCGCATAAGTGTCCCAGTTGGGCCGCGAGGTGTACGAGAAGTCGTAGCCATACGCTTCGGCGGCGCGCCTCGTCACGTTGGGCTTGAGAAAGATCTGCTCGTCCGGGCGCGCGAGAAAACCAAACACTGTTGCTACGGGCCATGTGAGCACGCGCGTCTGGCGGCGCGGGAGCGTGCCGACCGTCGCGATCCAGCGCTCGAACCGAGTGGATAGAGCCGCTCGACCGTCCACCAAGTCCCAAAGCCCCCGCGCAAAATTCCGCGCCCCGGCGGAAGTCCGAAGCGCGTCGCGCACCGCCATTTTTTCGAAGGAGAAGAGCAAGTTGGTGCGCCCTTCGATAGCGACGGCACGTCGCGCGACCTCGGCCCATTGGCCGGCGCGGACGAGCGCGCGAAGCTCTCGCGGATGCAATAGCTCCTCCCATCGCGCGTGCGCCGTTTCTTTGTAGCCGCGCTCCCAGTCGTAATAGGTCTCGTCCCGAAAACCGCGGTGAAAGTAACGTAGGAACTTGCGCCGACAGCGAGAGGCGCCGCGTGCGTTGGGGTCGAAGGCCCGATGCGCGCGCGCTGCTGCTGTTGCCATTGGGTCAGAAACCTACCTCCGGCAAGGTGAATGCACGGCGTGTGCCCAAGAAAGTGCGCATCTTGCCGCGACATGTCACGCCACTCGGGATCGACGACCTACAACCGACGGCGGCGCGTACCGACCCGCGGTGATGTACAGTGTCGACGTGGCCAGGACCTGCTCGTGATGAAGACGGTGACGTTGCCCGTCCGCGACGACGGGTCGCTGCGCCTTGGTATCGTCGCCGACAGCCATTCCGCGCCGCACCGCGCGGCGGCTACGCTCCTCGCCGCGCGGCGCCCCGACGCCATCCTTCACGCGGGCGATATCGGCGATCTCGCCGTGCTCGATGCGTTGGCGACGGTGGCCCCGGTACTTGCCGTTCGCGGAAACATCGATGTCCGTGCCCCCGGGCTGCCCGACCTGCTGACGCTGAACCTCATGTCACACGGCGCTTTGGCGTTGCGAATCCTGCTCGTCCACATCGCCGTCAACGGCCCCAAACTGCGCGCGGATATCGTGCGCTTGGCGCGCTCCGCGGATGCGTCGCTCGTCGTGTGCGGACACTCCCACGTCCCATTCATCGGCCGCGACCGAGGGTTCACCGTGTTCAATCCGGGTTCCGTTGGCCCGCGCCGCTTCCACCTCCCCATCCTTTTTGGCATCCTCGATCTCACGCCGACGGAGGTTCGCCTCGCTCACGTCGACTGTGAGACAGGGAACGCATGGAATCCGCCTCCCGCACAAGCGCGAGGCGCGATGAAGCCGTAACCCGTCCATTCATTCGAACACTCTCACGAATCCAAGTCAATCGAGGGGGAAACATGAAAGTTTTGGTGGTTGGAGCGACGGGCCTTCTGGGGACCAATGTCTGCAAACGCCTGACCGAAAGGGGGCACACCGTGGTTGGACTGGTCCGACCCGGCTCGCCCAAGCAGGCCGAGCTTCGAAAAATCGGTGTCGAGATTCGAATCGGAGATTTGCTCGATGCCCCGTCGCTCGACGCTGCCTGCGTGGGGGCCGAGGGGGTGATCGCCACAGCCACCGCCATCGTCTCGAAGGGCTCGGGGAACTCGTTGGCCGCAGTCGACGGCAAGGGATACATGGCGCTGATCGCTGCCGCCAAGCGGGCATCGGTCAAGCGCTTCGTTTTCATTTCGGCATCTCCCACCTGCTCGCAAGATGTTCCGCTGATTGCAATCAAGCGGGCCACCGAGCGCGCCATTCGAGAAAGCGGAATGAAGTGGACGATTCTTCAGCCGTCCAATTTCATGGAAATCTGGTTGGGTCCTTCTTTGGGCTGGGACTTGAAGGCGGGGAAGGCCCAGATTTTCGGCAAAGGCGATGCGCCGATCACCTGGATCTCCATCGAGGACGTCGGTGCGTACGCGGTTGCTGCGCTCGACTCTCCTTCGGCGGAGAATCAGACCATTCCCCTGGGCGGTCCGGAGGTGCTCACCATCTCGGCGGCGTTGAAGACGGTGGAGTCCACGCTGGGGAAAACCTTCAAGGTCACCCGTCTTCCCGGCTTTGTGCCCAAGATTGCCTCGGCGCTGCTACGCCCGCTGAACCCCAAGCTATCGTCATTGATGGCGCTAGGGGTGCAATCGTTGACCGGCGACGTCATCGACCAGACCAAACAGAAGTCGATCGTGAATGTGCCGCTCACGTCGCTCGAGCAATATGTACGCAAGGCAATCAGCTGATCCTCACGCCATCGGGTCGGGTGCGTACCCTAGATACTGTGCATTGACTGCTTTGTCCGACTGGCGACTTCGAGTACGGTGCGCGATCAAATTCGTCTACTCCAAATGGGGCGGGTTGGGGCGTTTGGTCCCAAGGAGAACTGAAATGAAACGGACATCGTGGTGGACCGTATTGTGCGCAGTGGGTTTGCTGGCCGTCGCCGACCTTGGCTGCGCGGGCGACGCCGGACCTGCGGGACCTCCCGGACCTGCGGGACCTCCCGGACCTGCCGGACCTCCCGGACCCGGGGGCTCGGCCGGGGACGCTGCCGCGATGGACGCTGCCGCGATGGACGCCGCCCGGATGGACGCTGCCGCGATGGACGCGGTGGCGATGGACGCTGCGGCGATGGACGTCGTCCTGATGGACGCCGCCGCTCCGATCGTCAATGCCGGCGCTCGTGTCATCAACATGACTCCCGCGCGTTTCTTCCCCGAAGGCGTCACGGTCGACAAGAACGGAAACTTTTACATCGGGAGCATGGAGCTCGGAGAGATCTACAAGGGCACTGCCGACAACATGACCGCGACCCCCTTCATCGCCGCGGGCGCCAATGGCCTGGTGTCGGTGCTAGGCATGTACGCGGACGATGCCGCCAACACGTTGTGGGTCTGTTCATCTGACGCCGACAACGGCGCGCGCAAGGGCACGGCGCCCGTCGCGCTGAAAGCGTTCAATTTGACGACCGGCGCACCCACGGGCAGTTTCGCTTGGCCCGCGCCGACGACGACGCCGATTGCGGGAGCGACCGTCAACGGGTTCTGCAACGACGTCACGGTCGACGCCGACGGGAACGTTTACGCCACCGACTCTTGGTACCCGCGGGTTCTCCGTCTGCCGAAAGGTGGAACGGCGCTGGAGCAATGGGTGAGCGATCCCATCCTGGGGGTCGAGCAGTGGCACCAAAACGGCCTCGACATCGACCAGAGCTCGAGCAGCGTGTTCGTAATCGATCAGGGCACCGACAACCAATCGGGAAAGCTGTTCAGGATTCCGATCACGGGTACCGGCGCTGCCGGAACCATCACGGAGATCACGTTTCCGGCAAAGCTGCGGCATCCGGACGGCCTGAAAGTCATCGCGCCGAACTTGCTGGCGATGGGCGAAGCGGCAGGCAGGATCAGCCTCATCACGTTGGCGGGTAATACCGGAACCGTGACCGACGTGCTTGCCGGATTCAGAGGCGTCGCGACTTTGGCCCTTTATCAGGGAAGCGCCTGGGTCGTGGAAGGCCAAGGCGACCATTTCTGGGACTCGGCCAACGCCGGGCCCAACGCCGCGCCCCCGTTCCGCCTGGTCGAAGTTCCGCTCAACGTGGGCGCGGGCAAGACGAACATCAGCATCGCGTCGCCTCGTTTCTTCCCGGAAGGCGTCACCGTCGACACCGCGGGGAATTTCTACATCGGCAGCATGGACCAAGGAACGATCTACAAGGTGCCGACCGGCACCGCGACAGCCGCACCGTTCATCACCGCAGGAGCCAATGGGTTGGTGTCAGTCTTGGGCCTGTACGCGCACAACGCGTCTTCGACGCTATGGGTGTGTTCTTCCGACGCCGGCAATGGTCAGCTGAAGGGCACGGCGCCGGTAGCGCTGAAGTCCTTTGACTTGGCGACGGGGGTGGCCAAGGGCAGCTGGGCGTGGCTCTCCCCGACGACACCGCTCCCGGGCGTGACCGTCAATGGGTTCTGCAACGACATCACGATGGACGCCGCCGGCAACGTCTACGCGACGGACTCGTGGTATCCGCGCATTCTCCGCCTTTCAGCGGGAGCGACCAGCACCACGACGCTCACGGAGTGGGTGACCAATCCGCTTTTTGGAACCACCCAATGGCATCTCAACGGCTTGGACATCGATCCGAGCGGGGCCAACATGTACGCCGTCGAGAACAATCCGGGTCACCTCTACCGGATCGCGATCGCCGCCGGTGGCGCGGCCGGGACGGTCACGGAGATCACGACCTCGAGGCCACTTCGCGCACCCGATGGGTTGAAGGTCATCAACGCCACCACGTTGGCCGTGGCGGAAGGCGCGTCGGGCGGGATGGCCCTCATCGATCTCACGGGCGACACGGGTCGGGTACGAACCGTCAGCACGGGTCTGGACGGTGTCGCGACATTCGCCATGCGGGGCGGCGCCGCTTGGGTAGTGGAAAACCAGGGTGACCATTTCTGGAATCCCACGGCTGCGAATGGTCCTACCGCGACGAAGCCTTTCCGGCTCGTCGAGACTCCTCTGATGCCTTAGGGCTGAGGTGTGGAAAGTGAAGTGGGCGGAGGGGAGATACTCCGCCCACTTCCAGATCGCGACGCCGGGCCAAGAGCGCCGCCCGATTGCCCTCCATCCGATGGTCAGGTGGAGTCAGGCCCGGTCGGCCGGTTGAGGGTCGGTCCGACTAAGGCGCGAGGGTGCACGGCGTGAGAACGCCGACGGGAGCGCCGCTGTCCGTGCACACCAGGACTCTCAGTGGTTTCGTTGCATCCCCCGTCTTGTTGCCGACGGCGAAGGCGGTGGCCAGCGCGCCAGCGGCGATGGACTGATTCGGGACCACCAAAACGTCGGTCGTCCCTCCTGCGGCGCGCACCGAGATCGTCTGACTCGCGAGTGGCGCCGTGGAGAGATAGCCGTTGGCGTCGATGCCCGTGCCCGTCGCCACCATGCTGAACGCAACGTTGCTGAAGATGCTCGTGAAAGTGCCGGCGGTGCCGAGACCCACATCGACGGGGCCCGTTCCCGGCGAGGCGTGAACGAATCGCAGCAAGATATTGCCCACCGGAGTAGGCGCGGCATGATCGTCATTGAAAAGCTTCATGGTGAAGCCCGCGTCGAACCCCGCATCGGGCACCCCGGAATCGGGTACCATGATATCGCCGAGTGCGCCGAGCGTGCCGTAGAGCCCATCGGTCACCACGACGTTCGTTTTATCGGGAACGACTCCGGTGACACAGTCGGTGGCCGTCGACAGAACGAGACGAACGTCGTACGCCTGCACTGGCAGATCGAGGTACTTCGTCACCTGTGGGTACGAGAGACCGGTCATAACGGCCTGGCTGCGCAGGACCGGCGGACCGGTGAACGTCGTGCCAGTCGCCGTCAGGCAAACGTCGACCGCGGGCGCGTCGGGTGAAAGGTGCGCGACCCGAACGTGCGCGCGCTGCGGCGTGTCGCCCAGCAGGTTGCACGGCGTGAGCGAGCCGTTGGGCGTGCCATTGTCGGCGCACAACAGAACCCTGAGCGGCGACGCGACATTGCCGATCTTTCCGACGGCGAACGCGGTAGCGATCGTACCAGCCGTCAGGTTTGCCCCCTTGACGGCCAGAACGTCGGTGGCCGCGAGATGGGCGCGCGTGCTGAGCTCGGCGTTGACGAGCGGGTTGACTTCGACGTACCCGTTGGTCGCCGTCGCGGTATTGCCGAACGCGACATCGGTAAACACCGGCGTGAAGAGCACACCGCCGCCGAGGCCGACATCCACCGAAGGAGTGCCCGATGACGCGTGCACGAAGCGCAGCTTGGTCTTGCCCGCGGTGACGGTCGTGTCGTCGATGTAGGCCTTGAGCCCGAACGGCTGGCCTCCGCCGTCGCCTGGCACCAATTCTCCTTCCGCGGCGATCGTTGCCGAGCCACCCGCGGGGAGGGCGGGAAGGTTCGTGACGTCTGGCAATCCGCCCAGCGGCGTCGCGCAGTTCGCCGCGCCCGGCGCGACGATCCTGACGTCGAACTGCCCGGCTCCCATCACCAAATATTTGCTCACGTTGGCGTAAGCGAGACCCGCGGTCACCCCGTTGGCCGCCAGGAGAGGTCCGGTGAACGCGGTCGTGCCGTGAACGGCGATGCAAAAATCGACCGCTTGCGTGCCCGGAGAAAGATGCGCGAGTCGGAGATTGGCCGTGGGCGCCGTGGAGTCAACAGCATCGGTCGAGCCATCCACCGCCCCATCGGCGGCGTCGGCAACATCGGGTCCGCCATCGACGCCCGAGCCCGCTGCACCCGCCGAACCCGCCGCGCCAGCGCTGCCTCCTTTGCCGCCGGTGCCCGCGCTTCCCGCCGTTCCCGCCCCGCCGTCTTTACCCGCCGTCCCCGCAGCGCCTCCCGCGCCGCCGCTACCGCCCGTTCCAGCGCCGCCGCCCTTGCCGGCTGTGCCGCCTCCGGTGCCACCCGTCCCCGCGCCGCCTTTGCCGGTGGCGCCTCCCGAGCCGCCCGAGCCGCCCGAGCTGGTGCCGCCCGTCGTATCGTCATCACCGCTGCATGAAGGGAGCGCCGCGAACGACGCGCAAAGCGTTGCGACGGCGAACAAATGTCGTTGATTCAAAGTTTTGAAAGATCTCATGGACCGTCCTCTTGGAAGAAAAAAGCGAAACCCCCGTCACGGCGCCTTATGACTCCGTCCGCGCCAAGCAGCGTGCGATCGCGCGCGCCTCGCGCAGTCCATCGACCATCGACTTAGACGGCGATCACATCATGAATGCAGGCGAGCGGACACCCATCGGCCGAAAGCCGAAAAGCGTCATTCGTCGGACTGATCTTCGTGTCGTGCTACGTCACGGGCAAACGAAGACAGGGCTCGCAAACGCTCACACCTCGAGAAATTCCTGATCGATTCTGCCCTCGTTTTGTATTAATCGTTGGCGTTCGAGCAAGCCAGGACGAACAACGACGACGAGGAACGACAAGAACTCGAGAACACATGGCGAGCCGGCGTATTGCGTTGTTTCTCCAGTCGCGTGGCAACGACTACCAGCAGCTTTTGAGAGATGACTGCGTGAGCACCGCATCGCAGCGTGCTTTTACGGTCAAGGTTTTCTTCGCCGAGGGTGACGCCGACCGACAGGCAGAACAGCTACGAGAAGCGCTTCGTGAGCCGGTAACGACCCGCGCGACGGCCTTGATCGTCAGCCCGGTTCAGGAGAGCAGGCTCATGCCGCTCGTGACCGAAGCTCTTCGTTCCCGCGTGGGATGGATCGTCCTCAGCCGATGGAGCGATTACCTGAGCGCACAGCGGGCACAGTTCGGGAACGTTCCCGTCTTCTGCGTGATGCCCGATCATGAAGAGATCGGCCGCATTCAGGCGCTCCAGTTCAAGGCGTTGCTGCCGCAGGGCGGGGAGCTCGTGTACATTCGAGGGCCCCTGGGGACGTTCTCCGCCGAGCGGCGACTCGCGGGAGTGCGAAAGGAACTCGCGGGAAGCTCCCTTCGGCCCGTCATTTTCAATGGCGACTGGTCGAGCGAGAGCGGGGCGCGTGCGATCGAAAATTGGATCGGTATCTTCGGCGGACGGGAGTTGCCGCTTTGTGTCGTGGGTTCACAGAACGACAGTATGGCTGTGGGGGCGCGCGAAGCGCTTCTCGAGGCCGTCGCCACCCGCAAGAGCCCGTCGACCATGCGATTCGCGTTGACCGGCTGCGACGGTTCCCCGTCCTATGGAAAACGCCTCGTCGCCGAAGGCCAGCTCGCTGCCACCGTCGTCATCCCTTCGGTGTCCGGACGCGCCGTGACCGAGCTCACGTCGATACTCGACGGCGGAGCACAACCTCCGCTTGCCATCTTGGTTGACGTCAAAGGGTATCCCGATGTGAACGTTCTTGCCAAGCACCAGCCCAGGTAGGGCGCGTGAACTCCCGGGCCGCGGCGACCGGAGGTGCATCGCAAACATTGCTCGTCAGCTCTTTGCATACACCCAGGTGGCAGACGGCCGCGCCGGCGCAGGTGCCCTCGCTCGAACACGCGCTGCCGACAGGCGGGAGCTCAACGCAGCGCTCGAGATCGCAAGCGCTGCCGCGGCAAAGGGCAAAACCGCCATTGTCGAGGACGCCGCACTTTTGCCCAGGTTCGACGAGGATGTCCTTGATGCACCGCCCGTCGACGCACGACATGTCGAACTCGCATTGGGTCAACTCGAAGTTGCACGCCTGTCCTTCGCCCACCCGCATGATTTTCTTACACGTCCCCTCGACACACGTGAGTTCGTTCGAACAATCGATCGTGTTGCAACGGTCACCCTCCTTCAAGACCGGAGCGCACTTGGCCATGGAGCAACGACCGCTCTCGCAGTGCCTCGAGCGGGTGCATGCGCCGCCGGCCGGCACCCTGTCGGCGCACACGCCGCAAAATTCGGAAACCTCGAGACGGCAGAAACTCGAAGCGCACTGGACATCCACCTGGCAACCACCCCCTTGGGGCAGCGCTCCAGGCCGGGGGGCGCATTCGGCGGGCGACGTCGTGTCGTTGCATGTCTGCGCCGCGACCGCGCGCGTGCAGCGAAGCATCTCGTCCGGCGTCCGGTTGGACCCGGCGAGCGACGACCGCACCCGACACATCTCACTCGATCGGGCCAGGCACCCGTCGTACGATCCGTACATCCAGCCGAGATAAACGGGAGAACACTCGTTGAAGTCGTCGCAGTCGACGCGCGCGACCTCGGCGCACGTTTCGTCGACGTTGCCGTCAACGCCGGTGCCGGCATCCGTGGCGCCTCCTGCCTCGGGATCGGGCGCGGCGCCGTCGGGCGCAGTCTCCCCGCCGTCGGGGATCACCGGCGGACTCGGGTCGGTGGAGGAGCAAGCGGCAAGGACGGTGAGCGCGAACAAGAGATGGCATCGGGAGAGGTTGGATAGACGCATGGCGGCCCCTTTCATCGAAGAGAACACGACGGCACCCACCGCGCGATCGCGACATCAACGGCTACTCGGATCGACGACTGTCGCTCACGGGGCGAGCAGACCAAAAAGCAGGCGTTCGGCACGCGACCGACTCGCCACGACGCCGAGGATGCAATCCGTACGCCAATGCTTCAGAAAGAACGCCTAACCAGAATTTCGCGGCAGAGACACGCGCGGACAACCTTCGGTCGCAGGCGTGACAATTCGTCCCGAGGCACACGTGAGCCACTGTCGCGAGTTGGATACGCTGGCGCACTCGTCTTCACCGCCGCCACCGACTG
>DATHES010000152.1:0-26938 GCA_035318465.1 Polyangiaceae bacterium
AGTGACGCCGAAGGGAGCGGCTCGGGAGGCGAGCTCGGCGACGGATGCACGCTCGGCGAGATCAGCGCTTCAGCGGGAGGTGGCTGCGACGTCTGTATCGCCGGGGGCGGCTGGATAGCGTGCGTGGACGGAGCAGGCGGAGGCTGCGACGCGGGACGCGGCGGCACGCTCTGGTGCACCAAGGCCTGCAGCTCGGAAAGCGACTGCACCACCGGCATGGCGGGCGGCTGCGTGATGAGGCGAGGGGGAGGTGGCTGCAAGGGCTCCTGAGGTTCGAGCGCGGCAGCGTCTGCCGGCAGAGCCTCTGCCGGGAGAGCCTCTGGCGCCGCCGCGGACGTCGGGTTCGAAACGGGCTCCGAAGACTCCGGAACGGCGACCGCGGCCGCTTGGGGAGCGCGCAGCGCGGCGACCTGTGGCGCACGCAGCACCCCGCCCGATGGGGACGGCGGCCCGCCTTCCGAAGGTCGCGGCGGGCGACTCGCCTGGCCGCCGCTGCGACTCGAGGCCGCGGGTACGGAGCGGGGCGTGCCTTTCGGCGCGCCACTCTTCGGTGCCCCGCTCGGCGCTCGTGATGAGCCGCGCGGTGCGGAATCGACGGAAAGCATCGCCGCGATACGTTCGGCTTGGGTCATGCCAGAAATGTCGGCCCCGGCAGGGGCCGCGCTGGGCGGTGCCGTCCCTGGGACGTTCGCCGTGAGAGGCGCGGCCGACGGCGTGGGCGCTGGTGCTGGTGCTGCTGCAGGAGGCGCAACGCTCTTCGGCGCGCTCGACGCCGGGCTTCCGCCATTCGTGCCCGCCGTCGGCGGTGCTGCTGGTCCGGTGGGGCCCGCCTTGACAGCGGCCTCCTCGGGGGCTCCGCCGCCATTGCTCGCGGTCGACGGAGGGGTCACCTTCGTCGCGTGGGCCGTGGAAAGGGGCGCTGTGTCGGGTGCTCGGCGGACGATGTAGCGCACGAGCGTTGTGGGATCGATGACGCGAAAG
Source organism: Polyangiaceae bacterium (assembly GCA_035318465.1). Lineage (GTDB taxonomy): Bacteria > Myxococcota_A > Polyangia > Polyangiales > Polyangiaceae > DASWDH01. The sequence continues at coordinate 982 of DATHES010000152.1, forward strand.
CCGTCTTCGAGAAGCTCGATCGAGAAGCCGGTGGTCTCCACGGGCTCGCCGCGCAGAGCGCGCGCCGCCTGAAGCGCCGGCTGCCACTGCGCCGCCTCGACGACCCATTGCTCCGCGGGTCCCGTCGGATTCCCGGATGAGACCTCGATGAACCAACGCATCGTACGTTGAAACTCTCCGCTCCGAGTAACTTGGTGAAGGAATGCTGTATCTGTCTGGGTAGTAAGCATAGTTTACTATTTCCTAGTATGACGTCCTCCCTCTTAATGATCATGGCCGCGCGGTCGATCACGCCGATCTCGACTGGACCTGCTCGGCGCACCCCTCACAGCGGCTCACTAACCCCCTGAATTTCCCCCTATCGGCACGCTAGTCTTTTCTTCGGCGACGAAGCACGACCAGCCAAGTTTCGGCGGGACGCTTCTCCGGCCAGACAAGTACGCGCGAGCCCGGAGTGGAAAACTACACCCGCCGGCCGCGCGTGCCAATCTTTGTTGGCCGCGTGGTCATGAGGCGGATGTCGCGTGGGCGCTACGCCGACGCGATCCCCCGGGCCTCTTTTCGCTTCTTCACGACCCTGCGGCCCGCGGCAATGGCGAACAGGCGGGACTTCGTTCGGGAAAGAGCCTTGGGACGGGCCAGCGCCTCCGAAAAACGCGTGCTGCGCCTCGGACGCCGGCCTAGAGAGATCACACGGTACCCTCCGGGAACCTCGAAACACGTTCGTGGGCTCCGTCCACGACGACACACATCGTCGCCACGTCGGGCCCTGCCATGCGTTCCTCCCTGGAGAAAACCGACCGCCGCGCGTGGCCCTGGTTACCCGAATGGCAGCAAGCGTCCCTGCAGTCGGCGCTTGTCGCATGGTACAAGGCACGCCCGGTGCGAGCCGTCGACCGCACGCTCTATCTCGTTTTTGCGGCTGCTCTGACGGTTGCCACGGCGCGAACCTTCTACGGGTACATGCTCCGGCAGACCGGCGGAGAATGGTCGGCCCCACTCGACGACGTCTTCATCCATTTCGACTACGCGCGCGCCACGGCGCGCGGCTATCCGTTTCAGTGGTCGGCCGGCAACGGCTACTCGAGCGGAAACACCAGCCTGCTCTACCCCTTCGTGCTGGCAGCCGGGTACCTCGCCGGCTTTCGCGGAGCGAGCCTCATGATTTGGGCCGGGGTCGTAGCGTGCACTTCGGTGTTCGCTTTCCTGGTGGCGAGTCAGCGGCTCTTCGCCAGAGAAGCGGCGTGGGCGAAGTACCTGTGCCCCCCCGCCATCTTCGCCATCGGTGCGCTCGACTGGTCTCTTTTCAGCGGCATGGAGGTCGCCTTCTTCTTGGCGGTGTGGAGCGGCGCCTTCGTCGCCGCGCTCGATCAAGCGGAGCGGGCCGCGGCCCCGCCGAGAGATTTCGGCACCGAGTGGCCGAGCTCGAACGAAGCCACCGCCGCACGCGCGCCGGCTTGGCGCGACTGGACGCTCGGCCTTTGGGGTGCGGCGCTCTACGTCACGAGACCGGAGGGAGCGACCTCCATCGCCGCGCTCGGGCTCATGGTCGCGGAAGTCGTTCGTCGTCACCGCGGGCCGCGCGCAGCTCTCGTTCAACTCGCGCGCACGGCCATCCCTCCCCTTCTCGCACTCGTCGTGCAAGCCGTCAGCAACCGCTGGCTCACCGGCGAGTTTGCGGCGAGCGGCTCCATCGTGAAGCTCACCGTCTACAACCCGTTCATGACGGCGCAGGAGAAGCTCGACGAATATCTCTTCTTGCTAAAGTACGTGATTTTCCGCAACACCGAGTACCACTTCTCCGACGCGCTGCCGTACGGGTACATCGTGCCGGCGCTGGCGATCGTGCCCGTGATCTTCCCGCGCACGCGACTCGTGGCGTTCGCCCTCTGGGGCTCGATCGCTTCATGGCTCCTGGTCGTGGCGTCGAATGGGCAAGTGCGATGGCAGAACGAGCGCTATACGATGCCGGCGGTCGCGTGGTTGCTGTTGCTCGCGGCCCTCGGGGCATCGCAGATCCTTGCCCCCCCCCGCACCATGGCCGCGCGCGCACGAATGGCGATCTACGCCGCTCGCGTCGCGGCGCTGGTGGCGCTCGTCGTGCTCTTCGCCGTCCACCAGGAACCGAAGATGCGCGATCAAATCTGGTTCTTCGGCCGAGCGAGCCGCAACATCCGCGATCAGCACATCACCGCGGGTCGCGTGCTGCGCGAAATGACGCCGCGACCGAAGCGGGTGCTGGTGGGAGACGCCGGCGCGCTCCTTTACGCGTCCGATCTGCCCGGTCTCGATCTCATCGGCTTGGGCGGTTATCACAACTTGCCCTTCGCCCGCGCTGGGATCAACGGGCTCGGCGCCACCTTGGAGCTCATCGAACGCGTGGCACCGCAGGACCGCCCCGACGTCTTCGCCATCTACCCGTCGTGGTGGGGCGATCTGCCGAGCTGGTTCGGGCGCCGGCTTTTCGAAGTGCCGGTGCGCGGCAACGTCATCTGCGGCGGCGCGGAAAAAGTCATTTACCGCGCCGATTGGCGCGCGCTCGACCGCAGCGCAGAGCCCCACACGCTCCTCCCCTTCGAACATGTGATCGATGAGCTCGACGTGGCTGATCTCGTGAGCGAACACGAGCATGGTTACGAGTTCCCCCATCCCAGCGCGGGATTCGTCGACGCCAAGGTTCTCGGCGACCTGGCCGGAGAGCAACGGGAGATGTTCGACGCGGGCAGGCGAATTCCGCGCGGGCGATCGGAGACGTTTCGAATGCGCTTGGCCGACGGCAAAAAGACCCGCCTCATCGCGCGAACTGCGCCAGAGCACGACATCACGGCGAGCGTGACGATGGACGGCAAACCGATCGGCGCGTTCCAATTCCAGAGGGCGGAAGGGTGGCGCGAGGCCGCTATCGAAATGCCGTCGGTTCGCGGCGTCGTCCGAATCACCGTGACGCCGGAAACGAGCGACTGGGTCGACCATCACCTCTGGGCGGTGGAGACCCGGTAATGGAAAACTGGTTTCGTACGCTCGGTCCTCCTCCCGACGTGCCGTCCGCCGTGGCGCTCGCCTTGGCCCTGGTGCTGATCTGGCAGGGACGACGCGTGTTCGCGGCTTTGTTCCGCGCCCCCAAAGCGGTGGCCATCGGAGTGCTCGCCGTGCTCGCGCTCCTTCTTTCGGCGGGATACGTGCATCATTACCTGCGCGGTGGACCGCGCATCATCGACGCGACGAGTTATTGGCTCGAGGCGCGCGCGCTCGCCGAGGGTCATGTCAGCTGGCCGATCGACGAGCCGACCGCGTCGGTGCGGGGCCGGTTTTTGCTGCTCAGCGGCGCCCCGGAAAAGCCCCAGCTGGGGGTCATCTTTCCGCCCGGGTATCCGCTGGTCTTGGCGATCGGCTTTGTCTTCGGCGTGCCGCTCTGGATCGGCCCGCTCATCGCCGCGTTGCTCGTGGCGGCGACCTACGGACTGGCCAAGACCATCAGTGCGCGGGAGGACATCGCGCGGCTCGCGGCCACGCTGTCGGTCATCTGCGCGACCCTCCGTTACCACACGGCCGACACCATGTCGCACGGATGGGCGGCGTTCTTGTTGGCCGGGTCGCTCACATTCGCCTTTGCCGCAGTCGACGCCGATTCGGATAAAAAAAAGCGACGCGCGGCGGCGCTCGCGGGCGCGCTGTTCGGCTGGCTCTTGGCGACCCGGCCGATGTCCGCTATCGCCCTCGTGCCGATCTTGATCTTTGCTTCGCTGAAGCTCGGCGCCGTGGCGCGACTCGCGCTCGCCGGCGGAGCGCTGCTTCCCATCGCCCTCTTTTTCCTTCAGCAGCACGCAGTCACCGGGTCGTACTTCCTTTCTTCGCAGGCCGCGTACTACGCCGTCGCCGACGGCCCTCCCGCTTGCTTCCGCTATGGATTCGGACCGGGCATCGGGTGCCTGCACGAGCACGGCAGCTACGTTGCCGCCGTCCTGCCCAATGGTCTCGATGGGAAGGCTGTCGCGGCGATTCTCTTGCGACGGCTGCATCTGCACGTCATCGATGTCGCGAACGCCGAGCCCATCGCCCTCCTCGTGTTGGCGGCCCCTTGGCTCGCGCGACGACAGCGGCGCTCGGCGGCGCTCGATCGAGACACAGCGAGGAGCGCGAAGGTCGATGCCGGGCGCACGCTCGCTCTCTTGCTCGGCGTCATTTCCATCTTCCTCGTCTATGTCCCCTTCTATTTCGACGGAAGTTACGCAGGAGGCGGCGCGCGGCTTTTCGCGGACGTTCTGCCGCTCGAGCACGTCCTCCTCGCGACGACGGTGGCCCTCCTCGTGGAGCGGGCCCGGGCGCGCCTCACGTGGCTCGATCTACCGCTCGCGTCGGCAGTCCTCGCTTCGCTGTGCATTGCCGGCTTCGGGGTACACGCCGTTTTCGAGCATCGAATGCTGCGCGATCGGGAAGGCGGACGTCCCTATTTCGAGCCGAAGGTCCTGGCCGACGCCAAGGTCGATCGCGGTCTTCTCTTCGTCGGTACCGACCACGCCTTCAATCTTGCGTACGATCCGGCCGTACGCGACGCGGGTCAGGCACTCGTCGTGGCGCGTGAATACGGCGACGATCGCGATCGGTTGCTTTGGGAACGGCTGGGGCGGCCTGCTGCGCACCGCTATGTGTTCGAAGGGCGTGAGGCGTCGGGACCGTCCGTCGTCGCTTGGACGGCGGGACCGCCGCCGCATCCGTACCGCTTCGAAGCCGAGGCGGAATGGCCCCCCCTTCGCCAAGAGGGGGGCTCGTTCGAGCCGGTGTTTGCCCAGGGAACGTGCGCTTGGGGCGCGCGCCTTCTCGCCGTCAACAGCGCGCCGGACCGACCTTTCAACGGCGCCATTTCTTTTCCCGTGCCCGCCGATGGGACCTTTCGTCTTGCCCTCCACGTGGCCGCGATCGGCGACGTGACGTCTCGCTTCGTTCTTCGCGCGCATCCCGGTGCGCCACCCCTCGCCACGTGGACGTTCGCTTCGGGCCGCAAGGATTTCAATTGCGCTACGCTGACGGAAGAATTCGTCAATTTGGCTGGCCACGGTTGGCTCGAAGTCACGGCGCGAGGCGGCAGCAAGTTATTCCTCGACGCCGTGGCGCTCGAATCGATCGAATCCATCGCCGAAGCGCGCTAGGAGCGGGCGCCGGCCGTCGCTGCGCAATTCTAAAAAAGTCATCATTTTCAATCAGATACAAAGCATCGACGCGACGTCCCCGAGAACGCTGCCGTCCTTTCGGGCGAGGCGAAAGGCGACCGATGCCGAAGGTGCCGAAGGGGGGCCCACGGGAAAGACGTTGACATTCCTAGGCTTGCGGTGCGAGCTTAAGAAAATCGTGGGAGGTCTGCCCGGGAGGACGGCATGACGAAGAGCGAACTTATCGACGCCATCGCTGCCAGAGGCGATCTGACGAAGGCTCGCGCGGAGCTCGTGGTCAATTGCCTCTTCGACGCCATGACGGAAGCATTGCAGCGCGGCGAAGGCATCGAGATTCGAGGATTCGGAAGCTTTACGGTGCGCCCTTACAAGCCTTACAGCGGTCGTAACCCGCGAACCGGACAGCCGGTGCCGGTGCCGGCCAAGCGCCTGCCTTTCTTCAAGGTTGGAAAAGAGCTGAAGGAAATCGTCAATGCAAGTCGACACCTCGCCATCACCGGCGGGGACGATACCGACGACTGACGTTCAGACGATCGGGCGGTACTGCAACGCGCACCGAAGCCGGCGCAAGAGCGTCCGAGCGGGACCATTCTCCGCTTCACCACGGCAGAGCACGGTCGCGCGCCGGCTCGTCGCCTTTCCGTGCCTTCTTAACGTAGGGATTCGCCCTACGATTCAATACATTGGCGCCGCGGGAAGGGAATTGATCGGATGCAGCGCGTCAGGATAGAACTTCTTTCGGCCGCGCCGAGGAGGCAGCGAGGCGCCCGGGTTGCGGCGAGAGCCCCGATGGTTCTGGAGCGGACAGCCCCCACGGGCTTTTCCACGATGCCACCCCGCAGCGAGGAGCAGAACTGGATGGAGACCGAAGTCGCGCAGCACGCCGAGACGTCATTTCAGGTAGGGGACATGGCGGTGCACCCGGCCCACGGCGTGGGAGAAGTCACTGGAATCGAAAAACGGGACCTCGGGGGTTCGGTGAACCTGTTTTACGTACTGCGCATCGTCGAGACGGGACTGAAGGTGATGATCCCCGTCCGGGCAACGGCCCAAGTCGGGTTGCGCTGCATCATGAGCAAGAAAGAGGCTGACCAGGTGCTCGGGGTCCTTCAAGCACCGGAAGTTGCCGTCGACCTGCAGCCTTGGAACCGCCGCTTTCGCGCCTATACCGAAATGCTGAAGAGCGGCTCCCCTTACGAGATTGCCAAAGTGCTGCGCGACATGTCCCGCCTGAAGTTCGACAAAGATCTGTCCTTCGGCGAGCGGCGCTTGCTCGATCAGGCCAAGAGCCTCCTCGTGAAGGAGCTCGCCTTGGCCAAGCAGGTGCAGCCCCGGGCGATGGAAGGGGAGATCAGCCAGATCCTCTCGTCGTGACGCGACTTCGAGGCCAAGACGCCAACTTCGCGCTTGTCATCTCGAAGGGCGGGCGTAGCGTCACGGGCTAGCGGCCGGAATGCGGCATTCTCGACCGGGAGGGTGAGGGAACGGTATCCTGCGGCCAGAGGGGGCCCGATCCCGCCAGGCTCATGTCGGACTTTCGTCGAACTCTTCCGCTGCCACCTCCGGGTCGCTCGATTAGCGACGCGCTCGATGGCAAAAACCGCAAGGGCCCAGCCGCGCCTGGTGATCGGCAAAAAAGCATCGGCCCTCCACGCGTGCCGCAATTTGCGGCCTCTCCCGGGCGCGATCCGCGCAAGAGCAAGCCCGGCTCCCGCAAGACGCCCCATCTCGGGCGCGTCGAAACGGCCGAGCCCGCGCCAACCGATCTGGGTCCGCTCGAACGGGGCGCGCCCGCCTGGCTGGCCAAAGCCCGCGCGCTTTCGGCGGCGCTCGAAGAGGCACAGCGGACGGGGACAGCGTCGCCGAAGCTCCAGGCTTGCATCGAGCGGGCGCACGCCGCGTGGAGCATCGACGCTGCCACGACGCGCCAGATCGCCCGCGTGGCGCACCTTGCGCAGCGCGGCCACGAAGCGATTCGCAGTACGTCCCGCGCCGCTCTCGAGGCCGCCTATGCCGACTGTGCCCGGGTTTTTCACATGGGGCTGCCCTCGGCGATCAAGCGACGGATTCAGCTCGACGTCGTGATCGAGCTCGTACGCGCCATGCGGCGTGAAGCGGACGGATGGGTCGCGGTCGTCGAGGCGACGATGGTGCTTCTCGGGTGGGCCGATGCCAATCGCGCCCGTGCCGCGGAAGCCATTCGCGTAGCGCTGGCGGAGTTTCCCCCGGAGGGCAGCGAGGACGAGGGGTAGGCGGAGGCGAAAGAAACGACGCATCCGAGCGCGCCTGCTCGTCGACAAGCTGCTCGCCGTGTCACGATCGCCCAACTCGGCTCACGGTCACGTGAGCGACGGCCCAATTGCCGCCGGACCGATCCAGAAGGTCGGTCGATGGCGTGCGTTTGAAACTCGCCTTCCTTTCTAACAGCTGGCGATAGGAACACCGCAACTCGGCCGGCGGCCGGTCGATAGGCACCACAACGCCAACGTCATTGGCCGACGCGGAGGACGAGATGGGCACTCATTCGCAAGCACTGGTCAGCATCGCCGAGCAGCTCGAGCAGCAAAACACGGCGTGGCAAGGCATCCGGAACTTCATGGAGAAGCTCGACGCTCGAACGCTGCTGGCAGTGGACGAGAGTCTACTCGCCGACATCGAAACCGTTTGCACCAATCGATTCTCACCGCCGAGCGGCGCGCCGCCGCGAGGTCTCCGAGGGTGACGATCGCGCTATCGAGACAACGAAACCTGCGAAATTGGAAGGAAGGCAAACATCATGGTTCAACCGATTCAACCCTACGCCGCATTCGACGCTTCGTCCGTCGCTATCTTCCGCGAGCACCTGACGCCGGATGCGTTGATGACGTACCTGTCAACGCGACTCGATGGCCTCGATACCCAAGTCAACGCGGTCTTCAATCGTCAGCAACACACTCAAGCGATCCAGAAGGGACTCACGGAACTGCGCGCGGCGCTCGGGCAGATGAAGACCACCGGGGACGATCAAAAGGACGGCGTGATGCCCTCGATCGAAGTGGCCCTCAAGACGCTGACCGACCTCGATCCCAATCTCGGCGAGACGCTCCGAAACCAATTGGGTCAGGACGGGTATGCGCTCTGGGGTGACAGCAAATGCAATGACACCGAGATGAAGCAAACCATGTCGTACCTCGACGGTGTCGGCAAAGACATCGATTCGAGCGCCCAAATGGACATGATCCGCCTCCAGTCGATCATGTCGGCGCGCCAAACGGCCATCCAGCTCTCGACGAACCTCATCGCGTCGCTGAGCGAGTCGACGAAGTCCATCGTCTCGAACATTGGAAGGTGAGCCGTGTACGACGCCCACTACATCCTCGAAAAAGCCGCACGCCGGGCATCGCGGGACGCGATGGCGGAGCAGTGTTATGCGAGCGCCTATCAGGCCCTCACGTGCGGCCAGGACACCCATGCGAGGCGCCTCTTCGGGCTCCTCGCGGCGATGATACCGAGCGACGAACGGCCCTGGATCGGCCTCGCAGTGTGCCACGAGCGACGGGCCAACTGGGCCATGGCCGCGGCCATGTACGGCATGGGTTCGGCGATCGCTAAAGACACCGCCTGGTCCCACTTCGGCCGAGGCCGCGCGCTCCAACGGCTCGGAAAACGAATGGCCGCACGGCGGGCATTTCAATCCGCCGAAGCGGCGACCAGCGATCCGGCGCTTCTTTCGGCCATCAGCGAAGAGTGGAGCCAGGCATGAGACCCGTCGAACCGATGGGATGTGCTCCAGCGGTGTGCTTCGGCGCGCCCATCCGAACGAGTGCACACCCGCAGAGCATTCCCGGCTTGCCTCTTCCCCTCGTCGATGGGCCGGAGCCCCAAGACGCATTGGCCATGATGTTGATGGCCATGGAGCGAAGCGGCCAGATCACGATGCAGGGGACAGAGGCGCGCATCCGCGACGCGCGTGCCGCACTGAAGGAACAGCTCGATGCTTTTCTCCAAAAGCTCCAGGAGTCGCTGGCAGCCGCGAAGAGAGCTCGAGAAGAGGACGACGACGGCGGCTTCTTCGGCGATATCGTTGACGCGGTTGCTGATGTCGTCGGGACCATCGTCGGCACGATCGCTGACTACGCCTGCGACTTCGTGACGACACCCATCGAGCTCACCGTGGACATCGCCAAGAACCTCGGCGACACGCAGGCTTTGCTGGCGGCGATTCGCTCCGACATGCTCGACGTCGTGCAGAACGGCGACGTCGCCGACTCCGTCCACGGCTTTACGAGCGGCGTCCTCGAGTTCACCGCCGACGTGGCCGCGTTCGGCGCCAAGCTCAGTGCTGCGCTCACCGAGGCGGCGGCGACGGGCAAGGATCCCATGGCCGCTCTCGAGGACCCGCTGAAGGCCTTGTGGTCGAGCTGCAAGAAGAACACCCTCGAGAATCCGCATTTCTGGGAGGTCGCCGGGGTTGTTGCCAAGGCTGGTGCCGTTGCCGGAGCCGTCGCGACCGGCGGCGTGCTCGGAGCAGCGGCACTGGTTGCCCTTGCGGCACTCGAAGTGGACCGACGTACCGGTTTCATCGAGAAGGCCGTTGGGGAAGATGCCGCCCCGTGGGTCAGGTTGGGGATCGGAATTGCGGCGAGTGCCACCTTGGCGTTTGCCGGGTCGGGCACGAGCGAGATCAATGATCTGATTCGCATCGTGAACGGCACGGCGTCGATCGTGACGGGCGCGGGCGCGACGTACCAAGGCTACCGGGCCATCGTCGATGCTTCGGAGCGTGCGGATCAAATCGACCTCAACGCACAGCTTCAGTCCATGCGAAACCGGATGGATCAGTTGCAGCGGCTCGTTTCGAGCCTGATCGAGTTACTGGGCGACCAGAACGACGACCGAAACACCCGACAGGAGGTGGGCGTGGATCTCGTCAGCACGCAGGCCGCCGCACAGCAAGCCGCCCTCTTCCCACGGTGACCGATTTTCGGTTTTGACCCCAATTCTTGTGAAAGGAGATTCTCATGACTATCGACGCAACGAATCGAACGACACCCATGACCCCGCTCCTCTTCATGTCCGGCGACGAGATCGCGTCCGAGTTCGGCGGAGACGTCAACGCCAGCGTCGCTGCGATGATGCTCCTGCACGCGAAGGAAGTGCGCGAGTCGGTGCAAACCGCCCGCTCCTTGGAAGAAGAGAATCTGCAACGCCAGGAGGAGAACCAAATTCGATCCATGCACGAGGAGGCCGATAAGACACGCGCCGCCGGATTCGAGGAAGGTTTCGGGCTCCTGATCAGCGGTGGTCTGCAGATGGCTTCGGGAGGTGTGTCGATCTTCGGACCGACGACGGAGGCCGGCGAATTGACGAAGGGCGCCAAGGGGACCCAGGATATTCTGAGGGGTGCCGGAGAAGGTACACGCGGGGGAACCCAACTCCTCGCAACGGCCGACAAAGGTGCTGCCGATGGTGCAAAAGCCGACGCAACCGATGCGGAGCACCGAGCAGATGCCGCCAAGCGCCGGCTCAGCGATCTCAAGGACGAAGCGGCCGACGCGCGCGAGCTCGCGAAGAAGGCGATCGATTTCCTCCGCGATCAAACGCGCACCAACGCGAGCACCGACCAAGCCGCCGCAAACATTCGCGGCTAAGCGCCAATTGGGTACGATTGACGACGACCAAGAGCGCCGACGACGCACGAAGGCAGCTTGGCAAGTACGTGAAACCCGTATGCACCTCCCGTTGATGACCGGCGGTGCTCCACGATCGCCACCGAGCGCGCTTTCCGGCTAAAGTGTCGACTCACACATCCGTTCATGGTCCAGGGGGTCTACTTGAAACCAGCTCGCCCGCTGCTCGTCGTCGGCATTTCTGATCCGCAGGTCATTGAAAGCTATGAGCTTTCCGCCAAGGAATCGGGGCTCGAGATGCACGCCGTCCGAACTCCGGACGAGGCGACGGCGTGGCTGGAAGCGCACGATCCAGTCGCCATCGCCCTCGACATGATGTCGGACGGAGCGGAGACGAGCTGCCTCGGAGTGCGCGGAATCGCTCGCCTCGCCAATGTACCGGTCATTGGCCTCGTATCCGAGCTCAACGACTTGGTGTTCCCCGAGATGTACGGCTGGGGAGGAGACGACGTGGCGCGCTTGGCCGTTCCGCGGGAGCTCGTGCCGCGGCTGCGCGGTATCTCCTATGACGCCTCGCTCCATCCGCCTCCCGCCAAAGGGGGTGCGCTCGTCGTCGATGCCGATCGCCGGCGCAGGGTGCTTTATGCGCGCGTCCTGCGCACCGCGGGATACGACGTTCAATTTGCGGTCAACGCCGAAGAAGCCGTGACAGCGAGCACGAACGAAACGCTGAAGATCGTCATTGCCGACGCCGATCTCGAAGGTGGCGGCGGTATCGAGCTCGCCAAGAGGATCCGCTCGGGCGGGGTCGCGGTTCCCGTGGTGGTGGCCGCAGAACCGAAGAAAATGAAACAGTGCCGCGACTCCATCGGTGATCTCGCCAAGGTCGCCGTCACCGACGGCTTCGCCCCCCCCGAGAACCTGCTCTTCGTCGCCAACGAGCTGGCGCGCGTCGGGGCTACCGACGGCCGCGCGAGCGCGCGTCTTCTTTACGGTGCGGTGGTCGCCTTCCGACAAGCGGGTCGCGGCGAGGACGGCTTTGGGTGCACCTACAACATCAGCGCGGGCGGTCTTTACGTGCGCACGCTGGCACCCCTGAGCGGCGGGGAAGAGGTCTGGCTCGAGCTTACGCCTCCGCGATCGGATCGGCGCGTGCGGCTGGAAGGCAAGGTCGTCTGGCGGCGGCGATTCGGTCCTATCGAGTCGGCGACGGTGCCGCCGGGCTTCGGTGTGCAGATCACCGACGGCGCGAAGGGCGATCTGGCCCGCTACGAATCGGGGTACCGCGCTTTTGCCGCGGATACCGTGGGTGCGTAGCCGATCGCGGGGCGTCAAGCTCCTCGAGCGCTACGCTGTCCGTTCTTCGCCAGCGCAGTAGTGGTAGGCGCGCGCGCTCTCCGGCGCTAACCAAGAGGGTATGAAGATCTACACACGCACCGGCGATGACGGCACGACGGGGCTATTTGGCGGCGGTCGTCGCTCGAAAGCGGACCCTCGAGTGGAGGCCTATGGAACGATCGACGAGGCGAACGCCGCGATTGGCGTCGCGCGGGCGACGGGGCTGCCGAAGGGCATCGACGCGGTGCTGGCCGACGTGCAGAGCGACCTTTTCACGGTGGGCGCGGAGCTTGGGTGCGTACCGGGCGAAGAGGCGAAGCTCAAGATGTCGCTCATCGCGGCGAGCGACGCGGAAAGGCTCGAGCGGGCGATCGACGCCGCAGAGGCGGGTCTGCCGGCCCTGAAGACGTTCGTCTTGTCGGGCGGGTGCGCGGGAGCTGCCGCGCTGCACCTGGCGCGCTGCGTGGTCCGGCGCGCGGAACGACTGGTCATCGCGGCGGACGCCGAAGGCACGATCCGCCGCGAACCCGTCGTCTATTTGAACCGGCTGTCGGATCTGCTTTTTACCTTCGCGCGTCGCGCGAATCACGAGGCCGGCGTGGCCGACGTTCCCTGGCATCCGCGCCAAGCGTAACCACGCGCCGAATGGTCAAGCGGCTTCGGGCAGCTTCGGCGCGCCCTCGGGATCGCGGAGCGCCGCCGCAAGTAGGCGCCGGCCTCGATGCAGGCGCGACATGACCGTGCCGAGCGGAACGCCAATCACGTCGGCGGCATCGCGGTAGGAAAGGTCGGCCAAATCCACGAGCTCTAGCGCCTCACGAAAGTGCGTGGGAAGGTCGGCCACGGCGCGCGCCACGGGCGATGAGAGCGCCTGAACCGCGCTCGGTTGATCAGGCGAGGTCCAGGCGCACGGGTCGTGCGTCAAGTTTTCGAGGGCGCGGCGTTCGCGGCGAGAGCGTCGGCAGCGCGTGACGAAAACACTGAGCAGGATGCGCTGGAGCCAGGCCTTCAAGTTGGATCCCGCCTCGTACTGACTTTCGAACCGCAGGGCGCGCTCGAGCGTGTCCTGCACGAGGTCGCGGGCCGTTTCTTCGTTGCGGCCGAGGCGAAGGGCGCGCCGGTAAAGGTCGGGCCAACACGCGGCGAGGTGCGACCGCACCTCGCTGACGCCGCGCCGAGGTAAGGGAGGGCGCGCGGAGGCGCTCGATGGCACAGGGCGCGACGCGCGGGGGGCGTCAGCCGTGCCGGCCGATTCGAATGCAAAGGATGAAACTGGCATCATGGCGGTTCCTCGAGAGGTCCCTACCGCAAGGGCGATGCCACCGGCGATTGAAGCGCAAACGCTGGAAATCACGACACTGCGCCGCGGCCGCGGGGACGCAGAGCCGTGTCAAACTGTCAGCGGTTCCCCGCTTTTTGCCAGCGCGGCATCCGCGGGTCATCCGCCGACGAGCGCGGCCAGCACCGCCGGAACGAAGTCGCCGAGCTCACTGGCCAGCAAGCCGCGGTCGGCGCCTCCGTGTTGCGAACGCCAGCGGTCGGCGGCAAGCCCGTGGACATGGACGCCGGCCGGCGCGGCGCGCTCGGCAGGCATGACACAGGCGAGCGCGGCAATGATGCCGGCGAGAACGTCACCCGCGCCCGCCGTGGCGAGGGCGGGGTTTCCCGTGGTGTTGATGTAGAGGGGACCGGACGCGCCCGCGATCATGGTGCGCGCCCCTTTGAGAACCACCGTGGCGCGTGCGCGTTGCGCGAGCTCGCGGACCGAACCGGCGCGGTTTTGTTCGACGTCGTGCGACTTGATGCCGAGCAGACGCGCGGCTTCGCCGGGGTGCGGTGTGAGAATCATGGGACCGCTCGCAGCGGCGAATGCTTCCGGCCGTCCGGCGAACAGCGTCAGGGCATCGGCATCGACGATGGTCGTTCCCTCGAACTGAAGAAGCACGTGCTCCACCGCCGTTTTCGCGTCTTGGTCGAGCCCCAAACCGGGCCCGATCACGACGGTGCGCTTGCCCGCGAGCGCGCGGTCGAGCGAGCCGGCGATGTCGGCGCGCTCGATGCGCGCCGACATGAGCTCCGCCAAACGCAGCTCGAGCGCGTCCACGGCATCGGGCCATGAAGCGAGCGTCACCAGCCCGGCGCCGCCGCGCAGGGCCGCTTTACCGACCAGCAGCGCGGCGCCGAGTTTGCCTGCCGAACCTGCAATGCAGAGCACGCTGCCCGCTGCATGCTTGTGAACGTCCGTTTCGCGGGGTGAAATCCAGCTGGCCACCGTCTCCGACTCGATGACCTCGGCCACGTGCCCGACCTTGTCGAGCACGATGGAAGGGACGCCGAGATCGACGAGGTGAACGCGGCCGGCGAGTCTCGCGCCGTCCGGTGTGAGAAGGCCGAGCTTGAGACAACCGAACGTCACGGTGTCATGCGCGCGCACGGCGACGCCGAGCGGCATCCCGGTATCGGCATCGAGACCGGACGGGATATCGAGCGCGACGCGGTGGGCGGCGACGCGGTTGACGAGCTCCACCACCCGGCGCAGGTGGCCGTCGATGGGTCGCGCGAGACCGGTGCCGAAGATGGCATCGACGGCCATCGCCGCGCTGGCGAGCTCGGTCTCGAGCCCTCCGAGCTCGGCGCCGTCCGCCAACTCGACGCATCGTCCGCCGAGATCGATGTACGCGTCGTGGTTGATCCGCGCGTCGCCCGTGACCTTTTCGCTCGCGCCCATCAAGAAGGACGACACTTCGAAACCGCGGGAAAGCAGGTGGCGGGCCACGACGAAGCCGTCCCCGCCGTTGTTGCCCGCACCGCACACCACGACGACGCGCGTCCCAGCACCGCCGTCCGCGGTGCGCGCGCGCCGATGTTTTCCGCCGTTGGGACCGCCCTGCCCGGCGTGTTCTCCGCCGAGGATTTTCTCGATGACGTCGGCCGCGCCGCGCCCTGCGTTTTCCATGAGGACCACGCCAGGAACGTGGCAAGATTCGACCGCGAATCGATCGTAAGCGCGCATCTGCTCGCGCGACAAAACGGGCTTCATGCTCCCTCCAAGACGACGACCGCTGCCGCAACCCCGGCGTCGTGGGTAATCGACACGAGCGTCCGCGCCACGCCGAGCCGCTGCGCCGTCACCGCCGCGCGCCCTTGAAAATGCATTTCCGGCTCACCGGAGGCCCCCCGGCGCACCTCGAAGTCCTGCCAGAGAGCGCCCGCCCTGCCGAGGAAGGCTTTGACGGCGGCTTCTTTGGCCGCCCAGCGGCCCGCCAGCGCCGTGGCACGGTCACGTCGATGCCCGAGCGTCGCCTGTTCGAGGGGCGTCAGGATCCGAGTCCACATGCGTTCGCCGTGTCGATCGAGAACGGCGCGCATGCGGTCGATGGAAGCTACGTCGATACCGAGGCCGAGGATCACTTGGCGATGGTACCGCTCTTGTCCGCATGAAGTAACGTCCGCATGCGGACCCCGCGGTCGAGGGCCGATCGCATGTCCCTCACCGCGCTGTCGAGTCCCCCGAAAAGCGCGTCGGCGATGATGGCGTGCCCGATGTTGACCTCGACGATGGCATCGAGCGCGGCTACGTCGACCACGTTGTCCCGCGTGAGCCCGTGACCCGCGGCGACCTCGAGCCCGCTCGCTGCGGCGTGCTCGGCAGCGCGTGCCAACCGGGCGAGTTGCGCAGCGCGGCTCGGACCGTCAGCATGGCAGTACTCACCGGTGTGGAGCTCGACCTGCGTGCCTCCCAGCGCGCGCGACCCGTCCACCTGCGCGGCATCCGGGGCGATGAAAAGGCTCAATTTGATGCCGGCATCGACGAAGCGCGCGCACCAGGATCTCAGCTCCGCGGCGCCGCGAACGACGTCGAGCCCCCCTTCGGTGGTGCGCTCTTCGCGCCGCTCGGGGACGAGGGTGACGGCATCAGGACGCACCTCGAGCGCGATGCCCACCATCTCTTCGGTGGGCGCCATCTCCAGGTTGAAGAAGGTCGTGATCCGTTCGCGTAGGAGGCGGATGTCCCGGTCGGTGATGTGACGGCGGTCCTCGCGAAGATGGGCGGTGATGCCGTCGGCGCCGGCGCGTTCGCACATGGCCGCTGCCAAGACGGGATCGGGGTAAGGCGTGCCGCGCGCGTTACGAACCGTCGCGACATGGTCGACATTGACGTGCAGACGAATCGTCATGTTGAAAGGTGCGGTGGGCGCTACGGCAGCTCCTCGTCGCCCTCTTTGGTCTCCCACAGCGATTCCTCGGTGGTCGGCGTCGGCAACAGCTCGCCATTCGGTCCGTCGCGACGGACGACGATGGTCTTGCGTGAGATGGTGTCCGGGGATTCGCGGGCAAAGACGCTGATGACGTTGACCCCGGGCCGCAGCACGACGTCGGTCTCCAGCGCCATCTTCTTGGGATCTGCGCCGGCACCGTTGCTCTTGTAGAAGACCTTGCGCGAGCCAACGAACACGTAGCTATCGAGGAGGCGCGTCCCATCACTCGCCGTCGCGCCGATCTTGATGTGGCTGTCGCGCGTCGCGAGCGCGGCAGGCGCCACGTCGATGAGGGGGGGAGCGTGGCCGTACAGATCCTCGAACGCCGGCGTGGCCGCAGGCGCGCCGCCCTCGGTGACGTCGCGGGTCGGCACGAACGCGAACCGACCGCCGCCGAGATCGATCTTGGTGTACTCGCCGACCTTGGCCAGTCGACGCGCCGCGACACCTGCGCCGAGCTTACCGAAGGAGCGGGCACCGGGGTCGGGCGCATCGAGAAGCGCGGTTCCTTGCGGGCCGGCGGCGTGCACGACGCCCGGCTGGGCGACGGGCGCGAGCGGTTGCTCGAGCGCAATCTTGATCTTCTCCGAAGCGACCTCGCGCAAATCGCGATCGCTCACCGACAGCTCGACCTTGACCTCGTTGTCGGGCATCTGCTGGCCGACGTCGAAAGTGAAGGCCACTTTGCGCACGTCACCCGGGTTCATGTTGGAAATGTCGAACCGACCGTCGCGCAAGAGAATGCCGTCGCCGCTCAAGTTGCGCAGGTTGGCCTGCGTTTCGTAGGACTTGCCGCGGCCGACGTTCTTGACGGTGAGGTACATGGTGAGGGCTTCGGCGCGCTGCACGCGACCGTCGCCGTTGCCGGTGCGGTTGTCGGCCACCTGGTAGGCGTAGGAGAAAACGGGACGGTCGAGACCGTGGATGGTGGTGCGGATTTCGGCGTCGCCGGGGGCGTGGCCGCCGGTCGCGTCGAACTTCACCTTGATGCCGTCACTGCGGGTGACGGAGTCCTTCGGAATTCGGCAAATGCGCGGCGCATTGGAGACGAGTGGCGCCGAGGTGCCGGGCTTGCGCCCTTCGACTTCGCACCAGCCGAGCGGCGCGCTCGCCGTCTTGGATTGACCGGGGCTGACGCGACCGAAAATGAGCTCCTTTTTGTCGAGAAACGAGTTGTCGCTCTTGGTGGTGGCGCGCACCCTGTAGGCCGGCACCTTGCCGTTGTTCTTGACCGTGACCTTGAGCGTCATGGGTTCGCCGGCCATGACGTCGGCATCGGCGCGGTCAGCCTCCACCTTGACTTCGAACTCCGCCGGCGCCGGTCCCACATCGCCCGTCGGGCCCTCGGTCCAGTCGACGCTGAGCTTCTGCATCTCGGCGCTGACCTTGTTCCACTCCTCGCGCGAGACCTGGGCAATGAAGTCCTTGGCCGCCGCAACCGCGTCGGGCCGTTTGCTGGCGGGCATATGTCCCACGAGGTCGCGCGCGAACCTGATCGGAAAATCGGGCGTGAAGTTGTCGTCGGGATCGCCGCCGCGCTCGCGCAGCGACTGACGATCGCTCTGCGAGAGGTTGTAGCGAACGAGATCGAGCGGCTTGCTGTCGCGGGCGTGAGAGTTGGAGAGGTGCTGGGAAAGATCGCGCTCGCGCAGCCCCTTGCGCTGCACGAAGATGTCCATCTCCAGCGCATCGACGGTCATAGGATCCAGCTCGATATCGGGCGTGACGCCGACCCCTTGGATGGAGACGTCGCCCGGCGTGAGGTACTGAGCGATGGTCAGCTTGAGGGCCGCCTTGTCGGGGGTGATGTCGGGAAAGACGAGCTGAACGCTCCCCTTGCCGAAGGTCTGCTCGCCGACGAGCACGGCGCGGTCATGGTTTTTCAGCGCGCCGGCCACGATTTCGCTCGCGCTCGCCGACGACCCACTGACGAGCACGACCAGCGGGTAGTCGGGCTCGTTGCCCTCGGCGCGGGCCAGCTTTTCTTCGCGCCCCTCGGCCATGCCCACCGTGGCGACGAGCACACCGTCGCGGATCCACTTGTCGGCAATCTTGGCGGCTTGATCGAGCAATCCGCCCGGGTTACCGCGCAAGTCGAGCACCACGCCCTTCAGGTTGGGCGCCTTCTGGCGGAGATCGGCCAGGGCGTTGTCGACCTCACCCGACGATCCGCTCTGGAATTGCTTGAGGCGGAGGTAGCCGACGTCCCCTTCGAGGAGCCGCGCCTCCACCGATTTGACCTGGATGCGCTCGCGCACCAACTCGAACGGCTTCGACCCCGCCCAGCCCGGCGTACCGTCCCGCTGATCGCGGTGGATCCATACCGTCACCTTGGTGCCCGGGTCCCCGCGCAGGCGCTTGACGGCGTCGTCGAGCGGCATGTTGAGCGTCGATTCGTTGTTGATCTTGGTGATGCGATCGAAACGGAGAACGCCGGCCCGCCCGGCCGGCGTTGCCGGCATGGGGTTCATGACGGTGAGCATCTGGTCGCGAATCGAGATGACGATCCCCAAGCCGCCGAAGGCCCCGGAGGTGGAGAGGTTCATCTCCTTGTAGGCGTCCGGCGAGAGGAACACCGAGTGGGGGTCCAGCGTGTGGAGCATCCCGTTGCAAGCGGCGTATTCCACCTCGCGCAAATCGACCTCGGTGCCGCGCAGCTTGTCCTGCACGAAGCCGAACACTTCGCGCAGACGCGCCGAGACGTCCCACGGCCCCTGTACGTTGTCGACGCGGAACTTCTTTTCCGCAGACTCGACGCGCACGGTGACCTCGGTGGCGCCCTCTTCGTAGAGCACGATGACCTGGGCGACGTCGCGCTGAACGTAGTTGAGCGCGGAAAGGAACATCTCGCGCGGATGGACGCGCGTCGGGTCCACGTACTTGTCGCGGATGGTCTTGAGCGTCTCGTTGACCGCCTCCAGCCGTGAGAGGTCGTACGGACCCTTGTGCGTCGGACTGACGGTGACGGCCAGGGCCGGCTCGAGCCCGCGCCACAACCCGCCCACCCGGAAGGTGATGGCGAAATAGGCGGCCAGCGCGAAGGTCACGAAGAGAACCAGGAGCCTCGTGAGACGTTCCCAAAAACGCATACTGTCGAGTGTATAGGAGCTTGGAAAGCGCGCCAGGGGGCCCGGTGCCGGCTCGCGTGATAGGAGCCGGCGCCAGGGGCAGGGTTGCATCGCGCTGGCTGCCGTCGCGGTCGGCGTCCATCCCGTGCCGGAGGCAGGGTGGGGGTGGGCAGGCGAAGCCCGCAGGGAGACAAGCCGGGGCTAGCGCGCCGGTCGGGGCGTTAGCGCGGCGTGGTTGCCGAGGGGGCGGGCTGGTCGGAAACGCGCACTGCGGGGCGTTTCTCGTCCTGCTTGATGGAGTAGCGCACCAGCGCGCGCAGGGCGTCGTTGCGCTGGATGTTGCCGAGAACGCCTTTCACATCCTCGTAGATCGACGGGTCGACCAGGAGCGCCCCCAGCGTGCCCTTTCCGGCCCGCAAATCGGCGATGATCTGGCGAAGATCGCGGGTGATAGCGCCGATGTTGGCGGAAACCTGGGAGGACGGCTCGTCACCCCCGTAGACGATGGTGTGGGCGAGGCCATTGCCATCGCGGATTCCGCGCAAGGTGGCGATGACTTCGGCCGCAGCGCCGCCGAAGTTCGCCATCGCGTCGGCACCCTTTTCGCCATAGAGGACTTCGTGCACGAAACCGGGCCCGCTGTTGACGCGGGCGGCTGCCTTGTGCGCCTCGCTCAATGTCCCCTCTGCTTCCCCGGCGACGCGATCGAATGTCGTCACGAGGTGCGACAGGCGTGCCGCCTCGCTCGGGTCGGCCAGCAGACGATGGACGTACCCCTGACCCTCGGCGACCTCTTTGAGAATGAGGTTCACGGAGTGCATGCTGCGGCGCAGGTCTTCGTGCATCTGGGCGTCGGCGAGCGCCTTCGTCGTCACCTCGAGGTTGGCCAAGATCTTGTCGGCCCGCTGGGTCATGTTCCCGACTTCCGAGAACAAGTTCGTAAAATCGGTCGGATCTTCGCTGTGGATGGTTCCGTCGGCCGGGATGCTGGGGGCGGAGGGCGTACCGCCGGTCAGCTCGATCATCTTGTCGCCGAGCAAGCCCTTGTTGTTGACCTTGGCGATGGTGTCCTGCTTGATGCGCGCCGCCTCGCGCTTGACGATGTGCATGTCGACATAAAGTCGGTTGTCGCCAGCATTGTCTGCATGGGCGACGCGGTAAACGGTGCCGATATCGATGCCGCCGAGGCGCACGGGAGCGCCCGACTTGAGGCCCTGAACGTCGCTGAAGCTCGTGTGGTAGGTGACCTTCGAGTCGAAGAGACGCTTCTCGTCGCCGATGAGGAAGATGACGACGCCCGCGACGATGAGCCCGGCCAGGACGAACACCCCGACCTTCATTTCTTTGGAAGTCGCCATCGCCCTCTTCCTTCTTAACCCAAGCTAGCCAGCACGCTAGCTTACCATCCATCGTCCGAACCATCGCCGAACGGCGGACGACGCCCTTTCGACGACGAGCGCCGGACGTGCGCGTCCGATGGGCTAGAGGACGATGTCGGTTCCCAGGCGCCCGAGCGCCACCCCGTCGCCCGTCACCCGCCGAGGAGCGTCGCGACGTCTTCGTTCGGCGGGGCCCGGCCGTGAATGAAATCGGCGACCCGCGGGTTGTCGATGGCCTTGAACTCTTCCGGCGTCCCCTGGGCGACGATGCGGCCGCGATACACCATGGCTAGCCGGTCAGAGATGAGAAACGCGCTCGCCATGTCGTGGGTCACGACGATGGAGGTAATGGAGAGGGCGCCCTTCAGCCCGGAGATGAGGTGATTGATGCGCGTCGTGTTGATCGGGTCCAGCCCGGTCGTCGGCTCGTCGAACAGAATCACCTCGGGTCGCACGGCCATCGCCCGGGCGAGCCCTACCCGCTTTTTCATGCCGCCCGAGAGGTCGGCGGGGCGCATCTCTTCGATCCCGGGCAGACCCACCAAGCTGAGCGCCCATGCCACCCGCTCCGCGATTTCGGCCTGGCTCATCTTGTGGTGGAAGTGCTCGTGCAGGCCATAGGCGACGTTGGCACCGACGGAGATGGAGTCGAAGAGGGCCGCGCCTTGAAAGAGCATGCCGATGCTCTGCCGGACCTTGCCGAGCTCGCCGGGGTCCATCTTGGTGATGTCTTGACCGTGAAAAAGGATGGACCCAGCATCCACCTTCAAAAGCCCGATCAGCATCTTGAGCATGACGCTCTTGCCGACACCCGAGCCTCCGATGATGGTGAGCGACTCGCCGGCGCGGACGTCGAGATCGAGCCCGTCGTAAATGACCTTGGGGCCGAACGCCTTACGCACCTTCTTGAACTGGATGACCGGCGCGACCGGAGCGGGGGAGGGCGACGTCGACGCCATCAGGAGTCCACGCTAGCACAGCCCCGTCGCACGGGGTGCCGCACGGCCCCCCGGCCGAGCTTCACACGACGGCCGCTGTTTTCTTTCCTTGGGCGCGGGGGGCACCGGCCGCACGGCGCGCGCCGCCGCTCGCGGCCCCGCCGAAGAACTTCTTGTCGACCCATTCCGTGAGCGGCGCAGCGACGTAGATCGACGAGTACGTTCCGGCCACGATGCCCACCAGGAGCGCCAGCGCGAAGTCTTTGATGACGCCCGTCCCCCAGATGAAGAAGGCGAGGAAGCTGAGCATCGTGGCGCCCGAAGTGAGGAGGGTACGCGACAGCGTCTCGGAGACGGAGAGGTTGATGATCTGGGCGAAGGTCTTACCCCGATGTTTGCCGAGGTTCTCGCGGATACGGTCGTAGACGACGACAGTATCGTTGATGGAATAGCCGACGATGGTGAGCACGGCGGCGATCGTAGAGAGGGTGATCTCTCTCTTGAAGAGCACGAACACGCCGACCACGACCAGAGCATCGTGCACGAGCGCGACCACGCCGCCCGGAGCGAACCTGAGATCGAACCGGAAAGCGATGTAGGCCATGATGAAGACGATGGCGATCGCCACGCTCTTCACCGCGGCGTCGCGCAGTTGCTTGCCCGCCTTGGGACCGACCCATTCCACGCGGAGCGGGTTTTCGGGCACGACTTCGGCGCCGAGCTCACGACGGAGCCCGTCCATGAGCTGGTCGCCCTTGGATTTGAGCTGAATTTCGACCTTGTGGTCGCGCTGGCTCACCACCTGCGGATTGTGGGGCGACGGACGAAGCTCGACGCCGGACACCGACTGGATGGCGGTGGCGACCGCGCCGAGCTCCGGCTCCTGATCGTACCGGACGGAGATCTTGTCGCCGCCGGGGCTGAATTTGACCTCGCTGGCCCGCTGTTTCCCGGCGCAGCCTGGATCGACCACTTCCTCGGTCGCGGCGAAGCAAAGCGCCTTTTGCAAAGCGTCGCGCTTGGGCTCGTCGAGGCTCGACGTTTCCTGCACGCGAATGAGAAAGCGATTGGGGTTGGTGGGATCGGTCACGGACACGACGTCGGGGGCGGTGAACCCGCCGCGGTGCACGGCGGCTCGAATCGTCGCCGCGTCGACCGACTTGGTGAAGGCCACTTCCACTTCGGTGCCCCCTTTGAAGTCCGTCCCGTAGGTCGGCAGCGGCCACACCGTGGCGCTGAAGAGCGAGATCGCCGCCATGAGCAAACTAAAGCCAATCCAGTACGCCCGGATGGCCATGAAGTCGTAGACCTTGCCGTGCTTGAAGAGCTCCACTGATCTTGCGCCTCCGCTAACCGATGTTCAGGGTCTTGATTTTGCGGCCGCGCACCCACCAATCGAACACCAGGCGTGTGCACACGACACCGGTGAACAGGCTGGCCAGAATGCCGACGATGAGCGTGACGGCGAACCCCTTGATGGGGCCGGTGCCGTACTGGGCCAGGATGAGCCCGGAGATGAACGTGGTGACGTGCCCGTCGAGGATGGCGCTGAACGCCTTTTCGTAGCCGGCGTCGACGGCGGCCCGCGGGCTCTTGCCGTTGCGCAGCTCTTCCCGGATGCGCTCGTTGATGAGCACGTTGGCGTCGACCGCGATGCCGATGGTCAGCGCCAGACCAGCGATGCCCGGCAACGTCATCGACGCGCCGAAGCTGGCCAGGACGGCGAGCTGCAACAGTAGATTGAAGAGCACAGCCGCGTCGGCCACCGCACCGGCGCGGTGGTAGTAGACGACCATGAAGATCAGCACCAGCATCGAGCTGACGATGGCGCCCTTGACCCCCTGGGCGATGGCGTCTTGACCGAGCGAAGGACCGATGCGCTGCTCGTTGGAAGGAGAAATGGGTGCCGGCAATGCGCCCGACCGCAGGACGAGCTCGAGCTTGCGCGCTTCTTCCAGCTGCGACTCGGTATCGTTCGCGCCGAGGGTGATCGACGCGTGCCCGCCGGCGATCCGCGTTTGGATGACGGGCGCTGATTCCACTTTGCCGTCGAGAATGATGGCAAAGCGGCGCTTCACGTTGGCTCCGGTGACCTCTTCGAAACGATCGCCGCCCGCTTCGGTGAAGGTCAACGCGACGTACCATCCGCCGAGACCGCGGCCCGACTGATCGGGCACGGCCTGCGCGTCGCGCAGCATGTCGCCGGTGATATCGGCCTTGCTGTAGAGGTAGTACGTGCGCCAGCCGACCTCCGTCTGGCGCAAGCCGTCGGGGTCCGTCTGGCGGCTGACCTCATACCCGAGCTCGTGATCGTCGGGCACGTTGAGGGTCGAGATCCACTCCGCCAGGCGCGCGCGCGCCTCTTTCATGGTCTCGTTGGGCTGCTTCTGCACCACGGCGTAGTGGGTGGGCTTGGTCTGCCCCGGACCGACCGGCGCGTTCTCGATGTTGTTGACACTGACCCCTTTGGGAAGATCCTCCTCTTTGACGCCGCGGGTCGCCTGCCCGATGAAGTCGGTGGAGTCGTCGAGCATCTTGAACTCGAGGCGCGCGGTCTGGCTGATGATGTCGCGGATCTCTTTGAATGTCCGCTCGTCTTCGCCGGGCACTTCGATGATGATGTCCTCGTCGCGCACGGTGACGGCTGCTTCGCGCAACCCGAGCTCGTCGACACGGCGGTTGATGGTGTCCTTGGCCTGGTTGACCGCGCTCTCGCGGAAGCGCGATTCGACCTCGGGGCGGATCTTGAAGATGGCGACCCCCTTGCGCGGGCGCTGCACCGCCATCTCCCCCTGGAATCGCTTCAGGAACTTTTCGTCGATCTTGGCGTCGTCGCTCGGCTCGGCAAAGGTGATGTTGATGACCGACACCTTATCGCGCGGTTTTTCGAGGCGGACCTTCTCTTCGAGTTTGGCCAGCTCTTCGCGCGTCGGCGGCTTGTCGCCCGTGTGAAACGCGTATTCGGTGGCGAGCTGCTGTCGCATCTCGTCGAAATAACGGTCGCGCTTGTCTTTGATGGCCTCTTCGACGTCGACCGTATAGACGAGGCGAAGCCCACCGCGCAGGTCGAGCCCCGCCACGAGACGGAAAGGGATGTTGTTCCTCACGTACTCGGGGCACGGGATCTTGCGATCGCTCATGCTCTCGATCGTCGGCCAAACACAGAGCGCGGCACCGAGGCCGATGGCCGCCACGAAGCCCGTCTTCACCCGCCAACCGAAGTCCATCACCGGCAGCGCGCAGACCAGCGCCCATACCCCGCAAAGAGCGAACGTCGCGAGAACCCAAAACGCGTCGTAGTGTGCGGCCGCGGCGGCAGAGAGCGAGCATCCGGCGGCCGTGATGAACGACCAGCGGCGGCGCTTGGCGAAGTACCCAGCCGCGAGGAAGATCAGGCCCAAGCCGCCGAACACGTATTGGAGGATCTGGTCCACCATTTACTTTTTTTCGGCCAGCGCGGGCTCGTCCTTGGATTTGGTCGTTTCCTCGGCATCGAGGCCGGCGATCGACGTGCGCAGGATGGTCACCTTGACGCCAGGCGCGATCTCGAGCTTGGCGTGACGCCCTTCGACGGGGTCGACCAGCTTTCCGACCAGCCCCGACTGGGTCACGACGCGGTCCCCCTTCTTCAGCTTCGACTCCATCTCCTTTTGCTTCTTTTGGGTGGAGCGGTTGCTGAAGAACATGAAAAAGACGACCGGCAAAAAGGCCATCAACATGAGCAGCATGCTTCCGCCGCCACTCGCAGCGGGCGGGGCTGCCCCGGTCGGCGGAGCCGCCTGACTGGGCACGGCTTGGCCGGCTCCCGGAGGTGGGGGAACGTTTTGCTGGGGCTGCAGGTAAGCGAGATTCAAAGCATCCTCCGGGAGCCCGGCGCTATAGCGACTTATCGGTCCGTCGGCAACCTCGGCGCCGCGCTTCTGGAAGCGGCGAAACGAGCCCGGGCGCTCGGCCCGAGCGGGGTGGCCGGCGGGGGTAGGATTGTGTGGTAGAACGAAAAGTCGAGTTCTGGCAGCTTAACGCCACGGTTGCGGTCACTGGGTTTGCGGTCACTGGCATGGATGTCGATTCGGTACTCGCTGGTAAATACCGCCTCGTCTCGCTGATCGGGCGGGGAGGGATGGGTTCGGTCTGGAAGGCGGAGCATCTCGGCCTTCGCGCTCCGGTCGCCGTCAAGCTCATCGACAAGAGCATCGAC
>DATHES010000153.1:0-3367 GCA_035318465.1 Polyangiaceae bacterium
GCGCCTAGGAGGGCTCGCGGTGGCCCCGATCACCATTTGTTTCATCTGCAAACTCTGATTAGTCAACCGGTTGATTCGCGCCTCGAACCACGCTAGGGTATCGGTGTTGAGGCAATCTGCTCGCCAGCGAGGGAGGTCACCTATGCGAATGCCCTCACGTCACATCCCGCCGCTGCGCCGCGCCCTGCGTGGGTGGGCTCTTCCCATCGCTCTGACGCTCGCGTGCGGATGCAGCTCGGAGATCGGAGATTCGCCGTCGTCGCCTCGAGGCACGGGCGGAGCAACGGGAACCACAGGGACAGGTACGGGCACAGGCGCCGGCGGAGCCACGGGAACCACAGGGACGGGTACGGGAACAGGAACAGGCACAGGCACCGGCGGAGCCACGGGAACCACGGGGACAGGCACAGGAACAGGCACGGGCGGAGCTGCTGGCGCCGGAGGAACCGGAACCGGTGGGACGGGCGGAGGTACGGGCGGTACCGCTGGCACCGCGGGCACGGGTGGTGCCGGTGGCGGGCCCATGCTCTGCCCGGATCAGATGATCCATGCCAGTCGCTCACCTTTGCGACGCCTCACGCGTTTTGAATACAACAATACGGTCCGCGATCTTTTCGGCGACACGACGCTGCCGGCCAATGCGCTGCCCGCCGAGGAGCTCGGAAATGGCTTCGGCAACGACGCCGACACGCTCTCCGTCTCGGGGCTTCTCGCCGAACAATACTTCTCCGTCGCAGAAGGCATCGGCACGCGCGCGACGACGGCGCCGGCCTTTGCGCAGCTCGATCCCTGTACGAGCACGGTGACCACCGCGACCGAGGACGCCTGCGCGACCACCATCATCCAGAAGCTCGCTCCCGTCGTCTACCGAAGGCCCCTCGTGGCCGGGGAGTCGGATGCGCTTCTCGCGCTCGCGAAGGCGACGCGGGCGACCGCGGGTGCGACCTTCGCGACAGGCATCTCCTCCGTGATCCAGGCGATGCTCCAGTCGCCGGATTTTCTTTACCGGATCGAGTTCGGCGTTCCCGACCAGGCGAACCCCGCCCTGAAGCGCCCCAGTGGGGACGAGATGGCCACGCGCCTCTCGTACCTCTTTTTTGGGACGGCGCCCGACGCGACGCTACGCGCGGCGGCCAAGACGGGTGAGCTCCTGACGAAGCAAGGCGTCCTGGCACAAGCTACGCGGATGCTCGCCGACGCGCGCTCGCATGCCGTCGTTCGTTTTTTCTTCGACAACCTCCTGCCGATCAATGGCCTTACCGACCTCACCCGGGACAAGGTGCTCTTTCCCACGTTCTCGCCCACAATCGGCGCAGCGATGCACGAGGAGACGCAACAATTTCTCGAGTACGAGATCTTCTCCGGTACGGGGACCTGGCCCTCGGTGCTCACCGCTCCTTACACGTTCGTGAACGACGCGTTGGCGACGTACTACGGCATCCCGGGCGTGACAGGCGCCATGTTTCGCAAGGTGGCGCTGCCGGATACGACCCAGCGCCTCGGTCTCCTCACGCAGGGAGGCGTGATGACCGGGACCGTCACCACGAACCAGAGCAACCCCGTCCTGCGCGGGTCCTTCATCGTCAACAAGTTGATGTGCCGCCAGATCTCGTTGCCAACGGATCCCGCCATTCTCGACCAGGTCAAGATACCGGACGACACGACGGGCAAGACGGCGCGGGAACGGTTTTCCAAGCACAGCCAGCAACCGATCTGCAACTCGTGTCACCAATTCATGGACCCGATGGGGTTCGCGCTGGAGAACTACAACCCGGTCGGTCAGTTCCGCACGCAAGAGAATGGAGTGACCATCGACGCCAGCGGCAGCGTGCCGGGTACGCCGGGCGCGCTCAACGGACCCGTGGAGCTGGCGCGCAAGCTTGCCGAAACCGCCGAGGTGCAGTTCTGCTTTGCCTCGCACTGGCTCAACTTCGCCTACGGCCGGAAGTTGGGACAAGGCGACGAGTGTGCCCGGGCGTCGGTCGAGGTCGAATTCCAGAAGTCCGGATACAACGTACGGCAGCTGCTTCTGGCTCTGACGCAGACGGACGCGTTCCTCTATTTCCCCGGCAGCATGTAGGAGTGGTGTCATGGCAAAGATCCGCTTGAACCGCCGAACGCTTCTTCGCGGCGCGGGGAGCATCGCGATCGCGCTACCTTGGCTCGAGGCGATGGGCACAGAGAAGCGGGCGTATGGCGCCGCCGCTGCCGCGACACGCTTCCTCGCCGTTTACACACCCGGCGGCACCGTGCGCGCCAAGTACACCCCCACGGGGACCGAAGCGGCTCCCGTCCTCAGCCCGATCCTCAAGCCTCTCCAGCCGATCATGGACCTGAAGAAGCTCGTCATCATCGACGGGTTGGACATGAAGAGCGCTATCGGGGAGCAACACCAGGCGGGGATCATCGCCTGGCTGTCGGGAACCCCGCAGAAAGGGACCGCGTACTCCAGCGGCCCGTCGCTCGATCAGGTCATCGCGACTCGGCTCGCCGCGCAAAAACAGAGGTCGAAGAAGAGCCTCGAGTTCGCCGTGCGCTGGGCCACCGGAAAGTCGAAGGGACTTCTGTCACCCATGAACGTGGGTAACTACGAAGACAACGCGACGTTCAATCCCATCCCGCCGCGCCTCGATCCCGTGCAGATCTGGACCGACCTCTTCGGAAGCCTGACGCCCACGCCGGGGGGCGACGCCCTGATCGCTCGAAAGAAGTCGATTTTGGACTACGTCGACAAGCGTTACGCCGCCCTCTCGTCGCGGCTCGGCGCCACCGACAAGCAGAAGATCGACCAGCATCTCACGAAGATTCGCGAGATCGAACAGGCCATCGGAGGGACCACCCCGCCGCCGATGGTTTGCAAGGCGCCAACGAAGGTCGATACGGCTGATTACAATCCGCGGACCGGACTCAACTCGTCGGACAACGGATCCGTCAAGGACCTCGCGACGGACAACGCGATTCCGAAAGTGGGCATGTACCTGATGGACCTGCTGGTCATGGCCATGGCCTGCGATATGACGGCCGTGGGGTCATTCCAGTGGAGCGATACCGAGGCGAAGCACACGTTCCCCTGGTTATCCCTCCCCGAGCATCATCATTTCTACCAGCACGACGGGGGCTTCAAGCCGGCGGAATGCGAGAAAATCTGCACCTGGTACTCGCAGATGCATCTCTATCTGCTCCAGGCGATGGACAAGGTCGACATGGGCGGACACACGCTGCTCGACGAGAGCGTCGTCCTGTTCGGGTCAGAGCTGCAGGACCCACCGACGCACACCAAAACGAACATGCCGTTCATGCTGGCGGGCGGAGGGGGTGGCCTCGTGGGCGGGCGCTGGCTCAAGTACAACGCCCTGCCGCACAATAA
>DATHES010000154.1:0-17943 GCA_035318465.1 Polyangiaceae bacterium
ACCGGGCTCGAGAGGGATGGCACCGTGGCCCGTGTAACCGTGGAAGACTGCCTCGAACGTGAGGACAACCGCTTCGCGCTCGTCATTCTCGCGTCGAGGCGTGCTCGTCAGATCATGAAGGGTTCGACGCCGCTCGTACGCTGCAGCAATCGCCCCAACGTCGCCAGCCTGCGCGAGATCGCCGCGGGCAGGGTTCACTTCGATCGGCCGAGTGCAGAGGCGATCGAAGAATGGATTCAGAAGACGCACGAACTGAGCGACAAGGAAGAGTGAGAACCGCCGCAGGGTTCATCTTCCGATGTGCCCTGCGACGTAAGTACACTCGCGCGGTCGTTAGCCAACGACTCGCACGTTCGAGGCCTGGAAACCTTTCGGCCCGCGATTGATTTCGAACTCCACGGCCTGTCCTTCCGCGAGCGTGCGGAAACCTTCGGATTGGATCGCGCTCTGGTGGCAGAAAACGTCGTCGCCGCCGTCATCCTGCTTGATGAATCCAAAACCCTTCGAATCGTTGAACCACTTCACTGTGCCTTTTGCCATTTTCCTTCTCTTTTCTCTAAGGGATCCGATCGCTGTTGATCGGTCACTTCTCTAACGTCTCATCGGCCGACCACGAGGCGCACGCCTGGGGCGAGCGCTCTACAGAGCCTGCCTTCGTTCCTGCCGAGTATTGAGAGCGGAAACGGCGTGCCTGCGGCCACACCGACGTGACGCTCCCAGAAAGATGCAATTTGATGATTTTTGTCCTTGGCCGAACAGGCCAAAAGGGGGTAAACGGTGCCCAACCTTACGCGTCCTTGGTGCTCGGCGCCAAGGAAAACGTGTTTTCTTGCGTCTTTCAAGGCACAAGCTACGCTGCGCCGACATCGGGTTTTGTTCTTCGGGTCGGCGGAGCTGAGACGCGAAACAAGGCCCCGCGCGCCCGTCTGGCGGAGGATGCATGTCGAACCCGAGCGTCAACAAGCGGCAAAAAGAGAAGAACCGTCAGGACAAACAGCGTGAAAAAGACGCTAAGCGCAAGCAACGCCGCGAGGAGCGCGACAACCGGCCGGCGGGCGAATCGAGCCTCGACCGCGCCATCGCCGACATCGTACCCGGCCCGCAGCCACCGACGGAAGAATCGTGAACATGTGGACGTCTGAAAATGAAAGACCCGCCGGACGCGGCTCTCCACGCGGGACCTTGCGGCTGCTAGGGTGCGCGGCATGAACGACCAACGCATCGCTTATTTCCGCAAGGCGCTCGAAGCACTCGTGGACTCCCTCGACGCAACGGCGCGCCTCTCGCGCTGGGACAGTTCGGAGAGCGCTCCCGAGCCTCTTCAGGAGAGCGCCGCGAAACTCGGGGAGCGTCTGGGTGCCGCCAACCGGCTCGCGGGAGGCAAGTTCGTGGGAGCAACGCAAGTGGTCGCGTCTCTCACCGGCATGAGCGACGCGATCAAACGTCTCGACGCGGCTTACGTGCAGTATCGACATCGCATCGATGCGAAACCCGCCGAGCGCGACGACGCAGTCGTGGCCCTCGACGTGGAAATCGGAAACGTAAAAGCGGAAGTCGAGGGTTGGAGCTGAGGATTTTCCGCCCGCCGGTGCGACTCTCCTACTCCAAGCAGTAGCGACGCACGTACCTGCGCAAGTCCTCTCGTCAGCGCACGCCGAGGAGCACCTCTGTCGTGAGCTGATCCAGTTTCTCGTATTGGTAAGCGCGCGCCCGCAGCACGGGCAGATCGAAGCTCGCCTCTTTGAGTTGTGCAGCAAGCCGCGCGCTGTAGCGGAGTTTGGCACCGGTATCGACTATGACGCCGCGATCGAGTTCGCCGAGCTGCTGGAGGATGCCGCCGATCTCGGGATCACGGTGCCAGCGTGCGACCTTCTCCTTCAGGATCAGGTACGTCCGCATGCTCGCATGAGCGAAGTCCCACACGCCCTCTTCGTCTTCCGTGCGGTAGGGGTGGCTGTCGAAATGCCGCATTCCTTCCCATTTCGCGTCCTCGAGCAGCTTGACCAAGAAGAATGCGCCCTTTTGATCCTCGCTGCCGAACCGCAGATCCTGGTCGTAGCGTCCCGGTTTTTGGGCGTTGAGATCGATATGAAATAGCTTGCTGGCTTCGAGCGCCTGGCCGACGGCATGAGAGAAGTCGAGCCCCGGCATCTGTTCGTGAGCCACCTCGGGATTGAGCCCCACCATTTCCGGACGATCGAGGGTGTAGATGAACGCCAGCATGTGGCCGCTGGTCGGCAACCAGATGTCGCCGCGAGGCTCGTTGGGCTTGGCTTCGAGTGCAAAACGCAAGTCGTAGCGATTGTCGATCACGTACTCGCAGAGAAAATTCATGCAGTCCCGAAAATGCCGGATCGCGTCTTGAGGGCTCTTGCAGGCGTTGGTCTCCACGCCTTCTCGACCTCCCCAAAACACGTAGGTCGTGGCGCCGAGCTCCACGCCGAGATCGATCGCTCGCATCGTCTTCTGCAAGGCGAATTGGCGCACCTTGGCGTCGACGGCGGTGAACGCCCCCTCCTTGAAAACGGGGTCAGAGAACAGGTTCGTCGTCGCCATGGGGACTTTCATCCCGCTGGCGTCGAGCGCCTTCTTGAAATCCGTCACGATGCGCCGTTGCTCGGCCGCCGAGGCGTCGCGCGGGAGGAGATCGTTATCGTGCAGGTTGACGCCATAGGCGCCGAGCGCGGCCAGCTTTTCGACGATGCGCGTCGGAGCCAACGGAGGCCGCACCGCATCGCCGAACGGGTCGCGGCCGGGGTTGCCCACCGTCCAGAGACCGAAGGTGAAATGGTGCTCGGACTTCGGTACGTATTGATCTTGCGGGTGTCTTCCGACGCTCGATGGCATGGGTGGGCCCTCCGCGGTGCTCACGCATGCTAGGTGGACCGGCGGGACCGTCAAGGCTCACAAAAGAACCGGAAATCCGCAATCGATGAGCTGCGGGCCCGGCGCCAAACCACTTTGTGGGCGCTCGTC
This sequence comes from Polyangiaceae bacterium, assembly GCA_035318465.1. Classification (GTDB taxonomy): domain Bacteria; phylum Myxococcota_A; class Polyangia; order Polyangiales; family Polyangiaceae; genus DASWDH01. Next base: position 2,977 of record DATHES010000154.1, read on the forward strand.
CCAAGGATAGATTTCGTACGCTGACATGACGAAGGGAGCCCCCTGGCTGCTCGCGATGAGCGGCATTACCAAGCGCTTTCCCGGCGTCGTCGCGCTCGAGGACGTTTCGCTGGAGTTGTCGGGAGGCGAAGTGCTCGCGCTCATGGGGGAAAACGGTGCAGGCAAGAGCACCTTGATGAAGATCCTGGGCGGCGCCGAAATGCCGGATCAGGGTCGGATCGACCTCGATGGCAACCCGGTCGTCCTCGATAGCGTGCGCGAGGCGCATCGGCTCGGGATCGCGCTCATTCACCAGGAGCTGATGCTCGCGCCGAACCTCGACATCGCCGCCAATATTTTTCTCGGAAACGAGGCGGCGGTGGGATCGGTCGGTGTGCTGCGCCGCAGCGCGTTGAATCTGGCAGCGGGGGCGCTGCTCGCTCGAGTGGGGCTCGCGCGGGCACCGACGACGCCGGTTTCGACGTTGACGGCGGGGCAGATGCAAATGGTAGAAATCGCCAAAGCGCTCTCCAAAAAAGCGCGCATCATCGTGATGGACGAGCCGACGTCGTCACTCACGGGCGCCGAGTCGGAACACCTTTTTCGCATCATTGGACAGCTCAAGGCGGACGGGATCGGCATCATCTACATTTCGCATCGGATGGACGAAGTGATGAAGCTCGCCGATCGCATCACCGTGCTGCGCGACGGGCGTCACGTCGGCACGTTGGACCGCGACCAAGTCACGTCCGAAAAAATCGTGTCCATGATGGTGGGGCGAGAACTGAAGAACGAATACTTCCCTCCGCGCGCCGCGAAGACGCCCGGACCGCCGGTGCTCGAGGTGCACGGCCTGATCGTGCCCGGAACGGCCCGTCCGGTGAGCTTTACCGCAGAGCGTGGAGAAATCCTGGGATTCGCGGGGCTCGTCGGTTCCGGTCGCACCGAGCTCATGGAGACGATCTTCGGCGTCACCCCGGCGCTGTCCGGTTCCATGACCGTCGCTGGAAAGCCGTACACTCCGCGCCGGCCTCGGGACGCCATCGATTGCGGCGTTTACCTGGCGCCAGAAGATCGCAAGAGGCACGGCCTGGTGTTGCCCATGACGGTGGCCGAAAATATCTCCTTACCCAACATCGCCAGCTACGGTCCGGCAGGTCTCTTGAATCGCGAGGCCGAGCGTCGGGCGGCCGAGGCCGAGGTGACGCGCCTTCGCACCAGGACCCCCAGCATCTTCCAGCGGGTGGTGAACCTTTCCGGCGGCAACCAGCAGAAAGTCGTCCTTGGTAAGTGGCTGGCGATGGCTCCGCAGGTGCTGATCTTGGACGAACCGACGCGCGGCATCGACGTCGGCGCCAAGGCGGAGATCTATCGCCACATGGCGGCCCTCGCCGACCAGGGAATCACCATCCTCATGGTGAGCTCGGACATGGAAGAGATCCTCGGAATGAGCGACAGGGTGGTGGTGATGCACGAGCGGATGTTGCGAGGGATACTTGCGCGCGAAGGTCTTACCGCCGAGGGCATCGCCACCCTCATGACGGGGAGAACGGGAGCTGCGGCATGAGACGCGAGCTCGGCATGTTCATCGCGCTCGTCGCGATGTGCCTATTGCTCTTCATTTCCAATCCGGATTTTCTCGGCGCATCCAACGCCTTGAATACGACGAGGCAGATCTCCATGCTGGGGATCTACGCTATCGGCATTGGCTTCGTCATCATCAGCGGAGGGATCGACCTTTCCATCGGATCGGTCATCGGGCTCACCGGCGTACTCATCGCCAAGCTTTCCTCCTCCGCTCCGCCGGGGCTCGGCTATCCGTTGTGGGTGGGGATTCCCTGCGCGCTGGGGGTCGCGCTGCTCATCGGTCTCGGCCAGGGACTCTTGATCACACGGCTCAAGCTGCAGCCGTTCATCGTTACGCTGGGCGGCATGCTCCTCGTCCGCGGCGTATCCCAAACGGTCGCCGAGGGCGGGACCATCAGCTTCGGCGACGCGCCCTTTCTCGAGCTCGCCAATGGCGGGATTTGGCGTGTGCAGGGCGAGCCTCTCTTGCCCTATCCGGTTCTCATCTTCCTGGTGGTGGTCGGAATCGGCACCTTCCTTCTGCATTCCACGGTGCTCGGTCGCTATGTGTACGCCATCGGCGGCAACCGCGAAGCGGCGCGCTACTCGGGCATCGACGTCAATCGGATCGAGACCTTGACCTACGTGATCTCGGCCGGGCTCGCCGGCGTGGCTGGCGTTTGCTACGCCGCCTACATCGGCCAGATGTCGCAGCAAGTGGGCGTTGCCTACGAGCTCTATGCCATCGCGGCCGCGGTCCTGGGCGGCTGCTCGCTGCGGGGCGGGGAAGGGACGGTGCTCGGCATCGTCATCGGCTCCGCGATCATGCGGGTCATCGACAACGGCATCAACATGTTCCAGCTCCAGCACCGCGACGAAGGCGGAGTTCCGCGTATCTGGCGGCTCGACCCCAACTGGACCTTCATCATCATTGGCGCGGTCATCCTGTTGGCCGTCATCCTCGATCAACTCGTTCACATGGTGAACGCCGCCCGCAGAACGCGACGCGCGGCGGCCTCGGCGGGCGGCCCGCGCGCGAACAGCGTCGACGTCGCGCCCGATGCAAAGACGTCATGAAGGGTCTCGACATCGACGGCCTGCGCCGTAACTTCTCCGACTTCTCCGGCCGCGACGGCAACATTTACTTCGCCCCTGGACGCGTCAACCTGATCGGCGAGCACGTCGACTACTCCGGAGGTTTCGTCCTGCCGGCGAGTCTCTCGCTCGGGGTCGCGGTGGCCATCGCTCCTCGGCCCGATGCGACGCTGCGCCTACGCTCCGAGGACCTGAACGAGACGGTCGAATTTCCGCTGGCCGTCGCGCCGCGACAGGGCGACGTGCATTGGAGCGACTACGTCAAAGGCGTGATCTGGGCCCTCGCTGCCAAAGGCTGCGCGCTGCGCGGGGCCGATATGCTGGTGCGCGGCAACGTTCCGCTGGGCGCGGGGCTCAGCTCTTCCGCAGCGCTCGAAGTGGCCAGCGCGTTCGCGCTGCTCGACATCGCGGCCCAGTCGCTCGGGCCCATGGACCTCGCGCTCGCTTGCCAAGCGGCGGAGAATTCCTTCGTGGGCGCCCAGTGCGGCATCATGGACCAATTCGCGGCCACGCACGGTCAACCCGGGTGCGCGCTGTTCCTCGATTGCGAAGATTTGCATTGGCGTGCGCTCCCCTTGGCCAAGAGTCACGGCTGGGTCATCGCGGATTCCCTGGTACGACACTCCCACGCCTCCGGTGCCTACAACACCCGCCGGAACGACAGCATGGTTCTCGCGCAGATCGTCCGCGAGCGCCGTCCAGACGTGCATTCGCTGCGCGAGCTCACCGCGGCCGACGTCGAGGGCCTCTCTCCCGATCTGCCGCGTCCCCTCGCGGCGCGTCTGCGCCACATCGTCGGCGAGAATCGGCGCGTGCTCGCGGCCGTGAGCGCGCTCGGAAGAGCGGACATGGGCGTGCTCGGAGAGCTGCTCACGGCCTCTCACGCGAGCCTCCGCGACGACTATGCCGTGAGCTGCCGAGAGCTCGATCTCCTGGTCGACATGGCGCTCGATCTGCCCGGCGTGGCGGGCGCGCGCATGGTCGGCGGCGGTTTCGGGGGCTGCACGCTGTCCTTGGTGGAGAAAACGCAGGTCGGCCCGTTCATGGAGAACCTGCGCGATCGCTACGCGCGCGAGACGAAAGTCGAGCCGTGGCTTCACCTTTGCGAGTTCGGAGGCGCAGTCCGACGCATCGCCTAGCGATCGCAACGCGACCAGTGGCGAGACGGAGCCTTTTTTTCGCTGACGTTATTGAATCTTCGCGTGGGAGCGGGCCACCTTGCAGGGGGCAACTCTGCCCAGATATTCGAGCAAGCGGCGGTCGCTTTCGGCCATCGCGAACACGCGCGAGGACACGCGCCCCAATCGGCGCTTGATGGTGGCGAGCGACACACCCAGTGCTTCGGCCACTTCGGTGAGCTCGAGACCTTCGACATAGTAAAGGACGAATGCCATCTGATCCTTCGCGTCGAGCCGTTCGAGGATCGCGTAGAGCCCAGACACGGCTTCGCGCGCCTCGAAATCGGCGGGGCTGACGAACCGCGTGGTGGGCGCTTGCAATCGCCCGTCGTCGGTGAAGCGCAGCCACTTGCGAACGCGGCGCGAGCGTAGTTCGCTTATCGCGACGCGAAAGGAAATGGCAAAGATGAAACTCCGCAGCGCGGCCGGATTACGCAAGAGCGCGAGGTTTCGGTAAAAGCGCAAGAACACCTCTTGCACCAGATCTTCCACCTCGTTCCCGGGCCCGATACTGCGGCGCATGATGCTGCGCACGAGGGGGCCATAACGATCCCAGATTGCCGTGTGAGCCTTGGTGTGGCCGTCAGCAGCCATGCTGGCCAACATGGCGTCATCCAGCTCCGCGGGCGGTTGCTGTACAAAGTAGGCGGTAGTTTGTGCGCTGGCTGTCATCCGCGGATCGCCTTTTCAAGAGACGCTGTCGCGTCTCCACTCTTGAACTGCCGATGTGCGGCGTGGCCCGCCATCAATTGGGGAAGTACCGCGAACCTCGAACGACGGCTCAGGGTCTCGACAAATCTGTCCCCCGGGCGGTCGTCGCGCGGTCACCGCATTCTCCAACTGCGCGTAGGGGCATCCGCGCAGCCGCCGGCTTCGGTCGCTACGTCGGGCGCGACATCCGCCGAGTCCTCGGTCGCATCATCCGCTGGGGCATCGGTGCTGCCCGTGCGAATCCGCGGGCCCGCCCTCGACGATGCCGACATCCGTCTGGGCACCCTGATCGCGCCCGGATCGCGGATATCCGTTGGCCCTCCCGATGGCGAGCACGCCGCGCAGGCGGCTGCTTGCACCGATGAACGTCCAAGGAGCCTGCACTGCCGTGCCGATCGGGCCTCCCAAATCGTTTGCCGCCGCGCGCCTTTAGGCGCTCAAGACCGAGTTGGGCGCTCAAGGCCGAATCGGGGAAGGGCCTGCACGTCGAGAAGGGTGCAGGGGGGCAGAATCTCAACCTGCAGCGAGAAGGGTGGCCCGGCGCCGGCGGAGAAGCTCACATTCCGCCGAGAGTGCGTCGCGTCTCGCACGGGAGGAAATGAAATCGGCGCCCTTGGGCGATTAAAACGCTTTATGTTCTATAGACTTACGCGGCCGCACCCCCCGCGCACGGATGGTCGCGACCCGGGGACGATTGTTGAGCTACGTTCGGACAACGCTACCACTCTATTTGCTGAAGGCTCGTCGCGCGCTGCTTGCCCGCGCGGTCTCCTTTCGAGCAGCTTGTAAACATTCACCGCATGACGAAAACGCATCGGAATCACCTCACCTTGTCGCTGGCCAACCGGACGGAGCAACCTAACGTTGCCTTCGCTCTGCGCGTGCACGCGGGTCAAGCGAGGCGCTTAGCGAAGAGAGGCACCTAGGAAGATGCGCGAGGCCCGCTTGTTTCTGGTGCAAGGCGGCATACCCCAAGAGGTCGATGACGCCACACTGGTCCACAAGCTCATCGACCAACATCCGCACGCCGCTCGCCTCATTTGGCAGCGCTTTGCGCCGATGGTACATCGCATCCTTCGGCGGTCTCTCGGACCGGACGAAGACGTCGAAGACCTGGCTCAAGAGGTATTCATGTGCGTCTTTCAAAAAGCCTCCACCTTGCGTGAGCCCCAGGCGCTGAAAGCCTTCGTGATCACGGTGACGGCTTTTACCGTCCGCGGCGAGCTCCGCCGCCGATGGAGTCGACGCTGGCTGCGTCGGCAGCGCCCGGAAACGGTTCCCGGGCAACTCGTCTCCAACCAAGACATCGAGTCGCGAGAAGCGCTGCGACGTTTCTATCTCATCCTCGATCGCGTCGGCATTCAGGATCGCACGGCGTTCGTCCTGCGCTTCATCGAAGGAATGCCGTTGGAAGAAGTAGCGGTGGCCCTCGACGTTTCCGTGGCCACGGCGAAGCGGCGTCTTTCGCGGGCCTGGGATCGCGTGGTGCTTCTGGCTGAGCGAGACACGGCGCTGGTCGACTATATTTCTAGTCTCCAAAGAGACGGGGCTTGTGCATGAATTCTTGGGAGAAACGGGCGGCAGCGGATCAGGCGGTTACGCGACTCGTGCGAATCGCGCAGGAAGCGTCGATCGACGATCTTTCTTCGAGTGAAGAGGATGGGCTTTTGCGCTTCGAGGCGGCCGTCGCAGAGCAGCGAGTGCGCCGCCGAGGTCCATCCAAGAAGACATGGGGATTGCGGGCAGCCGCCTTTGCGGCCGCGGCGGCGATGGCGGCGGCGTCAGTCGTCTTTTTCACGAGCCATCGGAGCTCGGTGCAGGCATTCGAGGTCGCCAACGGGAGCGTGAGCAGCGGCGGGTACATCCGTCCCACCGCCCCCGAGGGCGCGCGCGTTCGGTTCGCGGGCGGAACGGAAGTCTTGCTCGAATCCGGGGCACGCACCAGGGTTGCCGAAGTCTACGCGCATGGAGCGCGGATCTTGCTCGAGGAGGGAAAGGCCCGTTTGCACGTGAAGCCGCTGGTCGGCGCCAAGTGGCTGGTCGACGCCGGCCCGTACACGATCCTGGTGACGGGAACGGTTTTCGACGTCGCCTGGACAGGAGCCGAAGAGAGTCTGGATCTCTGGCTCCGCGAAGGATCGGTGGTCCTGACCGGACCATTGACGACCCAAGGTTTCGTCGTGCGGGCCGGGCAGCATTTGGTGGCACGCGTGCGTGAGAACCTTCTTCTGCTCGACGGTCAACCGTCGGAAGACTTTCGCATCCGGTCTTCCGACATCGTCGGCGACGCGCCGACGCCCGAACTCATCGCACCCGCGCCGGCGGGCGCTGCGAAGGTTGCTCGCCCGACCGAAGGGCGCACTGCCAGCGCAGGCGCGGGCGACGACACGCGCGCGCACTCTTGGGCCAAGCGACTTGCGACCGGTGATTTCGACGGCATCTTGGCCGACGCCGATCGTCGGGGCCTCGAAGGTCTCCTGTCCAAAGCACCGCGCGCCGAGCTCGGCATGCTCGCCGACGCAGCGCGGTATGCGCGCCGGTTCGATGTCGCCCGTCGCGCGCTTCTTGCCGAGCGCGAGCGTTTCGCCGGCTCTGCGCAGGCCAGCGAGGCAGCCTTTTTCTTGGGAGGTCTCGCCGAATCTGACGCGTCGTCCGTGCCGTCAGCCTTGGAATGGTACGAGCGGTACCTGGCCGAGAGCCCGCAGGGAACATACGCCTCCCAGGCGCTCGGGCGAAAATTGATGATTGTGCACAGGCTCCGAGGGCGTGAGGCCGCCAAGCCCTTGGCACTCGCCTACCTCAATCAGTATCCGAAAGGACCTTATGCGCGGTACGCCAAAAATCTGCTGGAAACCAATGCGATAAAGTGATCCGGCAGTCGCAAGGGACAGTGTAAAAGGGGCGGATGCGCGGCCATCGCGTTCTCCGAGTCTGTATGTGGTTGCTTGGTCTCCTGGCGTTTGGAAGTGCGTCCCACGCGGCGGTAGAGCGTCGTGTCGTGTTGCTTCGCCCGAGCGCCACCGACGAGGTGACGACCATGGCTCTCACGCGGATCAAAGGGGAGCTCATCGCAGCCGGTTTCGAAGTCACCATGGTGCCGCAAGGGGAGGAGATGGCCCCTCGGAACGCGGTGGAGACCGCTGCATCCGAGCTCAAGCCCTTGGCGGTCTTCGCGATCTTTCATGATCGGTCCAAGCCCGGCACGTCATCGACGGCGGAGATCTGGGTATCGGATCGTCTCGTCGATCGCACCTCGGTCGAGCGCATGCGCCTCGACAATGAGGAGCCCGGAAGAGGCGCGGCCGTGCTCGCCGTCCGGGCGGTGGAGCTCTTGAAGGCCAGTCTGGCCGAGTTCTGGACGGTCCCCGAACGCCCGCGGCCTCCGTCGATTCCGTCAGAACCGCGGGCTCTTCCGGCGAAACCTCCCCCCGCCGTGCGCCGTCCCGCGTTGAACGAAGGGATCGCGGCGCAGGCCGCGTTCGGGATGCTGTACAGCTTTGGTGAGATCGGTCCGGTGTGGACCCCGCTGCTGGCGCTCTCCTACGGCACGGCCGACGGCATCGGCGCCCGGATGAGCATCAGTGGACTTGGTTCCGACGCGATCCTCGAGACAGCGGAGGGCAGCGCGCGCGTCGAGCAGCAGTTCGCGACGCTGGAGGCGTTCGTCATGTCGCGATGGCAGGGCTCGGTCCAAGTCTTCGCGTCGGCCGGCGCCGGCGCGTACCACCTCGCGGTGGAAGGCACTGGCGTCTTTCCCTACTACCGGGGAAAGACGGGGCAGTCGTGGTCGCTCCTCACGGGGGCGGGTTTCGGAGTTGCCGCCGAGGTCTATCCTCACATCGCGTTGATCGCCGAAGGTGAGGGCTTCTGGGCATGGCCTGCGGCCGTCGTCCGCGTTGCCAATACCGATGCCGGAAGACAGTATTGGCCGGTGCTCCTGGCTCGCACCGGCATAGGAATCGCGTTCTGATGCGCCGCTCGTCGCCTTGCTACTTTGCCCCGGCTTCATGCCTCCTGTCCGCACTGATCGCGGGCGGCGCGGGCTGTGACGCGCGTGTCGTCGAGGCGGTCGAGCCCATTCCATTTGCGGACGCTGCCCCGGCCAACGAAGCGGGCGTGCAGGGGGACAGCGGATCGGGAGGAGGATCCTCCGACGGGAGTACGCCTCGCGATGTCGCCTTCGATACGGCGGGAGGTCTCGACACGGGTGGGGCGTTCGATACCGGTGGGCCGTCGGATACCGGGGGAGGACTCGATGCGGGCGGGAGCGTCGATGCTGCGTGTTTGCCCGACGCGCCGACTGGCCTCACGGTGTGGCCCAATTGCGTCAGCGCGGCCAATTCGGATCCCTGGCTCGTCAGAAATCACGATTCCCTCACCGCCATTCGCCCGCGTCTTTTGGTGCTTCATTTCTGGAACGCGTGGACCGTCACGCAGGCTGACCAAGGAGCCCGCGCCCAGATCCGCGCCTTGCGCGAAGGATCGCGCTACCACGCCTACGCGCAGCCGAATGCGCCGCCCTTTCTCGACTACGAGATTGCGAAGATCGTCGACTTGACCGACCACCCTCCGCCGCCCACCTGGACCAACCCTTCCAGCACGCTCCTTCCCGTCACCGCTGCCGGCGACTTCGACACCGGGGCTCTCTTCTCGCCGGCATTCGCCGACAACATCAAAATCATGGACCCCGGGTTGTCGCGCAATCTCACGCTGTGCGAACTCTTCGACCGCGGGCTGGTGAACGAAGTTTGGGTGCTCGAGGGCGAGGGGGGGCGCCGACGACCGCCGCTCACGCTGGAGCGCAAGCAGGCCTACGACGCCGCGGGCGCCCCCATCGCAGGCCAGTTCGTCTGCGTCGAGGGATCAGGCTGCGTGCCCGAGATCAATTGTCTCCATACGGTCAGATTGGCCCACCTCGACCCGACGCGTGGCGAGGGATGCGACATGGAGGTGCGCGGGTGGAACCTCGAACACCTGCGCAGTGCCGTTCCGTATCTCGAGACCAATTTGCGCGCGTTCTTCAATGCCGACTTCCGGACGCGCTTTTCCGCCCCCTTCGATAGCTTCAACGAGATCTGCGACAAGAAGACCCCCGCCACGCCCTGCGTCAGCTATCCGAGCCCGTCGGTGGCCGCCGGTACGCTCCCCAGTGGGACGTCCTGGAGGATCAGTCCGTTCGTCCAGGGCTGCGGCACCCCCGAGTTCCCGCCCAACGCCACGGCACGCTACGACTGGCAAGGCAGGGTACAAGCGCAATCGCGATGCGAGCACTATGGCATGCGCGACGGCGATGGTGGACAGGACGTGCCCGATCTTTACAACGCCGACAAAGTCGCCGCCTACGACAACGCCTTCGGGCGATACGATTGTGGCACCGGATGGCAAGTCTATTGGCGCCAGAGCCTTCCTGGTTTCGGCAACAGGGCCATCGACGTCGACGGCAAGCCCATGAAAAATTTCTGGCCGTTCTTGTTTTACTAGGCCACGCCCGTCAGGCCACGGGCAGCTTGCCGAAGAAAGCGCGCGTTCCGACAGCGACGCTGCAACGCCCTGGGTGCCTCTGGCAGAGTGGTAGGACCACTTTGTCACCCGCGGGAGAGTCCTGAATTTCGACCGTCCGCCACGACGAGCCCTCACCGTTTTTGGAAGGCCGACGTGCGCAATTCGCCGCGACCGTCGCAGCGCCATTGTGCGGATTTCCGTGCCGAGTCTCGCCGAGGCTCACAATCTTTGGCGGCGCGATCGCGCTAATGCCTCATCAGCGGGTGTGAGCGTGGCACCTCGTCCAACGGAAAGAGTCCCTGGGGTCGCGATCCGTACCGCTGGCGCAACATAGGTACAAAATAGCGGGGGAATTGGAGGCACCGATGCGACAGCGATCGTATGTCCGCGGTAGTCGCGGCGTCCGTTGGCTTTTATCCGCTCTCGTCCTGTCGGCTTGCGGGCAATCCGGGCCGTCCCTCTCCGACCCCATCGACGACGCCACGGGCGTCGCGGGCGAGCTCGAAACGTACATCGCGACCTACGAGGATGGCACGACCGCAATCTTCTATGGTCTTCGAACATCGTCGGGCGACACGATCGATCTCCTTTTCGACGCGGCTCCCGACATCGACCCCGGATCGCATGTCGTCGTGCACGGCGCACGCGATGCCGAACGAAAATTTCGCGTCACGTCGATTCAGCAGCGGCCGACTCCTTCTTCTCTCCCGCGGGATCAACGCGAGCTTTCGTTTCCTATCGATAACGCGGCGCCGATTTCTCTCAAGGTCGCGGTTCTCATCCTCGACCCGGCCTATACCGTCGCAGCGGCCAGAAAGCGGCTGCTGGACGATTTCGATGGGCCGAAAAATTTCTTTCGGGAGAACACCTACGGCAATTGGAACCTCGAAGGGGACGCCTTCGGTCCTTACACGGTCGATGTCAGCAGTTGCGGCAGTCGCTATACGCAGATCGCGACGGAGGCAAGAGCGGCGGCGAAGAGCGCAGGGGTGGACATCGATAGCTACAACCAAGTTGCGTATTACGTGCCGAAATCGGCGAGCTGCGGTTGGGGAGGGCTCGGCCAGGCCGGTAAGATGCCGTCGCGCGTCGCGGGAACCTACAAGCCGGCGCGTGACACCTGGTACGCGGCGAGCTTGGGCTGCGTCGTCTTCAACCAGGAGCTCGGGCACAACTACGGTCTGCAACACGGCCACTACTGCTCCTCGCCGCCCTACAACGGCGGATGCCCCGGCTATGCCGAGTACGGCGATCCGCACACGCCGCTCGGGACGGGATGCGGGCACCTGTCAGCGGTGGAGACCGGGGAGATGAACGCCTTCCAGCCATGCAACGTGATCGACGTGGCCGACGGGTCCTATCAGATCGGTGCCATCGAATTCGGTTGTACGGGACCGCAGGTATTGAGGTGGAAGGATCCACAGGGAGCACTCCGCGCCGAGTACGTGCACCTCGAATACCGCCGCAAAGCCGGTCACGACGCGACGCGAGCCGAGGGTATCTACATTCACTACGGCGCCGAATTCAAAGATCCCAATGTCGTCGGTTGGCAAACGCCGGCCAATGGCGCGAGCGATTTTCTCGTGGGGGCAGGCGGTTCGGCCAAGGCAGCTGCGCTCCTCGCCGGACAGTCGTGGACGGCCGTGGGCGGCGCGGTCTTTCGCGTCGTTTCGCTCAGCGATGTCGCTACCATCGAGGTGACGAACACGGGAAAGGCGAGCGGCGCGACTTGTCTCGACGCGACGCCGGCGCCGACGACGGTGACGTGCTGCACGACCGGCTCGTGCGGCGCGGATGGAGGGATTCCCGATGCAGGAATCTCCGACGCCACGATCTCCGACGCGGTGACGATGGATGTCGGAGCGAGAGACGCGGCTCTGCCTGACGCCGCGGCGCCGGAGGGAGGGACGTCGGATGCGGGCCTGAGCGATCGCGCCAATGTCGGAGACACCGGAGCAGATGTCGTCAATGACGTCCGCGAAGTCGACGTTCGCGCTGACACCGGTGCGGGCGCCGGTCGCGGCGGCGCGGGCGGTGCGTCGGCGGGTGCGGGCGGTGCATTGGCCGGCGCGGGCGGTGCGTCGGGAGGGGCCGCCGGTGTGTCAGCGGGAAGAGGGGGCGCGACGACGGGAATGGGCGGTTCGACCGGTGGACGCAATCCAACGAGTGGCGCCGGTACTGGGAACCCGGGCGGCAACGAACCTGACGGGTGCTCGTGCCGGCTTCAAGCTCAGGATCGGCGTGCCGGCCGAGCGTGGGGCGTGGCATTTTTCCTCGGTGCGCTCGTCGCCCGACGCCGCGCGAGTACCCGATCAAGCCACGGGCAACCTGCCGAAAAAGGCTCGAAGCTCATTTAGTTGATCGGGGGCGACGCTCAATCGCTCCGAAATGCGCACCCCAAGGTAGCCCCCGCCACCTGATGCGCGACTCGTTGAAGCGGCTGGGAATCGATCCGGAGCGGTTGACCTTCGTGGAACGCGTCCCGATGCATGACTATCTCGAGCAGCATGGCCAAAGCGATATCGGCCTGGATCCGTTTCCCTACGGGGGCGGCACGACGACCTACGACGCCTTGTGGATGGGAGTTCCGGACTCGAGGAGCTGGTGGCCCGAAGCGTGGAGGAGTACATCGACATTGCGGCCCGTCTCGCTGCCGATCCATGGCAACCCGTCGAACTCCGATCGAACCTGAGGCAGCGGATGTTAGGTTCCCCTCTGATGGACGCTCGCAAGTTCGCGGAGAGCATCGAGGCTGCTTACCGAGAAATGGGGGGGCAGTGGTGCCGGTCGGGCAACCTTCCGCAGGCCCCTGGGCGCCGCCAATGACGCGCCTACTGGTCATCGGCGGGCGGAGCGCAGGAATTGTTGAGCCGTGGCATGGCCTTGGCGCGGCTTCCTAGAGAGGCTTCGTGCGACCACAGATCCTGTCCCTTTGGGTTTTCCTTCTCGTCACCTCCGCGAGTGCACGAGCCATGGCGCTGGGGCCCGCTCTGTTCGCCTTCTTTCCGAACTACAATCACTCCGAGCCCGCACGCCATGGCCCGCATTGCTGGAACGAGCCCAGCTCCATGCCCGAAGGGCGAAAAATCGCATGCGGGCCGCCCGCCCTTGTCCACAATGCGACCGGCCAGTACACGGTCACAATGCCCAATGGAGCGCCCTTTCCCGCGATTTTCGGGGATTCAGGCTACCAAGTGTATGTCCAGACCGTCGGGGGGACGGCGAACTGTTTCGATACGGGGCTGTCGAGCGACGCAGCCTTCACGTTGACGTCGAACATCCGTTGCGTGACCCCCGCGGGTGCCGACGTCGACGCCAACTTCTCCTGGTACTACCGCGCTGACAGCTTCGAGCATCAACAATTCATGGGGCACAGTCCGGACCATGGGTACGCGACCGTGGACGGTAACGGCGCGATTCGCGCCGACGAGAGTTTCAATCCGATCGGGCCGGGCTTGGTCACGAGCAGCCGTAGTGACACGGGGCGGTACATCGTGACGTTTGAATACATGAACCCAGCCGACGGCGCCTACGTCACCGACCCCAGGTTCAATTTGAACAACGTTCTGGTGGCGAAAACGTGCGTCGGCGATGACACGCCGTCCTGCGCGCGCGCCGTGTGCGTTCCCTACAATTGGACCCTTGGCACGTACACCGAGCGCGACACAATGGTGGAAGTCCGTTGCTACGATCGTGGCGGCACCCTCCCCGGAGGCGCACGCGACACGAACTTTCGCCTCTTCGTCGGAGAGGAATCGCACAATTCTGTAACCATGGCCCCCGGCAACGACCATCAGTTTCTCAGCGAATGGTTTCTTTGGATCGACTGGGACGGGACCAACGCCGCGAATGTCTGTTACGACGACCGTTCTTTTCTTCACCGCAATCAGCACGAGACACCCGCCTCGAACCCTTACACAGAGCCCCTTACCGTCTGCAAGACGGGCATCGGATCCTACGACGTGATGATAAACACTCTCTTTTACGCTGCCGATGGAATGATGGTGATCGTTTCTGCGCGTGGTGCGGGCGGCGTGTATTGCAACGTGGAGGACGTGTGTTGGGGGCTCAGTGAGGGGCAAAACTGCGTGGGCAATGAGCCGCGAATCACGGTCAAGTGTTACGATCGCGATGGCTCGCCGGTGGACGCGTCGTTCAACATGTCGACGGCTTATCCGCAGCCGGGCTAAGCCGGCCGCATCCCCTCGTTGACGTTGTCAGTTCGCGCCGTGGTCTCGGGCGGGTAAGCAAAGGGACGCGCAAAAGTGTGCGCGTTCGACAGTCGTCCGAACAACCCGTAGGTGCGACCGAGCCCGCACGCTGTTGCGCGCAGAGGCTCGGTCGATTCCTGACCCGTTGTGCGGGGCTCACGCCACCTCATCTTGACCCCTACTAACCTTGCGATCCCCCGTCGGCGGCGCCTGCGCGCTCGGTTGTGCAACGAGGGTCGACTGACTCCTTAAGGAAAAACATGTACCCTGCTGGCACCATCGATCGCGGAACTTCGAACGAGATGAAACCGGGTGCTACAGGCGGAGGAACGCGCGGCGGCTCGCGACAATCGGGCAAGGTGATTTCGGCGTGGCTCATCGCCGTCGCGCTGGGCCCTGTGGGGTGCGTCTCCGAGGAGCATGACGGCTCGCTCTACCCGAAGGGCACGGGCGGTTCCAACGGCACTGCCGACAGCGGCGGGGGAACGTTGACCGACGCAGGCAAGGGAGGGTCAAGCAATGCAGGCGGCGCGACAGGCTCGGGCGGGGCCGGTGGCGTTGGCGGTACCGGCGGCGTTGGTGGCGCGAGCGGCGCAGGGGGCGCGAGTGGCGCAGGGGGCGCGAGTGGCGCAGGCGGTTCGAGTGGCGCAGGCGGTTCGAGTGGCGCAGGCGGTTCGAGTGGCGCAGGCGGCTCGAGTGGCGTCGGCGGCTCGAGTGGCGTCGGC
>DATHES010000155.1:0-78704 GCA_035318465.1 Polyangiaceae bacterium
TTATCGCGTGCTCGCGCTATTGGAAAAGCTCGCCTACGCCGACAACGAGGCGGCGCGTCGCTACCTCGAAGGGTCGCTCAATTTCGAGCAGACCGCGGCTTGGCTCCAGAAATTCGCTTTGACGACGCCCGAGCGCGCGACACAGCGCGTGCGCTTCATCGACAAGTACCGCTCGTACGTCATCAACTACAATCTGGGCAAAGATCTGGTGCGCGCCCACGTCGAGTCGCTGGTGCCCGCCGGCGACATCGCCAAGCGCTGGGAAGTTTTCGGCCAACTTCTGTCTTCGCCGCGACTGCCGTCGGGTTTGAAACAGCGGGGCTGAAGCGCCGGCGCCGCTTCCGCGCCTCGCGTTGGGCACAAGCCTCGCGCTGGGCACGTGCCCACGCTGTGCCCAGCCTCATGCCCAGCGCTGAAGGCACGGGCGGCGCTCTCCCAGGGAGGGTTATTTTGCGCGAGAAACGCCGTTCTCACGCGTAACGTGCCGCTATTGCCGGAGCGCGCGCTTCCTCGGGCAGCGGTCGAGACAGGCGATGGAACGCGCTCGGCGCGACGGCACGGCGGTTGCTGTGAGGACTCCCAGCAACTGCGCTCCCGCGCCGTCAACGCGAGCCTCGCGCTCGCCTCATGAGGATGCCCATGTCGATTCGACGAACCGTCGTCTATTCCACCGTCTCGCTCGCGCTTCTCGCGTGCGATCCATTCAGCAAAGGCCCATCGGACGGCGCCGACGGCGGTCCCACCGGCACGGGCGCCGGCAGCGGATCGGGCGGTGCCGCCGGCTCGTACGGAGGCGGTACCGCAGGTTCGCCGACGGGATCCGGAGGCAGCTCATCGGGCAGCACCGGAGGATCCACCGGTGGCAAAGGTGGATCGACGAGCGGCGGCAAAGGTGGAGCCGGTGGCTACGCCGGGAGCGGCGGCACGGGTGGCTACGCGGGCGCCGGCGGCGCCGGTGGCTACGCCGGCACCGGCGGCGCGGGTGGGTACGCCGGCACCGGTGGCAACGGTGGCGCGGGCGGTTACGGCGATGGTGGTGTCGACGCACCACCACCGCTCACACAGCCAAGCCGCGGAAGCGCGGCGGCGATTTCACCCGACGATGCCACAGCCGTCATCGTCAACCGCGACACCGGATCGGCGACGGTCCTGGCGCTGCAATACCCGACGAGCCAACCGCCCACCGCACAGTTCACGCGCGAAGTCTTGCTGGGCGGGGGTTCCGAGCCTTGGCAGGCCGTGATTGGTCCCGACAATGACACCGCCTACGTCGTGCTGAAGAAGGACCAGAAGGTGGCCCGCATCCGCTACCTGCGCACGCAGCCGGTGCTCGACGGGACCGTCGCGGTCGGCTCCGAGCCCACCTCGATCGCTCTCAGCCCCACCGGCCGGCGTGCGTACGTCACCAACTGGACCGACGGCACGGTGAGCGAGATCGACACCGCGGCGATGACCGTCGTCTCGACCATCGACTTGAACGCGGCGCTCGTGCAAACGGGCTACCTGGGCGACGTCGTGCCGCGCCCGGCGCTCGCGCATCCGCGATCGCTCGTGGTTACCAACGACGCCGACGCCGATGACAACGACGAGTCGCTCTACGTGACCGAGTACTTCGGACAACAGACGGAAGCCGAGGCCGCCGATGGGAGCAACTCCGACACGCGCAAGGTCGGCATCGTCTACAAGATCGGCCTCGCCGGTCATGCCGTGCGGACCATTCGCCTCGGTCCCCTCGCCGACATGGGGTTCAAGGACGAGAGGGGCGTGGCCGCGGGGTGCTACCCGAACCAGGTGCAATCCATCGCCCTGAACGGCTCCTTCGCCTACGTCGTCTCGGTGTGCGCCTCACCGAAAGGGCCCCTCGGCGTCAAAGCCACCACCACCGTGTGCACCGACGTCGCCGATTGCGCGCCGCTCAACTTGATCGAGCCGGTGTGCGCGCTCCCCTTCGCGGGTGCTGCCAGCTCGCTCTGCGTCGACGTGGCCAGCGTCAAGACCACGACGGCGCCGCTCGTCTCGGTCATCGACACCCGCACCGATACCGAGGCGACAGCGGCGTCGCAATCGCTCAACGCGCGCTTCGATGCACTCTTCGCCGCCAGTAGCACCGCGCAAGCCGCGCGCCGCTATCCGCTCTTCGCCAACGACATCGGCTTCGTGCCCGGCTCGACGGTGGGTTACCTCACCGCCAATGGAGCCGACGCCGTCTTCCGCCTCCGCGTCGACGCCCAAACAGGGGCGCTCGTCGAGGTCGGCGCCTCCACCAATGCGTTCATCGATCTGGCTCCGGCGGGCATCGATGCCGCCAAGGCAGGCAAGGCGCCCATCGGGATCGGACTTGCCGCGCTGGACAAGAAATCGGCCATCGTCGCCAACGACGTGAGCCGCAACGCGACGCTCCTCGACTTCAACACCCAAGCCGTCGCCGGAGGCGCGGCCAATGCGAGCGTGGTACCGACGACAGCGCAGCCCCAAGCGGGCACTGACGCCGATCGGGCGCTCAAGGGAAAGCGCTTCTTCAATACCGGTCTCGCGCGTTGGTCGCTGCGCGGGCAGGGCTGGGGCGCGTGCCAGTCGTGCCACTCCGAGGGTCTCACCGACAACGTGACCTGGTACTTCGGGCGCGGACCGCGTCAGTCGACGAGCCTGGACGGCAGCTTCGCCTCCAAGCACGCCGAGGATCAGCGCATCTTCAACTGGACGGCCATCTTCGACGAAGTGGCCGACTTCGAGCTCAACACGCGCGGCGTCTCCGGCGGCGTGGGGGCGATCGTTTCGGCGGTGAGCGTCCCTCCGGCAACCGGCGATCGCATCGACATCGTCGGCATCGGTCACGCCAACCTCAGCGGCTCGGCGACCCAGGCGGCCGATCCCGCCAATCCGCTCGGCCTTGCCGCACCCTCCAAGCTGAACGACTGGGGCGACATCGAGAAGTACATGCAGAGCATCCGCTCGCCGCGCGGCCCCTCGAACCTCGACGCCGGCAAAGTTGCCGAAGGCAAGACGCTCTTCAATTGGGACGGCGCCTGCCAGGGGTGCCATGGCGGCGAAAAATGGACCATCTCCCGCCGCTTTTACACGCCGAGCACGGCGACCAACGCGGCCCTCGCCACCACGCCTTTCATCATCCCGGCTGGTTTCCCCGATGCGCTCTTGCCGGCCCGCGATCCGGCCAACCAGTTGCTCCGCTTCGCGGGTGGCAATGCCGCGGCGTTCGATCAGATCCTCTGCACGATTCGACCGGTCGATACGTTCAACGTCGCCGAGCCCGGCGTCGGCATCGCCGAGCTTCGCGTGGACATGATCACCAAGGCCCAGGGCGATGGCAATCCCACGGGAGAAGGACGAGGGTACAACGTGCCGTCGCTGCTCGGTCTGGCGACGGGCGCGCCTTACCTCCACGGCGGCAACGCGCGCACCCTGGAAGCATTGCTCGCATCGACCTTCGCCGTCCACACGCACGCTCTCGCGCCGAACTTCTTGACGGACACCGACCCTGCTCTCGTCAAAGCCAAGGTCAATAGCCTCGTGCAGTACCTTCTCTCCATCGACGAAGACACGCCCTACGCCGCGATTCCCAACCCCGGCGCGGCCGGCGGCTCTCTCTGCCCGGCATCGTTCTAGATTCGAAACAGAAACCCAACGACGGCGTCGTTGCCAGCCCCCGCGGTCTCGCCCGAGACCGCGGGGGCTGTGGTCGTTGACGACGTGAAGGTGTGCTCTCGATGTCGGAGACGAAACAATCGCGCGCCGGGCGATCAACGAAGCATGGTTGCCCACGACGCCGGAGCATCGTGGTAGCGTGTCGACCATGAACGAAATCGAGACCGTTCGCGCCTTTCTCCGCTGCCTCGAGGAAAAGAATCTCGACCGGGCGCTCTCCTTTGTGAGCGCCGACGTCGTCTATCAGAACATCCCGCTGCCGCCCGCGCGGGGCGTGCGCGAGTTCGAAAAACAGATGCGTTTCTTCGAGAAGCTCGTCGGCCATTTCGAAGTGCGCATCCATCACATCGCCGCCGACGGGCCCTTCGTGCTCACCGAGCGCACCGACGTGATCGAGGGTGGCGGGATGCGACTCGCGCCGTGGGTGTGCGGAACCTTCGAGGTGCGTGAGGGGCGCATCACGCTCTGGCGGGACTACTTCGATTGGGCGGCGCTCTCGGTCGCCTTTTTGCGCGGGCTCCCGCGCATGGCGGTGTACCCCATCGCGTCGCGTCTGCGCCCCTCCAAGGGGGACACGACGATCGCCCAATCCTGATCGGTTCAAAGGTCAATGAACGCGGCCGATCAGGCCTTTGCTCTGCGCGCGAGCTCCGCCTCCAGGATACGCAGCGTCGACCGAATGTCGTCCGATTGCTCGGAGAGCGATCGCCCGTCGGCGTCGACCTGACGCGCGCGCTCCGCCTGCTGCCTCACGGATGCCCATCCCGGCTCGGCCGGGTCCGCGCTGCCGGCGCGCTCCGCCCGCGCCAGCGTAACGAAGGCGCCCTGTAGCCGTACGACTTCCGCGACGAGCGCGTCATCACGCGGCGCGAAGCGCTCGCCTCGCGCGAGCTTCGCCTCCGCTTCATCGGGCTTGCCCAGCAAAGCCAGGGCCGCGGCAAGGCGTCCGAGGCAGAGCGCCTCCGATCGCCGATCGCCGCTGCCCGAAAGCAAGGCCAGGCTTCGCTCGTGCCGCGCCAGGGCATCCGCCGGTCGCCCCATCTCCAGCTCGAGCACGCCGAAGTTGCCGAGGGTGATCGCCAAAAGGCGCGCATCGCCGATCGTTTCCAAGAGCTGAATCGCGCGCTCGAAGAGTTCGCGCGCGGCATCGCGATGACCGAGCTCCTGTTCGAGAACGGCGAGGTTGCCAATGCAATTGGCGCGCTGCCGCGCGTCGCCCGCTTCTTCGAAAAGTGCGATGGCCCGGCGGTACCAGCGCGCCGCGGTGGGAAAATCGCCCTCGTCATGGCAAAGCGCGCCAAGGTTGCCGATGCAGCGCCCCTCCGCGCGCGCATCATCCGCCGCGCGGAGCAGCTCCAGCGCCGTTTCGTAACGCTGCCGCGCTGCACCGAGCTCATGGCGCAGATGATGGACGACCCCGAGATCGAGCTCGATCGTGCCGCGCCAGTGGACATCGCCCTCCCGCTCGGCGTCGAGCAGACACATCGTGAGATCGTCTTTGGCGCGAACGGCCTGACCGCGCGGAGCGTCGAGCCGCGCTCGGATCTGGCGCACGCGGGCGCCGAGGAGCAGCGTGCGGGGCTCTCTACCGGGCGCGGCCGCGATATGGACCGCGCGATCGAGGAGCCCACGGTAGCCTCCCATCGCGCCGCGGGCGAGCATGGCCGGCTCGAGCGCCATCAGGGCCAGCAGGCCGGCTCCGGGGTCGGCGCCCTCCTCGGAAAGAGAGAACTCGGCAGCGGCGAAGAGATTCTCTGCCTCGCGTTCGACGCGCGGGGTCGCCTCGACGGGGATCCCCTTCGGTCCCGGCGCCAGCGTTTGCGCATAGTGCGCGGCGTGCCGGCGCAGCGTATCGACGAAGTCGGGCGCCCCCTTCAGCATTCTCCAGGCGAACTCGCGTACCGAGGCGAACATCGTCAGCCGCACTTCGTTCATGGAATCGACGGCCCACGACGACAGAAGCGACTTGTCGCGCAGCGATTGAATCAGATCGAGTGCGGCCACGTCGTCGTCGGGCAGGACGACTTGGGCGGCTGCTTCGACCGTGAAGCCTCCCCGAAAAACCGCGCATTGCGCGAATGCGCGCTGCTCGGCGGGCGTCAAGAGGTTCCATGACCAGGCGACAGCGCGGGTCATCGCCCCCTCGCTCGCATCGAGGGTGGTCTCGCTGTCCTGACGCCCAGGGGCGCGCGCCAAAAGCGCGTCCATGCCGAGCACCTGCAGGCGCGCCGCGTAGAGCTCGATGGCCAGCGGAATACCGTCCAAAGCCTCGACCAGGCGTTCGGCCCGCTCGATGAGCGCCCCTTCCGCGCCGAGGTGCGCTCGATCGGCGAACGGTAAATGCTCACGAGCGCGATCGAGGAAGAGGCTTGCCGCGGCGGAAGGCTGTCCCTGTTCGCGCGTCAGACCGAGCGGCCCCACTTCCATCGCCACCGCACCAGGCGGCCGCCATCGGCTTCGTGAAGCCGCGATCAGTTGCAAGCCGGGCGCGGCGTAATTCCAGGCCACCAGTGCCGCCGCCAGCGGCGCAGCGACGTGATCGACCGGGTCGACGACGAGCAGCACGCGGCCGAGCTTGCCGAGCGCGTTGCCGAGCGCAACTTCGGGCGGCACCGACGAATCGAGGGCCACGCCGGCATCACGGGCGAGGATGCGCACCATGTCGTCGGCGTCGCGCGCGTCGGCGAGATCGCCGATGACGATGGCATCCCACGGCGGGTCTGGTTCGGCGATGCGACGGACCGCTTCTGCGATGAGACGCGTTTTGCCGATCCCCGGACCGCCCCACACCGTCACGACGCGCGTTCCCGCGCTGAGAAGCGCCGTCAGGTGATGACATTCCTCCTCGCGCCCGAGGAAGCTCCCCGACAGCGCGGGCAGGACGCTTCGCGTCCCACTGGCGACAGCGTGGCGAGCCAGCCGCCGCGAGAGCGGGGCGAGCCGACCGGGCGACGATTCGGCCGCCGACGTCAGCTCGAGCTCCGCCCCCTCGCGTGTGCCGTCGACCGGCGAAGCATGGAGCCCCGCCACCGAATTGCGCCCCGCCGATGCCTCCGCCGATCGCACGAGCTCCGTCAGCGCGTCGGCTGTCGGGCGCCGGTCGAGCTCGCGGGCCAGCATGGCGAGGACGAGCCGATCGAAGGAGTACGGCAGCTCGGCGCGCACGGCGCTGGCGATGGGAAGGGGCTCGAAGAGGATGCGCGCCAGGACGATGACCGGGTCGATCCCTTCGAAGGCGGGGCGCCCGGTGAGCGCCTCGAAGAGGATGCACCCCAGCGCGAAAACATCGGCCCTTCCGTCGACCGTGCGTGCGTTGCGGATCTGCTCGGGAGCCATGTAACGCGCGGTGCCGAGATGACCGCCGCGCTCACCGCCGGCGCTGGCCTCGGCGAGGCGAGCCACGCGGGCCACGCCGAAATCGACGATGACCGCCCGCTCGACGTCGCCGCCGGGGAGCATGACGTTGCTCGGCTTGAGATCGCGATGGACGACGCCCGCGGCGTGCATGGCGGCAAGCCCCTCCGCGAGTCGCTCCGTCAGACGCAGCGCTTCCAGGGGGCGGAGCCCGCTCGCCCGAAGTCGGTCGGCCAGCGTTTCGCCGCCGATCCACGCCATGGCCAGAAACGGACCGTGCTCGGCGCTCGTACCGTGATCGATATAGCGAACGACCGCGGGATGTCGGACCTCGGCGAGGGCGTGCGCCTCGCGCCAGAGACGCGAGCCGGCACGCGGTTCGGTGTCCGGCGCGGCGCGCCACGTCTTCAGCGCCACCGGCATCCTCTCCACGGTGTCGAAGGCTTCGTACACCGTGCCCATGCCCCCTGCCCCCGCGTGGCGCCGGATTCGATAGCGGTTAGCGACGACATCCCCTTCGCGCATGGGTACTTGCAGAACCAGTACCACGGGAAGATGCCGGCGCATGCGCGAGCTCGGCGAGTGCGACGCCTGGCCCCGGATTTGCTATTTACCCGCCCATGAACCGTATGCCTCTTTCAAAAACGACACCCATCGCCTCCTTTGCCGTCGCCATCGCGCTCGCGGCTGTCGCTTGTGGCGACGGAGCGCCATCGAGCGTCCCGGCGCGGATCTACACCGGCGAGCTGACCGATACCGACGTCCGCGTTGGAATCATCGCCACCGAACATCATGCGCGTCTTTTCTTCTGCGGCGGCCCGTCGTCGTACCAAACGAAGACCCGATGGGTCACGAGCGACATCGACGCCGCCCACGCGCTGCAATTGCCAAGCTCGCCGAACGAAACCTGGGTGCTCCGGGGGACCGTGACCGACGCCGAGGTCACCGGCTCGCTCGACATGGGCGACGCGACGCCGCACACCTTCCGCGCCACGATGGTGAGCGAACGAACGATCAGCGGCCTTTACGAAGGGACGGCGCCCTGCGGCCGACTCGGGCTCATCGTCGTACAGGCAACACCGGATATGCCTCCCGTCGGACAGGGCGCGTGCGTCGGTACGACGCTCGAGCAGGTCAACCCGCTGGAGCCCATCGTTCGCACGCCCGACGGCACCATTCGCGTGACCGTCGGCACCTCGGACATGGAACGCGACGTCAGGGCAGCGGCCCCTCCGACCGACTGAACTCCCTCACGAATCGTCGGAGGGCGATGAGGGGTCGTTGGGATCGCTCGCGACCTCGGGGTGTTTCTCGAGCCAGCGGCGCAGCTGGTTTCGGTGCATCCCGAGCGCCCGCGCGGTCCCACGCACGTTGCCGTTGTTGTCGGCAAGGGCCTTCACGATTTGCTCGTCGCTCCAGGCGGTGGCCGATTTCGCTGGCGGTGCGGTCGTTGGCCTCGTCCTCGAGTCGTCGCTTGCTTCCACCGCCGGCGGCCCGGATGCGCTCGGTCCGAGCGGTGCGCCTGCTTCCGGGGCGAGGTGGTGCGGCTGCACGACGGTGACCTCCTCTTCGAGCGCGCGATGGCCCGCCCGCCGTACCTCGCGCATGAGCTCGCGCACGTTACCGGGCCATACCCCGAGCGCACAGGACTCAATCAACGTGATGGAAGCAGCGAGCCGCTCGTCGACCGCTGCA
The DNA here is from genome assembly GCA_035318465.1 of Polyangiaceae bacterium. GTDB lineage: Bacteria > Myxococcota_A > Polyangia > Polyangiales > Polyangiaceae > DASWDH01. Next base: position 8,713 of record DATHES010000155.1, read on the forward strand.
AGCTCGCGCGCCACCAGCCACGGGATTTCGTCGAGCCGTTCGCGCAGCGGCGGCACGACCACCTCCGGTCGACCGAGGCGAAAATAGAGGTCCTCCCGGAATCGACCGGCCCGGACCTCGTCGCGCAGACCCTTGTGGCTCGCGGCGCAGATGCGAATCTCGACCTTGCGCGGACGTGCAGCTCCGAGCGGCAGCACCTCGCGGCTCTCGAGCAGGCGCAGCAGCTTGGCCTGCACCTGCGGATCGAGCTCGGCAATCTCGTCGAGAAAGAGCGTTCCGCCGTGGGCCGCCTGCACGTACCCTTCCGCGTCGGCGGTGGCGCCGGAAAAGGCCCCCTTGCGCGCCCCGAAGAGGAGGCGCTCGGCGAGCCCCTCCGGAATGGCGGCGCAGTTGACCGCCACGAAGGGCGCGGTGGATGCGGCGCCGAAATGCGCCTCGTGAAAAGCCCGCGCCGCCAGCTCTTTGCCCGATCCACTCTCCCCGTGCAGGTAGAGCGTATCTCCGGCGCGGCCGGCCAGCGCGATTTCACCCCACACCCGACGCATGCGACCGCCGAGGATGGGACCTTCCAGCCGGTTGCCACTCGGACCCTCGACAAAAAACGGCAAGACGTCGTCCACTGCCCAGCAAAGGCTGCGACCGATGCGTACCAGCGTCGGCGAGGGAAACACGCCGCTCGACGCCAGCTGTTGGCCTTCGACGAATGTCCCGTTGCGACTCTCGAGGTCGGTGACGCTCCAGCGCCCTTCCTGGCGGCGGAACGCGACGTGCTTACGCGAAATCCGGTCGTCGTCTTCGAGCACACCTGCCGGCGTGCCCCGCCCGATCTCGAGCCCATCCGCTCCGACCTTGAGCGCGACGGCGGCCGGGCGCCCCGCGGCGACGATGACGACGATGCCTGGCTCGGTCGCCAACCGCTGTACAGGTGCCCGCAAGCTGTCTTCGCTGGTCTCGTCGTCACGGGGCATGAGAAACGTACGATAGCGCCTTTTGCCTCATGAGCGACGCGCGCCGCGCGAGGGCACGCTGGGCCGGGCACGTGCCCTGCGGGTGCCCGGGGTAGGCCCCGACGCCGCCCCTAAAGTACGCGCAAAACGACGAGCGCCGCGACGAGGACGGCCACCAGCGACTCGCCAGCGATGAGCCCCGATGCGACGGGGATCGCATACTGTTCGGCTTTCTGCTCGTTCATGCGCGCGAAGGCCCAGGCCAGGAGCGCGCCCAAGAACAAGGAAACGCTGTTCCAGCCCGGCACGATCCAGGCGACGCCGACCGCGGCCGACGAAAGGGTGTACCGTTTGTAGGCCTTAGGGACGATCTCTTCGACCAGGGCGAGGACGACGCCAGCGCAGGCGCCGGCAGCCATGCCGCTGGCCGCGCCAGCGGGCATCGCGGCGAGGCCACCGGTCACGATCTTGGCAACGCCGGCCCACACTTGCGCCGCGGGCGCGGGCCACTTGTCCCCTCCCAGCTCATCGGGGTCGACCATCAGGAGGTAAGCGGGAACCACGAAGAACGTTCCCGCGACGACGCCGAAGATCTGCGCCAGCACCTGCTTGCGCGGGTTCGCTCCGAGGAGATAACCCGCCTTCCAATCGGTGAGAAGGTCGGCCGTGTGAATCGCGGCACCGCCGGTGATGGAAGCGGTCATCAGGTTGGTCGTCATGTTGCCGGGCGACAGCACGCCGTAAACGAGCTGCGTCACCTTGCCCATGGCCGCAACGGGCGTGAAATCGGTCTCCCCCGACGCGCGCGACGCCACCAGGGCCAGAAAGAACGTCGCCAGGACGGCCACCACGCCCATCCCCACGGAGATCTGGAAAAACATCGCCCCAAGGACGATGCAAGCGACCCCGGAGATCGCCAGGCCGCCGGCGAACCAGCTCGGAGGAGCCTCGATGTCGGCCAGCGGAAACGGCTTTCCGCTGCCCACGCCTCGCAGCAATTGGCTCGTGCCCGAAAGAGCGCGGACGATGGTGCGCCACCGCCAGAGAAAGGCGGTCAGCCCCGAGCTGACGAGCAACCCCACCCCCGGCCACAGCGCCCATTTCTGGCGGTACACCTCGAGGCCGACGAAACCTTGGTTCAGCACGTAGGGGCCGACGACGCCGTAGCAAACGAGCGCGGAAAGGAAGAGCGAGACGCCAGCACGGATTCCGATGATCGCGCCGGCGCCCAGGAGGATCACCGACGGTTCGACACCGAGCGAGAGACGCGCCAGCGGTTGTCCGCCCAGCGTGAAGGAAGGAATGAAGGGATCACCGGGAAGGTTGAACGGCATCCACTTGGCGTGCGCATCGCGAAACCAGCTCACCAGCGCTCCGAAAAGGCCCGCTCCCCCTAGCGCCCACGCTGTGCCTCCCGCGTCGGTACCGCGCGCGTGCAGCGCGGTCAGCGTTTCGGCCGTGGCGATGCCGCTCGGAAAGGGCAACTGCTCGATGTCGATCTGTTGCCGCTTCATGGGAATGGCCATGAAGACCCCGAGCAGCGATACCGACGCCGCCCAGGCGGCGAGCAAAGGCCATGGCAACGTCTGCCGCACGGTCAAATACAGCGCGGGAACGGCGGTCACGAACACGGACGAGGACATGAGACCGGCCGCCGACGCGACCGACGACATCATGTTGTTCTCGAGAATCGTGAATTCGTCGTGGCGGAGCCCCGGCAGGACGCGTTTCAACGCCGAAAAGAGCGCGTAGGCGAGGATGCAGGCGGTGAGGGTGACGCCGACACTCCATCCGATCTTGAGGCCCACGTAGAGGTTGGAGAGCGACATCACCCCGCCGAGGACCATGCCGGTCAGAACTGCGCGCAGCGTCAGCTGCGGCATGTCGCCGCGATAGACCTCGGCGCGCCACCTTCGCGCGCGCGCCACGCCGTCGTCTGCGGATGGCACGACGGGCGCGCCGGGAGCGACCGATGCCGCCGAAGCGTCGGACGCGTCGGACGCGTCGGACGAACGAGCGCCCCCCTCACTCGTCGCTCGCCTCGAAGGATCCGACGTCGCCATTCTCTCGAATCTCGAGGGCGGCCGCCGAAACGTCAAGCCTCGTCGCTCTCGATGAGTCGGCCGCGTACGCGAGCGGCCGCGGCTCTCTACCGGCCGAGGAGCGCGTCCATCGCGCCCGTGTAGCCGCGCTTCAGCCCGGACCGTGGCGAGCGCCCGTCTCCGATCACTGGAAACAGGCCAACGGCGCGACCGGTTCGCCCTCCACGCACTGTTGTTGGTAACAGCTGCCGCTCGTGCACTGCTGGGGAAACGAGCATCGCGAGCCGAGCGCCGCCTTGGGACTGCAGTGGGACATGAGTGGCTGCGGTGCGCCCAGCTCCGATGGTCGGCACCACAAAGTTTCGCCGCAATTCGGGTTCGCCATGCAAACGGCGCCTTCCGCAAACCGGGGGACGCAAAGGTCGTTCGGATCGCAATAGAGGCCGTCGCCGCAGTCCGCGTGATACTGCGTAGCCGGGATGTTCGGGTCTTGCGGGCTCGAGCCCACGCAATGGTCACCGGAGGATCCGGGCCGATCGACGATGCATTCGCCCACCAAGATCGAGGTCGGCACGACACACCTGCCCGGGCCTTGCTCGGAAGGCGCGCACTCATCGTTGGCCGTGCAGCTTGCGCCGGTGGGAAGCGTTCCGACGCGGACCGAATTGCAAGCCGCCGAAAAGGCGTTCATCACGAAGGAAGAAGTCAAACATCCCTTCATGAGAGATCCAATCTTCTCGATACACTGGAATGCGCGCCTGCCGTCGTAGAGCGAGGAGCTGCTGCGAACCTTGATATGGTCCTCTGCCTTGCTCGTCATTTCCGTCCGGCAGGCCGCGCGATTGAATGTCGTGGAAGCCGCCGTGCAGCAGCCCTCCAGGCCATCGCAGAAGGCCTGCACATAAACGGAGACGAAATCCCCTTCAGCGACCGTGCTCGGTTCGGGCTCCTTGGAGCCGCCACAGCTCGCGAGGAGCATCACGACTCCGACTTGCCATCCGCGGTTTCGCATCAACGCTACCGCGCCAACGCGTACATCACGGTCTTGGACGAGTCCACACGCTGCGCCCAGTACATACAATCGCCGTCGAGCGCGATCGCCTCGACGGTTTGCGGTGCCGGCACGGGGGCAATCGGCGTCAGTTCGCCGCCCTTGGCAGGTACCTTCACGAGTATCTGCGACTCGTCTTTTCCCGCCAGCGTCGTGTAGACGCCTTTCTCGTCGGCCGCGATGTGGGCCTTGATCGAGAGCCCCGAGGCGAGCTTTCTGGCCGCGCCGCCCGCTTTGGATACGATCATCAGCTCACCTTTCTGCGCCAGATTGAAGTAAACGTCCGGGCCGACGATCGCGAGGGCGTAAGGCTTATCCACGCGGGACGCGAGGATCTTGGGCTTGTCGCCCTCCAGGGAATAGCGAACGAGCCGGTTTCCACCCGAGTCCGTGACGTAGATGCCCGACGCATCCACGGCGACGCTGCTGAAGCCGTTGGGTCCGAGTTCTCGCGCAGGTCGCTTGGAGGTGAGCAGTTCCTTCGCTTCGCCGCCTTTCGCGGGGATCTTGGCGATGCGGTCGTATGGGCCGTAATCGCCGGGAACGCCATAGACGTCATCGGCGTGGACGGCGATTTGCTGCGATGAAAATTGCGGTGCCAGGATTCGCGTATCGCCGCCGGCCTTCGCGATCGCGCTGAGTCGGATTCCGGTCGTGTAGTAGACGTCGTTCGTGTCGAGCGACAATCCGCGCGGTTCGAGCGTCACGGAGCTGAGCGCTCGCAGGCCTTTGCCGTCTTTGCGTACGGTGCCGACTTCACCTCTGCCGCCGTAGAGCGCCCACGACGAGTAGTAGAGGTGCGTCCCGTCGTGGGCAAAGCCATGGACGTCACCGACGACCACGCCGAGTTCGGCGGGCTGGTCACGGCCCGCTTTGCAGCCCGCGGGTGGGAGCTCGGCTGCCCTCGCGGTGAAGCTCGCCGCCGCCACGGCCGAGGCAGCAGCAGGCGTCGCTTCCTTTTTTTTCTCCAGCGCCTTGTCCTCACAGCTCGGCACCATCGCAAGCGCTAGCAGCAACGTCAGCCGGAAATCGAAAGTCCAAGTTCGCATCGGAGTACCTCGCTTCGGCGGCATCGCGCTCGCGCGCTGCCCGTGACCGACACCACAACACCGCAGCCGATCGATTTCAAGCGAAGCAGGGCTGCCCCCCCCAGCCTGCAAGTACCGGCGCGCATTCACGAGTCGGCTTCACGGACATACGCTGCGACTTCATCTGCCAATGCGCGCTCGTCGCCGATGCTTCCGTATCGCAGGGCTGCGTACCGTTCCAGTAGACGCGCCGCACGGGCATCCGGAATTCGCGCGGCGAGGCGCTCGATGGGCTCATGGGCGGGACGCGTATGGCCGGCGCGCGCGAGCCGCGAGATCAGCAGCTTGCCGAGCGGCAAAGCGGCCTCGTCGTCCGGCACGCGGCCCTGGCGCGCGCGGCTGCGGGCGCCGCGCCTCACGATCCAAATGAGCACCAGAAATCCGGCCAGCCATGCGATGGCCGTCTGACGGATCGTCAAGCGTCCGAGCCAGTCGGTGAGGTCGTCGTAACCGACCCGCAGCGCATCGCCGGCGGACACGGCATAGCCTGCTTCGTGTTCACGGTTCTGCGGGAGAGCTTCGCGCGGCGTCGCATCGCGCGTCGTCCAGCCCTGCCCGGGGATCCAGGCTTCGACCCACGCGTGGGCGTTGCGATCGCGCACGACGTAGTAACCAAAAGGGCTGTGCTCAGCGACGCGGTAGCCCATGACGACGCGCGCCGGTACTTTGGCCGCGCGCGCGACGAGCGCCAAGGCAGTCGCAAAGTACTCGCAGTGTCCACTCTTGTTGAGAAAGAGAAAATCGAGCACGGGGTCCGTTCGCTGCCCGCGCTTGAAGGCGCGCGCGTATTGATACTCCGTACGCAAGTGGTGCTCGATGGCGTCGAGGATCTCGCCGGCGCCGGTCGCGCTGCCGGCCCACTCCAAGGCCAGCTTCTCGAGAACCGGACGCGCGCGTCGCGGAAGTTGCAGATCGGTGGTGAGAGGGGGATCGAGACTCGCGCGGTCGCGCGTTCCGCGCACGAAACGGGCCACCGGACGGCCGTGCTTCGCCACTCGCTTGACCGAGCCGAGGCCATCGACGACCACGTCGGTCGGGCTGGTGACGATCGACTCGGCGTCAAGCGGGAGAAAGAAGCGATCGGTGCGTTCGGACACGGCCGCAACGTCCGATACGTCGCCGGACGGCGCGTCGCCGTCGTAGGTCGCGGTCGTCTCGATCTCCATGCGATCGGATCTCAACCACCGGCCTGTCTCGTAGAGGTCGAGGGACGCGCCGCGAAGGTAATCGATACGCGGCCCATGCACCCGCAGGACCACGGTGTCGGAGTCGAGAAGGCCGTCGAGGGCTCCCAAGTCGATTTTGTCGGAGAAGCCGACGCGCGGATGCCAGGTGAACGCGGTCGAATGAATGCGATTCGCGAGGAACGCGTGGATCCGGCGGACGCCGACCGTCGTGGCGAGTCCAAGCGTACCGGCCACAAAGAGCACGGCCGCGCCGACCGCCATCCGGCGTGGGCTCTTGTTGGTTCGATGCGAGTTCGCGCTCGTGCCGAGAGCCCAGACGCTGGTCGAAAGAAAGAGCACGACGAAGACGGCGTAGAGCTGGCTGCGCGTCTCACCGATGGCAACGATACCCGCGAACACGAGCGCCATCGTCGCGACGCGCCCGCCTTTCGGCCGGACGATGAGAGAGCGCGCCGCGGCAGCGAGGAGAGCCGACGCCGCGAACCGCGTCCAGCCTTCGTTCAGCAACCCGATCTGCGGTTCGTGAAGACCGGCGGCCGCGGCGTATCCGGCACCGGCGCCCATCGCGCTCGTCACCACCTGCCGGCCGCGATCGAGCTCCCATCGCGGGCCCACCATGGCGAGGCCAGTCGCCACGACGGCGATGGTGGCAGCAAGGGACCAAGCGTCCGCTGCGTTGCCGAGCGCGAGCGCGCCGACGAGCACGGGCAAAAGGGCACTGAGGCGGGCGATCACAGGGCCAGCGCCTCCCCTCGGGTGATGCTGTCGAGGGCCACCGTCGTCGCGTGGGTCGTGCGGGAGGTGCGGTCGCCCACGACGAGCACCAGCGTTTCGACGCCGCGCGCCCGGATCGCCGCGACGAACGCGGCCCGAGCGTCGTCCCAGCCGAGAGCGACGAGCACGACGGACGACAGACGTTCGAGGTACGGCGAGAGGCGGCCCAACATCGCTTCCGCGGCGAACCCCGGCCTTGGCCGAACGGCCGCGAGAACGTCGAGCGCCTGATCGAGCGAACCGAGGCTTCGTCCCAGCGAAAGTTTCTCGACGTGCTCGCCGGTGACCAGAACGTCCACCAGCGCTTCGCCGCGACACAGGCTAGCGACGACGCCCGCCGCCAGCGACAGAGCTCCCTCGAGGTGCGCGGAGCTCGCCGCGCTCGCATCGGTGTCGACGACGATCCCGATGCGGGTGAAATACTCCTCCTGGTACTCGCGAACCATCGGCGAGCCGTGTCGCGCCCACGATCGCGCGTGCAGATCGCGTACGGGATCGCCGGGCCGGTACGGGCGAACGCCCAGTAAGTCGGTCGCATCGCCGGTTCGCGAGGCGCGCGCGATGCCGCCTGGCTGATGCCGCCGGTTCTTGGGCGTGGTGAGGGACACCACGCGCGCGACCTTCGGCACCACCACGAAACGCGCACCCGACGTACGAAGCGGAGCTCCCTGCGAAAGTCCGAGGGGCAAAAGGGCGACGGCCAGAAACGGGTCGATGTGGTGCTCCCCCCGCGCGGCGAAGCGAGCTCGCGTCGTCGTGGTGAGGTGCCCTCCGCGTGGGAGCTCTTCGATATCGTTCGGCAGCGCGGTGAACGCACCATCCCAGGGCAAAAGGGGGGGCACGACGCGGATCGATCGGTGCGTTCGATCACCGTCGTTGCGAAGGGAGATGGTCAGCGCGATCTCGTCGCCGAGCGTCACGCGCCGCGGCAACGAGATCCCGGCGGTCACGCCCGACAGCCGATACGCGCGTGTGAAGAGAAAGGCCGATACGAGCAGGGATGTCGAGGCGAGCACCAGCACATGCACCTGGGTGCCCCCCAGATCGCCGCCGAAGAGCGCCGCCATGCCAACCATGACCAGAAGAGCCCGGCCCTCGCGCGACAAGCGCATGAAAGGCGTGCCCAAGAAACGCAGGCGCCGCATGAACCACATGTTCCGATAGCGATCGCGCCCCGACTTGCTGCCGGGAATGAGGACGTGATTGAGCTCTGCGAGATCCATCCTCACAGCGGCACGCGCAGGGTCTCTACGATGTCGCCGAGCACGCCCGCCGCGCCGCGCCCGCCGTAGCGGGCCTCCGGCGTGAGCTGGATGCGGTGCCCGAGGACGGGCGCCGCCAAGGCCTGCACGTCATCCGGACTGACGTACGCGCGCCCGCTCGCATAGGCACGCGCTTGTGCGGCGCGGAACAGCGAGAGCGCACCCCGAGGACTGGCTCCGAGAACGACATCCTTGTGCTCCCGCGTCGCGGCCACCAAACCGAGCAGGTAGCGGCCCACCGCCGGTTTGACCTCCACGTTGCGAACCGCCGCTTGGATCGCGGCCAGGTCCTCCCCGGTCGCGAGCGGTGCCAGGGCATCGAGAGGCTCTTCGTGCTGACGCGCGTAGAGCATCGAGAGCTCCGCGTCCGTGGATGGATAGCCGATGCCGACGCGCACCAGGAATCGGTCGAGCTGCGCCTCGGGAAGCGGGTACGTTCCGGAGAACTCGTGCGGGTTCTGCGTCGCGAAGACGAAGAAGGGGGGCGAAAGAGGATAAGTCGTGCCGTCGATCGTCACCTGGGCCTCGCTCATGGCTTCCAAGAGCGCCGACTGCGTCCGCGGTGAAGCGCGGTTGATCTCGTCGGCAAGCAGCACGTTGGTGAAGATGGGACCGCGATGAAAAGAGAACGACCCTTCCCGCGGGTCGAGCACGAGCGATCCGAGAATGTCGGTCGGCAAGAGATCCGGCGTGAATTGCACACGCGAGAACTTCACTTGAAAAACCCGCGCGATGGCTTTCGCGAGCGTCGTCTTCCCTACCCCCGGCACGTCCTCGACCAGGACATGGCCCCCCGCCAGCACGGCCACGAGGAGAAGCTCGATCGCCTCGCGCTTTCCCTGGATGATCTTCGCCACGGCGGCCCGGATGCGCTCGAGCAGCTCGTGGTGAGCCGCGAGCGCGCTCGGGACGACGGCGTGCGAAGGGACAGTCGTGAACGGAGTGGCGGACACAATCAAAGAGGATAGCAAGTTTCGTCGTCGCGCTGCATTCACCCAGACTGGACGGTGCTCGGCCGTTGGTGCGTTGGCGCGCTGGCGCCGCGCCGAGCGGGACGCCGTCGACCGAATCCATGCCGAATGGATTCGTCGCGCAGCAACCGAATTGCCGCACTTCCGCGACGATCGGCGCGACGCACCGCGCAGCAAACCTGATGGGCAACCGCTAGGCAGATCACCCGGTGCACACGGATTTGTACAAAAGACAGGAGACATCGCGATCCATCGACAGGCTCACATCGCCGGCGAAGCGGCGATCACGGCGCCCGGCTCCTCGACGGCGCGTGCATTCGTTGCGTCCGGCCAGGTGGAGAGATGCGCGCGTCAAAAAAAAGTAAGCAAAGGCGCTTGAGCCAAACGCGCGACTCGCGTAAAGCGCCAATCGCAGTTGTCGCTTAGCTTTCGTTGGAGGTCGTCTCTCGGCCGTTCGAGCTTTTCCGTTTCGTTTCGCGCGGTCGGTCGATCGCAGTGCAGCGCCCAAGAAAACCCACCAGTCATGCGGGAGGACGGCTGAAGCTTCGCTGCCCTTTTGCGGGAGATCCACCGTTGCAACCAGTGATCGCTGCAGCGCCTCGAAGCTTTCGCCGCGAAAACCACCGCCAACACCGCGAGGAGAGGCGCGCGCGTGCGCTTCGGCAACTCCTGCGCTGGTGTTTGGCCACGCTGCTGCTCCTCGTCGCCACGGTCCCTCCGCGGACGGCGCTCGCCCAGCTGGGCGCCGGGGTGCTCATCGGCAACGTCACCGATGCTTCCAGCAAAGAACCGGTGGCCGACGCCGTCGTGACGGTGACCTCCCCCGGCATGCAGGGCGAACAAACCGTGGTCACCGATTCGTCGGGGCTCTATCGCATTCCTACGCTGCCTCCCGGGGTCTACGTGGTGCGGATCGACAAGGAGACCTACAAGCCCTACACGCGCGACGCCATCGCCATGCGGGCCGACACCACGCTTCGCTTGAACGCCGAGCTTTTGCCAGAATCCCTGAAGGGCGACGAGGTCACCGTCGTGGCGCGTCCGCCGACCATCGACGTCGGCTCGAGCTCGACGGGAATGAGCATGTCGCAGGAGTTCACGCGCCGCATTCCGCTCTCGCGGCCAGGGTCGAAAGGGGCCGGCAACCGCTCGTTCGAGTCGATCGCCGAAGCGGCGCCTGGCGCGGCCGAGGACCGGTTCGGCGTCTCGGTGAACGGCACGACGTCACCGGAAAATCAGTACGTGCTCGACGGCACCTCCGTGAACAACCCCGCCTACGGCGTGGTGGGGGCGCCGCTGTCCGTCGAATTCACCAAAGAGGTGAACGTCATCACCGGCGGCTACATGCCGGAATACGGCCGCGCCACCGGTGCCACGATGAACGTCGTGACCAAGTCCGGCTCCAACGAGTTTCACGGCGGCGTGTTCGCCTTCTATTCGCCGGGCGGCCTCGAGGGAAAGCGCAAGCCCATCATTCGCGACGGCCAGGCCGTTTTGACGACCCAGGACCTGTCGTACATCGGTGACATCGGCGCCGACATCGGCGGCCCCATCGTCAAGGACAAGCTCTGGTTTTACGCCGGCTTCGACATCTCGCGCACGAGATACAACCTGCATCGAACGCTCAATCGCCTTCGCTACAACAACGTCGACCCGGTGACCGGCGTCCCCTTGCCCGGCGCGACGCCCATCAAAGATCCCGCCACCGGATTTACCATCGCCGACGAGATCCCCGGAGCCGGGTCGTCGTACGTCGCCGAGGGGCAACAGATCCAAGCGATCGGCAAGCTGACCTATGCGCTGAACCCCGACAACCAGCTGGCGCTCAGCGTCATCGGCACGCCCAGCACCGCGGGCGGCGGCGACAAATACGCCATCGACCCCAATACCGGTTTGCCCGAGCTCGATCCGAGGCTCACCACCGGGCTGAACGGCTCGTTCGGCGCGCTGGCCCACCGCCTCGATTCGAGCGCCATCGATACGAGCCTCAAATGGTCGTCGGCTTTCGACAACAAGCGCATCCTCATCGACACGACCCTCGGATGGCACCATCAGACGTCGGCCACGCTCCCGGCCGACGGCAGTGAGCCCGGCGCGAAGACCGGGCTCGCCGGCGTCCCGCGCGTCGTTTGGCGCCGGACCGCGTTTCACTCCATTACCGATTTCGAAACATTCCCCAATTCGAATTTGTGCGACCTGGTCCCGGGCGTTCCGACGATGGACAATCCGAACCCACCGCCGAGCGTTCCCTGCCCGGTCAGCACCTACAACTCTGGCGGGCCCGACTTTCTGCGACGATCGACGCTCGATCGTTACCAGGCGCGGAGCGTCCTCACCGTGCTCCTGCAAGGCGCCGGGCACCATGTCGTCAAGTCCGGCGTCGACGTGGAGCTCGACACCTATCGCAACATCAAGGCTTATTCGGGGACGTTTCGACTCCGCGAATCGACGAGCGGATCGAACTTCGCCTACCAGCGCGGATTTGGCTTTCTCACCGGTCCCGACCAGGCCGTCGTGCTCGACAAGATCGACAACACGACGAAATCCATCACCGCCGGAGCGTTCGTGCAGGACAGCTGGAGCGTCGTCGACAAGTTCACGGTGAACGTCGGCGTCCGCTACGACGCTCAGTTCCTCTACAGCTCACGCGGGGGCACGCCGTTCAGTCTGCCGAATCAGTGGTCGCCGCGCATCGGCGCCATCTTCGATCCCACCCAGGAGGGACGCGCCAAGATCTCCGCGGCATTCGCGCGCTTTTACGAGGGGGTTCCCCTCGACATCGCCGATCGCTCGCTCTCTCGCGAAAATTCGATCTCCGGCCTGCAGCGCACCGGCGCCGCGTGTCCGATCGCCGGACTTCCTTCCACGACGCCAGGGCCGTGCCTCGGTCAGCCGCGCGAAGCCAACATCCCGCCCATCATCGCCGATCCCAACCAGAAGTACACGGCCGGCGGCGCCGGCTCCGTTCCCATCGACCCCAATATCAAGCCGCAATCTTCGGACGAGATCGTCGTCGGCGGTGAGTACGAGATCATCCGCGACGGTCGCGTGGGCGTCAGTTACACGAAACGTTGGATGAACTACGTCATCGAGGACATGAGCCGCGACGAAGCGGCCACGTATTTCCTCGGCAACCCGGGGTACGGTATTTCCAAGGACTTTCCCAAGGCCGTGCGCAACTACGACGGCCTCACCTTCTACTTCAGCAAAGCCTTTGCCGACGAGTGGCTCGCCAGCGCGAGCTACACGCTCTCCTACTTGCGCGGTAACTACCCCGGCCTCTACCGGCCCGAGACCGGGCAGCTCGACCCCAACATCAATTCCGACTTCGACCTCATCACCCTCATGGCCAATCGCACCGGGCCGCTCCCCGGCGATCAGACGCACTCCATGAAGATCTTCGGCTCCAAAGATTGGATCTTGGCCGAGCAGCACAACCTGACCTCGGGCCTCGGGCTCCGCGCGCGTTCGGGCGCGCCGACGAGCTACCTCGGCTCCCACCCGCGCTACGGCGTTGACGAAGCGTTCATCGTCCCTCGCGGCGACGGGCCGCGCCTTCCCTGGAATTTCAGCGCCGATTTTCAGCTTGGGTACCGCTTCCTGGTCGACAAGGACAAAACGGTGGTGGCGACGCTCGACGTCTTCAACTTGTTCAACTTCCAGGGGGTCTCGGGAACGGATCAGCGGTACACGAACACCGACGTCCTCCCGGTGCTGGGCGGCAAGGTGAACCCCGACGGAACCATCGACGGCATCAAACACCCGGATGGAACGGACTTCGTCGCCACCGAGAAGAATCCGAACTTTGGCCACGAGACTTCCTACCAACCGCCCCGGATTTTCCGTTTCGGTCTGAGGACGACGTTCTAATTTTCGCGATGTCGATGCGGTAGCCAGGAAAAGGACGAGAAATCGTGGACAATCGAACTTGGATCGGATTCGTATCGGGCCTCGTCGCCGTTTCGGCCGCGGCAGGTATCGCCGTTTCGTGCATGGATCAACCGCCCACCAAATGCCAAACGGGGCGCGGCGTCTTCGCTGCCAAGTACAGGGCCGTCTCGGAGGGGGACGGAGGCTGCCTGCTCAAGGGCGAGCCGATCGGCATCCAGCCGTACAATCCGGCCAATGCCGACAAGACGGCCCCCGATATCGAAAGCAGCTCGGTCGCGATCCGTTCGACCCAAACGGGCCAAGCCCTCACCAACCGCGCGCCCGATCTCGCCGAGGGTCATCAACCTTACGCGCTCGGAAAGTTCGCCAAGGCAGACCCGGGGGCGGACGATTTTTGCGACGTGCCCTCTTTCGAACCGTCGATCCAGGAGCTCGAGGGAAAACCCGAGGGCGATGCCGGTCCCGATGGCGCCCCGGGCACACCGGCGGTGCCGGCCGTGAGCCTCAAGTACGAGTGGAAGAACGTGCGCTTCTACGTCACCGCCGCGCAAGCCGGCGTGCAGATGATCGGCGATCTCACCTACACGAAGAATGGGTGCCAAGCTGAGTACAAGGTCACGGCACTCTACCCTTCGACCTCTTGCGCTTCGGACAACGACTCCGGCCCCAAAGTCCCGGACCAGGAGAAATGCCTTCCGCCCGATCTCGACAAAGGTCGTCGTGGATCGGCCATCAATTCCGACGTCGACACCGTCTGCGACCCTGATTTGCTGCTCTGCGTGCTGGCCAGGGACCCGCCTTCTAACCACTGAGCACCGCCCTTAGCATTAGGCTGTCAGGTCGTCGCCATACCCATCACGGTCGGCCAATTCAGCGAGATCGGGTGGCGGGAGCGGGAGCGGGAGCGGGAGCGGGTCGGACTCAGTGAAGGGACCTGGTAGCGAGCTCGCCGGGCAAGAGCGCCTTGGCGCATCCTCCCGAGACATGACAGTGGCTGGCGCACGGTTGCCTGTGGCAACCTTCAACATGACATCGCTGGCGCATCGCTGCTTCCCGGCAGCCCCTTACCCAACATCGTTGGTCATCTGATCGCCATCGCCGGCCGCCTGCATGACATCAAGTGTCACATCGAAGGTTTCGAGCCGCCTTGACCCGACCACACATGATCGGATCAGGGCTCACGGATGCCCCTAGACAAACACCAGTGTTTCGTCGAGGGCTGCCGGGAACCTTCCGTCTACCATCGGTGACAAGATTGAGGCTCAGAATGGCTCGACCCCCGCCATGGACAAGCGGCTCGCGATGGCGATACGGTGCTACCTCGGGAAAGTCGGCGCGCCCGGCTTTCCGCCCATACGTTGGGAGGGAGTCCACATGACGACTTTGTCGACGGGCCGTGCGCCCAGTCACGCCGCGGCTGCAAGTGGTGTTCTTTTGCTGCTCCTCATGGGGTGTTCGGGGACCGATGGCTTCGAAAGAGTTGCGTCCCGCGAGCTTTCGCTGGCGGCGCCTCCCGACGTGCGAGGTTTCTTGATCCTCACGACCGGCCAAGTCCGCGTATCGGATCGAACGCGACTCACGGGAGGCCATATCGGAGCGCTGGCGGCGACGGGCGTAGCCATCGACGCTGGGAACGAGAGTCGCCTGAGCCTCGGCGGCGCGGTGCTCGGGCGACGGGTGGTTCTCGGAGACCGCGCCAGGGCCGGTACCGTCTATGCGCAAGAACTCGTCGCACCCTTTGCCACGGCCGAGGCGCTGCTGCCTTTCGAAGCGCCTCCCTCGGTGCCCGCGTTGGCTGAGTTCACCGCCGGCTCGACTGCGGTCGTGGTCGCCAGCGGACAGAGCCGGGTGCTCGACGCCGGGGCGTTCGGGAGCGTTACGGTCGGCGGCACCTTGCGACTCTCGGGCGGCAGTTACGCCTTTGCCGAGCTCGGCTTCGGGAACGACGCCACGCTCGTCGCGGACGCGCCGTCCGTCGTTCGCGTCGCTGGCGGTGTGACGGGCCGTGATCGGGTGCGAATCGGGACGGCCACGGAGTTGGGCGCGTCGGCGCTGCGCTTGATCATTGCCGGAACGTCGATGCCGGACGGAGGCTTGTCGCTTGGCCACGACGGGCGGCTCTCGGCGCTGGTTCTCGCGAACGCCGGGCTGACCGCGGGCGATCGGCTGGTGGGTTCCGGTGCGATCGGTGCTGCGAACGTCGTGCTCGGCCACGACGTTCGCTTCGCTTTCGATACGGGTTTCGAGTGCAATGCCGACGCGGGCTGTGACGACGGCAACGCGTGCACGGTGGATACCTGTGTCGACGCCCAGTGCAATCATGCGCCGCGCACCAACGACAGCGCGTGTGCGACGCCGGAGGGCATCACCGGAACGTGTCAAGCAGCCACCTGCGTCCCAGTTCCTTCGTCACAGCGGATCCAAGCAATCTTGACCGTCTGCGCCAGCTGTCACACGGGCCCGACACCGAGTGCAGGTCTCGATCTCAGCGATATTCGCGTCGTGCGCGACAGCGCCGCCGCCAGCGCGCGCTGTAGCGATGCCCTGCCCCTCCTCGCTCCCGGGGATCCGAGCCGAAGTTACCTGCTGCTCAAGGTCTCCGACACTCCGGCGTGCGATGTCGGTCGAACGAACTGCGGTGCCGACGCCGCGCAGGCCGCTTGCCGCCTCGGGCAGCGGATGCCGCGCGGACTGCCTGCGCTGCTCAACTCCGAAATCGAAGAAATCCGGCAGTGGCTCGTGGCCGGTGCACCCGATTGACGTAAGCGCGCGATCAGCGGCAGCGAGATTTCGACCGGCTCAGCCGCCGAGAATCTCTTTCCTCACTTGTCAATACACGTGTATTGACACACACGGCTCAGGCTTGCGGCGGTCTATCCGTGCCAGCAGGTTGGATGAACGTCATCCGCACGTGGGCGAGCAATAGGACGCGTCGGGTCGGCGAGTGCCGTTCAAGTTGCAGCAGAAGATCGACTACGCCTTCAGCGTAGTGAACTCACCCGGATTGGTGATGCCCTTGGCCACGTCGCTGGTATCCATCGTGCCAAATTCCGTGATCGGTGCGCCGTTGTTCGTGGCGCCGAGGGCGTTGAGCAGCGTCACGTAGAGCTTGTTGAGAGGCACGGTTCCGGTGTTGGAGCCGGTGTTGAACCCGACCGAGGTCATGCCATTGGAGCAACTGGCTTCGCTATTTCCTGTTCCGAGCGTCTTGGTGTCGAGATTCACCGAAACGCCTTGCTTGAGATAGCCGCCCGCGCTCCCGGCGATCACGATGGGGAGATTGTTGTTGTTGTGGGCGTTCCCGTCGGCAAGCTCTGGAAGCCACATGACCGCGGAATTATCGAGCATCGTGCGGTCGCCCTCTTTGACGCTGTTGATGAGGTTGACCAGCTTCGTGTAGCGGCCCGCGTACCAGTTATCAATCTGGGCGATATTCTCCAGAACATTGGCGGCGCAGGTACCACCCACCGCGACGCTCCCGTTTCGGTGCGAGGTCCCGTGATGGTCAGCGGTGTGGGCCATCCCGTCCCACGTGAATGTCGCAAAGCCCGGCCATTGAAGGATGATCATGCGGTTGGCGTCGCACATCATGGTGAGGGCGATGAGATTGATCATCATATCGCCGCCCATCGTGAAGGCCTTTGCCATGTCCCTTCCGCCGGCCCCCGCCGCAGTGACGGTAGCGTCCGTGATGCCGAGGCCCGCGGCGTTGGGGGCGTTGCAAGCCGCGGTGATCTTGATCTCGGTCTGCCGAAGGAGCGCTTGCCAGTCGGTGAGCTTCGCCTTGTCGGCGGCACTCATGTTCATCCCCTTGAGGGTCTCGAGATCACCCTTGACGAGATCCATGACGCTATTGCCCTGCAGCACCTTGTAGTCTGCAGGCGTCGTGGTGCCGCTGCCGAAGAGCCCCGTCAGCGAGGTGTAGACGTTCTTGGGATTGGCCTCGGGCGAATAAGGTGTATTCGCCGCCTGGTAGGAGACGATGCCTTTGACGTTGGCGCCGGTCGATCCAACCGAAAGCACCAAAGGGCTCTTGGCGCCCGGATTGACGAGCTTGGCGGCCACCCAGTCGAGGGAGGTCGATGTGGCGTAATGACTCCCCGCCGGATCGATGGGTGCGCACGTCAGCTTGGACCCCATGCCCTGATCGTGCGGATCGAAGTACCCGTTGATCGTCCCTTTGGGGTACATCGCGAGACCGCGTGGGAAGAGCAACTTCGCCGCGAGGGGGGCGAGCGGCTCGAGGGTCGTTCCCGTTAGAGCGGCGGCGTCGATCGGTCCGCTCTCGACCTTGGGGAACCAGCGGTTGGTCAGACACCCGTTGTTGGTATAGAAAATCACCAACCGTCGGGCAGCGGCGACCGCCTGCGCCCGAACGGCGCGCGGCATCAAGGAGCTCAGGAATGGCGCCGCAAGTGTTGCGCCGGCAACGCCCTTGAGAAAGAGTCTTCGATTCATGGCTGCACCTTCGCGCGCACGCGGAATGCCTGAGTTTGGGTGAGGTCCGTAATGAGATTGACGAGGGTGTAACCGCTCTGGGACATCTTGCCCGCCAGCGTCTGCACGGTGCAGGTGTCCTCGGTCGTGAGGTCGCGTTCGTAGGCGTAGGACATCAATCGCTGAGCGTAACAACTCTGCCCCTCGGAGGAGGCTGCGATTTGTGCCATCAGCTCCACCGGACCGTTGACGCGCACCGTTTTCGATCCGATGGCGACGTCGGCCACGCTGTCGATGGGCGCGCCGGTGGTCCTTTCCTTCGTCTGGAAGTTACCGATGCTGTCATACGCCTCCAGCGCGAAACCGGGCGGGTTGACGATCCCGCTGTGACACGAGGCGCAAGCTGCGGCCGACGTCTGCGCGGTGACTTGCTCGCGGTTGGTCGTGCCCGTCGTAGGCAATGGCGAGTTGAAGGCGTCGGCAGGTGGCGGCGGGATCTCTCGGCAGAGCACCTGCTTCTCGATGAACGCTCCGCGAAGGATGGGAGACGACCGCTCGTACGACGAATACGAGGCGAGGAAGCCGGCGTGGGTGAAGACGCCCGATCGCTGCGTCGGATCGAGGTTCGTCAGCTGAAGGTCCGCTCCGAAGTTGGCGGCGTTGAGACCGTAGATCGGCGCCAGGTCCTTGTTGACGAAGGCGACTGGCTTGGTGAGGAGGTCCTGGAACGTCCCACCCTGTTCGAACGTGATGTAGTCGAAAAACCGTTTGGCCTCTTCGGCCAAGAGAGGGGCCATGCCTGCTTTGAACGCCGGAAACGCGACCGGATCGTGCGACGCTTCCGACCAGCGGGTGGCCTCGCCCATCAATGCATAACGCTCGTGGAACTCGGCCACCCTCGCGCGCGCTTTGGGGTCCTTCAGCATCCGCTGCGCCTGCGCGAGGATATCCGCCGCGGCCGAGAGCTTGTTCGCGGCAGCCGCCGTGAACAGGATGTCGTCGGGCATGGTTCCCCAGATCATGTAGGAAAGGCGGGTGGCCATCTCGTAGCCATTGAGTGCGAAGTTTGCCCCATCAGGCGCCGCCTCGGAGACCTCTGCTCGGGTCAAGAAGGAGGGCGACTGCAGGAACGACCTGAGGATCACCTGGGCGGCTTCGTCGAACGTTCCCGTCGCCGTGATCTGCGCACGGTTCGTGTAGAGAAGTTGAAACCGCGCCACCTCTGCCGGAGTGAGCGGCCGTCGGAATGCGCGCTGCCCGAACTGCTGGATGAACTGTTGGGCGCACGCGACGCCGTCCCCGCTCGGCGCACAGGGGATCGCCTTGCCACGCGCCGTGGGATTGGCCATCACCTGCGTGGCGAGCGAATCCGCCGCGGCTTGGAAGCCCGTCCACGCTCGCTGGTCCACGCTCCCGACCGTGTCGGGCGCGAGCAGGGACGACGGCTTGACGTCAATCCCAAGCAGATCGCGCGTGGTGTTGTCGAACTCGGCGCGAGTCAGGCGCGGCAGCTGCGACGTTGTCGGGACTGCCTGCGTGCAAGCGGTCGGGCCGCCGCCCGCGCCGCCCGCTCCGCTCGTGCCACCTGTCCCCCCGGTGGCACCCGTCCCGGTGCCGCCACCCGCCCCGGTGCTGCCACCCGTGCCGGTGCCGGTGGTGGTGCCCGCGCCTGGTCCGGTGCCCGCGCCTGGTCCGGTGCCCACGCCTGGCCCAGTGCCGGCGCCTGGCCCGGTGCCGGTGCCCGCTCCGGTGCCCGTCCCGCGCGTGCCGCCCGGCGAGCCCCTTCCCGGAGTGTCACCGATGGTGCCGCTGCCGCACGAGGTGAGGACGCTCACCGAGAGTGCCGCTAACGCAAAACGCATCACGCAGCTGCGGGAGGTTCCGCCCCAAAGCAGCGTCGAAACACTCGCTTTTCTCATGACAGCCCTTCTGGTTCATCCGGGTTGCGGATGAACGTCCATACTGGGTTCGCTTGGCGGCAGATCTCGAACATCAAATGTCTGACGGGGGTCCAACGGTGCCGGTTTCCGCCGTGCCAGTCCCGGTCGTGAGGCCGGAGCCCCTCGTTGCGTTGCTACGGCTGGGTGTGTCCTTCGCGCCACGCTCCCCGGGTGCGTTTTCGATGAGACTCCAAGCTCCGCTCGTCAGCAGTGCCGAGAGCCCCACGGGCGACACACGACTGCTCAGCGGCTCGACGGCCGCACGATGGGTTTCTTGAAGAGTCCTTTCGCGGCCGTATCGCCTCGAGCAACGGGAAAGCACTCTCTTAAAGATGGGGCACACGCAGCGCGATCTTCATTTCGGCGCCGAAGACGCCCGACAAGGACGAAGGGGATCATCGCCCCATTGAACTATCGCAGTAGGACTTGAAATGGCCGCGCCGCCGAGGCAGCGATGCGCGTCGTTGCGCGGTCGGTCGGCGCCATTGAAGCAGATCCCGGACGCGCTTTTCGATCTGTCGTCGCCACAGGCCAGCGTCGTCGGCGCCAGGGCGCAGGCAACGTTGGTCCACGCACCGAGGGGAACGCACGCGCTGCCGCGCCCTCGGACGATCCTTGCTGGGTAAGCTGGCCGGTGAAGATGTCGAACGTCTTCCAGTAAAAGCCGTTCGGCGTCTTGCCGCGAAAGGAGATCCGCGAATCGTCGTGGCTCCGGCACCGCTGCCGGTTCCGGACCCACCGACTCCTGTGCTACCACCGGACGTGTCCTTCGCGCCACGCTCCTGCGAACCTTCAAAATGGGGCACACGCCGCGGAAACTTCATTTCGGCGCCGGGGCGCCCGTGACGAACCGAATAGAGACCCGCCCATGGGGACGATCGCCGCAGGACTTGAAATCGAAGTCCCGCGCGTGGGAATCAAGGCGCATGCGTCGCACTCCGGCGATCGCGTGCGGCGCGGCGAGCGTGCTGCTCGCGAGCGTGGTCCACCTTCCCGCTGCCTTTGCCGATCCTCCGCCGTCGCTGCGCGTCGTGGGACAAGACGCTGCGTGTCCGACCGCGGCGCAGGTTGCGACGGTCCTCGAGCGGATGCTTCCGCGAACCAAGATCACGGCGGACACCGGGTCGCCGGGCGCAGCCGAGGCAACCGTTTCCGATCAAGGCGTGCGTTTTCGCGTGACCATCGCCGGTCAAGAGCGGTCCTTCGACGATGGCGCTCATCAATGTACGGAACGCGCTCGACACGCCGCGGTGTTCGTCGCGATGGTGGTCGATCCGCCCGCGATTGCCGACCTGCCGTCCGAGCCGCCCGCCGCTCCGGCTCCGGTGGTCCCGCCCGTCGACGCACCGCGCCCGCCGCCCGAGCGACGCCCGAGCGGATGGCAGTGGGACACGGCACTCGGCGCGGTGATGCTGGTCGCGCCCGAAGGCGAGCACCGCAGGAACGCCGTGGCCCAAGGCGTCGCGGCGTTCGCGCGAGGCAAACGAGGCTTTCACTTGGGCCTTGGCGCGGGAGTCCTGCACGGCACCCTTCATTTCGACGTTGCCAACGCCGATGCTTGGTGGATTCCGATCGACGTGGCAGCGGGCTTCACCACGAGAACGAAGGTCTGGGAAATCGGGGCCGAAGTCGGCCCGAGCGCTAGCATTCTGTCCATCGCTGGAGAGAACCTGAAGGGGGCACGCCGCCAGCTGCGCCTGGAGGTCGGAGGCCGCGTCTCCGCATGGTCCCGGTTCTGGTTCAGCAAGCAGTTCGGGGCATTCTTGTCGGCCGAGGCCGTCGTTCGACCCTTTCCTTTTGTGCTCGACATCGACCCCCGGGGGGGCGTCGGTGAGATGCCGGCGCTCTGGCTCGGCGTGTCCGGCGGTGTCACAGTTGCGCTAGAGTGAAATCGTGAAGTTTTTCGGCACGAGGCCCCATTTATTATTGATGTCGATCTCGGCTGAGGTCATGGCGGCGAAGCCCTCGGAGGGCGAAGCGTCGTCGGATCGAAGCGAGACGAATGCGCTCACCTTCGAGGAGGTCTATGCGCAGGGATTCCCTCATGTGGTCCGTTGGATTCGAGCCTTCGGAGGCCTCGACGCCGATCTCGAGGATCTGGCCCAGGAGACCTTTGTCGTCGTGCGACGTCAGCTCTCCAAGTTCGACGGCAGGAATTTGGCGGGATGGCTGTATCTCATTACGCAACGCACCGTTCGGGACTACCGCGAGGGGGCCTGGTTCCGCCGCGTTTTGGGGCAACGGCACGACGACGGGCGTGTGCGACGCGAGTCGATCGCTCCCCAGCCCGATCCGAGCGAGGTGCTGGAACATCGTGAAGGCGTGCGATTTCTCACCCGGCTTCTCGCGCAAATCTCGGAGTCGCACCGGACGGCTTTCATCCTGTTCGAAATCGAAGGCTACACCGGTGAGGAGATCGCGCAGCTCGAGGATGTGCCCCTCAACACCGTATGGAGCCGCCTGCGTAACGCACGCAAGGAGCTCTACATGCTAATCGACCAAGCGCGCACACAAGGAAGGCTACCGTGAAGCGGCTCCCCGAGCAGTTCGATACATCGAATCCCGACGAGGCTTATCTCGCCACGCTCTTGCAACAGGTTCATCCCTCCGAACCGTCGTCCGAGCAGATGCAACGCGTATGGACGACGCTCGAGCGATCGGCGTCGAGGTGGCCGAGGGGGCGCGCGAGTGCACCGGTGATCGCCGGTCTCTTGCTGTGCGGCGCTGCCGTGGCCAGCGCCACGATGCCGCACGTCTGGGAGCGACTACAAGCAGCAACCCTCGAGGCGACGCCCGCGCCCGTGACGACACAAGCCAAGGCGGTGCCACGCCGCGCGCCACCAGCCGCACCGCCCGCGCCAACCCCCGTTGCCGAACCAACCGCGGACACGTCTCGACTCGCCGAAGCACCGGTGCCGCAAGCCGGGGCGCTGCTGCACAAATCGACGTCCTCGAGGCCACGCGTGGCCGTCGCCGAGTCCGTCGATCCGCTCGGGAGTGGCGCGCTCATGGTCGAGGCGATCCGCGAGCGGCGGGCCGGCAACATCGCACGCGCACGCGAGCTTGCCTCCGAGTACCGGGCCAAGAACCCGACCGGCGCTCTGCACGAGGAGGCGCTCGCGCTTTCCGTAGAGACGGCCGCCACGCTCGGACAAGACGAAGCGACGCAGTTGGCGAGGCTTTACCTCCAGCGTTATCCACGCGGTCGGTTTCGTGCCCAAGCGCAGCGCGTGGTGGACAACACACGCTGATCGGACCGAAGATGCGGGTTCGGTGTCACGGAAGCATCGCGCCGCGATGGCTCGCGATCGCGCTGGTGCTCGGCGCAGCTCCTGGATGCGCTACGCATATTTGGCTCGGCATGCTCGACGAACAAGATGCGGGCATCGATGCGTCTGGAACGCGACCCGACGCAACGACCCCCGCTGACGCCGCAAATCCTGCCGACACGGGAGCGCCGCTCGACGGCACGACCGACGGCACGAGCGGCGATCCTTGCACCGACTACGCCAACCAACTCTGCGCGCTCGAGCAGTCGTGCAACGTGCTCTTTTTCCGCAACTTCCTGTGGGGCGATCCGGCGATCTGCAGAGAACGAAGAAAGATTCGCTGCGACCTCCGTCTCGCGGCCGCGGGGTCGAACGAGACGCCGGCGCGGGTGAGCACCTGCGTAGCTTTGCTGAGTCAGTTCACCTGCGACAACTACGCCGGTCAGGCCAACTGGCCCGAGATCTGCGATGCACCCGCCGGCGATCTCCTCGATGGCGCGCCCTGTGGCGTCGGCGCGCAGTGTCGCGGGGCCGGTTGCTTTCCCCCCGACAATTCGCTTTGCGGCGTCTGCTCGACGCTTTCGCCGATCGGCGCGCCCTGCAACGCGTCCTGCCAGGACAGCCTTCATTGCATCAACGGGACGTGCGTTGCGTACCTGCGCGAGGGCGACGCTTGCCGATTCACCGGCCCCTTGTGTGCATTCGGCTTGGTCTGCATCGTCCCCCCATCGGGGCAGGGAAGATGTGGGAAACGCCTCGGCATGGGCGCGCCCTGCGATCCGATGGCCTTCGAATGCAACGACGCGCAGGGGCTCGCCTGCGACGTCACGACGAACAGGTGCCAAATGAACCCCGGGCGACCCGCCGCCGGCGCGCCTTGCTTCGCGGGTCAGTTCTGCCGGGCCGATGCCTGGTGCAACATGGGCACCGGTCGATGTGAAGCGAGACGGCGCGAAGGCGAGCCGTGCGGCAACTTCGCGGGTGCCCCGGTGTGCTTGCAGCCGGCGACATGCGTCGGCACGACGTGCGCACTGCCGAATCCGAGTGCATGTCGCTAGCAGCACCGCCCCTCGAGGGGAGCTCTGCGCGGCGGCTCACGCGCCGCGCTTCATGAGCGCGCCTGCGCCGTCACGGATCTTTGCCGCCCTTTCCGCCGTCGCCGCCGCCGAATCCACCTTTGCCGCCGTTGCCGCCGAATCCACCGGTGCCACCGAATCCGCCTTTGCCACCGAATCCGCCGACTCCGCCGAATCCGCCTTTGCCGCCGTCACCGCCGTTGCCTCCGCTGCCGCCGTTTCCGCCTTTGCCGCCGCTGGTTCCGGCGGTTCCACCGTTGCCACCTTTGCCACTCCCGCCGGTGCCGCCTTTGCCGCCACCCGCGTCAGGGCCGATGCCGCCGGTACCGGCTTGACCGCCGCTCCCGCCGGCGCCTCCTTTGCCCCCCGTTCCTCCGACGCCGGCGGTGCCACCCGTCCCACCGCTCGTGGTGCCTGCGCTTCCGCCTTTGCCTGCGCCGCCGCCCGTTCCTGCACCTGCGGTTCCGGCGGTGCCGGTCCCCGCGTTGCCGCCCACGCCACCGCCGCTACCGCCTGTCGCGCCGCTGCCCGCGCTGCCTCCGGTGCCGATCCCGCCGCTGCCGGCGCTTGCGCCCGATCCACCGCTGCCGCCCGTGCCCGCGCCGCCGGTACCGGTGCTTCCGCCCGTCGCACTGCCGCCGGTGCCCGTCGTACCGCCCGTCCCGGTGCCCGCGCCCGACCCTCCGCCCCCGCTTTGACCGTCGCGCCCCGCGGCATCTGCGTCGGACGAACCCGAGTCCCCCTCGTTACCACCGGCTCCGCCGTCGGGCGTATCGAAAATCGCTTCGTCTACCCCGCAGCTCGAGCTCGCCGCGTTGCCGAACAACCCAGCGACTAGCAAGTAGACAGTCCGTCGTCTCATGGTCGTCTCCCCTCGAGCGGAGCGGTGGACCCCCGTACGCTTTGATTGACGAATGGATTCTATCAGCAACCGCACGGAGGAAACGCCAATTGCTCACGAGCGCGCGTATGAACAATCGAGGCAGAATCGCAGCGCACAAGGCCTCGAGCAGCGCCACTTCATTGTTGCAGCGTTATTGTCAACAAGCGTGAAAACATACGTCGGCAGCCATTGCGTTGACGACACGATCACGTGGAAATGAAAACGAATCCCGTGGACGGAAGGTCGAACGTGACGGCCGCCAGTTGTGATAAAGCCCTTGCCCATGCGGATCACGGTGCTCGGAGCAGGCTACATGGGCAGCGCCATGGCGACGGTGGCCGTCAAGCGCCGTCACGACGTTCGTCTCTGGGGAACGTGGCTCGACGACGATCTGCTCGATGCGGTGGAGCGCGGCGATGTGCATCCGCGCCTGCGCCTGACGCTCGACGGGATGCGTGTCTTGCGCGCGCCGAAATTGGAGGAGGCGCTCGATGGCGCCGATCTCGTCATTCACTGCATCAATTCCGACGGCGCGGTGACCGTCATGCAGAAGGCGCGCACCCTCTTGCCCGACGTTCCGATCCTCTCCGTCACCAAGGGCTTTCTCCAGGGGCGGGCAGGAAAAATGGTGCGCATCGACGAAGCGCTCACCGAGACGGCGGAGCACCCGCTTCGCTTCGTGCATGCGGCCGGTCCCGCCAAAGCGATGGAGATCGCGCGAGGTGTCCTCACCTGGATGGTGTTCGCTGGTCCCGACGCGCGCGCGTGTGCGCAAGCGCTGGCCGGCGATCATCTCCAGGTGGAGCTGAGCGACGACTTGGCCGGCGCAGAAATGTGCTCCGCCCTGAAGAATGCTTACGCAACGGGGCTCGGAATTTGGGATGGTCTGGTCGGCAAGGACGCGCACAACGCGCGTGCGGCATGCTTCACCCAGTCGATCGTCGAGATGCGCCGCCTGGTGCTGGCGGGCGGAGGGCGCGAGGCGACGGTGATAGGCGCGCCCGGTGTCGGCGATCTGCACGTCACCGCCGCGGGGGGACGGAATCGCGCGTTCGGCGAACGGATTGGGGCCGGGCAGCCCGCGCGCGCGGTCGCGGCCGCCATGCTCGCCGCCGGCGAGCTCACCGAGGGGTACGCGGCGATTGCCGCCGCCTGGCGTTTCGCGCGCGAGCACGGCATTTCCGATTTACCGCTGCTCGGCGCCCTCCACGCCATCGTCTGGGAGGACGCGCCGGTCGGCGCGACCATCGCCGGACTCCGATTGGTGAGCTGAGTCCCATCCTCGCCGCGATCGCGGCGACTCTCGCACAGCCACCGCGTGTGTGGGTGCGAAGAGAATTGACCGCAGGGCTAGTGCTAGTCGGTCTATCATCCTGCAAGGGCCAAAAGAGGTTTTGCGCTTGGGAGACGACAGGCAGCACTTGGGAGCTCAGCGATGACACCGGAGGTTCTCGTCGGCCAGGTGGTGGCGGGCAAATACCGGATCGACAGCGTCATCGGCGAAGGAGGCATGGGGTACGTCGTGGTGGCGCACCACCTGCAGCTCGATACCAAGGTCGCCATCAAGCTGCTGCGGGCCGAGCTCGCGACCAGCGCCGAAGCGGTCGAGCGGTTCGCACGGGAGGCGCGTGCCGCCGTGCGCATCACGAGCCCCCATGTTGCCCGCGTGTTCGACGTGGGGACGCTGGATACCGGCGCTCCTTACATGGTGATGGAGTTTTTGGAGGGGGACGATCTCTCGAGCCTCATCCAGAAGCGGGGCACGCTGCCCATCCATGAAGCCGTCGATTACGTGCTGCAGGCGTGTGAAGCCATCGCCGAAGCGCACGCCGCTGGCATCGTCCATCGCGATCTCAAACCGGCCAACCTCTTTTGCGCGCGCCGCCCCGACGGCACGGTGACCATCAAAGTCCTCGATTTCGGTATCTCCAAGCTGACCGGCGGCGCCGGTGCCGCGCTCAACCACACCAAGACGACGGCCATCATGGGGTCGCCCTTCTACATGTCGCCCGAGCAGATGGAGTCGACCCGCGGGGTCGACATTCGGACCGACATCTGGGGGCTCGGTGTCATTCTCTACGAGCTCGTGACGGGGCGCACACCTTTCGAAGGCAACGCGCTTCCGGAAGTCTGCCTGCGGGTCGCGACGCAGCAACCGGCGCCCATGCGCACCTTGCGCGCGGATGCACCGGCGGCCCTCGAGCTCGTCATTCTGAGGTGCTTGGAGAAGGATCGCGACAAGCGCTACGGCAGCGTGGCGCGTCTCGCCGTCGCGCTGCGCGACTTCGCCAGCTCGCGCGGGAAACAATCGGTGGAAACCATCATGCGATCGCATGAGGCGTCGGGGCAACCCGCCATGAGCGCCGCGCCCGAAGCGGGGCCCGCGCCGGTTCCCGCAGCCGCGGCCGGCGCCTGGGGCGGGACCATCGAGCCGCTCGGCAAGACCCAGATACCGATGCAGCGGGGCAAGGGGAAGACGCTCGCCATCGCCATCGCCGTTGCTGTCGGCGCCGTGGTCGTGATCGGCATCGTTGCGCTGCGTGTCGCGCAATCGAACACTGCGCCGCCTGCGGCTTCCGGGCTCGTGCAATCGACGACAACGGCCGCGCCGAATCCCGTGGCAGCGGCGCCCGTCCCCGCCGTGACCGCGGCAGCCGAACCGGCGGCTTCGGAAACGCCGCCCGCGGCGGCCGCGCTGCAGGCACCGAGCGAGCCCTCCAACGCCGCCGCGCCTGCCGCCCATCCAGCCAACGTCGCCAACGCGGCGAAGAAGGCGGCCCCTGCTCCGCGCGCGCCCCCGACTACGAAACCCAAGGCCAACTGCGACCCCAACTTCTACCTCGATGCACAGGGGGAGAAACACTTCAAACCCGAGTGCTTCCACTAGCGCAAAACCATGAACCGCTTTCTGAAAGCGCCTTCTCTCTTCGTCTGCGCCAGCGCACTGCTCATCGGCATCGACAGGCCGGTCAGCGCCGCTGATCCGACCATCGGCGAGTGTCTGACCGCCAACGACAAGTCGATCTCCCTGCGCAACGAGCACAAGCTGCTGGCGTCACGCACCCAGCTCCTCGTCTGCGCGGCGTCCACCTGCCCCGGGGAAGTTCGCAAGGAGTGCTTGCGGCGGATCGACCTCGTCAACGCGTCGCTGCCCACCGTGGTCGTCGAGGCGAAAGACGGCGCGGGCAACGATCTCTCCGCCGTCAAGGTGACCATGGACGGTGACGTACTGGTCGAGAAACTGGACGGCAGCTCCATCTCGCTCGATCCCGGC
Source organism: Polyangiaceae bacterium (assembly GCA_035318465.1). Classification (GTDB taxonomy): domain Bacteria; phylum Myxococcota_A; class Polyangia; order Polyangiales; family Polyangiaceae; genus DASWDH01. Next base: position 36,805 of record DATHES010000155.1, read on the forward strand.
GCGCACACCTTCACCTTCGAAGTCGCCGGGCAGCCACCCATCACCAAGCAGCTCGTGATCCGCGAGGGGCAAAAAGATCGACGCGAGGTGCTCCAGTTCGGCGCGCCCCCCGCTCAGCCATCGTTGTCCGCCGCGGCGCCGGCGGCGAGGGCGGCCCCGAACCCGGCCATCGAGACTTCGGTCGACCGCGTGTCGAGCTCAGCGGGAAGCACCCAAAGAATCGTCGCGCTCGTCGCCGGCGGGGTGGGCGTCGCCGGCGTCGCGGTAGGCACCATCTTCGGGCTCCAGTCGATGTCGAAACACAGCGACGCGAGCACCAAGTGTCCCGGCGCGTGCAGCGACCAAGCCGGCGTCGAGCTCTGGAACGACGCGCGCTCCGCGGGAAACATCTCCACCATCGCCTTTGCGGTGGGCGGCGTTGGCCTCGCGACGGGCGCCATCCTCTGGTTTACCGCCAAGACGCCGTCGCGCACGACCGCGCTGCAAGCCGACATCGGTCCCGGGTCGGTGCAGATCCGGGGGTCGTGGTGATGCGCGCGATCGGCACGGCGCTCGTCGCCATTGCGTTGGGCGTCGCGGCTGTCGGATGCAACCTCATCCTCGACAATGACGTGCACGAGCTCGGGAGAGACGGGTCGACGGGATCCGGTGGCGCGGGGGGTCTCGGTGGAACGGGCGGACAAGGGGGCGACGCGGGACAAGGGGGCAGTGCGGGGCAAGGCGGCGCTGGACAAGGTGGCGCCGCGGGCAGCAGCGCCGGACAAGGTGGCGCCGCGGGACAAGGGGGCGCGGCGGGCGGTGGCGGCGCGGGGCGAGGTGGCGCGGCGGGACAAGGCGGCGCCGGGCAAGGCGGTGCCGCGGGGCAAGGCGGCTCTGATCGCGACGCTTCCATCAGCGACGGCGCGGGCGGTGTCATCAACCGCGACGTTTCGATCGGCGGCGACGTCGAAGCAGGCCCACCGAACCCCGACGCAACGATCCAAGATGTTGCCGACGACTCGAGTTGCACCGTGCCCAACGCGACCGAATGCCGTGGTCGCAGTGTCTACATCTGTCTAGGGGGGCATTGGATCGAGACGCTGAAATGTCAGTACGCGTGCGTGGTCAACGTCTGCACGGGTGCCTGCGTTCCTGGCAGCATGCAATGCACCGGGAATAACCCGCAGACATGCGATGACACCGGCGGCTGGCAGAACGGCGACGCGAATTGCCCGTACGTCTGCTCCCAAGGTGTGTGCACCGGCATGTGCGTTCCGGGGACGACCGTTTCGTGCGGCGATGCCACGACTTGCAACGCCGGCGCGACGCAGACTTGTGACCTCACCGGAACGTTGGGACCATGCACCCCCGCGCCATCGACTTGCGTGTCGATACCGGCGGGTTGGTCGCCGGTTGCATTGCCGGCGTCGAGCTGTCCCGGCGGATTTGGATTTCCGCAGACGGTCTACACGAGCGCGACCGGCGCGCCCTTCACGTGCAGCTGTGGGTGCAGCGGCACGCAGGCGTGTGCAGGTACGGTAACGCTCAATGAAGCGACCGACTGCGCGTCGCCGGTCTCGGGCACACGATCCCTCGCCATTTCGACGAGCTGCGCGACGAGCGGGGCCATCGGCAACATCTTCATGGGCCATGGTTACAGCCTGAGCGACGTCGTTTTCGGTCCGAGCCCCGCCTGCGCTGCGAACCCGACGCCGACGACTCAGCCTCCCCCCGCGACGAAAACGGCGACGATCTGCGCGCCGAATCTGACCTGTCCGTCGGGCGCTTGTCTTTCACAAAACCAGGAAGCCAGCCTCTGCATCTCCAAACTGGGAACCCAGATTTGTCCGATGGGGTATCCCAACGGCACCGTGTACGCCCCCACCTATGACGACACGCGCACTTGCAGCTCCTGCACGTGCGGATCGGCGTTGACCTGCACGCTCACCAGTGTGCTCATCGACAACAGGCCGTGCGTCGCCGGACCGGATTATTTCATGTACGCAACGACGTCTTGTAACGCTGCGCCGTTTGAATACCCCATCAATAACGTCAAAGCCAATGCGAAGATCGCGGGCGACCCGACCTGCGTTCAGACGGCACCCTCCAACCCCATGGGCGGCGTCCAGCTCAATCAGGGAACCATTTCGACCGTGTGCTGCAAATAGTCTGGCCCTCGTTCGCGGTGCGGCGTCGGTGCCCCTCTAACCCCGCGGATCGCCTGGCTTGATGTGCTCACCGAACATCATGAAGCCGTTCTTGGCGACGCCGAGATAAATGAAGTCGGGGCCGGGCTGCGCCTTGAAGTCGTGGTGCGTTCCGGGGGGCAGGCGGATCAAATCGCCGCGACGCATGACGGTCCCGTTGGAGTCGATGCAGCTCCCCTGCACCACGAGCATCGCTTCGTCCCCCATGTGCTCGTGGTCGGGAAAGACGACGCCGGGACGCAACTTCACGAAGCCCACCACCGCGTCGACTGCCGCTGGTCCTACCGGTAAGTCGTAGCTGAGGACACCGGCCACCTGGGTGGCCATCCACGACTTGGCGTCGTCGATGCGCCCCACCAGCTCGCGCGCCTTGTCGATGCTCACGTCGATGAGCTCGGCCACCTGCGCCGCAAACATCTCGAAGCGGTTCGTCGTGCGCACGCTCTTCAGCACCCGCTCGCGCACCGAGGGTGAAGGTGTCGCCCGCGGCAACGACAGCGCGAGGTTGGTGAGTGCTTCCGCCGAGAGGCGGTATTCCGCAGCGCAGCGCCCGCAGCCGTCGAGGTGCGTGCGAACGCTCTCTTGCTCGGTCTCGTCGAGCAGCTCCAGCTCGAGCGGCCCGAATCCAGGCGCGAGATGGTTCGTCATTCGCCCACCTCCCTGCCCTCGCCGAAGGCCGCTCTCAGCTTGGACATGCCGAGGGCAAGCCGCGTCTTGACGGTGCCGAGCGGCACTCCGAGCTGGGCCGCGATCTGCGCGCCGGAAAGGCCGCCGAAGTAGGCAAGCTCGATGGCGACGCGTTGATCATGGGGAAGCACTTCGAGGGTACTCCGAACCTGGACACGGTCGGGAGCCAGGGCCGGATCTTCGGCGAGGTCCCGCGTCGCGGTCGCCAGCACGTGATCGCCGAGCTCGACGTTTTTGCGCGAGGCGAGGCGCAACCGATCGATGGCTCGGCTGCGCATACGCAAGAAGAGCCATGATTTGACGCTGCCGCGCACGGGATCGTAGCTGCCCGCCTGTTGCCAGACCTCGACGAAGACATCGTGGAGCAAATCTTCCGCGTCGCGTCGTGCACCGAGAATGCGCTCGCCGGCCGAAAGAAGCGCCGCAGCATAGCGATCGTAGAGCTGCGCCAAGGCGGCGGCGTCACCCCCCGCTGCGCCGACGATGAGCACTTCGTCCGCGTCGGCGGTCTCGACTGGCTCTGGGTTTCGGACGACGGGCCGCATGGGTTCGACGTCAGCACGGAGGGCTGGCAGGGTCAATGTGCGTGGCATTCGCGAAGCTCGTCCGGTCGACGATTCGAGCACGTCCATGGTCGATCATCCGCACCGATCGCCGGCGCATGCCACACCTCGCGTGTCGACCGCCGGACTGTGCAGGCGCTCCACGAACCACAACAATCCGACGACGACGATGGCAGCCGATAGCACCGGGACCGCGCGCCGCCCAAACCCGTCCAGGCGACGCAGCCGCGTCATCGAGAACCCCAAGAGAACCATCCACGCGAGTTGCCCGATCTCGACGCCAAGGTTGAAGGAAAAGAGGGCCCACGGCACGTCCGCGCGCGGGATGGCGATTTCCCCGAGCGCGCCGGCAAATCCGAACCCGTGCACGAGACCGAACAGAAAGGCGATCCCATAGCGCGGCCGGGGCCGCACCAAAAAATTCTCCGCCCCCACGTACGCGACGGAAAGCGCGATGGCCGGCTCGATCCATCGTGCCGGCGGCGCTACGAAACCGAGCACGGCGAGCGCCAGCGTCACCGAATGAGCGAGCGTGAACGACGTGATGGCCAAGGCGAGCGATCGCAGCGTCCCCCCGGCGAGGACCAGGGCAAACAGGAAGAGCAAATGATCGTAGCCGGTCAGAATGTGCTCCATCCCCATGCGGACGAATCCTCCCCAGGGGCCTGTGGAAGCGGGGGCGACCTCGGAAACGACTGCCGCGCGATCGATGGCGAACGCCGCTTGCTGGCGGAAAAGGAGGTGCTCTGCCGTCATGGCGCCGGCCGTGACGTGGGCCGCGTGACGGTGCCCGTGCGAAAGGTCGTCGAGCAGAGGGAGCGCAACCGTCAGTCGTTCGGCCCCCTCGGGGCAGACATAACGAGCACGGAACTCCCATCCGTCCTGCTCGGTGAGAAACGCATCGACCAGCGTTCCCGCGCAGGTTCCCTCGGCGGTGGTGACACGAATTTTCTCGATCGTGTCACGCGTGAGCGGGTCCCGAGCGAGGGCGAGCGAGCCCCCGACCCGCGAACCGTGGCCGTCGGGATCGAGCGAAGGGAGGGCAGCCAGCGCTTCGCCGCGCGCGAACACCATCGCGACGTCGAGGCCTTGTTCGGTGACACGATAGTCGCCGCGCGAGAGGCCGATGGCATGCGCGTCAGCGGATGTCGGGACGAGGGCCAGCGCCGCACCAGCCAAGAGCGCCGCCCACGCGGCGCGAAGGGTACCGCGCGCCGAGGGGGGACTGACGTCGTGGCGACGAGGGGGCATCACTTCTCCTCCAGCAGCGCGCGCGCCTCGGCGGCTCCCGCCACGTCGAATTTCGGATTGAGGCGAAGCGCGGCGGAAAGCAACTGGTCGCCCTTCTCGGTGCGACCAAGCGCCTTTTGGATCGCGCCCTGGTGAAAGAGAAGACGCGCGTCCTGGGTACCGTAGCGGCGCGCTCGACCGATCGCGATCTCCGCCTCCGCGAAGCGACCGTTGCGGTAGAGGGCCCAGGCGAGCGCATCTTCGGTCGCGATGTCCCCCCGCGCGGCGCGTTCCTGCTCTGCCAAACGCAGGGCCTCGACGGCGTTGGTCTTTCGGGTCGAGTACATGAGCGACAGCGTGCGCCGATCGCCGATCTTTCCCTCCTTCTCGGCGTGGGCGAAAGCGCGGAACGCTCCTTCCTCATCGCCAGCCAGCTCGCGCGCTTCACCGAGAAGCCACGCCGTTTCGACGAGAGGGCTCGCGCGCCAGGCGCGGTCGTAGAACGCCGCCGCTTGCACGGCGTGCCCTTGCGCCATGGCGACGCGCCCCCGGCCGACGAGCGCCGGAGGGTAATCGTTCATCACCTCCAAGGCTTGGCCAAAACCGGCATCGGCGCCGGCGTAATCACCGGCGTGCCAGAAGAGCATCGCTGCTTGCACGAGGATCCACGCCCGCGGCTCGGGGTTTTGCGGGTCACCACCGGCGTCGATGGCGAGGCGCGCCGACTCGACGGCGGCGCGGGTGTTTCCGGCCAGCCATTGAAAATACGAAATGCGGCTGTAGGAAGAAAGACTCGGCTTCAAGTCCATCATCCGCTGTGCGGCGCGGTCTGCCTCCTCGAGCTCTCCCAGCTCGAGCAGCGCGTCGCTGAGACTGCCCCATGCAAGAACCGCTTCGGGATTGCTCTTCAGAATCGATCGCGCGACATCCCGAGCCTCACCGAACTTGTGGTCATTGAGCAGGACCATGGCGCGCAGATCGAGCGCCGGCTCGTCGTTCGGCGCCACGTCGAGGGCCAGGTCGGCGCAGGCGTTGGCGTGGAGGAAGTACCCTGGGTCGCTGGTCTCGCGCGCCTTCTTGATCCACGCACGCCCGAGCTCCACGAGGACGTCGGCGCGCCGCGGATGCGCCGTGGCCAGCTTGATCAGCGCCGCGATCCGACGGTCGACCGCGGCATGCTCCTTCGTCGGCGCCAAAGCGAGCCGTCGCGCTGCCTCCCCGCCCGAGGCAGGGGCCGGATCACCCGCCGACGAGGTGGGGGCCGGCGCGGGGTTCTCGGCGGCACCGAGGCGGCGACAACCGGCGAGCGCGATGAGAAACACTAGGGCGAGCGAGCGATGTTGCATAGGGCCGTTCACTGATACGGGCCTCAATCGCCGCCGGATTTACGTATTTCGTCGAAATCGTCGTCATCGCCCGACGCCGCCGTCGCGAAAAATCCAACCGACATGCGCGCCCGTACGAGGAGGCGTTAGGAGGTCGCATGTCGAAAAGGTACTTACACGGATGGTTCGATGGCGCACCAGGCAGACCTATCGCACTCGCGGGTCTGGCTCTGGGCTTTGCCATAGGCTGCAGCAACGAGAGTGCACCCGCCGGCGACGGCATGGACGCCGGGTCGAACGGCGCCGTCGACGGTGGCGGGGGAGGCAATGTCGACGGCGGCGGTGGCGCCCATGCCGACATGCCGACCACGCCGCCGACCAGCACGGACGGCGGCGCGGACGGGCCGAGCGCGCCCATGCCCCCGTTCCAATCGCTCGAGGCGGCTGCCAATGCGCCGGGGTCCTTCACCCAGCCGCGGGCAGGGGTCCCGCTCCTCGACGGGAGCATCGCCTTTCTCGCGACGTTGGAGGGCGTTTCCGACGAGGAGAGGGCGGCCTCGGGCGTACGCATCGGGGTCTGGTTGCAACCTGCTGCGGGGGGTGCGCCCACCGTGCTCTACGCGGGCGACAAGATGGTGAGCCCCTTCGACATCGACGTTTCGCTGGACGGCAAGACGCTCTATGTCGCTGACGTCGCTGGCGGCGCGGAAGGTCGCGGTGCCATTCTCTCCCTGGCAACGACGGGGGGCGAGCCGACCGAAGTCGTCAGCGGGTGGGCGCCGCGCGGCGTGACGGTGGCCAACGACGACCGCGTCTATTTCAGCGGCGTCGACGACATGACGGGCGAATCCGGCGTGTTCCTTCTCGCCGGCAGCTCCGTCAGTCGTGTCTTCGCGGGGGCTCCGCTGGTCGATCCTTCGGGTATCGCCGTGCGCAAGGACGGCGCGGTGCTCGTCTCCGATACGCGCCTTTTCGACGGCGTATCCGACGGCACCACCACGAGCATCTCGAGCGAGGCGGGCATCGTCCTCATCCAAGACGGGCACGCGTCGATCTTCGCCACCGGGTTCGTCACCGGCTACCCGGCCGGCATCGCGCTCACCACGGACGACAAGAGCCTCATCATCTCCGGACAAGGTCCGGATCATAGCGACACCGTGTACATCGTCGATGTCGCCAATCCCCAGGCGCCGCCGACCGTCGTTACCGACAAGTTCTCGGCTTTTCAAGATTCGTCGGCGGGTCTCAAGCGGGCCCACGACTCCAACACGTTCATCTGGGCGTCGCTCGCGGCGAACGGGGGAACCATCTACCGCATCCGCGGCAATTGAAGAAAGTGAAGGAAATCAAATGAAGCTTCATCGACGTTCCGTTTCTCTGTTGACCATCCTGGGTACCCTTGGTGCCGGCTCCCTCGCGCACGCGTCGAGCCATCGCGAAGCACCCGCCATCTCCACCGACCCTGCCGCGGACAACACCGATCTCTACGCCTGGACCTGCCAGGAGAATGGCGTGAAATCGCTGTGCCTCGTCGCCAATTACATCCCGCTCGAGCTGCCGGAAGGGGGACCGAACTACAACAAGTTCTCTGACGACGTCCTTTACCAAATCCACATCACCCACAATGACAAGAACGGCAAACCGATTCTTCTCGATTACATGACGGTCGACGTCCGCTTCAAGACCGCGACGACCCCGCTGGTAGCCGTGGACGACAAGAACGCAGGCCCGGGCGGGGGCAAGGAGTTCTTCGCGCAGCTGGCCGGCGAGTACGATCAAACTGCCGACGTCGTCATCCGCCGCGCGGGGGAAGACGATGGCGAGGCCGTCTTCCGGCGCGTGAAAGTGGCGCCACCCAACATCGGGCAGCGCACGGCCACGTTCGTCTACAAGAATCCGAGCTACGACGACTACGCCAAGACCTTCGTCGTCAATGCAAGTCGCGGGCACAAGTTTTTCGCCGGGCCTCGCGACGATGCCTTCTACGTCAACCTGGCGCAGGTCTTCGATCTCGGCTCTTTCGTGGGTTTGAACACGTTGAACGGGCAGCCCTTCCGCTCGCGGATCTACGACGTGGATCCGACGCAGAACGGCACCTTCGCCAACACCGACCCGACCAAGGCGCCCGACGGCGTCTCCGGGTTCAACGTCCACACCATCGCTCTCGCCATTCCGCTCACCGAGCTCGCGCCCAAAGGCAAAGAGGCGGCGTTCAACCAAGCGGTCGCCTCGGGGATGCCCTCCAACACGACGCTCTTCGGCGTCTGGGCTTCGGCGAGCCGTCGGGCTTCGCGAACATTGTGCGCGCCGGCGTTCGCGGGGACGCGTGTTTGCCCTCGCGGCTACCTCGACAGCGGCCCGTGGCGCCAAGTGTCGCGCCTCGGCCTTCCGCTCATCAACGAGGTCGTCATCGGCGTGCAGGACAAGGACAAGTACAACCGCACCACGCCGTCGTTCGACGTCGACAATTTCGGCGCGTACTTCTTGAATCCGATCCTGGTGCGCGACGTGGAGGCCATTGGCGGCTACGCGCAGCTCGGCGTCAGCACCGTTCCGGATTCACTGAAGTACGGTCGCGTCGACATTCTCCAGGTCATCAACCTGAACGACATCCCCACAGCGGGCGCACACAACGTCGAGATCGCCAACGGCCGGACCGGCGACGTCCTGCGCGTCGACGTCGCCGTCCCGTCGGGCTTTCCCAACGGTCGCTCGCTCAGCGGGCCCGCGGTGGCAAGCGGGAAGGAAGAGGACGTCACCGACGTCGAGCTCTCGCTCATTCTCACGCAGCTGAAAACGCCGGTGAGCGACTACGTAGGGGGCCCCGGGGACGGCCGTAAGCTGGCAACGTATTTCCCGTACCTCGGCACGCCCTTCGCGGGTGACGCGGAAGGAAAGGGGAAACCGGCCGCGTTCTAACCAAAACGGCCGAGCGCAACGACCGACATCGCGCCGCGGCGGGCATCCAGCGTGCCCGTCGCGGCGTTCCTTTGGGTCGAGCCCATCGACGTCGCGGATTTCCGTGGGGCTGACGGACACGTCCATTCGATCCCGTTGAATCGGAGTGGCGCACCTTCCCTTGGGTGCGGTAGGGTCCATCATTGAGGGGAAGCGCGCTCGCGTCTGGGTGGGCCAGGGGCGTGGTGAGACCAAGCGCTTCTCGTTGCGACCCGGTCGTCGGCGGAACGCCTCATGAGCCACTCTCCTTTGGGTTTCGCGGAGCAATACGCTGGAGGGCTGGACGCGTACCTGGCGGCGCCGAGCGACGAGGCTCTCGGACGGGCACGCGCGCTCGGGGAGCTCGCGCTCGCCAACGGCATCGGCAGCGCCCAGTTGGTGTCGCTGCATGCCGAGCTGGTCGGCCGACATGCCGCTTTTGCAGAGGACGGGTCGGCCGCACTTCGTCGCACTTCGCCGTTTCTCGCCGAAGCGCTGCGTGCGTTCGACCGGGAGCTCACGGAGCTACGCCGTGCCCACGCGGCCGTGAAGCACTCGGCCAAGCAATTGGACACGCTCGTGACACAGGGCACCGAGCGCTATCGGGCGATGTTCGACGACAACCCGATGCCGATGTGGATCTACGATTGCGAGACCCTGAACTTCGTCCTGGTGAACGACGCGGCCGTCAGTCACTACGGCTACAGCCGTGAAGAGTTCACGACCATGACCCTGGCCGATATCCGGCCGCCGGAGGACGTGACGGCGCTGCGCGAGAACGTCGCCCGCGCAACGCGCTTCGACGAGGGGGGCGTGTGGCGGCACCGCAAGAAGGATGGGTCGATTCTCCACGTCGAGGTCCGAGCGCACGAATTCGAAGTCGGCAATCGGCCCGTCCGCCTGGTGCTCTGCAATGACGTGACCTTGCGGGCGCACGCCGAAGAGGCCCTGCGCAAGACCGAAGAACAGCTGCGCCACGCGCAGAAGATGGAAGCGGTGGGGAGGCTCGCGGGCGGCGTAGCCCACGATTTCAACAACCTCCTCTCGGTCATCCTCAGCTACGCGGACCTCCTGCTCGCCGACCTCAAACCGGTCGAGCCGATGCGGGAAGAGATTGACCAGATCCGCAAGGCCGCTCAGCGCGCCGCCGATCTCACCCGACGCCTTCTTACTTTCAGCCGACAGCAAGTCATCGATCCCAAGATCATCGACTTGAATGACGTGCTCGAGCAAATGAACAAGATGCTCCAGCGCATCATCGGCGGTGACGTGGAGCTCGTGCTGCTGTGTGCGCGATCGCTCGGCCGGATGCGGGCCGATCGGGGCAGCATCGAGCAAGTCATCATGAACCTCGTCGTGAATGCCCGCGACGCCATGCCCACGGGGGGCAAACTGACCATGGAGACGGCCAACGTCATGATCGACGAAGAGCGCGCGCGAGGGCACCTCGGCACGAGCCCAGGGCCACACGTGATGCTGGCCGTGAGCGACACCGGCGTCGGCATGGATCGCGCCACCCAGGGGCGCATTTTCGAGCCATTTTTCACCACCAAAGAAACGGGCAAAGGAACGGGGCTCGGTCTCTCCACCGTTTTCGGCATCGTTCAGCAAAGCGGAGGGAGCATTTGGGTCTACAGCGAGCCAGGCAGGGGCACGTCGTTCAAGGTGTACTTCCCCTGCGTCGATGGTGCGGTCGATGAGGTGCGTTCCGTCGAGCGACCGGCCACGCTGCGCGGTTCGGAGACGGTGCTGCTCGTCGAGGACGATGAGCAGGTCCGAGCGGTAGCGCGCGGCATTCTCCGCCGGCACGGCTATCGCGTTCTCGAAGCGCGCAATGGAGGGGAAGCCATGCTGCTCTGCGAATCGCACGATCAGCCGATTCACCTCTTGATCAGCGACGTCGTCATGCCGCTCATGAGTGGGCCCGAGCTGGCGCGGCGCCTCGCCCAAGGGCGGCCGGAGATGAAAGTGCTGTGCATGTCCGGGTACACCGACGACAGCGTCGTTCGCCATGGCGTCATGGACTCCGACATCGCCTACTTGCAAAAGCCCATCACACCGGAAGCATTGACCAGGAAAGTGCGCGAAGTGCTCGACGCCCGCGGTCGCGCTAGCGGTCCCTGAAAATCAACGCTCGCCACGATCGGCGCGGGGCGTGCTGGGAAGGCGCATGGTGGGGCCGCCATCACGGCCGCGCAGCGCGTCGAGGGACGCGATGCATTTCGCACCGCAGGTGGTACGGCCCTCGCCCCCCTGCACACAGCCGCCGGCTGCGCAGTCCATGTCCGAGCTGCACGCTTCTGCGCTGCTCGCCAAAGGAGCACATCGTTGGTCGATGCACCGCAAACCCTCGGCACAGGGAAGAGCGCTGCAAGTTTCGCCGCGACGGCCGGGCGCGGCGGCGGAACATTGGCCCGTGACGCAGATCTGCGAAGGCCCGCAGTTGACGTTGGCCACGCACGCCGACCCTAGCTTGGGCTGGGGTCCACATTTGTGCGAAGCGAGCGAGCAGTGCTCGGCGCAGAAGGGGTGCGAGGTCGCCAGATGGCGATCGAAAAGGTAGGCCGCCAGCACGTCCACGTGGCTGCCGCATCCTGCCCCCTCGCCGCCCGGCGGTGTGCACAGGCCAGTCTTGGTGGGGCTGACCCCTTCGCAGTGCATGTCTCCTTGGCATTCCAGTGACGAGCGGCACACGCTGCCCCGCTCGAGTTTGCCGTGCACGAGCGCCTGACAAGCCTCCGGGGTGGGAGGAGGGCTCGGCGTGACCCAGTTGCAACCGGCGAGGGAGTCGCCCATCGCAGAGGCACAGCGCTCGACGGCGGCTTCATCGACCTCCACCGCCTTGGCATGCAGCGTCGCCCCCAGAACGCGAGCACATTCCGTCGCCAGGAGCGGCGTCGGATCGCCGCCACAGCATTCGGCCTTGCGCCGCCCGACGACGGTATGCAGCACTTCGCAGAGGCGGCTGGCAATGGGGTGGGGCGGAACATCGCGTGGATAGATCGTGCCGAGCGCGTCGATCGGTGCCAAGCCGGCCGCGCCGGCACCCGTTGGCGGCCCGCCGTCGAAGGCGCTCGCCTTCGCGACCGGACGCTCGCGGCAGCTCGCCGCCGCCAGCAAAATCAAGACGATCGTCGCGCCGCGCGCCATCGCCCCTGCCGAGCCCGAGCCGGCGCTTCTCACGTAAGACGCAAGACGCTGGCCCGTCATTGGGGATCCAAGAAGAGGGTAGCCATGAGACGGATCGAGAACGGGTACGCCGGCGTGAAGTGAACGTCTTCGCAGCCCGCAAAACCTCCACCTGCGCCCGCCGGAGCGAGCCTCCCATCCTTGCCGCAGGAGAAGCCGGGGGGGACGGGTGCGCCCACTGCCGGATCCGTGGCGAGGCGGCCCACCGTCGCAAACTGCGCCGACCGATAGCGCGTGTCGAGCAGGTTTTCGAGATCGAAGCCAACGTCGAACCAGCGATGGCGATAGCCGGCATGCAGATCGACCTGGGTGAAGCCGCGCGCGACGAGCACGCCATCGTCCGACGCCGGCCGATCGCCAAGGCCGTAGAAGCGAACGCCGTAGCGCACAGTTCCGCCGCCGAGCGGATGACGGCCAGAGAGACCTCCGGCCCAAGTCTGCTTCGGCGCGAGAGCGAGCCCGGCGCCGTAGCTCGTGTCGGCTTGGTATCTGGAACGTGTGAAGGTGACGCCGGCGTCGGCGGTGAGCCACGTAAAAGGCTGGTAGCGCGCGTCGAGCTCCACGCCTTCGCGATGGGTGCTGCCACTCACGTCGGTGGTCCCCTCATCGCCGCTCCAGACGGTCTCCGTCTCTAGATCGAGCTGCCAGAGGGCAGCCGTCAAATCCAGCTGGCGAAAAATGCGCGCGCGGGCCCCGACCTCGGACCCGACGGCGCGTGCAAGCGGTGTGACGGCGGGGGTCGCGAAGGCACCGCGCACGTCATTGGAGTGAAAACCGTGTCCGTAGTTGGCGAACGTGTCGATCGTCAGAGGCGCGGTTTTCAAGGAGGTGACGACAAGGCTGGCCTTCGGGCTAAACTGCGTGGCCGCGCCGACGCCCCCGGCGCCGCCACCGCCGCTGGCAAGGCGATCTTCCACGGCGAAGGAGAGCAGATCAGCGCGTCCCCCTGCGGCGAATCGCAACCAATCGAACGGCGTGATCTCCGCGTTGGCAAACGCCCCGACGGAAGTGGGCTCGGCGCGGTAAACGCCCACCGGTTCGATGCGGCTTCGCTTTTCGCCGTTCCACAGCTCGGCGCGAATCTGATCGCCGCGCATGTCCCCGCCGATCGTCGTCGTGATTTTGACGCCGCCGATGTCATGCGCCGCCCGATAACTGACCTTCCCGCCGTAAAAGGTGCGGCGGTCCACCTGTTCGATCGCGTCACCGCGCGCGGGATCGCGCAGAAAGAACGTGAAATTGGAGAACAGGTTGAAGCGGTACGACCCCACGTAGGCGAGTGCCTTGAGCTCGCTGGCGGCGGAAGGCAAAAGACGATACTGCAGGAAAGCCTGATGTCGCGCCGTGCTCCCACCTTCGCTGGGATCGAGCGATCCGAACCGCGGCACCATCCCCGACGCGACGGCCCGGGCCGGGAGCTGCCCAGAGCCGTTCCAGTTGCCGGCATAGCTCATCGCTCCGAGTGTCACCGACGACGTCGATCCGAGCGCCACGGTGAGCTTGCTCATGAGCTTGTACCGGTCCCAACCTTCGGCGCGATCGAACGGTCCATTCTGGCGCCCGATCTCTGCAGCGAGGAGCGATTGGGTCGACTCGGTCTTGGGGCTGGCCATGAGGAGCCCGCGGTAGCTCGGTTCGCCGCGGCCGGGCGAACCGCCAACGCCAAAGCCGAGCGAAGCGTGCTCCACGTCGTCGCGCGAGACGAGATCGACCGCGCCCGCCGTCGCGAAATCGCCCTGGTTCGCAAAGTACGGGCCCTTGGTCACGTCGATACGTTCCACCACCTCGGGGATGATGAAGTTCGTGTCGGCAAAGCCCTGTCCGTGGGCATGCGTCACCATGTTGATGGGGACGCCATCGAACGACAACGCGACGTCGGTACCGTGGTCGGCGTCGAACCCGCGCAGGAAGTATTGGTTCGCCTTGCCGCCGCCGGAGTGCTGCACCAGCACGAGCCCCGGCGTCGCTCGCAGAAGGTCCTGCGCGCTGGCGACGGGGCGAAGCGTGAGATCGCGAGCGCCGATGGAGCGCGACGATGCCGCTTGCTGAGGACGCGTCGCGACGACGATCGTCGCCTGATCGGACCCGGTCTGCGCCGCTTCGTCGGTCCCTTCGGGAACCGCTGGCGCGCGGTCCGGTGTCGCCGCCCCGGGGACGGCAGCCGGCGGCGCGGGCACCGCGACGGGCGACGGTTCGACGGGGAGCTGAAACCGATAGGTAAACTGAATCGTGGCCCGCATCGCGCGACCGCCTTTGCGCGCCGGTTCGAAAGTGAACCTGCGCGCTGCCACCACCGCCGCTTCGTCGAACCCGTGGCCGGCCGCGGTCGTCACTTCGACGCCTTCGACGGTTCCCGCTTCGTCGATCGTCAGCGCCAGACCGACGTTCCCCTCCCGCCGCTGCCGCAAGGCTTCGGCCGGATAGGTGGCCTCGGCGTGCTCTTTCAGGACCGGCGGCGCAATGTCCGGCTCTGGCTCGGCTGGGTTCCCGCCGGGCGGATCGCTCTGCGCTGCTGCTTCGCCGGGAAAAAGGAGTAAAACCGCCAGTATCAAAGATAATCCGTGTGCCAATCCGAGGTTGCGGTAAGCGCTCATAAAGGAGTGGGCGTCCTTATAAATCCGAAGGGGGGTTGGTGGTCGTAATCAATGAGGACTACACGCACTACGGCCCCCTCTGCCCCTCGGATTTGACGGCCCACAGACATTCACCAAGTCCTCCGCCCCGCACCGCAGACGAACACGCCACTCACCCGCGACGACGAACCAAGAACCCGCCATGCTCTCCTTCTCCGCCTGGTTGACGCGCCCCGCCGCACTGGCGACGTCCGTCGCCCTGCATTTTGGCGCGGTGATCGTGGGAGGCCACGCACGATCGGAGGGGTTCGAAAGTCGCGCGGTGTCCGGCGCACCGATCGAGGTCGAGGTCATCGCGGAGGCGCCGCCCGCACCGGTCGCCGCGCCAACAACCGACGAGCTTCTGGAACCCGCCCTGGCGCGGCCCCGTTCGGGCGCGCTCGACACGCCGCCAGGTACGCCCCGCGCTGGGCACCACCACGCATATCCGGTGGCGCCCGATCATGACGCGCACCCCCACGATCCGTCGCTCATTCACATGGTTGGTGGAGCGCCGCCCGCACCGCCGTTGGAAGCGACAGCTATTGTGACCGCTGCTTTCCCGCCGACGTCTTCCGCCGAAACGCCGCTGCACTTCGCCCTTGCGGTCCCGAGCAGCGTCACGGCGCGCGGCGCGAAAGAGGATGCGCCGGGAGAGTCCGCCGTGGCAACCGGCGGGTCGAACGTGCCTCCGGCGGGAACTTTCGACCCTATCCTGCTCGAATCGACCGTTGACGTACCGGCGCGTCTCCAGTCGAGCGTTCCCGTCGTCTATCCGGAAGCTGCGCGCGCGGCGGAGATCGAGGCCGACGTCTTGCTTGAGCTCGTCGTCGACAGCGACGGGAAGGTCGCGAGTGCGCGACCCCTTGCCGCACATGCTCTCGGTCTCACGGACGCCGCGGTTCGCGCCGTGCGCGCGTATCGCTTCACGCCGGCTCGTCGCGTGGGCCGTCCCGTTCGAGTGCGAATGCGCTGGACGGTCGCCTTCCGCCTGCAGTAGCGGAAGATGTCTGCCGTGCGAGGGAGCCGGCTCACGATGCACCTGGTCTTTCCGGTGGAGGCTCGTTCAAGAGAAGCCAGAAGAGGCCGAGTGCCTTTGCTGTTTCGGCGAACTCGGCATAGTTGACTGGCTTTCGCACGTAGGCATTCGCACCGAGCGCGTAGCCACGAGCGACATCTTCGTTTTCTTTGGAGGCCGTGAGGATCACGACTGGGAGCGTCGTCGTCGCGTCGTTTGCTCGGATTCTCCGAAGAACATCGAGGCCATCGATGCGCGGCAGTCGACGTGCTTCAAGAACGCATGGACTCCAACGCGCTTCATGACGGCCCTCGCGACGCGCTGGGAAGAGTGAAATAGAAGACCGCTCCCTCGTCGACTTTGCTCTCCGCCCAAATACGCCCGCCGTGGCGGTTCAGGATCCGCTGCGCGGTGGCGAGTCCAACCCCGGTGCCCGGAAACTCGGCGACGGTGTGAAGCCTTTGAAAGGGTGCGAACAGCTTGTCCGCGTACAACATGTCGAAGCCGGCGCCGTTGTCCCGGACAAAGAGCGTGCGCGCATCGTCCTTTTCCGTGACACCAAATTCTATTCGCGCGACCGGCACCTTCATCGTGAATTTCCACGCGTTGCCAACCAGGTTCTCGAAGAGCGCGCGCACGAGCCTTCGATCTCCGTTGGCGATGACATGGTCTTGGACAACGATGCTCACCGCGCGTTGAGGTTCGGTGGCAGCGAGTTGGGCAACGGCTTCACGAAAGAGCGAGGACAGATTGAGCGTCTCGGATTTCCCGTCAATACATGTCACGCGCGAAAGGGAAAGGAGACCATCGATGAGGTCTCCCATCTTCTGCGCGTTGGAGGTGATCTCTTGAAGGCAATCCCGACCGTCCGCGTCGAGTTTGCTCCCATGATCGTCGAGGAGGATTTGCGCGAAGCCGTTCATTCCGCGTAGAGGCGCGCGTAGATCGTGCGCAACCGAGTAGCTGAACGCTTCCAGCTCACGGCTTGCCGATTCGGCGGCGTCCTTCGCTTTCGCAAGGGCCACCTCGGCGCGTTTCCGATCCGTGATATCGCGTGCCACTTTTGAAATGCCGACGACATGGCCCGTACTGTCGCGTACGGGAGAAATCGTGACGGCAACATCGATATCTTGCCCGTCCTTCCGCCGGCGTACGGTATCGAATTGTTTGACTTCACCCCTTGCCAGAACCTCGAGGATCGTCGGCTCCTCCGTCTCGCGTCCGGGCGGAACGAGCAGAGCGATCGATTTTCCTACGATCTCGTCCGCCGAATACCCGAAGGTGCGATGCGCACCCTCGTTCCAGCTCGTGACGATGCCCTCGACCGTTTTTCCGATGATCGCGTCGGCAGAGGACTCCACGATCGCCGCCAGATGGGCTCTTGCCCGTTCCGCATTCTTGCGCTCGGTAATGTCCCGAATCGTACTCGACACCAGCAAGCCGTCCGCCGTCTCCAGCGGACTCAGGTTGATCTCGATCGGAAACTCGGTTCCGTCTTTGCGTCGCCCGTAGAGCTCAAGTCCTGCACCCATGGGGCGGATGCCCGGCTTGCGAAAGTAGTTGGTGCGGTGTGACGGATGAGTGCCGCGAAACCGATGGGGGATGAGGATTTCTATCGGTTGTCCGATGATCTCCGTCCGCGCGTACCCAAAGAGCGTCTCCGCTTGCGCGTTGACGAGCCCGATGACGCCGTCGTTCGCCACGATGACCATCGCGTCGGGAGCCGATTCGAGCAGCCCACGGAACTTTGCGTCGGCGGCCTGCTCTTCACGCAGCTGCGCGATGGCAGCGTGCGCCCCCTTGCGCTCCGTGAGATCCAGCACGAAGGAGATCGCCTCGTTCGTGGTGCCCGCAAGGAGCGCCGATCCGATGAGGACCGGCACACGCCTGCCGTCCTTGCGGATGTATTCCTTCTCGCGAAGCGCCCCGATCCCCGAAGTCGTGAGTTGCGCGATAGCCAGCGCATCGACTGCCTCCCACTCGGGAGGTGTCAGATCCTTCCAGGCGACCCGCCCGGAAAGAATCTCCTCGCGCGAATAGCCCACCAACTCGAGCATTGCGTCGTTGGCTTCGGAGACGTGCGAGGCGAGATCGGCGACAAAAATGCCGATGATCCCGCAGTCGGCGAAGCGGGCGAACCGACTTTGCGCGGACTGGAGGGCGCTCGTCGCTGCATCGGCGGCGAGGTGTGCGGCGCGCTCGCCAGCATAGGAGCGTGCGTTCGCTATAGCGAGAGCCGCATGCTCGCAGATGCTCTGCGCAAAGCCGAGATCATCCTCGTCATACGGATGCTCGGGCGCGCTGCGCATGAGGTTTGCAATTCCAACGACTCTCCCACGACACAGAAGAGGAAGCGTGATCGAGCTCGTGATGCCGAGCCGTTCGAGAAGCGGCCGGTACTTGGGTTCGGCGGATGCCGCAAGCTCGGAAGGCGTGATCCTCGGCGTAAAGACCGGCTGCCCGCTCGCGGCCACGCGTCCCGAGACTCCCTCGCCAACGCGCTGCCGACCCAACGACGCCACCACGCGCAACGCCTCTAACAGCTCAGGATCGCCGTGGTAGGTAGCTCCCGTCTGCTCGAGCCACTCGCCGTCCTCGGACATGGCCCTGATCGCGCACATGTCACCGACATGCGTGGCGAGGCGACGCGCCACGACCTCGAGCAGAACTTCGTAGTCGTACGTCGCAGCGGAGAACTCGTGGGCCGCTTCGGTCAGGATTCGAAGACGCACGGCGATCCGCTCTCGCTCGGCGGCATCGCGGCGAGCGTTGGTCAGCAGGCGGGCGTTGGAGATGGCGAGTGCCGCGTGGGTCGCGAGGCTTTGTGCGAGCTCGAGATCGTGTTCGTCGAAAGGCGGACTCTCTTGACGAAAGCGAGCCAAGATGAGCATGCCAAGTGATCGGTCGTGGGCTCGGAGAGCCACCGTCAACAGGCTGTGCATTCGGTTTTGCTGCACGAACTCGAACCATCGAACGGTCGTCCGCGGTGGGCGCAGATCGTCGAGATTGACTATCGGGACGAAGAGTGGTTCCCCCGTTTCGAGAACGCGTCGTGCGAGCGGGCGGGTTGCTAGTAGCATGGATTCCGAGAGCGCTTCACGCGCCTGACGCAGCACCTCGGGATCGGAGTCGAACACCGCAGCGGGCGTCAACGTCAGACCGTCGTCAGAAAGTAGCAGCATCATGCAGCAATCCTTGACGACCTCGGCGATTCGTCGCGACACTGTGTCGAGGAGGCGTTGCGAATCCGTCGTCGCTTCAGCGAATGCATGCGTCGCATCCGAAAGAACACGAAGGCGTTCTTTCAGGCGCCGACACTCGTCAGTGCCGTCGTTGGACGAATTCAATTTTCCTCCCCCCACGCCAAGGTGTGGCGACGCTCTCATCATACGGTTCGTCGCGGGCGGGAGCGAGGTCTCAAGGAGCATAGGTCCCAGGGCATCACATGTAGGCGAAGCGCATTCTTCGCGCGCTATAGGTAGGGCGGCGCTGGTCGTGCTCGATACGACGAAGAACCGCCCGCAGTTCATGGGTTCTCGACCCGGGGACGCCGAAGCGGGCAAGGCATCCCAGAGCCGATCCGATCCTCAAGACATGGGACCGGCTGACGAGCCTCCTTTCATACGCTTTGACAGGTAGGGGGCGATCGATGATGATTCTTGAGAGCGACACGAGCAAGCAAGTGCATGAGATTGTTTACACAAGAAGTCTCATGCGAATCGAATGTGGCTGCTTCTGAACGAGCCGCCACCCGCGGGGCGCGGTGACCGAGATGAGTGCTCCGCCTCTGCGTGTGCTCATGGTCGAGGACTCGCCCACCGACGCGAAACTGGTCGTCCATGCACTCCGGGGGATGGGGCGCACCATCGAGTTCGCTCGCGTCGAGGACGAGGGCAGCATGCGCGCCGCCCTCATCGCCGGAACGTGGGATCTCATCGTGAGCGACTGGTCGCTGCCCAGATTCAGCGCTCTCGGGGCGCTGGCGGTCGCCTGCCAAATCAACCACGACGTCCCCTTCATCGTCGTGTCGGGCACCATCGACGAAACGTGTGAGGAGAAGGCCATGCGCGCGGGGGCGGACGATTTTCTTCTCAAGGGCAAGCTCGCGCGCCTGGTGCCGGCGGTCGAGCGCGGGCTCCGTGAGAGCGAAGGGAGGCGCTGCCGAGTACGAACCGAGGAGGGGGCGGACCCGAGCTCATTGGACGCCGCTCGGGAGGACGCGGCCGCACGCTGCCAATCCGCGATACGAGCTGTTGACCTGGCGAAGCAAGGGCTCATGTTTAGCCGTCATCAGACAATCGAGCCGCAGATCCTGGATCTGAATGCGGTGATTGCGAGCATGGACAGAATGCTGTTACGGCTCGTCAGAGAAGACGTGAAACTGACAAGGGTCGTCGGATATGCGCTCGGTAACGTCAAGGCGGATCGGGGGAACCTGGAACAGATCATCGTGAATCTCGTGATGAACGCCTGTGAAGCAATGCCCACGGGGGGAAGACTCACCATCGAGACCGGAAACGTGACCCTCGATGTGGAATACGAACGGAGCCACGTCGGGACCAAGGCAGGGCGGTATGTAATGCTTGCCGTCACCGATACCGGTATGGGAATGGACCAGGCGACCCAGGCCCGCATGTTCGAGCCGTTCTTCACGACCAAGGAACGAGGCCAGGGCTCGGGGCTTGGGCTTGCGACCGTCCTTGGCATCGTCCACCATGACGGCGGATGCATCTGGGTGTGCAGCGAGCCGCTCGTGGGTACGACGGTAAAACTCTACCTGCCCTTCGTGAACGCCACCCAATGAGGGACGCGCGCTCACCGCGCCGCGATTCTTGCGCGACCGGCGGGCCAAGCACGTAACGAAGCAGGGCCTCGCGTCACGCCACGTCGAGCGCGCCGGTGCTAGGGCATCGTCTTGAAGTGCGCGGCGATGTCCGCGGCCGCGGGGCCGTTTTGCTCGTGCAGATGGATTCCGTCGATGACTTGGGGGCAGGCGTGCGCTTCGAACTTCGGTGCAATGGCGACCAGATCCGGGTGAGCCGCCGCCACCTTCGCAAAGGCAGCATCGACGTAGTCCGGAACGTGACAGTCCTGTTTGGTGGCATCGTGGTCGGTATTGGGCCCAAGCGGTGGCTTGTCACTGTGGCACCAGAGGTTCTTCGGACAGCGGATGATGGTCATGAGATCGATCCGCTTGGCGCTAGGACGCTTGGCCCGAATGGTGGCCAGCGCAGCTTCCAGGCTTTGGATCCACGCGGCCTCCGTCGTGAGCTCCCAGGTCCATGCCTGGTAGACGATCCGATCGGGCGAGGACCCGCTCTGCGCGCAAGGCGTCGTCAATCGCACGTTGTTGGTGCCACCCACGTTGACGGGGCTCCAAGCGTAGCTCGCGGGGTTGGCGTATTCGTAGGTGTACCCATAGTGCGAGAACCTGCCTTGCCACCTGGGTTTCAGGTCCGCTCCGAGGCCGTCGTAGAATCCGGCGTCCCACCACTCACCGCTCGACAACAGACCCATGAGCTCGGTGCAACTGAACGGCCCGTTGGGAGGCGTGCCCCCCTCGACGTTGGCATCGATGGGGACGGGCGACACGTCGGCACCTGCATCTCGGGTGGCCTGGTCTTTTCCACCGCCGGCATCGTTGCTACCCGCCGAGCCCCCGGAGTCCGCCGCTCCGGAGGAGCCTGCAAATCCCGAAGAGCCCGCCGATCCGCTGGTGCCGCCTTCCCCCGAAGAGCCTGCCGCTCCCCCGGCGCCGACCGATCCCGACGAGCCCGGCGATCCGCCGGAGCCGACCGATCCCGAGGCTCCGGCGGTGCTTCCTCCCCTGCCGGCCGCTTGGCTCGGATCCGTAGGGACTCCGGATTCGCTCGAGCCGCAGGCGATGTGGACGCCGGCCGCGACGAAACCTACCAAGAGCGAGCGATGTTCTTTGCGCATGCGGCCCTTTCTTGGCTGCTCTCGATCGCCAGTGCCTAAGGCATCCCGAACTTGCACCCACGAAACGCCCACCGAAGCGCGGCCGGAAAATCGCGCTGCGAAGCGGGCCCGCCATGGTTGCCCGGGCCAATGATCAAACGATAAGCGTTGCCCTTCGACCCGAGAGCATTGGCGACGCCCTCGTTGATCAAAGTCCAATCGCCTCGCTGGTCGACGAGATCCTTGCCCACGTCGGCAACCACCAGGCTCACCCGAAGGTCCCGTGGGGGCGCGGCTGTGATGGTCTTGGCCCAATCGACTCCGTAGGTGGGAGCCGCCCCGAAACTCGAGTTGTGCCCGAGGAACTTGTGGAACTTGTCGGTCGTCCAGAGAACCGTCCAGCCCTGCTCGGCGCTCGCGCTGTAACCGCCGGTCGCCCAGGCGGCCCGATCCCTGGAAATGGTGTAGGTCGGGTCGATCACGGCGGGCATGATCTCCTGCAGCAAGAAGCGCGAGTACTTGTCGGTGGGTGGGTCGTACGTTTGCACGCGGTCTCCATCCGTAGGGGGATCGATGAACAGTGCGACGGTGGGCGGCACGTCGCCGGCTGCGGTCAGGTTGTCCAGCACGGTGGGCGCGTGAAAGCCGTTGATGTACGTGCCGCCATCCCCGAACGTCATGAAGACTGCCGGTTGTCCCTTGGTGACGTTCGCCGAAGCGTAGACGCGATAGGGAAAGTGCTGGCCGTAGATCTGGCTGAGAAAGCTCACCGACGCCGTCAACGTTCCCGCCCGGACGCCGGCGCCGAGCTTCCATTCCGGCGGATCCGTTTGCAGACCCGTGGCGGCGACGTTTTGCTTGCCGTTGCCGTCTGCGCCGGGGTTGCAGACGAGCTTGTCAGCCCCTGTGGAGCTGCCGTCGGCACCGCCTTCGGAGCCTGCTTCGGGCCCGATTCGGCCCGTATCCAGGGCGACGTCGGCTTCCGGGGTGACGTCGGCTTCCGGGGTGACGTCGGCATCGCCACGGGCGCTTCCGGCGGTACCGCTTCCACCTTGACCGCCGGGCCCCGGCGCACCGCCCGCCCCCGTACTGCCGCTCGCGCCGGTACCGCCCGTGTCTCCGGCCTCTGCGCCCGCTGCGGCTGTGCCTGCTCTGCCCGCATCCACGACCGCGCCAGCGGATCCCGCGGCGCCACCCGCGTGCGCTTTGCCAGGCGAGGAATCCAGCCCGCTGCAAGCGAGCATCTGAAACGAGCAGCAGACGATGAGCCACCCGCGACGATTCATTCTGCACCCCGGCACACCCCTCACGGCGCACGCGGAGAGCTCACCCAGCCACATGGGCTTAGTGTATCGATACACTAAGGCAAAAACAAGCAACGGTAGCCAATCCAGCCATGAATCATCAACGATCTTGATTGGCTCGGTTGCTATCGTTGATCCGAGGTGTATCGTTGCACCCCATGGCTGGCTTCGGTGACCCGGGGTAAAAGGCCGGCAATGGCGGTCCAGATTCAGGACGTCGCCCGGCACGCTCGCGTCTCGGTAACCACCGTATCCAATGTGCTCAACGGGCGCATGGACCGGATGCGTCTGGGAACACTTCGTCGCGTGAACGAAGCGATCCGCGTCCTCAACTACCAGCCGAATCAGGTCGCCCGCCTCCTCAAGACCGGCCGCTCACCGCTCCTCGGCCTCTTGGTGCCGACGATCGCCAATCCCTTTTTCGGGTCGCTCGCGCGCGAGATCGACGAACGAGCTCAGAAACTCGGCTATCGACTGCTCCTCGGCAACACCGCCCGCGATTCGGAGAAAGAGCGAGACTTCCTGGAGAGCCTCATGGCGTTCGGCGTTCGCGGCGTGATCACGACCTCGTCGATCGTCGAGCAGGACCACTACCGAAGCTTCATCGAGCGCGGCCTTTCCATCGTCAGCTTCGATCGAAAATCATCTCCCCATGCCTCTCTCCCCGTCGACTATGTCTCGATCGACAACTTCGAGGCAGGTCGTGCCGCAACCGAACATCTGCTCGCCGCCGGACATCGCGCGATCGCTTACGTGACCGCCCCGGCGAAAACGCTGTCCCGCATCGACCGGCGGGACGGTTATTTGGCCGCCATGAAGAGAGCGCGGCTGTCCGCTGAGATTCGAGTGGTCGAGCTCCGCGTCAAGACTGCATTCGGCGACTCCGACATGTCCGAGGTCGGCCGCAACGTCGCCAACGAAGTAGCCAAGACGAACCCGAGACCTACGGCCATCGTCACCATGAACGACATGCTCGCCATCGGCATGATCGCGCGGCTTCACGACCTGGGGCTGCGTGTGCCCAACGACATCTCGCTCGTCGGAATCGACGATCTTTACCTCGATCCGCTGATCCGCCCGGCCATCAGTTCGATGCGCCAGCCTCTGCCCGACATCGCGCAGGCGATGCTCGAACGCTTGATGGCGCGGCTCGAAAATCCCAAGCTGCCGACGACGGAGCTCGTTTTCAAGCCGGAGCTCATCGCTCGCGATTCCGTGCGAACCTTGGCACCCATTCCGAGCAAGCGTGTCAGAGTGGGCCCGGCCAAACGATGAGTGGCCATTCTCGTGCACAAGGTCCGGTTTGGACGTCAACTCCATACGCAGCATACGAGACGGGAGTCGTGCATTCTCGCATCGGATGTCATCAGCGGTGCCCCATGCACACGCGCCGTGGCCACGATGAAACGGTCGGCAGGGTCGGGGTGATCCCAGGAGAGCTGCACGGCCTCGATGGCAATGCGTGGCAGGAGCGGGAGTAGCTCGATGCGGGAGTCCTGCGTGAGCGCCTCCTCGATCCAGATATCGTAGGGGCGATCGAACTTCAGCCTACCCGTGTGCGCCTTCATGGCGACTTCCCAGGCACAAATGGACGGCACACCGATTCGCGACGCTCGTTCGATGGTCCGCGCGCACTTCTTTGCCATTCGTTGGGGTTTGGCGAGCCACCAGACCCACACGTGCGTATCGAGAACGATCAAGGGACTTCATCCCACGCGACGTCGATAGGGGCGAGCAGATCCTCCTCGTGCACCAAGCTGCCGCGGAGGCTGTCTTTTGTCGTCGCCGGCATGGGGACGATGCGCGCAACCGGCCGCCCTCGCTTGGTGACGACGTAAGAGCGACGGCGCGCCTCGACCTCGTCGAAGAGAGCCAGGCACTTGGCCTTGAACACGCCCGCAGGGATGGATTTGTCTTTTGGGGCGCGCATGGTCACGAGCATATCATTCGTGACCATGAACGG
The DNA here is from genome assembly GCA_035318465.1 of Polyangiaceae bacterium. Classification (GTDB taxonomy): domain Bacteria; phylum Myxococcota_A; class Polyangia; order Polyangiales; family Polyangiaceae; genus DASWDH01. Next base: position 61,738 of record DATHES010000155.1, read on the forward strand.
CAACGCCACGCTGAGCTAGTGCTTCACGTAAAGGTCGATGACCCGAGCGATCGTGCGGCGGCACACCGAGCAGAAAGGAACGTCGTCGCGGGTGAACATGATGCAGTCCTGCTGCGGCCGGTAGTACCCCTTCGCCTCGTAGAGCGCGCCTTCGAAAGCGCCCACCTTGCCCGCGTGATCGCCCGAGGAGAGGAGCTTCGTATCGGACACCTTCTGTCGCGTGAAGAGCGCATCCATCTCCGCTTCGGGCCTGTTTTCGGCGCGAATCTGGCGGCGTTCCTTCAAGTAGTCGCGCGCCCCCGCCTCGTAGTCGTCCTTCGCCCACGGCGTCGGCAGCGGCACCCCGGGCGCGACGAGGTCCTTCCATTTGAAGGTGGTCGGGTCACGCAGGGAGGTGACGTTCGCCTCCCAAGGCTCGATGCGCTCTGCCGCCGGCTCGTAGGAGACGTCGGACGTGTAGTACTCGTCGGCGAGCCCTGCGAAATGGTGCCCGAACTCGTGGATGAAGACATAGGGAGACCAGAGGCTGTCGGCGGCGACGGTCGAATAGAGATTGAAGATCCCCCCGCCCCCGTAGGTGTTGCTGTTGGTCAAAATCTCGATGAACTCATAGGGGGCGAACGACGCAATGTCGCGCAGCGCGTGGTTGTCGAAGGTGAGGATGTAGCGCTCGGAGCCGAAAGCGTCGTAGGTGGCGCCCACCGGTGACTTGCGGCGCACGCCGGTCGAAGGGCGCGAGATGCCCGACTCGGCAGCGACCGGACAGAGCCCCCACACGTTGAAATCGTTCCTGCGCTCGCGAAACGGGGACGTCGCGAAAAGGAGATCGACCAAGCGGCGCGCATCCTTTTCGAACTTGCCCCGCTCGGCAGCCGTGTACCCATCGCCGAGGATGAGAAAATCGACCTTGTCGGCCGACGGACCATGCTTTTCGATTTCGATGAGCGGCCCGGGGGAAGGTGGTTGGGTCGCGTCGGGCACCTTTTCCTTGGGGTCGAGCTGGAGCGTCCAGATATCGCGAAACGCGTTGCTCGCGTCGCGCTTTTTCAGGACGATCTGCACGGGATCGCTGACGGCGGGGAACCGAAACGACTCCGAGAACGTCTGCTGCCGCTCTTTGGCCTCCCCCGTCGTCTCCCATTCGCCGTAGATGGACGCGAACCCGCGCGAGTAAAGGACGCGATGAGAGGCACGGTCGATGACCTCGAAGAAATATTTGCCGAGGTTGGTGTCGTCGATGGCATGGGCCCGATTGCCGGGCCATTCCAGCGGCTCCAGTACGACGCGTTCGAAGGCGAAGTGCTCTTCGGTGGCGTTGCCGCTATGGGAATAGTCGACGCGCATGGTGCGCCGGCTACCGCGCGAACACCCGAGGAGAACCATCACCACGGCGAGGAGCGGGACCGCCGCGCAAACCGCGCGCGGCGAGGTCGGGACGAGCAGAGCAGCGATCGATCGTTTCATGTCCTCGGAGGGCGGCGCATTTTCAACATCCCACGCTCGGGCGGAGCGGCGCAAGCGGCGCGATCGCAGCAATCGCCGTCGGGCGCGGGGTCAGCTCGGGCGTCATCGGCTCGCGTAGACGGCGCGCATCCCCTCGAGCTCTGCCAGGACGCGGTCGTTGGCAAAGAAGAGAATGGTGCGAGGCTTTTCTTCGTGAAGGGTGAGGCGAGCGACGCGCGCGGAGTGGTTGAGCGACCACCACGCGTATTCCGCCGGCCCCACCTTCGACCACGGAACCATGCGACGTACGCCCCAGCGGACGATTTCGAGTCCGTGCGCGGAGCCGTAAACGGCTGATGTTCGGAGATTCGTGGCGATGACCAGCGGAACGAGGATCATCAAGAGGGCCCCCACGGCGTCGCGCCAATCCAGGGGATGCGCCGTGAACGTGCTCACGACGGCCACCAGGGCCACCAGATAGAAGAGCAGCATGAAACCGTAGCCAGTTCTGGCCAGCCAGTGGGCGCCCGGCAAAAACAGCGCTCGGCCCGGACGTGGATCGCCCCCCAAGGCGCTCGCTTCATTTTCCGATTTCTCGAAGATGCGCGCGTTCATGACGATCACCACCATTTCTCGACGCACAGGCCCACTGCCCCGACACCAAACTCCACCCGTCCGCAGATCTCCACCTTGCCGTCTTTGTCGCCGTCTCGCACGCCCAGCGAACCTCCCACGGTCGTGCCCACCGAGGCGCCCAGCGTGAGCGAAGCAGGTCCCAGCGTCCCGGTGACTTCACCACCAACGACGGTCGCTCCCACGCTGACGCCGAAGCCGCTGCTGCCGTCCTGATTGTCGAAGCCGGCCTGCGCGTGGGCCGTAAAGACATCGCCGCCTGCGCTGAAATGACCGTCGTCGGTCGATCCTCCCATTCGCGCCATGCCAGCCTGAACGGCGTGCTCGCGCTCACCTTGATGGAGAGAAGCGGAAAATACCTCGACTTCGAGGCCGCTCGGGTCGCGCCCGCGCAGGACAAAGGCGCCAGCGTAGTAGTCACCGTCTTGCGCGTGGGCTTCCGCGTGCGGACCGCGGACCCCGGATTCGGCTGCCGTTACGGTGCCGTTGCAGGTCAAATCCTCGTCAGCGCTGGATTCCCAAGAGCGGCGGGCGTCGTCGACACGTGAAGCAATGGGGCTCGTCATGGCGATCTCCTTGGTTCGAGTAACGACGCTCCATCGACCGGCGCGCGCCGGCAGTTGCGCGTCCTTTCTCGGTGCCTCGTCGTCGGCCCGCGGGGGGTCGGGCGACGTGGAGGCTACGCTGTCTGACGTGCCCGTTCCTCGAGCGCGCGCACCAACTGGTCGTACCCGTCCATCGAATCGATCAGCCAATAGCGACCGCGCAGCGGTGAAGACGGCGCGATGCGGACGAGGACGCGATCGCCGACGATGAAACGGCGGACGCGGATCCGCTCGATCTCGCCCCACGCGAAGCGATGCTCGCGTCCATACGCCGCAAAGGCGATGCCGGTGGGGTCGACATGGACGCGGCTTGGAAGATGGAGCGTGATCAGACTCCACGCGATGGCGGCGGGAATGGCCGCACCGAGCGCGACCGCCAGCGGACCGTGGGGATGCAGGCCGAGGACGGCCATCAGGGCGAGGACCAAAGCCACGTCCTCTACCATCGGCGAGCGCATCCAGCCGACGCTCGAATATGTACGTTGCTCCTTCACGGGCCACGGACTCACGGCCGACTCCGCATGGCCAAGGTCCTCGCTACTTCCCGCCGCTCCCGCGCAGCAGGCTGGCGATCTTCTGCACGTCCGCTTCGATCCCGACGCCCGTCAAGAACGACAGGGTGCGGATGAGCGGTTTCCCTTGGGCGTCGTCGACCTCGGTGGTGGAAACGACGAGATCGTAGCTGGCCGCGCGGGCGCCGACTTCCGAGGCTTTGCACTGGTCGATCTTCACCTCGATACCCAGCGCGGCAAGGCGTTCCTCGAGCTTTTTGGCGACGACCGTGGAGGTGGCGATGGCGGTCCCGCACGCGACGAGGATTTTCTTCATGGCAGCGTCCCTTCTTCTCCCATAGCTCTACGCGCCGCTTCGCCGCAAGACGCGGCGCTCGCTCCAGCGAGGGCACCTCGTACTTCCGCGAGACGAGAAGGGGCAACGCTGATGGCGTCCACACCGAGGCCAACCAGGATCATGGCGTTCGACGGCTCGCTGGCCATCTCGCCGCAGACCGTGACGGAGCGCCCCGCGCCGTGGGCAGCGCCGACCACTTCGGCGATCAGAGCGAGCACGCGCCGGTCGAGGGCCGCGGCCGCTGCGATGGCGCGATCTTCACCGCGGACCGAGGCAGTGAGGTCGTTGGTTCCGATGCACACGAAGTCGGCGGCGCGCGCGATGGCCGAGGTTTCTGCGACGGCGCCGGGGCTCTCGACCATGGCGCCGATGGGAAGTGACGGCGGCGCCAGCGCGCGCACGAGCTCGACGTCGGCGGCATCGCGCACGAGCGGAATCAGGAGACGCGCGTCGGCGCTCGCCGCCACGCGTGAGATGGCGGCCACTTGGTGGCCGAGCAGCTCCGGATGGCGCGCGAGCAGATCGATTCCCCGGGCATCGGGGGCATCGGGGGGTGCCGGCAGCCACGCGATGGGCTTGTCGCCGCCGCCGTCGAAAAGGCGCACCACCAGAGGTCCGCTTCGAATCTTGCCGGCCACGAGCTCCAGCATCGCCACTTGGTCGCTCGGTGCCGGCGCTCGTGTGCGGCCCGAATGGAGCAACTCGGTGCGAACGAGACCGACGCCATCGCTCGATGCCGGAACGTCATCATGCATGGTGCCGACGTTGACGCGCACCGCAAACGCGGCGCCGCCGTAGGCCGGTAGATGAGTCAGAGGAGCCGCCGCTTGCGCTTCGGCCTCACGCCGCCGGCGCACCTCGTCCGCCAGAGCAGCTCGAGCCTCGGCGATCCGTGCGGAGGTGGGTGACGTCCAAAGACGCGGCGGCGATGAACGCGTGTCGAGGACGATGACGTCACCGTCATTGATGGCTTCTGCCACGTGCGGGGCGACGAAGAGCAGCGGGATACCGCGACCTCGCGCGAGAATCGCGGCGTGGGACGCGTATCCGACGCCCGCGGCGTCCGCCAGGCCGGTCTCCAGGTCATCGAGCGCGGCCACGATGCCGATCACGCGGCGTGGAAGCGCAGCGACGAGTGACGGCGTGAGCTGCTCTGCGACGAGCACGACGTCGCCGGCAGGTCCCGTGGCAAGACGCTCTGCAAGGTTCGACCGCGGTTCGCCCGCGTAGGCGTCGAGCAAGCGCAAGCGCGCGTCGAGAAGGAGATCGCTCGTGGCTGCACCCGTCGCCGCTTGGCTCTGACGCGCCGGCGTCTCCTCGCCGAGCGCGTCGTCGAATCTCGCGCCGGCGTGGACGCGCGCCTTTACTCGTTCTTCGAGGGCGGCGACCATGGCAATCTCAGGCTCGAACAGCGCTGCTTGCGTCGCGGGTAGCGCGCGCACCATCGCTTCCAGATCACGCCGCACGTCGGCGAACGCACGCTCGAGGCGTGCGTCGGCCTCCGCGGTCTGCACCTCTGCAGAAGCGGGCGCGGTGACGTCGTGGCCGGACGAATCGGGCGCGAGGACGACGGCGGGACCGACGGCCATGCCGGGGGCCGCCGCGGCGCCCGTGTCGGGCACGAGATCGGCATCGAAGTTGCGCGCCACGAGCATGGCCAAGGCGCTGATCGCCGCCTCGGCGTCGTCGCCCGCGGCGGCGATCTCGAGCGTGTCCCCCATGGCTGCGCCGAGCGTGAGCACCTCGAGGATGTTCTTGGCATCGGCGCGGCGTTCTCCTCTTCGCACTTCGACGATGGCGACGAAACTCGAGGCGACGCGGACGAACAGATTGGCTGGTCGCGCATGGAGCGCGCCCTGGAGCGTCAACTTCAACGAACCTCCTCGTTTTTCGTTTCACCCGGCGACCGCGCCAAGCGCGCCGCTTCGATCTCGGCAGCGTAGAGCGACCGGATCTCGCCGCGCACCCACAGCCAGGCAAGGCCATAGAGAAGGGCGCACACGGCGCCCACCGCGAATGTGGCGGGCTGAAAGAGCTGCACGACGATCCATGGAATGACGTGACTGCCGAGCGCGACGCCCGACCAGAGCTGGTACCCCGAGGCCGTCTCGGCCACGCCTTTGGGCGGACCGAGGTGCGCAGCGCGAGCGACCTCGGTGGTGAGCGGTCCCAGGCTCGTGCCGATCCAGAGAATGAGCGCCAGCACCACGGTGGCATTGACGAGGCCGCGCACGATGTTGCCGCGCGCCGCTGCGACCGCCCACAGAATGTAGAACGGCAGCGCCGCGAGATCGGCAAACGGCAACATGCGATTGCCGGGAAGCACGACCGCGAGAACGAGCGCAATGGGCACGCAGAGCAGCGCGACGGCCATGTTGGCCGGATGACCGATCACGACCGCCGCATCCAGCCCGATGAGCAGATCTCGCCCCGGGAAACGCTTCTGCAAGAAATCACGAGCTCCCTCGGAAATGGGGATGAGGCCCTCCATCAAGATGGCGACGACACGCGGCAACACGACGAGCACGGCGGACATCGTGATGCTGAGCCGCAGCACCTCCCGCACGGCGACGCCGTACTCGCCGTTGCGAAAGAGCGGCACCGCCCCCAGCACGCCGATGAAAATTCCGAGCAGCGCGCCCATCAGGATGGGCTCCCCGACCAGCCCCAGCCGCCGCTTGATAGCCGACGGATCGGCTTGCAACCGCCCGAGCACGGGCACCCGGCGCATCACGCGATCGAGCGCGTACATGAGCGGTGCCCAGTTCACCGTTTCCGTGTGCGGCAACGAGATGCCCGGCAGCCCGAAATGGTGCTCGACAGCGGGGGCCGTCCAATCGGCCAGTTTGAAAATGACGGCGGCGGAGAGACAGGCCCCCAAGATCCCGAGGGCGATGGATCCGGTGGCCGCTTCGAGCAAGGCTCCCGTATAGATGAAGTGCCAGTAATTCCACAGATCGACATCGACCGTGCGCGTGAAGCGGAGCACGACCAAAAGCACGTTGAGCGCGAGCACCGCGGGGATGAGCGCGGCGGCGATGGGCGAGGCAAAGGACACCGCAGCCCCCATCGGCCAACCAACGTCGAGGATGTCGAGACGGCGACCGAGCACGCTCGCGAAGGCCATCGCGTTGGGACCGACGACGTCGATGAGCAGACCCACCACCAGCCCGATGGCGATGAACCCCACGCCGACGGTGAGCCCGGCGCGGAACGATTTGACGAACCCCTGGCGGAGCACGAGCCCGAGCAGGGTGATGATGATCGGCATCATCACCGGCGGACCCAGCCCCAGCACGTACGCTACGGCCGAGGAAAAGCTGTCCATCAGGGCTCCCAGCGGCCAGCGAGGGTTTCGTACACGGCCTGGCTGGTCTTGGCTTGCGTCAATGCCTGGCGGAGCGTTTCGTTTTGCAAAAGGGCGACCAGCCGCGCCAGCTCGCCTGCTGCTTGCTCCTTGGCCGTGAGCGCCGGCATCACCACCAGCGACACCTCGAGCTTGACGTTCGGCGCCCCCATCTGGCGAAAGGACACGGGTTTCGCCAAGGAAGCGACCGCTATCGCCGGTGTGACCACGTGCTCGGGCTCGGCGTGCGGCATGGCCACCCCTTGCCCCGGAAAGGGCAGCCCCGTGGGGGACCGCCTTTCGCGCGCGAGGGCCGCCCCCTCGAAGGACGGTCGGACGTGCCCTGCCGCGAGCAGTTTTTGGGCGAGCGCCCGCAATACGCCGTCGCTCGACTCAGCCACGAGCCCCGCCATGCACAGGTCGGCCGACAGCATGCGCACGAGGCTACACTGGAAACGGTGATCGGTGGAAAGGGCGGCGCGCCGGGTCTTAACGGCGTCCGGTAGTTACCGAGGTAGGTTTCGGGACTGTTAACTATGAGAAAAGTGAGCTATCCGAGGCTCGACAGTCGACAATATCTGCGGAATGTTCCTACGAATGGCGGCCCCCGGACCGCGTCCCGTGCTGGTCGCCCGACAAGAGGCGACTGCCATCGACGACGCAACGTTGGCCCGGTCCGCGATGGCATGCGACCCGGGGGCCCACCCCGCGATTTGGGATCGCTACAACTCGCCCGTTCGGCGCGTGCTGCGTCGCGCGATGGGGCCCGGCAACGACGTCGAAGACGAGGTTCAGGAGGTCTTCCTTCGTTTTTATCGAAACAGCGCGCTTTTGCGTAACCCAGCCGCGCTTCGGAGCTTTCTTTTCGGCATCGCGATGCGCGTCGCAGCGTCCGAGCTCCGATCCCGGCGCATCCGCGGCTGGCTGCGGCTCACGCCGGACGGCGTGCTCGACGACCACGCCGCTCCGCACGCCGACCCCGACGCACGCGAAGCGGTCAAACGACTCTATGCGATTCTCGATCGCCTCGAAACCAAGAGCCGTCTTGCCTTCGTGCTGCATCACGTGGAAGGGCTGGAGTTGCTCGAGGTGGCGAGCGCGCTGGGGGTGTCCCTCGCTACGGTCAAACGCCGGCTGTCCCGCGTTTCGGCACGGGTATGGGCCATGGCCCAAGGGGACCGCGTGCTCATCGATTGCCTGGACGCGAGCGGGCCGGCTTCGGTCGAGAAGGTACAATGACCCGCTGGCCCACCTCTTCGCCCGAAGATCGCGACGACGCGCTCGACGCGCTCGGTCGGATGGCACGCATGCATTTGACGGGCGATGTCTCGCCGCAGGAGGAAGCCGAAGCTCGACGCCGTTTGCGTGCCCACCTTGCGCGCGAGCCCCTGGCGGAGCGTGCGCGGCGAAAGGCCAAGCTTTGGATCGGGGCCGCCGCCATGGCCGCGGTGGTGGCAGCGATCTTCGTAGGGCGCCCGCTGCTGCCGCGCCCGGCGCTCACCTTCGATGTCGACGTACCGGTCGTCTCCCAGCGTGACTATCTGCTCGTCCCGAGCACCGCCCCGAGTGGGCACGTGACGTTCTCCGACGGAAGCAAGCTCACTCTTTCGCCGGGCGCCCGCGGACGCATCGTGGCCCTCCATGCCGATGGAGCCGCGATCGGACTGGAGGACGGTCGGGTGAACCTGGAGGTCGCGCATCGGGCGGGGGCGCGGTGGTCGGTCGCGGCGGGACCCTTTGCCATCGTGATGACGGGTGCGGTCTTCGATATGCGCTGGTCGGGCGCCGACGAGCTCTTCGAAGTCGATCTACGCTCGGGCTCCTTGACGATCCGCGGTCCGCTGGCGGCCTCCGGCATCGAGCTCGCGGCCGGACAAAAGCTGGTCGCCGATCTGCGTGCCGGCCAGCTGCGGATCGAGCGTGTGGCGCCCGAAGCTCCCGACGATACGAGCGCGATGACGGCGCCGACGATGCCCGGGGAATCAGCGAGCTGGATGCAGCGCGTCGCGGCTGGCGATTTTCGCGGCGTGCTCGCCGATGCCGACCAACGAGGGCTCGATAACACCCTCATCCAAAGCACCCTCGCCGATCTGGTCGCGCTCGCGGACGCGGCCCGTTACGCCGGTCGCGTCGATGTCGCGCACCGCGCTCTGCTCGCCCAACGGGACCGATTCGCGCGGTCGAGCGCCGCCCGTACCGCTGCGTTCTTGCTCGGAAGACTCGCCGACACCAGCGAGTCGCAGCCAGCCGCGGCGATCGCTTGGTACGACCGTTACCTCGCGGAAACGCCGGGCGGCGAGTTTGCTTCCGAGGCGCTCGGCCGCAAGCTGGTCGCGGTGCAGCGCGTATCGGGCGCAGCGAGCGCCCGCCCCGTCGCGCAGGAGTACTTGCGCCGTTTTCCACAAGGCCCTTACGCAACCAAGGCGCGCGAGCTTACGCTATCGCCATGAGCCCGGCGGCCGGGCGACGGCCGAAACCAGGACGAACGGCGGCGAGCTACTTGCCGGAGACCGGCTCGCGCACACCGGTCTTCTCTCCCACCGGCGCGGCGGCGTACACGTCGTGGCTCGCAGCAAGGAGGGCGTCGCGGCCGCGCGAGAAGCTCTGGTCCACGACGATGGCGCGGTACGCTCGATCGAGATCGAGCGCGCGTACCGCGCTCGGAAGGAGAAGCTCGGCGACGTCCTCGTGCAGTCGCGTGAGCCGGTCGGGGCGAACGCGGCCGCTCTCGTCGAAAAATTTGGCCAACACCTCGCCATTTTCGTGAAAATCGTCGCCCGCGCCATTTTGCAAAAGATACTGGCTGTATTCACGCGAGCCATCCTCGCGGCGCGGTTCCCGAATCCCGCGCAGGTCGTGCTGCGTCCAATGGAACCAGCCGCGCGCGGGGGCGTCGGCGCCGAGCTTCCGAGACAAGGCGAACATGCTGTCGGTCGTCGCCCCGATACCGCCGTGGCACCCCGCGCAGTAGACGCTCTCCTCGTACGACTGGGGCCGGAGCGAGCCGTCCGACGCTTCGATGAAGCCCTGCAGGAGCCAGCCCTGTCCGTTGTCGATGCCGCGATCGAACTCCCAGCGCACGCGGCGTGCGCCGATCGGTGACTCCCTCTGCTCGATGACTTCGTTGGCCGCTTTGGCTCGGAGGTCGTCCGGGGTCAGCCAATTCGTTTTTTTTGCATAGCGCAGCTCCTTCATGCGGGGCGCCATCACCACCCTACCGTCGCTCGCCACGTCGAGATACCGCACGCTATGGAGAAACTCCGTTCTCAAGGGGAAGAGACCGGGTGCAATGGGAAACCCCTGGCTCGACGCGGGATCGCGAGCGCGCCCGACGTAGCGCATGCGCGTGCCGCCGTTCGGCTGCGCGTCGAAAGCGATGTGCGTGGCGCGCCCGAGCGTGCCATCGAGATCCAGATCGACGTCGAGCAACTCCTCGTCGGTGGGATCGATCGCCACGTCTCGTCGTTTGATCAACGCTTCTACGATGGCCAGGTTGATTTCATAGACGCGGCGGTCGGATTTCCCGTCGGCGTTCTCCCGCAAAGCGGGGTCGAGCCGAATGAGCACGTCGTCCATCGAACCGTTGGTCGGAAAGAACGCCCCCGGCAAGGGATAGTAGGCAAACGCTCTCCACCCGGTTTCTCGTTCCCCAGGGCCCAGGTCGAAGCCGAGGTCGTCGAAGCGAAACCACGCGTCGGGCACATAGCCGTTCCACGCGCGGTCGCCCTCGCCGTCCCAACCGACTTCGAGCGGGTCGAGTCGCGCGGCGACGGCGATCTCGCCGCGATCATCCAGGTAGTTGCTCTTTCGGACATGGGCAAGCGCCTCGTCGTCGGTCGTGCGAACCGCTCGAGCGCCCGGTGGGTCCAGCACATTGCGCCAGCGGTTGGTGGCGGCCCCGCGCGAAAACTGGAAACGCAGCTGCAGGTCGGCATCATCGACGAAGTTCGGAGGTGAGGGCCGCTGGTGGCACGGATAACAAGAGTTGCTCACGCGCTGCCCGGCGTGACGCGTCTTCGCGTAGCACTGCGGCGGAACGTACGCGAAAGGGTTGGTCAACGAACGGCCACTCATTTCTCCGGCGACCAGAGGCACCGGCGGATACGCGGAGACGACCGGCGGTCGCACGCTCGACGTTCGGGCCGACGTTTCGCGAGAGCATTCGCCGGCCATGGCGGCCGGCACGGTCGTCGCCGCCGCACCCGTCGCGAAGTGGAGAGCGTGCGCCGACAGATCTTCCTGCGCCGCGTCGCGATCGCTGAGCGGCTCGAGGCTCCAGCGCTTTTCGATGAGCTTCAGGATGGCGGTCGTGTCGTACGTCGTCGCGTCGACGCCCCCTTTCGCAAACGGAGAGAAGACGATGGCCGGTACGCGGGCGCCTGGACCAAAGCGATCGAGCTTCGGCGGCGGCACGTGATCCCAGAATCCGCCGTTCTCGTCGTAGGTCACGATGACGACGGTGTCGTTCCAGAGCGTGCTGGCCTTGATGCGCTGAATCACGTTGACGAGGTATTTCTGACCCGTCTCGAGATCAGTGCCGCCGGGGTGTTCGGTGTTCATCCCGAGCGGCTTCACGAACGACACTTCTGGCAACTTGCCCGCCGCGAGGCCAGCCAAGAAGTCGTTCTCGTCCTTCAAATGCCGGTCTTTCAGATCCGAACGGTCGGCGTAGTTGGAAAAGTAGATGAATGGCTGATGATGAAAGGCGTACGACCCGTCGGGCCGGCCGGCGACGGCGTCGTCCCATCCGCCGGCAAACCACGCCCAGTCGACTCCCGCTTCGTTCAGACGATCGCCGATCGTGGGGAAGGTCTGATTGGGAAGAACCTCGTCGTCTAATGAGCCCGCTGGGCGGGGCGTGTTGATGGAAAGGAGCGTGTTGACGGCGAAACCATCGGGCGTGACGACCCCGGGGACCATCCACGCGGGCGCGTTGGGGAAGACCGGCGTTCGGGCGGCGATCAACCAGAAATGGTTGAGAAACGAGCAACCGAATGCGGCGTGGAAGAAATGGTCGCACACCGTCGCCTGATCGGGCATGGATGCGATGAGCCGAACGATCGGTAGCTCTGCCGTCGGGTAATAGCCGACGGTGAGCCCTTTGGCGTCGCTCAGCGCGACGAACTTGTCCATCTTGCCCCCGTTGATCTGGGCCTGCTCGGTGTTGTATTCGTGCACCAAGTCGATGGTCGTCGTGTTCATGGCCCTGAAGCGGGTGATGTCGAACGGCTGATTCGGCAGCTCGCGGTCCGGCACGTGCGTGTCGGTCTGCGGCAGCACCACGTAAGGCACGCCGGTCTCGTCGACTTGCGCGATCCGTGCGCTGGCCGACGAAAGCCCTTCCGCTCCCGGGTAGCTGCCGAACAGACTATCGAAGCTATGGTTCTCCATATAGACGACCACCAGGTGGCCGACGTCGGATAGCAGGGCGGGCGTGCACGTCAGCGAGAGGCTCGTGCTGACGGGGCACGCCCGGTCACCGTCCGCGACCGTCAACGTGACCGTCACTTCGCCGAGCGTGGCGCAGGTGAACTTCGGGCTCTGTGCGGCGGGATCGCTCAGCGTGCCGCTCGTCGCCGTCCAACGGTAGGTGAGCGGCGAAGGACCTCGATCGAGATCGTGCGCCGATGACCGCAGCTCGAGCGCTCGCCCGATGCGCGTCTCGGCGGTCGCAGCGCCGAACGCGTCGATGACCGGGCAGCTGTTGAGCGCGTCTTGGGTGGTGCTGGAGCCGCAGCCAGGCACGGTGGCGGCAACGACGGTCGTCACCACGATGCACGGGAGCGCGATCCAAGCGTCGAAAAGCAAGCCCTATTCTCCGCAAACAACGTTAACATGTTCATCGCCGGCATGTCGCTGACCGCCCCCACCGTCGAAGACATCGTCGCGGCGCGAGCACGGATCCGTGACCGCGTCCTGCGCACGCCGCTGGTGCGCCTTGCCTCCCCGAGCGACGGCCGTGAGATCTACCTGAAGCTCGAGAACCTGCAGCCCACCGGCAGCTTCAAGATGCGCGCCGCCGGCAGCGCCATGACCGCAGCATCACCCGGCGATCTCGGCAACGGTGTCTACACGGCCAGCGCGGGCAATATGGCGCAGGGCGTGGCGTGGAATGCGCGCGCCCTCGGATTGCCGGCGCGCATCATCGTCCCCGATCACGCTCCCGCCAACAAATTGCAAGCGATCGCCGCCCTCGGCGGCACCGTCGTCAAACTGCCGTTCGACGCCTGGTGGGAAGTCCTCGTTTCCAACGGCTCCCCCACCGAGCACGGTTTTTTCATTCACCCCGTTTGCAATCGCGAGGTCATCGCCGGAAACGGTACGATCGGGCTCGAGATCGTCGAGGACCTTCCCGAGGTGGACACCATCATCGTCCCCTACGGTGGTGGTGCGCTCTCCACGGGCATCGCCATCGCCGTCAACGCGCAGCGACCGCAGGCCAAAGTCTTTGCTTGTGAAGTGGAGACCGCGGCCCCGCTCGCCGCAAGTCTCGCCGCGGGAGCGCCCGTCACCGTGAACTACCAGGCCACCTTCGTCGACGGCATGGGCAGCCGCAGCATTTTGCCGGCGATGTGGCCGCTGGTGAGCAAGGCATTGGCAGGGTCGCTGGTCGTCACGCTCCGACAGATCGAGCGCGCCGTGCGGCAATTGTTCCTTTCTCATCGCGTGGTGGCGGAAGGAGCCGGCGCCGCGGCGCTGGCCGCCGCCCTGGCCCATGCCGACATCGGGCGGCGCGTGGTGTGCGTCGTTTCGGGGGGGAACATCAACATCGAAACGTTGGCGGCCATCGTTTCCGCACAAGAGTGAGAAGCACCGCGCGCCTATTTACCGGCGCGGTTGGGAACGACCAGCTTGCTCGAACGATGTGCCGAGTTCACCGCCGAAGGCGACGCAACGTGTCAGCGCGCGGAGCGGGGCAGCAGCGGCGGGAGCAGCCAGCCATTGGGGTCGAGCTTGCCGCGAGCCAGCGGTGCAGCGTCGAGCAAGCGCCCCTCGAACGCCAGATCGTCGGCCAGAACGTCGACCGGCTCACCGAGGGCGGAGGCGAAGGCGCGCGCGACGGGGGTGATCCCCTGCGACCAGGTCAGAAGGACGAGCGATTTGAACTGGCTGCGATGAGCGAGCACCGTCCGCCGGAAAGCGCTCCGCGCGCCGAGATCGTAGCTGGAGAGCGCCCGCGCGTCGGCGAAGTAATGCAGCGATGGCGCGCGCTCGAGCGCGGCTTCGAGGCGCGCGGTGTGTCTTTCGGCGAGGCCCGCCGAAAGCACGCCGATGAATCGGGCGTAGAACACGCCGGCATCGACCCACCCGAGGGTGATGGAACCTTCCTCATCGGCCACGAGCTCGAGCGGCTTGTGGTAGATCGCTTTCAGTCTCGATCCCTTGAAGATGCGGCGTCTAGCGATCTGGAGCGTTCGCGCTGTCATGTAAGTCCTAGGCCTCGCAGGCTACCGCGATCGCCCAACCATTCCCAGCACTACTGTCTTCGTCTCTTCGCTCAACACGGCTCGATTCGGCGACGCTGGTGAAGTGTTCCTGCGACGTTGTCGGATACTCTCCGCCCCTTAGAGACGAACACGGAGGGTCAAACCATCGTGGTCCGAGAGCGGCCGCGAGGCGCGCGATTCTCGCCCTGGACGCGCGGAAACCACCGCCGGTGAGCCGGGTTCCACCTTCACCTGTCGGCCGAAAATCCAGTCCAACTTGAGGCGAACCGACGACGGAAGAAATCGATTCCAGCGCCAAGTTGCTGACGGCACGTTCAAGTCCTTCCAAGAAAAACCCGCGCGCCGCGCTTCTTCGAACAGCGGTTCGTGTTCGGCGACGGATTGCGTCAAGCGATGCGTGTCACGAACGCGCTCCTGCAAGAGGCGAAGACCGCCTCGTAAGCCGGGACGCACGCCGAGCGTGTTGAAATCTCCCCCCACCACGACGCGCGGCGCATCGCCGAGGCTCCCCAGCAGCACGCGCATCTGACGAGCGCGCTGCGCCGGCGTCGCGAAGGCCTCGAGATGGGCAACCACCACGGTCATCGGTGCGTCCCGACCTTCGATCGTCGCGCGCAGCGCCACCCGCGTGCCGATGCGACGCTCGTAGTGCCGAAACCAATCGAATTCCACGGGGAGAGGAACGCGCCGCACGTCCCGGAGCGGCCAGCGCGAGAGAATGGCGTTGCCGTGGAAGCCGCGCGCATTCTGGCGCCCCCGCGTCGCGATTCTCTCCGATCGCGTGCCGCGGGTGAGCTCGAAATAGTTCGGAGCGTAGGCGTAGTGCATCGAGAGGCGTTCGGCGAGATCGGCGGCGACGTCGAGGTTGCCCGTGCGCGCCATGCCGTCATCGACCTCGCAGAGCAGAAGGACGTCCGCCGTGCGCACGGCCTCGATCTCGACCCAGCGGTCGGGCGCGCGACCGCGTTCCACGTTCCAGACGACCACGCGAGCCACTTCGGACGGCGCGCGACCTTCGGGCGCGAAGCTGCCGCGCTTGACGATTGCCATTTCTTCGATGCTGGCGGCGGCATCGGGCGATCGCGCCGCCAGATGGAGCACGTCGCGCCGGCGCGCGCCGCACACGAGCGGCGCCAAGCACGTCTCGAGCCGTCCACCGCCGACGACGTCGAAACACTTCGGTACGCCGAGATTCACTCGGGGTGACTCGCCAGCCAACGCTCCGCTTCCCCTTCGAACCAAGCAAGAAGCCCCGAGGCTGCATACGCCGGGTGCGCGAAAGAACGTTCTCCTTTGCGCTCGAGCCCCGCCTTGAGCAGCACGCGCTGCGAGGCCACGTTCGGTAAATCGGTGATGGCGAAGATGGCGGGCAGACCGAGCTCGCCAAACCCGTAGCGCAAGAGGGCGACGGTCATCTCCGTGGCATAGCCGCGCCCCCAGTAGGGCGAGAAGAGCACGTAGCCTACCTGAATGTAGCTCTCTCCTTGGATGTGATTGAGAAGGTGGATACCGATGCACGCGCCGCTCGCCCGTTCGATCGTGGCCCAAACGCCGAGACCCGGAAACTTCTCGTAGTATTCGAGAATGCGCGTCTTGAGCATCGCTTCGGTCTGGGCGCGCGTCTTCACGCCTCCCACGTAGCGCGTCACCACCGGATCGCTGTGCAGCCGATCCAGCAGGTCGAGATCTTCCGAGGTGAGCCGGCGCAGCGCGAGGCGGTCGGTGATGAGCGAAGCAGCCACGTCCTTCACGGTCGCCACCCAGTCTACCTCGCGATGATGACCCGCTGCTCGCCGATCGTCAGGATGGTCACCTGGTCGTCCCCCAGGCCGCGTTCGCGCATGTGATCGCGGAGCTTACGCGGGCAATCGCCAGGGTGGTCGTCGGAATTGACGAACGTGTCGAAATGGACGGGGACCATCCGACGCGCGCCGAGGACTGAAAACGCCTCCAGCGCTTCCAGCGAGTCCATGTGCGTCCGCCGCATGAAGTCCCGCGGCTCGGTGGGGCAGATCGGCAAGAGCGCCAGGGCGAGATCGGGGAACCGGGCGCGCGTCGCCTCGAAATGCTGGCGATCGAACGCGGTGTCGCCCCCGAAATAGACGGAGAGGCCGTGGTATTGGAAGACGTAGCCGGTGAAGGCGCGGACGTTCCACGCTTGATCGATCCCCCAGCGACCGCCCACGTGGCGCACCGGGACCGCGGTGACCCGCAGCCCCCCCGCATCGTAAGACTCCCAGCGATCGAGCTCCCGGCTCTCGAAGGTGTAACGCGGCACGCTCGCCTTGGCGCCGGGCGGCAGCAAAGCGATAGGCGTCTTGTCTTCGATCATGGCCAGCGAATCATAAGAAAGATGATCGAAGTGCATGTGCGAAATGACCACCGCCGCGAGCGGCGGCAGATCGGAGGGATCGAGCCCGGGCTCGACCAGGCGCCGCGACAGCTGCCCCACCGTCCGCGTGAAGACCGGGTCGGTGAGGACGAAGACGTCGTCCATCTGCACGAGCGCGGTGGCGTGCCCGATCCAGAGCACGGAAAGGCGCGCATCGGCGCGGCGCGGATCGCGAATCTTGTGCGCAATGCTGGCGGGCTCGGAGGGCACCGCGAAACTACGTTGCAGCGTGCGCCCGATGAAGCCGCAGC
>DATHES010000156.1:0-2823 GCA_035318465.1 Polyangiaceae bacterium
GGTGTGCTTGATCGGCCGACGTGGGCGCCCCGTCATCAAGGACCACTCGGTGCGTAGCGTCTTCTTCGCGCCACGCGGGCGACACTCCGAAAAGCCGGCGCTGGCCTTCGCTCAATTTGAACGCCTCTGCGACGGGCCGCGGGTTGAACTTTTCGCGCGCAGGCATCGTCCGAACTGGACGGGATTCGGACTGGAGCTCCCGAGTGCGCCGCTGCCGAGAATGCCTACACCGAAGAGCCGCAAGAGCGATGGGAGGGTGAGCGCGTGAACGGATACCACGGAGCCCACCCGTGGAAGGAGTGCGACGACCCGTTCCCCCGACGGTCTGTATCGGTGCGCCTTCGGCGCGGACCACAAGTGCCCGTACCACTCGTACTACCCGCACGCTTGGCGCAACGGAGCGTTCATCGACCCGTACGCGAGCGCCGGGATCAAGGCGGCCGGGCTCGTGATCGTCGACGACTTGGAAGTTTGGGAACCGAAGGAGGGGACGTGAGAACCGTGGCCGCTCTCTACAGCGGCCCCCGCGGTCCCTATCCACAGATGGAAGGCGTCGAATGCTGGGGCGAGGAGCGCGACGCGAAGAACTACGCCGGCCCGTGGCCAGTCGTTGCCCATCCGCCGTGCGGACCATGGGGGCGTCTGCGCTTTCTGTGCCGGCTTCAGGACCCAGCATGCGGACCCGCGGCCGTGCAATCAGTTCGCGAGTTCGGCGGCGTGCTCGAGCACCCGGTCGACTCTCTGCTTTGGAGGCGTTGCGGGATGCCGCTCCCCGGATGGTTACCGGACGAATTCGGTGGCCGCACCTACGCCGTGCGCCAAGTCGCATGGGGGCACTCCTGCGAGAAGCCGACGTGGCTCTACGTCGTCGGCGTCGACCCGAGCCTGGTGCTCGCCGGCATTCGAACAGGTGGCGTAGCCACGCATCGGGTGACGTCGGGGCCTCGCGGTCCACAGTTTCCGACGGCTACCAATGTGAAGCGCCGGCTGTCGCCGCCCGCGTTCGCGGAATGGCTAGTCGAGCTCGCGCGAACCGTGTCACCGCCCGCCAATGGAAGGACCGCCTCATGAAGCCTACTCGTGCCGACTTCTCCGCCGACCAACCGTCTGCCGCCTGGCGACCACTCGCCATCACGATCGCGGTCGCCATCATGGCGGCGCTGCTCGTCGTTGCTGCTGTAACGATGAGCGGATGCGACCAGAAACCAATCCCGATCAACCCCTCGCCTGGGTGGCCCTGCGGCACCGGCTACTACTTCGAATGTCCCGACCACGGGTGCTGCGCGCGGGGAGAGCGGTGTGGCGAGAAGGGGCACGCCTGCCATGAGGGCGAGTGCTGCTGGGACGGTGACATGTTCGGGGCGTCTCGGGACGGCGGGCGCGGCGCACATCCAGAGCTGACGCCGGACGAGGCGAGGAAGGCGGCGCCGCGATGAGCAAGTCGACAGATGACGAAGTGGTTGACTACGTGACCGGTCTTACCGCGGCGCAGGCGAACGACCCCGATGCGCTTCGAGCGATGTTCTGCGAGACGTCAAAGCAACTCGTTGAAGAGCGACGAACGACGGCAAGGCTTCGCGAAGAGAACGCCCGTCAGGCAGCAACGATGACCAAGGCAGTCGAGATGCTGTGCGCGGACGAGCCCAACATGAAGATGCAGACCGCCGACTTGCTGCGCGCCGAGATCGGGCGAACGCGCCCATGACCGAGCTGCGCATCTCGCCCGACTTCCCGCTTCCCGTCGACACCGTCACATCGACGATGGTCGTATACGGCGGCAAGGGCATGGGGAAAACCGTCTTAGGCGCAGTCGTCGCCGAGGAACTCGCCGCCGCCAAGCTGCGCTGGTCGTGGCTTGACCCGCTGGGCGTGAGCTGGGGTATTCGCCATTCCGCCGACGGAAAGGGGCGCGGCGTCGAGTGCCTGATTCTAGGCGGTCCGCACGGTGACATCCCGATCGAGCCCGAAGGTGGCGCGGCGGTCGCCGACGTGGTCGTCGAGGAGAGCGTCAACGTGCTCATCGACTTCAGTCGCAAGAAGTCGGGGGAGATGTGGGGTGTCGGCGAGAAGATCCGTTTCGTGACCGCGTATGCGCGGCGCCTCTTTCAGCGCCAAGGCGATCTCATCGGTGGCCGTCGCCGTGAACCGTTCATGCAGTTTCTCGACGAGGCAGCGCGGTACATCCCGCAGAACATCCCGGCGAGCAACGTCGGCCTCTCCGAATGCGTCGGCGCCTGGCAGCAAGTCGCGGAGGAGGGCCGCAACATCGGACTCGGCGTCTGTTTTCTGACGCAGCGCTCGGCTCGAATAAGTAAGGACGTCGCCGAGCTCGCCGACGCGATGTTTGCCTTTCGCACGGTCGGTCCGAACTCGCTCGGCGCCGTGCTCGATTGGCTCGGAGAGCACGTGGAGCGCGCCCGGATCAAGGAGCTCGGCGCGCTCGTGCGCCAGCTGCCGCGCGGCAGTGCGCTTCTGGTGTCGCCTGGCTGGCTCAACATCGAGCGAGTCGTGCGTATCCGGATGCGCGAAACCTTCGACTCGTCGGCCACGCCGAAGCCGGGCGAGCGGCTACGGTCAGCGAAGGGCGACGGCGCGAAGCCTGACATTGCGAAGATTAGCGAGCGCATGGCGGCGACGATCGAGCGACAGAAGACGGAAGACCCGAAGGAGCTGCGCCGCCGGATCGCCGAGCTCGAGCGGGAGGTGAAGGCGAAGGTTGCGCCCGCCACCACCATCGTCAAGGCGCCGAAGGTCGAGCGTGTCGAGGTGCCCGTGCTCTCGGGCGCCGATCGAAAACTGCTCGTGGGCTCGGAGCGGTGGGCG
>DATHES010000157.1:0-34676 GCA_035318465.1 Polyangiaceae bacterium
CCCGCACCTTCTCGCGCCCGGCATGAAGGCCAAGGTGTACGTCGCGGGCGCCATCGAGGACGCGTCGTTTCCCGACGACATGAAGCAGCGTCTCGAGGAGGCGCTCACCGCGGCGGGAGTCGATCACGTCATCGAGACGTACCCAGGGGCGCGCCACGGGTGGGTACCGACGGACACGGCCGCGCACGACCCGAAGAGCGCCGAACGACACTGGGAAACGCTCCTCGCACTCTTCGACGCCGTACTGAAGCGTTCGCATCCACGACCCGCTACATGAGGCTCACCCGCGTGATACCCCCTTCCTTCACCGCGCCGTCGACGGTGATGTAGAGCTTTCCCTCGTTGCGGACGACTTCGATGATCGCGCTGCGGCGGAGGACCGCCTCGAGGCCGTCGAGAAAGGCGGGCTCGAAGCGCCACACTTCGATTTCCTCCCTTCGATGGATGGGGCGCGTTGCCGCTTCCTGTTGAAGGAGGCGCGGCTCGACATGGGTGAAGAGCGCCACGTGGCGTGCCGCTTTGGCGGCCTTGTGAAGGCGCTCCGCCGAGGGCGCGCCGATGTCGATCCACCGCACGAGTATGCCGGTGGGATCGCGCACCACGATGGGCGGCTCCTCGGCAGACGAGAGCCCCCCCTTGCTGAAGGCGATCCCTTCCTCATAAGAGAGGCAATAGGCGAGAAGTCGCGTGAGCAGGTAGCGCGCGCTTTCCGAGGGGTGACGCGCGAGCCGCAGATCGAGCTTCTCGTAAACGGCGCGATCGACGTCGGAGAGCGTCACTTGGACGTGATGAACGGTGGCGGTGAGGGCCATGGCGTCTCGAGCGTTTTCCCACGGACGAGGAGGCTCCGCCCGACTAAAGTGTGACGCCGTGCTGCGCTGGAAACTCGTCACCTTCTCCCAGCTGACCGTTCAAGAGCTCTACGACCTGCTCGCCCTGCGCCAGCTCGTCTTCTCGGTGGAGCAGAAGTGCGCCTACCTCGATTGCGACGGGAAAGATCAGGCGTCGCTGCACCTCCTCGGGAGCGACGCCTCGGAGCGACTGGTAGCGTATGCGCGGCTCGTACCCGCCGGCGTCACGTTCGACGAGCCGTCGATTGGCCGCGTCGTCAACCATCCCGACGTGCGCCGCAGCGGCGTCGGCAAGGAGCTCATGCGGGAAGCCATCGTCCGCACGCTGGGCGCCTTCGGCGCGCGCCCCATCCGTATCGGGGCGCAGCTCTACTTGAAGCGGTTTTACGAGGAACTCGGCTTCGCCGTCGCCAGCCCCACCTATGACGAAGACGGCATCCTCCACGTGCAGATGCTGATGTCGCCGAGCTCGAGAGAGGGTCAATAGGCCGTGGAAAAGGAACCCCAGAGCAGCGCAGCGAGCGCGCCGTCGGTGCGAAGGGTCGCGCTCGGCGAAGACTGGCTCGCCGTGCACGAACGCGGCGAAGGCGAGCCGGTGGTGCTCCTTCACAGCGGCGGTTTCTCGGCGCGACAATGGCGCAAGCTCGTCGATGTGCTTTCTGTCACGCACCGCGTATCGACGCCGGATCTCCTGGGATATGGCGCATCCAGTCCGTGGCCGGTGGGGGCGGCTTTTCACCCGCGCCAGGACCTCGCCGCGCTGGAGGCGCTGCTCGACGGGCTCGCCGCGCCGGCGCATGTGGTCGGCCATTCCTATGGCGGGCTCCTGGCGCTCAAGCTCGCATTGTCCCGGCCTCGCGCCGTGCACTCCCTCGCCCTGTTCGAGCCGGTCGCGTTTGGCGTTCTCGACGAACCAGCGGACGCCGAGGCCCGCGCGGCGATCGGCCTCGTTCTGGGCGATTATCGCCCTGATGCCCAGGGCGGCGACGACGTCTGGCTCGGCAAGTTCGTCGATTGGTGGAACGGCCCCGGCACGTGGAACGCCCTGGGGGAAGAAGTACGGGCAAGCTTTCGCGCGGTGGGGTGGAAGGTCTTTCAAGAGGTACTGTCGATCGGCGCCGATCGAACCTCGCGCTCGACCTTCGCCACCATCACCGTCCCCACGCTCCTCTTGGGCGGCGAGCGCACGCCTTCGACCGAGAAACGCGTGATCGAGAAGCTTGCCGCCGCGCTGCCCAACGCCACGCTGAAAGTGTTTGCGGAGATGGGCCACATGGGGCCGATCACCCACGCCGCGATCGTCAACGGCGCGATCGCTGCTCACATCCGGGCCCACGCCGGAGCTTAGGTTTTCGGCGGAATACGCAGCAGCGCATGTTCGACGCCGATGCAGGCGTCCATCACGACCACGACGCCCCCCGCTGCGGCACGCCGCGCGGTTTCCTCGTTGGAAATGCCCGATTGCAGCCAGATGGCCTGCGCTTTGATGGCCACCGCGTCGTCGGCAATGCTCGGCGTGTCCTCGGCGCGGCGAAACACGTCGACGATGTCGACCTTCTCGGGGATCTCACGCAGGGACGGATACGCTTTCTGCCCCAGCACCTCCGTCTCCCGCGGGTTCACCGGAATGACGCGATACCCAGCGGCCAGCATCTTCTTCATGATGCCGTGCGAAGGTTTATCCGGGGTCGAGGAAGCGCCGACCATGGCGATGGTCCGCGCCTCGGTAAGAAGCTTGCGCAGTTGGTCATCGTTGGGATTCTGATGCGGCATCCCCTTTCCTTACTCCAGGTGCGCGGCCGTTGCGACCTTCGCGCGCTGGAGACCCCATCGGTGCCGAGTGAGCGCCCTCCGCCTCGACGACCGCGCGAAGATGAGCCAAGAGATCCTCGAGCAAGTCGGGCGTCATGGTGTGACCCACTCCTGGGAACTCATGAAGCTCGGCCGGGACGCCTCGTTCTTGGAAAGCGGCCACGGTCGCGCGCGCGAGCGCGACGTCGATCACGGGATCGCTCGCGCCATGCAGCGCGTACACCGGCGCCGCGTGATCGTGGGGCAGAAACCCAGGTGGCGCCGCACCGGCAATGGGAAACGCGTAGGCAATCTCGCGGGGATGGCGGGCGGCGAGCACGTAGGAAAGCATTCCGCCTTGCGAAAAACCGGTCACGATCACACGGCGACCGTGCGCAAGGTCGACGATCGCTTGCCATAGTTGTTTCTCCGCTGCGTCGAAAGCGGCAGCGAATTCGGCGCCGTTCCGGCTGTCCCACCCCGGAAGCCACGACCACCCGTCCTCCGCTTTCGACGGCGCCTGCGCCAAGGCGATCTCGGCGCGGCCCGAGAAAGCTTGAAACACTCGGGAGAATCGCGCGGGACTCCCGCCGCGGCCGTGGATGCCCACCACGAGCGGCGAGTCCTCATCGGCTCCCCCGCGGAAGAGCACGAGAAAGCGGATCCCTCCGTGGATCTCGTCGCGCGTGGTCCCGGAAGATGCGTACGCCGATGCCGAGGCGGAGGGCGCCTGTGCGCTCGCGCTGGTCGAGGAAAGCGCCTCGGTCTTGCAGGCAGTGATCGCCATGGCAAGGCACGAGAAAGTGGCGCACGCTCGAGCCGCTCTTCGCCCGAGGTTCACGGTGTGTACTCGATGACGTCGCTCACGGCTTTGCCCGGGACCCGCAGATCGAGCGTGCTGAAATTCGGGGTCCCGAGGTCGTTGATCTGTGCGGCGACCGTCGTCGCGGCCAGCTTCTGGTCGGAGAAAATGACGAAAATGCGCGCCTTGCCCTCGGCCTTGGGAATGCGAAACGAGGTATGACCGATGGCTTCGCCCGGCGGGCAATCGAAGGACTCGTTCGCTTCGTTCATGGTGAGCTGCCGAATCGTGCCCCGCTCGGCGATGCTGTAGACGAGACAGTACGGGGGACTGCCCTCCTTGGGTACCAGCTCCAAAAGCTCTCCTGGCACCTGGCGAAGCTCGAGCCGGTGCACCACCGGCGGTGACCGGTTTTCGCAGCCGAACAGCGCAAAGCCGCAAAAAAAGGCGATTCGGCGCGCGGCGATCATCGGCACTTTCAGGCAATGCCCTACCGCGGTGCGATCGTCAAGACGGCCTTCCCGTCCGCGCCTCAGGCGCTCGGCCCTTTCGTCTCTCGCCGCAAGTTTCGCAGCGGAACGAGGACACGCAAACGCTCGTCGCGCAGGTACAGCCCCACCCAGGCGAACACGGCGAGGAGGATCGGCACCACGCCGCTCCCGCCGTCGCCAATCCGCAGGTGGGTCGCGAACGCGGCGCCGAGGTAGCTTGCTACCAAGATCGCGCCCAGCACGGCGGTACGGGGAATCACGAACACGATCGCGCAGGCAAGCTCGAGGAGGCCGATCGGTGTCATCAGGTTTTCGGGCCACCCGAACTTGTTGACCCAGCCCTCGACCATCTGCGGCGCGTGGCTGAGCTTCATCGCCCCGCTGAAGCCCATCATCAGAACGGGCAGCGCCGACAGGATTCGGCCCACCCACAGCTCCCATTTCTTGGGCGCGGGCAGCGGCATCACGACGTGCCCAGCGTGCGAGGCGGCGGTCATGGCGACACCTCGCTCCCCAGCAGGTTGAGAGACCCGCAGCATGCAGGGCAGGAGGTGCCCCCGGAGTCCGTTGGTCGATGACAAGACATGTTCATGGTCGCAATCTCCCCGTTGGAGCGCTTCCTTAGGCCGCCGTCGAATTCGCTGCCATACGTCGACAGTTCGATCTGCCAGGGGGCACGTGGTTCACCTCATGTTCACCTAGGTCGAAAATCAGCAGCGTGGCAATGTCGCTCGTCATCGATCGGATCCTGCTTTTTTCACCTCGATCCGGACACTAACGTTGAGGCAAAAACAAGGCGCGGATCCACCGACATCGTCGGAGGTTTGGGGCCGGTCGTCCCCACCTTCCTCGCCGAGGACTGCTGAGGCGAATATGACTCACGATTCACTGTCCCCACCGCGCGTGTTGGCGGTGCTCACGGCTCAAGACTCCCGCGGAACCGCCGTACATCCGTACATGAGGTTTTTCGCTGTCGCTCTCGCGATGTCCGTCGCTCTCGGTTGCGCCGGAAGCACTTCTTCCCGCGATGCCAACTCGCCGGACGACGAGAACAACGAAGAGGTGACCGATCCCCCGAACGAAGAATCCGGTCAAGCAGAAGCCGACGAAGACGACGAACGAAAAGCGGACGAAGAGTCGCGTCCCGCGAAGAAGCGCCGGCCAGCCAAACGGCGACGGCATGTGGAAGCAGCGCCCGAGCCCGAAGCGCCCCCCATGTACCGCAAGCCCATTCCGGCGCCCGCAGCGCCGCCTCCGGAAGAAATCGCGCCCGCTCCCGCTCCCGCCGCTTACAGCGAGACGGTCGATGAGGGTGATACCACCCTGGAGGCCGAAGCGCGCAAGCGCTGTCATTGGAAGAACGTTGCCCCTTATCGCCCCGAGTGGGCCAACAGCATTTCTCCGCCGCTCGCTCACCAACGGAAGATCACGTCGAAACCGATTTGCCCCTACGGAACGCCGCCGGCGGTGGTGCGCATAGCGCGACAGATCGCGGTGCAACAGACGAAATTGAAGCGGCGCTAAGCGACTTGGCGGGCGCCCGGAACCTAGCTCACGAGGTGAGGGCGTACCGTCGAGCCATAGAGTACCGGGCCCTGCTTCTTCAGCTTGGCCGCGTACATGGCCGTGTCGGCATTCTTGAGCAGCTCCTCGGGGGATGCGCCATCCTCGGGATAGAGGGCGATGCCGATGCTGGCCGCCACCCTGAACTCGACGCCACCGACCTCGCACCATTCGGCGATCTTGTCGCCGATCTTGGTAGCAAGCGCCGCGGCAATCGATTCTTCTCGGGCTTCCAACATCAAAAAGAGGAACTCGTCGCCGCTGCGGCGGCTTACTGTGTCGCCGCTTCTGACCATGGCCTCCAGTCGCCGCGCCACCATCTTCAGCACCCCATCGCCGGCGTCGTGTCCGTGCGCATCGTTGACGCTCTTGAACTCGTCGAGGTCGATGAACATCACCGCCAATCGCCAGCTGTGCCGCCGCGCTTGTGCCAGCGCGTTGCGCAGCCGGTCATTGAAAAGAGTCAGGTTGGCGAGGCCGGTCACTGCGTCATGGAGAGCGGTATGGGTCAATTTGCTCCCCTCGGCCCGGCTTTCGGACAGCGCGCGATCGCTCTTCGAGAGCCGGTGTTCTAGCCGATGGCGCTCCTCGATTTCCTCCGCCAAGGCGTCGTTGACGGCGGCGAGCCCGGCGGCGGCTTCCTGAACCTTGACCTCGACGTGTTCACTCCGCGCCAGCGCACCCTCCATTTTTTCAAGCGGCACGCCATCGGCGATTTCGTCCTTCAGCACTGCATTGACCGCGGACAAGTCCACTGCCGCTTGCTCCACTTTTTCGTACACCTGCTCGCTCTGACCCAACGCCCGCGTCAGCAGCGCGGTCTTCTGCGCAAACTCGGCCTCGGACCTCTCAGCGTTCGACTTCATGGGACCCCTCGCTCGTGCCGACTCATTTATCAACGGTTGATTGTAGGCTCATCGACATAGGGAACTCGACACGTGCGCCTTTGGACCTTCCGGCCCCGCAGCGGAAGGTGCGTGAGCGTCGCGATGTCGATCCGGCCGCCTTGGTCAACCGCCTCGGCGCCAAGACTTTGACTGCTACATCGCACCACCGTGACTCCTAAGGCATGTGCTCGCTTCCATCGCCAACCGCGCCGACGACACCCATGGGTCGAGATGATCGTCTGGAGCGGGCTGAGTCTCGAGCGCGAGGGACGAGTGACGGCCGGCCTTCCTTTCGCCGATCCCGGAAGCCTCCCGTCCACAAAAAGGCGGGGAAAGGTGCACTCGAGTTGACTCGATCGGCATTTCGGCGAAGAAGTACGCGCAGAAAGCTCGACTCGAATGCGCATCCCCGACAGTCTCACATCCCTGGTCGACGAAGGTATCATCGAGGAGGTCGTGCGCCCGCTGATGAGCGGCAAGGAAGCACAGGTCTTCTTGGTGCGCTCCAGCGGCGAGCTCAGGGTGGCCAAGGTCTACAAGCACGCGCAAGACCGCACCTTCAAGCATCGGGCCCAGTACACCGAGGGTCGCACGGTGCGCAACAGCCGCGACCAACGCGCCATGAACAAGCGCACCCGCCACGGGCGAGCGCAAGACGAAACCGCCTGGCGCTCCGCCGAAGTGGACATGATCTACCGCTTGCGCGACGCGGGCGTGCGCGTTCCCGTCCCGTACCACTACTTCGACGGCGTGCTGATCATGGAGCTCGTCACCGATGCGGAAGGCAATCCCGCTCCGCGGCTGGGGGACCTGCGCCTTCCGAGCGACGCGGTCAGGAAGATCTTCGAACACCTGCTGTCCGAAGTCGTCCGCATGTTGTCCGCCGGCGTCGTGCACGGCGATCTATCCGACTTCAACGTGCTCATGGGCACGGACGGGCCGGTCATCATCGACTTTCCGCAATCCGTCAATGCGGCCGGCAATCAGAACGCGCGCAAGCTCTTGCTGAGAGACGTCGACAACCTGCATCGCTTCGTCGCGCCGTACTTCCCGGAGCGGCAACCGCCTCCTTACGCGCAGGAGATGTGGCAGCTCTACGAGCGCGGGGAGCTCACGCCCGAAACGCGGCTCAGCGGGCGCTATCGTACGTCCGAAAAGAAAGCCAACACCGAAGAGGTGTTGCAGCTCATCGGCGATGCCGAGCACGACGAAAGGCGGCGCCGCGAGAAATTGAGGATACCTTTGCGCGGTACGTCGAACCGTCAGGTCGTCGTCGAGCAGCGCCGGCCGATGCCACCCGACAACGCGCGCGCGGCCAACGCAGCGACAGCGCTGCCGAAAGGACCGGCGGCGCCGCAAGTCGAGCGACTACGACAGGGCCATGTCGCGCGAGGGGACGCGACCCACACCGCGCCGCGACCTGCAGCGGCGCGGGACGACGCCAATCGGTTTCGAGCCCCACCTGGCCCCGTGCAGGACAGCGCTGCCGCGCCGAAGCGCAAACGGCGGCGTCGCAGACGCAAGGGCAACGCCTTGGGCGCAGCGCCGCCCCACGCCAGCGTCGCCCCAGCACCCGCGCCCCATTCCGGATCGGCCAACAGCGCGAAGGCTTCGCATCGGAGCGCGGAGCCACGAGGAACCGTCCCGCCAAGGTCTCGGGAAAACATCCCTGGCGGACTGCGCGGAACGCATCGCGGGTCGCGTGGATAGGCGATCGTCGCCTGCGAACAGTAGATAGGCGCGAGCAGCTGGTCGGTCATCGTCGCTGCTCGCGCGTCATCCTCGCAGACCTTGCTTGTCAGGTCTGATCGAACATGTAGCAGCGTGCCCTGGCCCGCAGCACTCCTTGCAAGGATCGCGTACGAAGCGCCCAAACCTCCTCACCGGACGTGGTGACGATGGGGGCGATTTCGGCAAGCTCCCCGTATCCGGCGAATGCCCCTTGGATGTACGTAAAATAGCAAAAGGCCTGGTCCG
This sequence comes from Polyangiaceae bacterium, assembly GCA_035318465.1. Classification (GTDB taxonomy): domain Bacteria; phylum Myxococcota_A; class Polyangia; order Polyangiales; family Polyangiaceae; genus DASWDH01. The sequence goes on from DATHES010000157.1 coordinate 8,363, forward strand.
TACGTGCCATGGTGACCATGTTTCGGTCGACCTCGTACTCACCGACAGCGGACGCGCTTCCTACACCGAAGGGTCCGCGGAACTTCGCTTGCCTGTCGATCCCAGGGTTGCCAACGAACAGCGACCGCACCCACATGGAGAGAGTCCCTTGACAAGTGTGGGGGGCAAAAGCGGTCTGCCGATTGGGGTCGTCGGATTGACCGATGTGGACCCATTCCGCGCCACCGTACATTCCGCCCATGATTCTCGTGAGGAAGGTCGAAGCGTCACCCAACCACGCGTATGCGGCAATCGAGAACTCGTCGCACTGGCTGGCTTCCGCCATTTCGTTCCGCATCGGGCTCGAAAGCCACCGCGTCGTGTCCCCCTGACCTGGGGGGACGACTCCCGAGAACCGGTTGAGTGGGACACAGTTGGCGCGGACGTTCGGGCGAGCCTCGCCGGGCTGTGCGCGACCGTTGACCCGCCACGCGCCGTTCATCACGTCGACGTCCACGTCTCCTGCCTGCATGTTGCCGCTCATACCTCCCAGTGCACATACCCACTGGTCCCCCGGGAGCGACGGATTCGGATCGTTGGGATCCTCCGGCAAACGGATCTCGTCGTAGTCCAGCGGGATCGGAGGGCCAGGCGCGGCCAGCGCCTGCTGCGCTGTGTCGGTCCCCTTGTCGTCCGGCTGTGCACCGGCCGCGCCGAGCCCGTCATCCAACGACTCCGCCGCACAACCGAGCGCCCCGCATGTTGCAAGCGCCGCCACGAAACGAGCTCTGATCCTCATGGTGATGTCACCTTTCTCGGTAACGCGTGGTTCCGCTCAAAGAGCGCAAAACACCGCGCTCAAGCCGGTCACATGTGTTACCGCCCGAGAGTTGAAATGCAGATTTGCTAGCGAGACAAGGAGAGCGCGCCCCGCTTGTCGCGATAGCCCGCGAGTGCAATCTCAACGAGCGACACACTTCGGTCAATAGGTTTCGATTGACATTCTGTTCTCGAAACGATGCGCGACGAACGTTCGGTCGCGATTCAACAATGAACGCTCGAGCGCGCTAGCGGAACCATGCCCGCCTCCGTAAGATGGCGTGATGCGAACAGCCCTGACCAGTGTCGTGCGATATTTCGCGCTAGCGCTGGGCCTGACAGCTTGCGCTGGCGTCGCGAGGCAGCCTTCTGACACCCAGTGTACCGAAGCACTCGCCGCACGACCGGAAGACGTCGCGTCGATCGACGGGATCATGCAAGCGTTCTACGAAGTGGTCAATATCGCACCCGAACGCTCCCCGGCAGTGGGCCCGTGACCGAACCCTCTACAGTCCGTGGATCCGATTCGTTGCTACCGGAAAATCGCCGAGCGGTCGTCCCGAAGTAACGACTTGGACTCACCAGCAGTTGGTGGACGCCACGGAGCCTTTGATACGAAAAGGCTTTCGAGAGCGCGAGATTCACCGGATCGAGCACAGGTACGGCCACATCGCCCACGTCGACTCGACCTACGAGACAATCATCGGCTTGGAAAAAACCAAACAATCGCGAGGCGTGAACAGCATCGAACTCTACTTCGATGGTGCGCGCTGGTGGATCTCGAGCGTCATGTGGCAGTCCGAGGACGCAGAGCATCCCATCCCGGCGACGTTGTTGCCTTCGCCGGGAGGATGACGTCTTCTCGGGGCACGAGGAGACACTTGAACGCTCACGCATTGCAGCGCCGGAACCAAGGAGAAGGCTGGGGCCACGCGGTTGCCTTCGCCTGCGGCGCTCTCGTGGCCGTGATCTCGGCCTGTAGCGCGCTCGGGTGCGGCGAGGGAAGCCGGGCGGTAGCGCCTTCGCCTCTGCACGCGCCGGCGCAAAGAGCGCCGGCGCGCTCACTTGCGATCACCCACGTCACCCGTTCCCGCGCAGGGGTACGTGGATCGCCCCTAACCGGGGCAGCAAGAGGCGATGGAACCTGCCAAGGAGCACGTTCACCTACATCCTGAGCTTCCGACCGATCGTGCTTCATCACAGCCTCGAGTAGCGGCGAGAGGCAAAACAAGGTCAACCGAGCCGGTCGCGTTGTACTTTGCCGTTCCACCCGAGCCAGGTCCCAGAAATCTCGGGCGGCTCGCGCTCTGCCCCACCGCGAAGTCACGCGCTATACGTGGGGTCATGAGTCGAGGTCGAGTGACGAACGTCGTGCTCGTCCTCGCTCTCGCGATTTGCGGCCAGGTCCATGCATCCGCAGCTAGCCGGCTCATGTACACGCGAACGACCGGCGCCGCGCACTGTCCGGATGAGGGCCGCTTTCGTGCCGCTGTGGCCGAACGGCTCGGGTACGACCCGTTTTTCCCGTGGGCCGAGCAGACCGTCACCGTCGACATCTTCGAAGAGAAGGGTTCCCTGCGAGCGAAACTGACGCTCGTCGATCGCGACGGCATCGTGCGCGGCACGCGAGCGCTGAGAGGTCGCGCGCACGACTGTGAAGCGCTTCTCACGTCGCTCGCGCTGGCGACGAGCATCACCCTCGATCCGATGGCGGCTCAAACACGGGGTGCGCCGACAGCGGAGAACGGTCAGCCGACGATCGACGTGCAGCGCGCGCCGCCTCCCGCGACCGAGGCAACTTCGCCGCCGTCGGACCCCTCACGCACGCCAGCGTCTGCCAAGGAGCAAGCGACGCAGTACGACGGAGGGGCCCTCTTTGAAGTGCGCGCCGACGCGCCCGAATCCATCCAATGGTCGGTCTCGGCGGGCCCGGTCGTCGCGCTCGGCGCCACCCCGGGGCTGTCCACGGGCGGGCGCCTCGGAACCCAACTGCAACGCGGCCACTTTGCGCTCGGCGTCGAGTTGCGCGGCGCTCTGCCGACGCGCCAAGCTTCCGATGCCGGCGGAGCCGTGCACGTTGGCGTCCTCGGCGGCGCTCTCGCTCCGTGTTTCAACCAAGGACCGTTTTCCGCGTGCGGTATCGTCTACCTCGGCAGCATGCAGCTCCGCGGCAGCGAGGTCGAGGTGCCGGTGGGGACATCGCTTTGGTTCGCTGCGGCGGGCGCGCGCGCCGAAGTGGCCATCCCGATAGGCGGCGCCGTCGACCTGAGGGCGCATCTCGACGGCATGAAAGCCTTGCTCCTATCGCAGTTGTACCTACACGGAAGCGAGGTCTGGCGGTCCCCCTCCTTCTGGACGGCGTTCGGCGTGTCGGTCGGCGTCCGTTTTCGGTGACGGATGATGGCCCTCGCCCCAAATCAATGAGATGCACCCCCGCTCGGTGCCCACCGCCCCCTCCCCGCCGAACGTGGCCCGGCCCGAGCTCGCCGACATTTTTCGATCGGAGTTTTCGTACATTTGGAACACGCTCGCGCGACTCGGAATCAGGAGCGCGGATTTGGAGGACGTCGCCCATGATGTCTTCTGCCAGTTGCATCGACAGCTCTCCGCCTACGATCCAACACGGCCTCTCCGGCCTTGGCTCTTCGGGTTCGCCTTTCGGGTGGCCTCCGATTATCGTAGGCGCGCGCGCAATCGCCTCGAGCTCTCGGGCCTCGATGTCGAGCGTGCCGCCAAAGACCCTGCGGCCGACGACCAACTGATCTCGGCCGAAGAGCGCTGGCTCATCGAATCGGCCCTGCGCTCGGTCCCCCTCGAGCGTCGTGCCATTCTCATGCTGCACGAAATCGACGGCGAATCGATCCCGACCATTGCCGCGGCGCTCGATATCCCGCTGAATACTGCGTATTCCCGCCTGCGGCTGGCGCGCGCCGACCTCGCCGCCGCGGTGCGAAAACTCGAAGCAAAAGGGAGAGATCATGCCCCGCGATGATGAGAAGGCCGATCGCGATCCGCTCGCGCTTCTACGCGCGCTTCGATCGGACATGCCGGCTCCCGCCGTCGCTGCTCGCAACGTGCTCGATAGACTGCTCCTCACGATTCCGGGCGGAGCATCGGAATCAACGCCGGAGATCATCCGTGAACCGTCGGCGCTCCCCGGCGCTGGTTCGAATGATTGGAGAAGCGGCGTTGCCCTGGTGGCGCGACGGTGGACGTGGGCCGTCGGGTTGACGCTCGCCGGCGGTGTGACAGGTGGCGCCCTTCACGCGGCATTCGCGCCCGAACGCGTGCGCGTCGTGTACGTCGAACGCCCTTCGCCCACACTCCCCGCCCTGCGCGACGCCAGGGAGGAGGCGCGGACGCCAACGCCCGCGTCGCAATCCCCCGAGGCTCCTTTCTCGCCCATGAAGACGGCGCCATCCACCTTGTCGGAGCCTCATTCACCATCCGAACCACAGGCGAACGGTTCGGCGGCGACCGATTCGGCTTTGGCCAAAGAGCGAGCGCTCCTCGATGCCGCTCGCCGAGCGCTCGGATCGGACGACCCCACGGCATGTCTTACCGAGCTCGCCAAACACGCGCGCGCGTTTCCCGCCGGCAACCTCGCCGAAGAACGCGAAGCGATGACCGTCAATGCGCTCGTCGGCGTCGGCCGTTATTCGGAAGCACGCCAAAAGGCTGAAGTCTTTGCTCGTCGTTATCCACACAGCTTTCTCGCGCCATCGGTCGAGGCCGCCATCGCAGCCATCCCTTGATCCATGGCTTTCGCTTGAACGTTCAGGGCCTCGTCGGTCGTCATTGCAGGAAGGACTCATGCGAAGTCAGAAAAGACGAGTCCGCGCGCATCACGCCTCGGCGTGGTTCTCGCGTTCCGCGGTCGCCATTTTTTCGATCGGATGCGTGAGAGCGGTTCACCTCGACGGCAGCTCGAGCGACGACGGAACTTGGGACCCGAGCACGGGACGGCCCGGCACCGCCCCCGGCGTGTCCGTCGTGGTGGAGGACCAGGAGACGACGATGCGCGTCGCCGTGGATGACACGCGCGTCTATTGGCTATCGATCTTGTGGGATTTCCGCGCGCGCGTTCGCAGCTGTCTCAAGGCCGATTGCCGGTCGACCATCGTCACCTACGACGAATCGGCGTCAGGCACTCCCGTGTCTCCGAGCAGCGCTCAGTACCTGCTCGCGGTTGGCGGTGACAACGTTTATTGGACGCATCCGGCGGTCTCGGGCGTTTCCATCCTCAGCTGCCCATCGGACGGATGCGACGGAGCGCCGAAACGCATTGCCGACAAGGTCGACGTCAGGTCGATGGCTGTCGACGAAACGCACCTCTATTGGGCGTCCTGGTTGGACACGGCGATCCTCCGCCGGCCGCTAACAGCTTCGGGCGGGACAGAGGCGATCGCCTTGAACCAGCCGTATCCCGGACAGATCCGCGTCGGGGCGACGCACGCCTATTGGGTCTCATTCGGCACGGTAAGACGTGTGGCCAAGCAAGGGGGCCGCGCGGAAGAGTTGGCCGGGAATGTGTCAGAAGATCTCGAGCCACCGTTCGCGCTCGACTCCGATTTCTTCTATTGGGCGAATTCAGGGTCGCCAGGAACATCGGTTGGCGGAGGCGGCGCAGGTGGGGGGACGGGTGGCGCAGACGGGGGAACGGGTGGCGCAGGCGCGGCGACGGGTGGCGTAGGCGGGGCGACGGGTGGTCGCGGCGGCGGAGGGGTGCCTTCGTCGACGAGTATTTCACGCTGTCCCCTCACAGGATGTGGGGATGCTCCCGCCGTGATCATCGGCGAGCAGGATGGGGTGAGTGGCCTCGTGACCGATGGAACGTCGATTTTCTGGGTGAACTTTCGCCCCGATTCAAACCAACTCGACGACCAGCAGGGTGCCGTCATGCGCTGTCCTATCGACGGTTGCGCTTCGCAGAAAGAGACCTTGGCCGTCCAGACGTTCGACCGGACCGGTCTGTCGATGGCAGTCGACAGCAGCGATGTCTATTGGGTCGCGCAAGGAGCGCCCAGCACGCTCGGCATCTATCCGCACGCCACCATCTACCGTCACCCCAAGTAGTCCCCGTCCGCCATCCCGCGGAAAGCACCCATGCGAAATCAGAAAATCCACGTCCCCCTACGTCACGTCATTCGACGGCTCTCCTCCGCAGTGGGAGTTTCGCTCTTGCTGCCTCTGGCAACCCTTCTACAACTGGGCTGCTCCGGAAAACCGGGGAGCGCCGACGATTCGCGACGCCCTCGCGGTGGTCCGACTCCCGAGGTGGTCCCCGATACAACGGCCCCGGGGGTCTCGATTGTCGTCGAAGACGAAGAAATGGCGATCCGGATCGCCGTGGATGATCTGCGTATCTATTGGATGTCGATGGTGCCAACGCCGACCAGTCCGGTTTCGCGCGTGCGCAGCTGCCAGAAAGTCGATTGCCCTTCCACGATCGTGACGTACGAGTCGACATTCGATGCGACGCTGAGCTCGCTGCTTCAGGAGGAGAACAACGCGCTGGCAGTCGGGGGAAGCAACGTCGCCTGGACGCAGCCCATCCGTCTGCCGATCCGGGTTGACCCCACCGTCACCATTCTGAGCTGTCCCTCCGCGGGATGTGGAGAGGCGCCAACCGTCATTGCAAGCAACGTCGCGCTCACGGCGCTGGCGATCGACGAAACGCACGCCTATTGGACGTCCCATCAGGATACGGCAATTCTGCGCCGCTCGCTGACGGGGACAGGCACAACAGAGGCGATCGCTTTGAATGAGACCGAATTCGGGCAACTCCGCGTCAACGACACCCACGCCTATTGGATCTCGCCTCTCGGCAGGCCGAATGGAGTGGTGAAACGTGTCGTCAAGCAAGGGGGGCAGCCTGTGGAAACGTTGGTGACAGAGCAGAACCAGCCCTCCGCTCTCGCACTCGATTCCGACTTCTTCTATTGGTCCAATTCTTATTCCGTGGGGACCATCTCCCGCTGTCCTTTGACGGGATGTGCTGGTGCTCCCACGGTGATTGTTGTCGACCAGGATCGCCCCAGTCCGATCGTCACCGATGGAAAGTCGATCTTCTGGACGAAGGTCGCCGACGCGCCGTCGCCCAACGTGATGCGCGTGGCCGTGATGCGATGTCCCATCGACGGTTGCGCCTCGGGGATGGAGACCTTGGCCACCCAAACGCTACCGCAGATGGGCATGTCGATGGCCATCGACGACAGCGACGTCTATTGGGTCGTGCCGCGATATCGGCCGGGGGATGGCGGCGGTCGTCAAGCGATATCGACTATCTACCGTCATCCGAAGAACGCGGCGTTGCGCTGAATGACGATGTTCTCCTGGTCCGCGCGTCTCTCGCTCTGGTTAGCCCTGGCCGCACTGGGGCCGTCGGGGTGCGGCGCAAGAACGATCCATCTCGACGGCAAACCTTCCGATGGCGGCTCGTCGAACCCCAACTCGACTCCGGATGCCATCGCGCCCGGCGTGTCGATCGTGATCGAGAACGAAGAAACGGCGATGAGGATCGCGGTCGACGACGCGCGCGTCTACTGGCTATCGAGGTTGCCTGACAACCCAAGCGCCAGTCGGGCCCGCTTCGCGCGCGTCCGCAGCTGCCAAAAGAGCGACTGCGCGGCCACGATTGTCACCTACGATGAATTGAGCGCGGATTTGGGTGGCGGCACTTTTCACTACTTTCAGGAGTTGGCGGTCCACGGCGGCAATATCTATTGGGCACGTTCCTCGGGGACCGCGGATCATTCGATCTTGAGTTGCCCCTCCGCGGGATGCAGCGGACCGCCGAAAACCGTCGTCCCTAACGTCCGTCTCACTACGATGGCGGTCGACGAGACCCACGTCTATTGGACGTTTTACGTGGACGGGGCGATCATGCGCCGCTCGCTGACTGGCGCCGACGCGCCGCAAGCGATCGCTTTGAACGAGAGTCAACCGGATCAAATTCTCGTCGATGCCACGCACGTCTATTGGATCGCCAACCGGGGGATGGCCCACGCCGCGGTGAAGCGCGTCGCCAAACAAGGGGGGGAGCCGCCGGTTACGCTGGTGATGGAGCAAAACCAGGCATCGTCGCTTGCCCTCGATTCCGATTTCTTCTACTGGGCCAATGACTATTCCGTGGGCGCCATCTCCCGCTGTCCCCTGTCGGGATGCGCCGGCGCGCCGGCCATGCTCATTGCCGGTCAGGCACACCCGAGCGCCCTCGTTACCGACGGAAAGTCGATCTTCTGGATGAATTGGACGGGCGAGCCGACAGGCGTTCAAGGGCGGGCTGCTGTCCTGCGTTGTCCCGTCGGAGCTTGCGCTTCGGCCCTGGAGACCTTGGCCATCCAGACATTTGCGTCAGGGGGGTTGTCGATGGCCGTGGATCAGAGCGACGTCTATTGGGTGGCGCAAGGAGAGGACGCCACGAACTACGGAGTCTTTCCGCACGCGACCATCTACCGCCACGCCAAATGAACCAGGCGCGCGAACAGTGTGCGGCTCCGCCGTGTCAAAATGAGGTTTCGCTGATCACGCGCGTGGCAATGGCGCGCGTCGCGTTGCTGGCGAGATTCGCCTCGTCGAACTTTCCTTTTGCAACGAACCCGCTGGCGATCACTTTCGGAGGATCGCCGTGCCCGACTTCGGCGAAAGGGGCGACCCCGATCGCCACCTCACCGAGGCGCCCGCTTCCGCTCACGAACACGCCCGGCACGTCGGCGAGCAACGCGTGCGACCGTTTTTCGGCGGGCGCTCCGGGCGGAGGAAGTGCAGCGCGATTCCTTTCTACGAGCTCAGCCCTGGCTTCGTCGGACTCGCGAAGCACGGGCAGAGCCACCCATGGTCGCGGATCTCCCGATTGGGCCGTCCTTCCGTTGGCCCAAGTCTCTTTTGCGACGAGCTCGATCACGATGTGAACGCCGTTGCGATGCGCAGAAATACGCGGCGGTTTGCGGCGCAGCAATTGGGCGATGTGATCTCCCACCGGAGTCCACGCCGCTACTTCACCGTTGGCGGGCGCCACCGCGATATCGATAACGCCGCTGCGCATCACGGTAATGCCGAATTGGACCGATCCGGCGCGAGGTGCCACGTCCGACAGCGCAGCTTCGCGAACATACGACACGACGACGCCCGCGGGGCCAAGCCCTGCGCGATGATCGTACGCTTCGAGCGCTTCCGCCAAACCGCCCGTCGAGCTGACCGGAGTGGGTTGACGCAATCCCCCGCGGTCTGGAAAAGGCGCGGGCGATGCGGTAAACGAGCCCCATTTTGCCCACGATCCCGGCGCGATTCCGAGATCGATCGGTCGCTCCGATTCGTGACCAGTTGCTCCCTTTGCCGGATCGACGGCACGAGCGTCGTCCTCGCCGTTCGGGGTGGGGTCGGAAGACGATAGGGCCGGCGACGCGGGATTTCGATGACCGCCAGAAGCTCACGCCGCCGGATGTCGCTTCCTGTTTCGACGTTTGCGATTTTTGCCAATCGCCCCGCGTCTTCCCGGGCGACGGGCGCTGGTCGCGAAAGATCGAGAAGATCGAGAAGATCGATTTCGACTGGCGCGATGACTTCTTGCCGAGTGGCGTCGTCTTCCTCACGATCGAGGGGCGACCACACCCGCACGGCGTGAACCGCGAGAGCCGCGACGACGGCGTGAATCGCCAGCGCGCCCGCGAAGGGCGGCACGAGGCGTCGCGCTTCAGCCGACGGGAAATTCACTGTCGTGATTTAGACGCCTAAGCGCGTTCGACGTCAAGGCAGGCGTCTTCACACGTCGAGCCGCGATGACAGCGGAGCGAGGGCGGCAAGACGGCGCCGAGAAAGGCGCCTCATTCCAACCTGGTGCACGAGGAGAGACTTGAACTCTCACGCCTTGCGGCGCCGGAACCTAAATTCGCGAAGAACCGTTTTCGAACGTGTCGAACCCCTGCTTTTCTCGACGTTTTCGACATCCGCCCACCACCGTTCGAACCCCTTCGCGACGGCCGTTGCACTTCGCGTTGCACTTTGGACACGAACGCGGCGAGCTCGGGGATCGCGAGGTGCAGGGGCTTGAGCGTCCCGAGTGCGAGCTCGTCGACCTTGCGGGCGGCGCGCCGGTAACGGTTGATCATGACGCTCGAGCGGTGCCCGGTGCGATCGGCGATCCATGCCTCGGTCTTGCCGTTGGCGAGTGCGAGCGTAACGAACGTCGCGCGGAGATCGTGAATCCGAACCTGACGGCGCGTCGCGCTGTTCTCGAAGAGCGCGGCTCGAGTGACCTTCGCTTTCTTGAGATGCGCGCGAAACCGCACCGCGAGGCGATCGACGTTGATCCGTCGGGGCTCGGGATGTTTTCGAATGTCAGGCTCGACGAGCACGAAAGCGTCATCCGGTGCGTCGGCGCGGAAGTGCTTCTTCCATAGCTTGAGCGCCTCGGTCACTCCGGGCTCGAGCGCCCATGCGCGAGGGTCGTCCGTCTTGTTCGTGTCGAGCTTCAACGCGCCCCGGTCGAGATCGAGATCGGCGAACGTCAATCGTGACAACTCACCGCTGCGCAACCCTTCGCGCGCAAGCACGCCGTACATCATCCGAAACGGGAGCGGGATATCTGTGCAGGCGAGAAGCTTCGCGTCTTCGTCTGGGTAGAGATACTCGAGCGCCTTCTCGCCGCGAAGACGAGGGAGGAAGCCGACGGGGATCGGGCTCCGCGGAATGATGCGACACGGATACGCTCCGAGCTTGAGGACCCGCGCCATCAGCTGCGCGACGTGGCGCCGAGAAGCCGGCGAGAGCTTGGGCGAGAGACGCCGCAAGATTTCCTGCGCATGGTCGAGGGTGAAGTCGCTGACTGCAAGCCCCTCGACGAGCGGATAGACATGCTTCTCGAGGCGCCATCCGTCGTCGGTCGCAGTAGCCTTGAACGGCACGTGATCGGGATAGGTGCGACTCAGCGCGCCGCCCGTCCATGCCTCACCGAGCTCGCGAAAGGTCATCTTCTTGGTCGGCGTGAATGCTCCCTCCACGGGATCCTCGTCGCCCCGGATGGTGCCTTCGACGAGTCGTACGATCCTTTCGATGCCTTCCGCCGGCGCAGCGGCGGCACGCTTGGCAACGCTCTCGATCACTGAATCTCGGCCAGCGCAGCGGAGCCGATTCACCAGGTCAGCAACCAGCGTTGCGCGGGCGGCCGCTTCCCCGCGGCTCAACGATGGCGAAAGGCGGAACGCCCTGCGCCGCTTCGCGGCGACCATGACTTGAACGTAGCGGCGGTCATCTTGTTCGAGCACCGCGCCGGCCCGCCACGATCTTCGATCGAGCCCTTCGTTCGCTTTCCGCGCTACCTTGATCACGTCGAACCTCACTCACGTTGGGGTTTTGGCCACGGCTCTCGGGCGTTTGCACCGCCGCGAGGGCCTTTTCTTGGACCATAGCTCAGCTCCGTCCGGGAGTGAAACCACGTGTAGCTACTCCACTACGTTGGTATCTAGTTAGCTACACTGAGACCACTTTCCGGCCGGAAACAGGCGACAATTGAACTTCTAGACGAACATGCCGTCCAACATAGCGGGCCCGCGGTTCTTGCGGAACCGAGAGCCCTTGCCGCTCGCGAGGCGCGTTCAGCGTCCGCTGCGAGCGGCAAACCACGCAAACGAAAGGACTCGTTCACCATGGCACCGTACACGCTATCAGATCTTTTCTCGGCTCTCGTTGACTACGTTCGCACCGAAATCGCCGAGTGGAAACGCGCATTCGGCTGGGGACTGTTCGCCGTCTCCGTCGCTTCCCGCCGCAACGCCGCCAACGTCAAGCAAACCGCGGGAGCCGTATAAGCGGCCTTCACCGTCGTGCACCGATTCGGCCCTCAAGGTCGGCGGGGCGAGCGGGGCGGGAGGGGACGCCGCACCTGACGGCACCGCCCCCCCCGGCCACGACGCCGCGCGCCCGCGGGTCGATGCTGGCAATGGACGCGGGGGGCTCGGCCGACGCGGCACCGGCCGACGTCGACGCGGGAAACGGCGACCCGTGGCCCCTCGTGCGCGGCTGGCCCCTGACCACATGTTGCCACCTGGCTACAGGTTGCTACCCTGACAACAGGTTCCTTCCTCGGAGAAACAAGCCCAATGGCCAGCCATCGCAGTGTCCGCGCAGCCGCCCCTGTGGCGGAGCCGCGCCCGACCGCGGGTGAAACGCCCGCCGAGAAGCGGGCCCGGGAGAAGCGGCTGTTGGACCAGGCGCAGCGTCGGGCTCTCTCTGTCGAGGCGAACCGCAAGGTGCTCGCCGCTCTCGCCAAACGCTAGCCTTCGGTGAGATACGCCGACGTCGTTTTCCTGGAAACGGAGGACGTTGATTCCGCTCACGAGGAAGCTCTCGCGATTGGCGGTGGGGCGCCCGGGGTGCTCAATCCGGGGATGATCGCGTCGGCAACGCACGCGCCGCGGTCCGGCTATTACGGCTCCCTTGCCGAGCTCGCCGCCGTCTACGTTCACGGCGTCGCCAAGAATCACGGCTACCAAGACGCCAACAAACGAACCGCGGCGCTCGTGCTTCTGAAGTTCTTGGGCGCGAACGGTTACCCGGTCGACCTCGGCCCGCCTTGGGAGCAAACGATCGAGGGTGTCGCCGACGGTTCGATCTCTCGCGACCAACTGGTAGAGCACGTGACAGTGCTCATCGGCGGCGACCCGATCGCTCTCGAGGATTAGCGCAGCGGCACATGGGGGTCGCGGAAAGAAGTTGCGAGGGCTCACGCCCGGTCGGATTTCGAACAGGCGGAAGACCGTGTTGCCGTTCGTGGGGGGCGGCTCCTCCGTTTTCGAGCTGCACCGCCGGCCGAACGTTGATCGGTTCGGCGGTGAGCGGCGCTTTCTTGTAAGGCAAAAAGCACTTCCTGTGCGGCTTGGAACCGCCGGCCGCGGGTGCCCCGAGATGGCCCGACCGCCGCCCGACGTCGACGAGCTCGGCAGGTGTCCAGCACGCCCCGCATTTTCCCGACCGGTTGCCCTTCGGGAGCTTCCCCGCGCAGACCGAGCAGCAGCGCGGCGGCTTTCTCGGCTTTCGGGCGAGCCGGCGCTGACGTTTCCAGCTCTGCGACCGTCGCAGTTCTGCCCCGCACTCGGTGGAGCACGTCTTGTGGTTGGCAGTCTCCGCGCGCTCCGCGGTCAAACCGAAGGAGCACTCGCATACCTTGCAAAGCGCCTCGGCCACGACTCGGAGCCGGTCGCTTCTCGCCACGCTCGTCTGCCACTGCCACCTTTTGAAAAGCCTCTCCTCGAGACGGTCGGCGTAGTGCTGATCGAACTCCGCGGCGATTTCGTCCGTGAGATCGTCGTGCCATGTCTGGAGCCGCCATCGCCCCGAACGGGGGCTCCACGCCAATCTCGGCGCGATTGTCACTCGAAAACGCGCGAGCGCGCCGAGGATCAGCCGCACCTCCCGCTCCTCGCGGAATTCCGGCCCCCGCTCGAGCTTCGCCGCCAGGAACCGCGCCTGGTTAGCGTTGATCGGCAGCGGCACACCAGCGCATGTAAGGTCGGTCCCCGCGTGTGCCGCCTCGTCGCAGAGCCGAACATACGCATCGATCCAACCGGCGGACTCGGGGGGCTTCGGAACGAGTTGCGCAAGCTCGTCGGCCAGCTCCGCTTCAGATCGCCATGCCAAGACCAACGCAACACCCCTTTTCGTCTCGTCGCGGGGGCGCATCCGGGTCCCCAGCGTTCGCCCGTCCCGTGTAGCTAGCTAGCAACGCGTGACCAAGAAAATAGTTTTCGACGACGCGCGCCGTCTCTGCTCAGATGCTGGGCGTTTGTGCTCGGTGGGCGGGCGGAGCGTTTCAGTGCTGACATCACGTTGCAACGTGACATCACGATGCCGTGTTGCTAATACGTTTGCGTGTTGGCAAAGGTCCCGCGTCGCACTCGCGCTTCAGCTGAACTCGATCGAATCCTCGACGAGGAGGGCCCGATGGCCATGGCGATCCGGGACAAGTGGCACCGCACGGTCCTGTGGCGGTTTCGAACCGGCCGAGGGCTGCCCGACCTGGAGACCGCCGTTGATCTCTGCAACCTGAGCCAGGGGCGAATCCTCGAGCGCGACTGGTTTCAGAAAACGCCTACCCCGAAGCGCAAATAGGACAGGACCTTGGGGGAACGTGCACGGCGGCGCGGGGGAGGTGGCGAGGCAGGTCTAAAACTGCGGGGCTCCGACGATCCGTGCAATGTGACGAACCGCGACCACGTCCAACTCAATTCGATGCGGCCCCGAGCTTGCACCGTATCCGCCTGCCCGTCCTTCCTTCCCGAGTTCGTGGATCTTCAGGAGGTGGAACAGCCGTTGGATATCTCCGAACTCGCCGATCGGATGCCAACCAGGCTTCTCGTCGCCAGGACGTTGGATAACGCAGCGGACGACCGGCACCGGAACGTCCTTGGTCCAGTAGTCCAAGGAAGCCTCGTTGTCTTTCAATTCGAGCGCTCCAACCGTTGCCGCGAAGCGTTGCAACAGCGCGAGCTCTGGGCACGTGAGCTCCGACAGCATGCGACCCATACCGCGAAAGAATCCGTCGGGGCGCCGGCGAGCCGAAACGTAGTCCTCCGTCAAACGCCCTATCGCTGGAATCACGCATCTGTCGCCGTGCGTCATGAGGTGTTGAAGAGTCTCGAAGATCGCGCGGCGAACGTTTGGGTCGATCATCTCTTCCGCAGTGAAAGGATCGGCGTCCGCAGAGGCTCCCCGTTGCTCCCGCACAGAATCCTCGAGCAGCCTTCGCCGATCCAAATATTCCTCAGCTGCCCATTGAATCGCCGATTGAAAGTACGGCGGGAGCATGGTCAACCATCCAGTGAGCGCCACCTGATCCGGCGGGGCGCCGGTCAAGTGAGCTAGAACGGCAGCCAAGCCTCCGGCCACAAGCGCTCCGCCGTCCGCCGCAAGATCGGCGGCAGCCTTCTTGGATCCATCGTCGCTCACCGCCGTAGCGTACACACGCCTCTTCGCCCGGAGGAAGCCGCAACTCGCCCTCGTCGATAACATCACGTCACGTCACGTCACTGCACCGACAGACGCGCGCGCACCCTCGACGCGACGCGAGCAGATGTCTGCAATCAGCGGCGATCCAAGTGGTTTGCTCGATGAGCGGGGCCGCCTTTTCCACAGCGGGATTTCCGTACATTTGGCGCCGTCGCACGCACAATGGCACCGACATTTTTCTGACGATCGGGCTCCGATTTGCGATCACGCCTGCGAGCGAATGCGTTACGCGGATCAGTTCCGGCGCGCGCATCCGGAGTAGCAACATCGACGGGGGGGAGAATGCGCGAGTCACACCCCGCGTGAGGCGTTCAACCTTTTGCAGCGAGGTGTGACCATGGGAAACGCTCGACTCAACGGGATGCAATCGAACCGCAAACGCCAGACAGCTCGGAAGGGAAAGCCCCCCACGGCGGAGCGCGAGAAGGATGCCGCCGACGTCGGTCGGGAAGCAGATATGCCTGCGGACGACTGGCCCGGGTATGGTTCCGCCCAGCCGAAGGAATCGGAGAGGAGGGGAATCATCCACCCCCACAGGCACCGAGAGATCGCGTACGAAGCGCTCGCGTCGATCATCGATGAGCCCAGCTATCGGGATCACCGCAATCACCTCCAGGCGGCCGTCGAGACGCTTAAGCTCGATATCCAGCTACTTCACTTTGCCCTCAAGGCGCAGGGCGACCGCGATGTACCGGTCGTCGATTGCGCCATAAGCGCGACGGGGCGTTTCGTCGCGCGAATCGACGCGATCAACGCCATCCTTTACAAGTTCGAGGATGGTTGGGTTGTCGACGACGATGAGGAGGATCAGTATCTCGCCGACGCACCGACGAGTCACCAGCCATCGGGCGCCGCGATCCAGTAGGCGAAGCGGTGCACCAGGGGGGGCGCTCGGGGGGGGGCGCCCCGGTTATTATCGCTTCACGGCCGACGACGCAGCTCACTGTCGAGCGCAGCCAGCCGGCGAAGGGAGCTCGGCTCCTCCACCCTCGCGCGGCGGCATCCGAGGCGCTAGGTTGGCCGACATGTCGAAGCGACCTGAGCTCGAGAGATGCGGCAAGCGGTCTTGGATTGTTTGGGTATACGACGTCGAAGGCAACGGGTACGGCCATCGCGGCGCGGACCCGATGTTCGCGATGGCCGCCGCTGCCGCCGCGGACCTCGACGGCGTGTGGTGCCGACAATGCGCCGGCACAGGTTGCTCACGACGCTGGGACGGCGTCGGCGCCCGGCCTCCGTGTGAGATGTGCCATGGCACGGGCGCTCCCGGAGTGGACGAGCTGAGTCGAACGGTTAGCAGGGCGACCACCACCATCCAAGAGCCTTAAGGGCGCTTCTTTCAGCAGCCAATTCCGAAGCCGCCGCCCACTCCTCAGAGGACGACCCGCGCGCCGAGCGGAGGCGCTCTCTTCACCTCCGCCCGGTGCACCGATCGCCGTTGGTCGCGGGGGGCATGGCGGGCCACTCGTAAGACCCGACATGATCCCCGAGCCGCGCCGGATTCGCGCGACTGCCGGAGGCTCAGAGAGCCTCGACGGCCGTCCGTCTCGGGGCGTCGATCAGGAGAAAGTCGGCACCCCAAGTTTTTCTCATCCGGCGGTACGCGCGCGGTGATCTTCCGCCAGCTTCGTGGCCCTGTCGCGCGCACTTTCATGCTTGGCGAGCAGCTTGTCGTGCTCGGCTCGCGCCTTGCGCGCTCGCTCCGCTTCGTCTTTCCGCCGGCGCTCAGCGTCAAAGGCTTCGGCCGCGCGACGTTCCTCGTCGGCGATTCGAGAGAGCTCGAGCTCGGCGCGAAGCTCGACCTCCTCGTTGCGCAAGCGCGCGATGCGCTCGGTCTGTCGAGCAGGCGACGCTACTTCGCCGCTCGCGAGCGCTTCGACCCAGTCTCTCGGCGTCGCGTAACCAGCCACACCAACCACACCAAGGGCGGGAGTTGGGAGTACGTGAGGCGGCAGCTTGTCCGCACGTCGACGGGCCGACAGTTTTGCCGAGGCGTTGCGCATGGTCTGAATGAAAGTCACTGCTCGAGCGCTCGCGTCAACCAGCGCGTTGCGCAGCCGCTCCTCCTCGTCGACGAGCTCGGCGAGCAACGGAGTGGCGCGTACGGGATCGCAAGCCGTCGCGAGCTCGTCTCTCTCTGCAACCTCGGCGAGGTGCAATGCGGCGGCCGCCGCGGCCGCGGCAAGGCTCGCAGCATCCTCGGCTTCGAGCGCCCGCACCTCGAGGTCGAGTAGATTCGCTGTCGTCAGGCAGTCGAGATGCGATCCGACGCGGCGCCCGCCTTCGGCCTCGGCAGAGCCGGCACCCAATCGCTCGCGTGCATCGGCGGTGGCAGCGCAAGCCGTTCTCCATGCGTTGATCGCCTCGTCCGCGCGTACGCGAAGATCCGCGGCGTCATCGGTCTGGTCGTGGTTCGGACGGTCGTCGGTTTGCGCCGTGGTTTTCATGGTGGTTCCTCCGTTATCTGTGAGAAGCCGCTACGAGCGGCGCGAGCTTGTGAGTTGCGGGCATCGCGGTGATCGCGATGTTGAGCACGTTGGTAATGCGCCGTGTCTTCTTATCGAATCCAAATACGGGTGAGATGTAGCGTTGCCGCTTCTCGCGAAGACGCGCCTCGCCGTCAGATGTCCAGCTGACGTTCGTCGCCCAAAGCTCGCCTTTTCGCACCTCGAGCTTGCACCAGCCACGGGCGTCGGGATCGAAGTTGACCGATTCCTCGTCGAGCGATTGATGCTCCAGGTCGATCATCAAATCGACGCCTTGCTTCTGGAAGCGCGCTATGACGTCGCGTGCAGCCTGCTCATCGAACAAGCCATCGCCGTTCGAGGTCCTGTTCATTCCCGATTCGAAAATCCGAAACTCGGTCGGCGGCGCGTCACCCGCTGCCCTGATCGAGAGCGCCATCACCCCGCGCCGACTCTGGCCGGGTCGATACGGATACGCGGCGATGAGCGCCGTCAAGGCAACCTGTTGACGTGAATGGGCCTCCGATCGCAGAGCTGGGTCGCCACGCTCGCCGAGCATGTGGCGAATGCCAGCCATCGCGGCCTGCGCTCCTGTTTCGTCGTTGTCAACAATCGCGCGCTCGAGCGCCGCGACAAGCCGTGCGGGTACCGCTGACCCGTCCTTTGCCTCGTACGGCACGCCGACGGCGTCAGCGAACGCCGTGACAGCGTCGACCAGCGGCGGCATCGCGGCCGCGGCCTTTTGCCAATTGGGCGCATTTTCTAGCGCCGCTGCAAAACTGACGAGTGCAGCGTCGACGGCATCCGCGGCGTCCAGATAGCGACGACCGGTGGGCTCGTTCATGAACGCTCGAACGGCGAGCGCTGCCACCGTCGGCTCGAAGGCGTGCCAAGCGTTTTGTGCCTGACGAGGAAGCGAGATGCTCCGTGTTGCGAGTCTGCTGCGCTCGAGCGGTGAGGCGACCGAGGGTCGCACGATGCTCGGCGCTTTTGATGTCTTTGGCGATCATATTCATTTCTCCTTGGAACGGTCATGGATCCTGCTCCCGTGGCTCTCGCCGGAACTAGTAGGCAATCAATGCGAGCCACGCGTTCGCCTCCGCGAGTGCCGAAAGTAAGTCGAGCTCCAAGCTGCGAACGTCCGGCGAGATCACGACGGTGCGGCGGGTCCCATCGAGAGCATCGTTCAGCTGGCCGAGGCTGATCCGCGCTTTGAGCGCGAGCGCCGCGAGGGCCGCGCTATCTCCCGCCGAACGAGCCCGGCTGGCATCGCGGAAGATGAGCACGTCGATATCCGGAGGGGGATACGTATGCGTCACAGGATCAAAGTAGGCGGCCGTGGAGGGCGAGCTCCGATAGGCATCGCTCAGTGCAGCACCATGCGCGAGAAGAATTTGACCGACGGCCTTCGACTCGGTCTTCTCGATGATCTTCACGAGCCGCGCGAGAATGAGACCGTTCGAATATGGGTCGAATGTAAGCGCGGGGCCGACCGAGCCGACGAGCGATTCGGCATATTGAGCGCCGTGATCGGCCGCGTCGTGCACGACCTGTGTCGCTGCAAGCCAGGCTCCCTTGACGGTGTTGATCGACGCGTCGAAGCGGAGATCGTACTTGGTACCGATGGCGTGCAGGGCGGTGCGGATCTTGGTGCCCACGGTGAGGTCCGCGCCGGTCGACGAGCCCAGAGCGGTCGCCATGCTCGCGTCGGTCGGAGCCCAATCGATTTGGTTTGAAAGCATCGCGGTTACGCCTGACCTTCGACTGCTCGCACGCGAACCGCAACGCGGCCCCTGTGATTGCGGTCGAGATCGAATTCAACGCGCGTGCGGGGCTCCAGTGGCCCCGCGCGATTCTGGATCGCCGTGCCGTGGAAATACAGATCCCGGCCGCTGTACGGAGTGATGCAGCCAAAGCCCCGTTTCCCGTTGAACGACTTCAGAACGCCGTAGGCCATTTGCTCGTTCCTCCTTTAGGACCAAATTCGATCGCTGGTGAGTTGCGCAATTCGCTCGGCGGCCATCACCGCGAGAACGAGCGGTGTCGTTCGCTCGTCGCCGGCGGCGCGCTCGAGCGCGAAGCCGAAGAGCTCGAGCCGGTAGAAGGCGCAGACCGTGCGGCTTTGCTGGCGCGTCGGGGAGGGAGCGGCGACGGTCATGGCGACATCCTATTTTCTGCTAGCGAAGATCGCGCGCAGCAGTCGCATGGGCACGGCCGTGATGCGCGGCGCGTCTTCACCGCAGGAGACGACGAGCAACTCGGCGTCGTTCGCTTCGCGGCGCATGAGGGCGCGCCCGAGCGAGAAGAGACCGATCGAGTTAAACTCTTCGGACAACGCGGCGCGCCTGAGCAGCTGCGCGCACTCGGGCGTCACACGGAGCACGGAGCGACCGACCAACGGCGGACGTAGCCGCGTCGCTTCGAGCATGGCCGAAATCGCTGCGAGCGCGGTGTCGACGGGCAACTCGAGCCCGATCAGCGCCATCAGCGCCGCGGTGTGACTCACCATGACGACCTCGGGACGGTTGCCCACGGCACGGTGCCCCTCGTCAGCGCGGTCGTTGTGCGGTCCGTTCCTGTTTCAGTGGTAACCTTCGCTAACTGACCAATATTTGTGCCCGAGGCGGCTACGTCCGGCGGGCGGGGGGGGTTACCCCGGGGGGGGCTATGCGCGTGTGTGGTCATCGCTCGCCGCCTCCGTCCGGCGTCGGAGAGTGGTGCGCTTCGCGAGCCGAGCCGCGAGGTCGATCACCACGCCACGCTTGCCTCGGTTCCGTCGGGTGGCCTTGCGGGCCTCCGCTGCGCGTGCCTCGGTTTCCACCTCCCTGCCCCACGTCACGGCCATGCGCAGCAGCTCCCGGACTTGGGCGGTGAACGCTATCGCCGCTCGAACGCTGAACGACTCCCCTTCCGATCCGCCGCTTCGAGATGGGGTCGGGTCTTCAGGTTGTCCCGGATGAGGGACCACATGATCAGAAAGCGTTCGTCAGGCGTGAGCTTGTCGAGCACTGCCTCGATTGCATCTACCCGGCGGTGGCTCTCGGCGAGCGCCTGGAGCTCGGCTTGGGTGTTCGACTTGCTTCGCTGCCTGGTCGTCGTCATGGTCGCCCCCTTCAATGGATCGGGACCGGTGCCTTGGATGTCGGCGATGGCGTGCCGTCGGTCGGAGTGCATGTACGAATGAACGCGTCGAACTTGGCCGCGGCCGCTGCGATCTTCTCCTCGATGGTTTGCCCGCGATGGTCGGTCGGTCTTTTACCCGCCCGCCTCGCGCCCTCGGCGTCCGATGCCAGCTCGGCCCACTGCCGCACGTGAACGTGGATGTGCTGGTGAACCGTGGCCAGGAGCTTGGGCGGACAGAGCTCGAGCAGCGCGTTCGAGAGAGCACCGTACAGCTCAAACGCTCCGCGAACGTTGAACGGCGTCTTGCGCTTCGCCACGCGTTCACCGCCGACGTTCAAGTCGACGATCAAGCCGACAAGCGCGACGCGTTCGGACGGCGTGCATTGCGTGAGCAGCTCTGCGACGTGCACGGCGACATCGCTCGCCTTCGGTTTCTCGGTGGTCATGATTGCCTCCGTGGTGCAGGTGAACCCCCCAACGTTGTCCGCGCCCGTCCGCTCATCGCTTCACCGATCCGAGCGTGATGACGGTTGCCGATTCGAAGATGCGTCGAGCGATGCCGTCGGAATATCGATCGGCCAGCTCGGTCATCCGAAACGGCGTGCACATGATCGTTTGCCGCTCGTTTTGGTGCCGCTCGAAGACAACTTCCTCGACGACGCTGTCGCCGCGCCCGAGCTCGGCGCCGAGCTCATCGAGCAGCAACAGCCGGGTCGACATTGCATCTGCGACCAAGGCGGCTTCGCCATCACCAAGGCGGTGTTCGCGTCTGCTCTTAGCCAGGTCGAACGTGGTGCAGTACAGCGCGTCGACGTAGATTCGGTCGTCGTCGTCGTCAGCGACGCGTGCCGGGTAGATGAACTCGTCGCGCCGCACTCGAGGGACGTTGGCGATCGCCATCTCGACCCAGAGCGCGCGTGCGAGACATGTTTTTCCGGCGCCCGCTGGACCGTAAAGGACAATGGTCAACGCGGTCCGCGCCGCGAACGCTCTCTCGATCGCACTCGGCGGAATGACACGCTTTGCGAGCTCGGGGTTTTCGCGCGTAGCCCATCGATAGCGGGGAGGGGTCCCGTTGTTGAGGCTTGTACGGGCTCGGCGCAGTCGGCCCTCGTGAGCCGTATCCGCACACGTCTGGCATTGCACGATTCGACGCGAGCGGTGGATCACGTTCAACGCGTCGAAGGGAACGTCGGGCATTTCGACCTCGCAGCTGCGACATCGTGCATGCGGGGTTGCTTCGGGGATGGCGGTGGTCATTCTGGGGTTCCCTCGGCCGGCGTCCAACTTCGCCCGGCGGTTGGAGCGGTCTGCTTGAGCGTCGTGCCGTTCCGACGCTGATTCTTGCTCGCGCTCTCCGGCTGCGATGCAGTCGCGATGTGTTTGTCGATCCGCGCGCCGGTCTTGAAGATGCTTTCCAGTTCGACGTGCTTCGCGCCGGCGGGGTTCTCGCCGCAAAGGAAGGGGTCTTTTCGTACCCCACGGATCGCGAGCTCGAGATCGCCGACCGAGTGCGTCGTGAGCGCTTTCTCGATGGCTCGCTGTCTCTCCTTCGTCAGCTCGAGCACGCGCTTGTACTTGAGTGGCGCAAGGTCCTCGCACCAGCACCGGAAGACGCGATCCACATCGTCCGGTGACGTGGCTCGCTTTGGTTGGCGCTTTGGCTTCTTGGTCGCGGATCCATCAACCGGGTGGAGCTGCAAAGGGGGAGGGGCGTCAGTCGCGACATGTCTTTTCAGATCAAGATCAGATGCTTCTCTCAGATCTTCGGCAACTGGTGCCGAAAACTCATGCGCTCCGTTGCCGAAAACTCCTGCAGCGGTTGCCGAAAACCCCCCCGCCGACTTTTCGGCAACAGGTTCCGGAAACTCGGCCGGGATCTCGGCAACTGGTGCCGGATTCTCCTTGGCCGAGTTTCCGGCAACTGGTGCAACTAACTCGATCGTGTACTCGAGCGGCGGGCGCCCCTCGCGCTTGGGCTCTCCGGGCTCCGGCACCTTCGGCGCGCAATGGAACCGAAACGGTAGGAGGAGGTCGACGCGCGTCAACTTTCGGGTGGTCCACCCGCTTCGGAGGTCGCCAATGACGGAGCCTACTGCGCGGGGCGAGAGCTTGGTCACGGCCGCCAACGTCGCTTGCGAGACGTGGGTTTTCCCGGACTTGTTGTCCATGAACGGCAACATGGCGGCGAGCACGGTGCGGTGGTTCGTGGGCAGGTTGTGGGATCGGCTGTAGATCGCTTTCAACACCGAGAGCGGCTTGAAGGCCACAGGCGGTTTGGCGGGCGCATTCACGCTGGCTCCCTTTGACGTCGTGAGAGCTCTGAACCGCTGAGCTGCAATTCTTCCCATTCGCGCTCGGTGTCGCGACGCGTCCGATCCTCCGTCGCCAGCTGGATCGTTTCGCTGTGGGTTGCGAGAACGCCAACGAATTGAGCGGCGAGCACGCGGTCCTCGCTCGTCAGGTGGCGCGCGATCGACGCGACGATGGCGATCAACTCTTCCTCGGTCATGACTGCTCCGAACTTGCCCGCTGAACCACCGCGATGCTTTGCAGCGTCTCTCGCTCGGCGCTTTCGACAGCCATCAGTCGCTGGTACTCGTCGTCGTCGATGTGCTGCGTTACGCATTCCTCGACCAGCCGACGGAGCTCGGGCGCGGGAATGGCGTCGACCTCGACGCTCTCCTTCTCGCCGAACTTTTTCGCGTTCGGATCGCTGCGCTTCGTCGGCCGCGTCGGCAGCTGGTACTGCTCGATCTGCTCTTCAGTCACCGCGACATGAACGAATTCGATGTCCGCGCGTGGGGCGTAGCGTCGCAGGTCCCGGTCGATGCGCTCACGGATGGCGACCCCCGACGGATCGAAGTCGCCAAGGTAGTAGATGAACGTCGGCTTGCCGACCTGCTCGATTGTCTTCGCCGCCTCATAGAGAAACGTCTTGCTCGGGCTTCCGCCGCACAGCATCAACGGCACATCCCATTCCGACGTGATCGGGTAGAGAACGCCGGAGAGCCCCACCTTTTCACACCACACTTCGACGTATCGGTTCTGCTCGTCCCAAAAGGCGCGGCGGTAGAAGCGCGCTGTCGTTTCCAACGCTTCCGCCATCGAAGAGAAGGACTCGGGCTTGCGTTGAAACCGGGTGTTGTCGGTGATCCAGCTCCAGGGCAATTCGCCGGCTTCGCGCATCTCGCCGAGTAGCCGAATGACGGTGCCCTGGTACTGCGCGTCGGTTTTCTCGATGACGCCCTGCCCGACCAAGCGATAGAAAAGGCGCCGGCAGGTAACCGGGTGCTCGGTTTCCGCGGCGTCGTAAATGGTTTGGCGCAAGCGATCCATTTCGGCCCGAGTACGCCGGAAGCGACCACCGCCGTGCGGCGGCAGTGACGCGCCAAATATGCCGGCGCCCGTCGCCCGGTGTCGTGCCTCGACACGACTGACCTCGCGGTCGATGAAGTCGTCGATCGAACCCCCATCTTCCCGTCGAATGCAGCGCTGCACTGCGGTCGTGACTTGTTCAAAATTCTTCTTGCTCAGGTTGGCGAGCCGCTGGCAGCGGCGGAGCTGCTCTTTGCTCAACCCGAGCTCGGCGGGCGTCGGAAGCGAATCAGGGTCGCTTATTGGGCATGCCCCATTAACCGGCATCTCCATCGCCGTGCCCCCGCGCGTCCGCATCACCGTGCCGCTCCCCGTGGTGCGAAGATCGGCGCGGTGACGCGAAGGCCCCGCCGGCGAAAGCGGATGATCTCGGGCTCGGGCGTCTCAGCGCGCCGACGCCGTGCTTCTTCTTCCCGGCGGCGATTGCCCGCGTTCCAAGCGTCGACGAGGGGGCTCATCGCTGCTTCCCACCGACGACACGCAGCGCGCCTTTGGGACGAAGGCCAAGCAAGACCCGCTCTTCGTCATCCGCAGTCGCGCGAGCCGGCTCCGCATGATCAGAGTCCTCGGCCGGCGGACGATTTCGCCACGCCTCGACATCACGAAGCCGGGCGACGATCCGGCGCCCACGTTTCTTCGACGCGAAGGTCCCTTTTTTACGCGCGGCCTCGAGATAGCCACGGGGCGTAAGACGCAGTCTCCGAAGTGCCGCGGTGGATCGCTGATCAATCTCGTGATCGACGGCGCCGGCGTTCATGAGTTCGACGAGCTCTTTTGCGAGCTCGTGCAAGAGAGGGCGGCCGATCGCGACGAGCACGCCGACCAGCGGCGCCAGCTTGTGATCGAAGGAATGCTTGTCCTCCGAGCCCTTCATTTGTCAGCCTCCAGCCGCTCGAGCGAGTTCGTCGTAGATAGGATCGAGGGCGGCCTTGCTCTCATTGCTGACCGCGTCCGGATTTGCCTCGTAAAGACGCACGACCGGAATGGATCGCTTCGCGCGCACTGCGACTTCTACCTGCGACACGCGAGCTTTTTCGCGAATGGTGCGAGGACTCGGCATTGCATTACCTCCTGCAATGCAATGCATAGCCGTTGACGTCTGGATTCAGCGCGTGAAACCGACTTCACACATAGCGCTCACCGATTCTGCAGTGCGAAGTCCGTTTCACATTGATCTACGGATCCCACGTTCGCACCAACGACCGGTAGTTCTTCGCACCCGTCAAGATCGGTGCGCCGTTGTCGTCTCGTGCCGATATTAAGAGGTCGAAAACAACGCGGCCCCACTTCTCATCGGGGGCCGGCAAACCAGGCCAGCGATCCAGCGCTCGCGCCCACTCGGCAGAAGACAAGGCAGCGAGTTCGGGTGCGAGCTTGCAAGCGTAGTCGCGCACCATATCGACTGACGGGAGACTATGAAGCCGCTGCTTCCTTGGGGAAAGCGATGCGTGGCTGTCGCGGCGCTGTCGGTACCACTCGAGAACCTCGCGCACCGCGCCGATCGTACGACGCTTCTGCGCGTCCTTGCCGCTCGTCTGCCAGTGGATCTGGCCTGCCTCAACGGCGTCGAGGACGTCCTCCAGCTCTTGAACGTGCTCGCTCGGTTCTCCCTCTGCCGTCGGTTTCAGTTCTTCGAGCTCGAGCACGGCCCAGCGCGCCCAATCGAGAGCTTGGAAATGCCGCCGTCGTAGTGCGTATGCCTCGTCCGTCTCGTCGGAGCGGCGCCCATTGAAACGCCGAATGCGCGCGTGAACAAGCGCACGCTTCTGGGCTTCCGCCTCCATCCCGCGGGCGCGTTGCGAGGGTGATAGATCGGCGGCGCGTGGCTTTACTATTCGAACAACACCGCCGAGGTCGAGCCGCCCGGGGTCAGACGGATTTCGCCGAGGCAACAGAACCACGTTCGACGTGGATTTTTCTTTCCGCGGGATCTGGGTGGTGCCGCGGTGGTTGCCCTTCGAACCACGCTGGCCTAGCTTGCTTTTCACGGGGACTCGCGCTCCTCGCCTGCGGTCGGGTCGGTTGGCGCCGCCCGACCGCTTTTTTTTGGCGAGCCTAACGCGAACGAGCGCGCGCGAGCCAGCGCGATTCTTATTCCTTGCCCCGCCTACGTCGCTCGGTCCCGATGTCGAGCACGCGTGCGGCCGCGCCCTCGGCTCCCAACAGCTTCGCGATCGCATCGCTCACGGTGCGTGCGGCTTCAAGGTCGCCCGATGCGACGAGCTCCGCCAACCGAGCGCCCAGCTCCTGCACGACTGCCGAACGAGGGTTCGCAGGGTTAGCCGAAAAAGTGCAACGCGCTGTCGAAAAAAGTGCAACGTTCTCGCTCTCTTTTCGGCTCTCGTCGACGTCGCTTTCGAGCTTGTTTTCAAGCTCATTTGTGCACGAGGAGAGACTTGAACTCTCACGCCTTGCGGCGCCGGAACCTAAATCCGGTGCGTCTGCCATTCCGCCACTCGTGCTTTTATTTTGGGTCTATTCCGGGCCCTTTTTCGTCTGGTCGCCTAGCTCGGGGATCGCTTCATCGAGGGGCAGCATATCCTCGA
>DATHES010000158.1:0-29852 GCA_035318465.1 Polyangiaceae bacterium
ACGGGAGGTTTCGGCGGCGGCACGACGGGCGGCACGGGAGGTTTCGGCGGTGGCGGTGGCGCGACCGGCGGCATTGGCGGACGTGGAGGTCTCGGCGGCGGCGGCACAGGAGGCTTCGGCGGTAGCGGTGGCACGACTGGCGGCAGTGGCGGACGTGGAGGTTTGGGCGGCAGCGGGACGGGGGGATTCGGCGGTAGCACTGGGGGAATCGGTGGAATCGGCGGCGTTGGCGGTGCCGGAGGTTTCGCCGGCAGCGGCGGCACCGCGGGCGGCTCGGTCGACGCCGGTGCCGCGTGCGGCAATGGCGTGTTGGAGGCAGGAGAGGAGTGCGATCTCGGATCGGCCAACGCCTATCGACCGGCATTCCTCGTCACCCAGGGCGGGTCGTCAGCGAGCGTCGTACCCGTCGATCGCGTCGTCAGCGCGCCCACGTTCTACGGTCTTTCCTCCGCCAGCAGCCACACCGGGCTCGAGGTGCTCTCGACGAGCCGCGTCTATCTCTACCGCGACACGACCACCGGCATTCTCAGCCTCGTCATCCATCACGGCATCGATCGCGATACGAGTGGGCAAACCCAACCGTCGGGCCGCGTGGTTTTCGACATCACCTCGCTGCCGGTGCCAACGGTCGTTGCCGTGACCGACGACAGTGCCCCCGAGTTCTTCAAAGGCTCCCCCATTTCGGCCCACGGCGCGTGGGACTTTCAGAACAACAGCGACGGCGGGGTCCTCTCCGGATTCCCCATGCCCGCCAACTGGTCGATCACGATCGCTCCTCAGTTTCAGCAAGGCATCGCATCCTGGCAGTACGTGGACGGCTCTCTGCGCACGTTGGATCTCGCGCTTGCGGCCCCCATGACCATCACCGCGTTGGACAGCCCGTCGGCGTGCCGCACCAACTGCACCGTTCCTCGCTGCGGCGACGGCATCCTCGACGGGGGCGAAGTGTGCGACGACGGCAACGTCATCGGCGGCGACGGTTGCTCCGTCGACTGCAAGTCGCTGAGGTAGTCGACCCCCTCGCGGGAACGAAAAAACTCGGCAAGCACGCCTGAACTTTTTCTAGCGGGACGTGGCTCATGTGCGATGAGACGCTCTCATGTGCGCGAAGCCTGCGCCGATCGGTTACGCCGGTCGGCCAAAGGCCGCAGAAGGACTTCGTGCTCTTTCGCAAACCGCTACACTCATTTGAGGATGCCTCTCTCCGTCGTCAACGTTCGATCGCGCCGTTCGCCGCTCGTTGGCAGAGCCACTGCGTTCTTGCTCTCAGCGGCGTTGGTCGGCTGCACCGCCCTGCGAAGGCCGGCTGCTGTTCCCGAGGCAGCCGCTCCCGCGGCACAAGGCACCGTGCCCGCTGTAGCGCAACCCGATGGCCCCGCCGCTCCCGCCGAAGACACGCTCGCCGGCTGGCTCACCGCTCGACTCCCGAAGGGCGGCGCGCTCACTGCACGCTCCGATGGAACGATCGGCATCGAGCACGTGGTGCAGGACAAGGAGAGCCTGAACGCGGTCGCCGAAGCGTACCTCGAGCTCACGCAGGTCTACCTCGCCGAGGATCTCACGCGCGCCATCCGTGACGAAAACCAGCTGCCCAAAAATGCGTCACCCGAGAAGGGAACGTCGCTCCGTATCCCGGAGGTTCTTTCCGCGGTTCCCAAGAGTCCGGTCGAGGGGCGTCTCGGGTGGGGCGAGACCGACGGTCTGCGCGGCCTCTATGTGCGGGCCTTCGTGGCGGCGCGCAAGGGCTTTCTCCCCATGCTCGATACCATGGTCGCGCGCGGCATGAACCTGGTCGTCATCGACGTGAAGGACGCCAACGGGCGGCTCACTTACCCATCCAAGGTGCAGCTGGCGAACGAGATCGGAGCCACCGCTGCGCCCCAAATCAAGAACTTGTCGCGCACCATCGCCTTCGCGCATGCGCGCGGCATCCGTGTGGCCATGCGTATCGTCTGTTTCGCCGACGATCTGCTCTCGCGCAAGCGCGGCGATCTCGCCGTGCAGCACGTGCAAAAGCGCCCTCTTTACATCGGATGGCTCGACCCTTCCAACGATGAGGTGCAAAAATACGTCGTCGATCTGGCGACCGAAGCCATGGACGCTGGCGCCGACGAGATTCAGCTCGACTATGTGCGCTACCCGGTGGAACACGTCGAAAACGCCGATTTTCGTCTGCGTGAGCGCAAGCTGCGCCGCACCGAAGTGATTCGCGACTTCGTGCGCCGGGTCCACACCGCGACTCAGGCGCAGGCCGTGCCGCTCTCGGTCGACATCTTCGGGATCGTCGCGGAAGGGGTGAAAACGGACATCGAGAACCTCGGTCAGGACCCGGGGCTCCTGGCGCGCGAGTGCGAGGCGCTTTCCCCCATGGTGTACCCATCCCATTACCCGCGCGGCTTTCACGGCTACGACGAGCCCGGCGATCACCCCGAGCTCGTACGGGTGGGAGTGGGCAACCTCTTGAACCTCATTCGCAGGCACAAGCCGCGCAAGGGAGACGAGGGAGTGTCGAGTGAGAAGGCGGTGGTGCGGCCCTGGATTCAGGGGATGTCGTGGCACGCGCCGTCTTTCGGTCCTCAGTACATCGCCGACCAAGTGGGCCACGCCGACAAAGCAGGCGCTAGCGGCTGGATGGTGTGGAACCCGTCGCAGGACTACACCGCGACCTGGCAGGGCATTCCCGTCGCTTCCGGCAAGACAGGCACGCGCCGCGCCGCCGCCAACGAGTCGAAGTAGCGCGGCACCATCGGGCGCGCTGCCCGCTACGCCGTTACTCCATGCGCATGATGACGTGGAAGCCGAAATCCGATTCCACCACGTCGCTGAACTCCTTCAGGTGAAGCTCGAAGGCGGCGTCGGCAAAGGGGGGCGCGACGTCCTTGCGCTCGACGGCTCCCAGCGAGCCGGAGCGCGAGGCCGCCCCGGGCTCGTCGCTGTACTTCTTGACGACCTCCACGAAGTCCGCGCCTCCGCGTAGCTCGTCGCGCGCTTGCAGTGCGCGCAAGCACGCCTCGTCGCGCGAGCGGGCGATGGGAGGGCGCGCGTTCTTGGAACCCGTGTATTGCACGAGCACGTGACGGACCGAGATCTTGCTCGGCTCGTTGGGGTTATGTTGCCGTTTCACCCCTGCCAGCGCGAAGCACGCCGCGGCGGCAGGTGTTGCGGAGCTCGCAGGCGCAGCCGCGGAGGGAGTGCCGCCGCCGCAGTGCGAGGAGGCGACGGCCCCTCCGACGGCGATGACCAATGAGGCCAGAACGGTAAGCTTTTTCATGGCGCGGATGGTAACAGCCCACCCGGCCTGTACTCAACCGCCAGCGGTGCTCGCGTTCCTCAGTCGCCAGGGATGCCGGACTTGGCGTAATAGACGAGCCGGCCGTATTTCGGGTCCTGGATCACCAGCGTGTAGTCGTTGGGGAGCTCGACCTTGAATTCCGAGGGGATCTTCTCCCACCTGTTGGGTCCCTCGTCTTTGCCGTCCATTTTGATGACGACGCTCGTCTCCGTCTCGTCCCCGTATTTGTAGCGGAACTTGTGGGTCGTGTTCAGGACGTTGCCTTGCCGGCGAAGCATGGTGCAGGTGGTGACCTCACCCTTTTTCTTGAACCGGTAGCCGAGCCCTTCCACGCCCTGTCGGGCCTTGCCCATGCAGGCCGAGTTTTTTTGAGGGTCGCCGCCCGATTCCTTGGCGCAATTGGCTTCCCCTGTCTTGCCGACATCCGATTCTTCGTAAGAGACGAAGTACACCATGTCCTGCGACTCGAGGATGGTTCGTACCGGACGGGTCGGCTTCTCGAGCATGATGTCCTGCGTTGGCGGCTTGGCCGCGGGCGCTGGCTCCGACGGGGCGCTCTTCGGCGGTTCGTCCGAGGCCTGCGCCGTCGCGGGATCGCTCGATCCGGCGGGGGCGGCGCTCGCTTGCGGCGCCGGCTCGGGTGCAGCGGGCGGCGGCGTGCCTCCACCGCATCCCCATCCCGCGACGACGAGCATGAAGCCCGGCACGACGCGAGCAAGCTTTCGTGCCGACTCGAACTTCGACAAGTGTTCGATTCTCATGACTCCTCCAGGGCGCACGCGCGCGCCGAAAAACGACCACCCTGCTCTTTGTAACTATCAGGAGCGAATGACGTGTTCAAACTTCCGCGCGAGATCGCGCCCCAGCCGGCGATGCTTCGGCCTCGCTCTTCACGGGTGTTGCAGCTCCGGGTCGGCGTAGAGAAGGTACTTCTTTCGCCGGTTGCGGAAGGAATCGAGATCGGTTTTCCACATTGCTTCGATGTCGACGAGCGGGCGACCGCTCAAGATGGCGTTGGTGACGTCGCGGTTGGCAATGATGCCGTTCAACTTGTCCGGCTTCCACGTCCCCGGATAAAGCTCCTGCAAAGCGCGCGCGATGGCGACACCCGTGCGGATCGGCTCGAAACCGGCGCGGTCGGTGACGGAGAGCCGGATCCCGGTGCAGTCCTTTCCGGCGTAGGTGCTCGCCGTCGGGGTGAACTGCGTCGAGGCGAACGCCACACCCGAGAGCGACGCTGCCTGCATCCGGCCGGCCAATCGGTCATCGATCCAGGGCGCGCCGACGACTTCGAACGGCGTATCCGTTCCGCGACCGACCGACACGTTGGTGCCTTCCACGAGCGCGACACCGGGATAGAGGACGGCCTCGGCCACCGACCGCAGGTTGGGCGAAGGGGGCGTCCAGACGAGGCCGGTCTGGTCGAAGTACGCCGCGCGCCGCCAGCCGCGCATGCGCACGACCTCGAGCTCGGCGCCGAGGTGCTCGTCGGCGTTGATCATCTCGGCGAGCTCGCCGAGCGTCATCCCGTGGCGAATGGGAAGCGGATGATGATTGACGAACGACACGTCGCCCGGCGCGGGCAGTGGGCCGGCCACGTCGATGCCGTCGATCGGATTCGGCCGATCCAGCACCAGCACGCGCAGCCGATGTTTCGCCGCCACGGCGAGGGTGCGGTGCATGGTGGAGGCGTAGGTGTAGAAGCGGGCGCCGACGTCCTGAATGTCGAAGACCAGCGTGTCGATACCGGCCAGCATCTCGTCGCTCGGTGAGAAGCGATCCCCGTAGAGACTGTAGATAGGCAGCCGCGAACCTTGGTCGCTGCCGTTTTCGATCCTCTGCTCGACATCCGCGAAGAGTCCGTGCTCGGGGGCGAAGAGCGCAACCAGTGACACACCGGGCGCGCGCTGCATGACGTCGATGGTGCGCGCGCCTTCCCCGTCGCGGCCACTGGCATTGGTGATGAGCCCGACCCGGGCGCCGCGCAGGCGCGCGAAGTTTTCTTTCTTCAGGACGTCGATACCGACTTCCACGCGCGACGGTGTATTGAGCTCGGGGGGAGCGGCCACCGCGGCGGCCAGCACGGTGGGAGGCAAGCGGCGACCGAACTTCTCGCCCGCAATGCTGCCGATGCGCCCGATGAGCGGATTGACGGCGCCCCGCCCGTCCGGATGCACGCGATTGCTGAGAAAGAGCACGAAAAGATCGAACTCGGGATCGATCCAGAGGGCGGTGCCGGTATAGCCGCCGTGCCCCACCGCTCGCCGCGAGAGCGTCTCGCCCTTGTTCACCGAGAAGTTGGTCTGCACGTCCCACCCCAGCGCGCGCACCCCGCCGGGGACGTCGTGCGGAGCCAGCATGGCCCGCACCGTTTGGCGGGAAAGGACGCGCACGCCAGCGAGCTCCCCTTCGCCGAGGATCATTTGCGCATAGCGAACGAGGTCCTTGGCGGTGGAAAAGAGTCCCGCGTGCCCCGCTACGCCGCCGAGGAAATGAGCGCGAGGGTCGTGCACGTCGCCGGCGATGAGCACGCCATCGCGGTACTCGGTGGGCGCAACGCGGCTGCGCAGCGCGGGTCCGGGGAGATAGCCGGTGTCCAGCATGCCGAGCGGGCCAAAGACGTTGTCCCGCGCAAAGGCGGCGATGTCCTTGCCGCTCACGCGCGCGATGACGTCCTCCAGGACCAGGTAGCCGATATCGGAATAGATGAACCTCGTCCCCGGCGAAGTGATGAGCGCGGTATTGGCAATGCGGCGCAAGGTGTCGGCCCGCCCGTGCTTGTAGTCTTCGTAAATGGTCTCGGCGGGGAAACCCGAAACGTGGGTCAGCAGCTGGCGCACGGTGATGGTGCGTTTTTCACGCATCCAGAACTCCGGCAAATAGCGGAGCACGGGCTCGTCGAGGCCAATGAGACCGCGATCGACGAGCACCATGATGCTCGTCGCGGTGGCGATGGGTTTGGTCAAGGAGGCGAGATCGAACACGGTGTCGACCATCATCGGTTTGTGCTCGGGGTCGACCTGACGCATGCCGTACGCCCTCTGGAAGAGGACGCGATCGCGGCGCCCGATGGTGACGACGCACCCCGGAAGTTTGTTGTCGGCAAGGGAGGCTGCTACCGCACCGTCGATGGCCCTGACGACGGCGGGCGGCGCGCTCTCGATCACGGCGGGTGCGGGGAGGGGCACGATGTCGGCCACTTCTGCGAGAAGGGCCGGCGTTCCGTTCGATGTCGAGGTGACGCTCTCGGCGGGGGCAGGCCCGGAGCTTCGCGCCAGCGGGCCCGCGTCGCGCACCACCAGCGATCCTGCCAATAACAACAGTGCCGCTAACCGTGCGTCGCGAGGACGAGGAGCGGGAACGAACTCATCGCGTTCGCTCGTCGCTTCGGTGGCCACGGTACGAAGCTTAGCAGCAGCGACGCTTTTGAACGAGATTTGCGCGCTGCGGGGCTAGTCGAACGTGACCCTGATGAGGGCAAACTTGTTGTTGAGCCGTGCATCGGTGAGCCGCTCGAA
The DNA here is from genome assembly GCA_035318465.1 of Polyangiaceae bacterium. Classification (GTDB taxonomy): domain Bacteria; phylum Myxococcota_A; class Polyangia; order Polyangiales; family Polyangiaceae; genus DASWDH01. Next base: position 6,811 of record DATHES010000158.1, read on the forward strand.
CGTTCGCAGGGTCCCGATCTCGCTGCGCAAGGAGTCGGTCCGGGAGTGCTCGGTGACGAAGTAGAATGTCTTTTTCCCCTGGTCTCGCTCGCCCCTCATGTAGTTGCTGAATGGCTGCCCGGAGGAGACGAAGACGGGAACGTGGTTGGCGGTGTAGAAATTCTCCCCCCGCCAGTTCAGTTGGTACGCGATGACGAGCTCGTCGGCGTTGCGCCGCTCGGCGTAGTACCTGGTGAACAGCTCGCGCTGTCCCCAATGGGGGGCGCATCGAACGAGATAGACGTCGAGCCCCCAGCCTGCAAAGGCGAGCGCGGTGACAGCGTATGCGAGCACGGCGTAGCGCCGCCACTTGTCGACGACGAGCAGCAGCGACGCGCCGACGCCGAGGGTGGCAAAGCCGGTCAGCGTCGCTCGAAAGTCGAGCGAGTCGGGCCAAGCGCGGCGGTATTGATACGTAAAGAGGTGAAGCAGGCGCACCTGCCCTTGGATGTCGTTGCCGGTGGGGTCATGGATGAGATCGCGGCCGACCAGCGCGACGACGATCGCTGCCGCGATGCCGATGCCGCCGATCATGCGACGCTCGTGAACGTCGAAGAGGGAGCGATCTTCCGCGCCGGCCCATATCCGATCGAGCAAGAGTCCGGTGAGCATCGCGGCGGGGGGAACGGCAGGGAAGACGTAGTGGTGGAACTTGGTCGGCATCGAGGCGAAAAGAACGAAAGCCAGCACGAACCACGAAAGGAACATGACGGCGGGAAGCGCGCGGCCGTTTTCGTCGCGCTCCGGCTGGCGCATCCATCCGACGAGAGCGGCGGGCACGAGCCCCGTCCAGGGGAACAGCGCATAACCGAGCTGCCAAATGTAGTAGCGGAAGCTCACGTCGTCGCCTTCGTTCGTGTCGTGAACGTGTGCCGTCGCCCGCTGGATCATGTGATGGAAGACGAGCTGGTCGGTGAAAGCGGGACCATGCCGCACGTACATGGCGAGGTACCAAGGGAGCACCAGCGCGGCGATCACGCCGAGGCCAAACGGGATCTCGAGAACGAGGAGCTTCGACCAGTCACGGCTGGCGAGGAGGTAAACGAGGGTCGCGCCAAAGGGCAATACGAGTCCGCCGGGTCCCTTGGCCATCGTGGCGAGTGCCGCGAAGTACCAGGCGCCCATGGCATAGAGCCTCGCCGCGCGGCGTTCACCGCGCTTGATCCAAACGAGCGCAGCGACGACGCCTGCCCAGAGGGCGGCCTGCAGCGCCGGCTGAAAGTCGGTGAACCTCGGCAGTTGGCGGGTGCAGGGCTCGTTGCCGGGGAGACCGCAGTTGCCCGGTGAACCCGAGGAGAATGTATCGAGGTGAGCGCGAAAGCCGTGCGGCGTAGCGACCCATTGCAGCTCCACGTTGCGAGACGCAAGGTAGAGAATCTGCGCGAGCGCGGTCATCACGATGATTCCCAGGACGAGGCAGCCAGCATCGAAGCGCAGGGTGCGCGCACCGACCGTCACCGCATACGTCCGGACCCGTTTCTCGGGATCGGCGCGCAGCGCGAGGAGCACGAGCGCGATCGCCGATGACATCGGGGCCACCAGCGGCATGTCGGTCATGCTCTGATGCGCGAGGAAGAACCAGTGCGGCATCGTCGCTAGCACGAGCGCGCCGAGCAGCCCCGCGCGCCGGCCGTGCCATGCGGCAACGGCCTTGTAGAGCAGATAGACAGCGATCGTCGCCAAGAGGAAGGAGGGCATCCGCACCGCCCACTCCGGACGCGCGAACACCCCCGTTGCCCCACCGAGGATCTGATCGGGTCGAAAATCGACGCCGAGCACGCCCATGGCCAGCGCTTGAACCCAATAGTCGAGGACCGGTTTCGTCCAGTCCCACCCGTCCTGCGCAAACCACGGGGAGATCCAATCGCTCCGCGCGAGCATGTCGCGGGCTACCGCGCCGTAGCGAGGTTCCCACGGGTCGATCAGCGAGAAGCTGCCCAGCATGGGGAGATAGAGCAAGGTGGCGAGCGCGATGACCCAGAAACCATGCCGCCGGAAAAGAGGCCGCGCTTTTGCGGACTCGTCGGTCGCCCACGCACCGGACGCGACGCCGAGGTGGAACACCGCCGCGACCAGCGCAAGGAAGGCACCGGGCACGACGATCGCCGCCGCCAGCACCGGTAGACGACCAGCGGCCGCGGCCCAGAGCGCCAGGAAAAAGACGGCGAGCGAGGCTCCGGTCCCGACGAGGGGGCGCACGAGCCTGGCCATCGGAGTCTCGAGGAAATCGGATTCCTCGACCGCGTTGTCCGCTCGAACGAGCATCATCAGCGCCACGCTCGCCATGGCCAGCGCGGCGATCGCAACGGGAACGCCCCACCGCCACGGTGCGTCCGCCGCCATCACCGAAAAAGTGGCGAAGCCGCCCAGAGCGGCGGCCCCTCCCGCGTAGAGGTAGGAAAGTTTCGCGCGGGCGCGTGTTCGAGGCTCGGTCACGGTGCGAAGAGCGGCGCTGCGAGCCGCTCTTCTTCTTCAGGGCGTGCGACGGCCCTCTTTCGGCTCAAAAAAGGAGCGCGGGGTCGCTGGCAGTCGCGCGAGGATGTAGCCGTGACCAGTTCCTGCGGAACCATCACCACCCTTGTCGAGCCGAGATCTGACAAGATAGCGAGCGAGGTTGCCATTTGGCGGCATGGGAAAGGATTTTGAGCCGATTGTCCCATCCGAGAGCCACTGGATGATCGTGAGACCCTTGCGCTTGGCGGTGATGCCCGGACCGGCCGATGACTCCGGGCTCGTGGTGCGCGTCCAGAGCGACGACGAAGGTGCCTTTACCGAGCTCTATTTGCGTCACTCGGCGTACGTGGCGAGGGTCGTCTACCGACTCATGGGGGACGATGCCGAGCTCGACGATATCGTGCAGGACACGTTCGTCGACGCGGCCGACGGCATTGCCAACGTGCACGAGCCGGGCAGCATCCGGCGCTGGCTCGTCGTCATCGCGGTGCGGCGTGTTCGGCGAACGCTGTCCCGACGTCGCCGTCGGCGCTGGTTCGGAGGACAGATGGCGGACATGGCGCCGCGGTCGTCCGATCCCGATGATCGCAGACTCGTGGACGAGCTCTACGATGCCTTGTATCGGCTCCCGGACCAGCTCCGCATTCCGTGGGTGCTCGCCCGCGTGGAGCAGCAACCGCTCAAGGACGTCGCCGATGCGTGCGCAGTCTCGCTCGCTACCGTGAAGCGGCGCATCCTCGAGGCCGATGAACGTCTCGAAAGGAAGTTGAAAGATGAGTAGGCACCTCGCAGCGGCGCGAGAATCGATGGTTCCGAGCTGGGATGCTCCGCGCCAGCGGCGCGTGCTCGAACGTGCCGTCCTAGCGCGTTCGCGACGATCGCGCCTGTGGCGCGCGCTGGCGTGGAGCTCGGCCGCGGCGACGGCGGTGGTGCTGGTGCGGATCGTTCCATCCGGCATCGGCCATTTCAACACCGAGCCATCCGGCGCGCCCCTCGTCCAGCCGGGCCGCACCGACCCTTCCACCGCCAATCCCCCCCCGAGCTTCACCGACGGCGGCGATCGCGAGGGATGAGCCCTCGGGGCGGGCACGGGCACGACGGTGATCCTTCGTCGGGCCTCTTGATGAAAGGGCCCCCCTCGTGCAACTCTGAAAGCGGGCTTCGGGACAGGTCTTTTGCGCCGTCCAAGCGTGCCCGTGAGGGGGAGGACATGGCCGAGCTCTGCGTCGCCGACATCATGACGAAGGACGTATTTACGATCAATCGCAACGACACGCTGGCGACGGCAGACGACGTGATGCGACTCGGTCGCATTCGCCATCTCGTCGTCGTGCACGACGACGGCCAGTTGGCAGGCGTGATCACCCAGCGCGATCTTTTTCTCGGCGGACTCCTCAGGGCGCTCGGCTACGGCTCCCACGCCAAGGCCCAGGCCCTCGCGACGTTGGTCGTCAAAGAGGCGATGGTCAGCGAACCCCATACGACCACGCCGAAAACGCCGCTCGCCGAAGCAGCGGAGCTCATGCTGCGCCACAAGATCGGGTGCCTGCCCGTGCTCGACCAGAAGAAGCTCGTCGGGATCATCACGGAAAGCGACTTCGTGGCCTTCGTGGCACGCGGCCGATAGAGCTAGAGCTCCCCGCTCAAGCCGAGCGCGATCTCGATACGCATCAGGGATGCATGTTGGAATCGTTCGCTCGGTCTCGGATTCCACACCAAGGTCGGGGCCATGTGCAGGGCCAAGGCATTGGCGACGGCGTACGTGAGTCCGATGGCCGGCCGAAGCTCCGCCGTGCCGAGGGCGCCAGTGACGCGGCCGCCCTTCGGCTCCAAGAGAACCGAATTGTCGGGCACCCCCGAGAGCACGAGAAGCCCCATGCCAACCTCGGCGAAGGCGCCCAATCGGTCGCTCAACGATCGCATCAGGCGCGGATTGACGAGAATGGAGAGGAAGGTGTTCGTCGCGGCCGGTTCGCTGAAATAGGTGAAGCCGATTTTGGCGCCGAGTTGAAAATCGATGTCGCCCGGGAGCGCGGCCAGCGTGTGGCCGGCGCCCAGCGCAAACGCGGGCGAGGGACCGGTGCCGTCCGGTGGGCCGGCCGTCCAGAATCCTGGGCCGAGCGAGAATGCCCACGAGAGCCAGGCCTTTCGGCCCGAGCCGAAAAAAGGAGCACGATCGATCGGCGCCAGCGGTAAAACGTCGACCACGGCGGCGCCGCCCTCGGGTACTTGGACGTCCGATCGAAACGGCTCGAAACCCGTCTGCCGCACGGTGATGCGATGCGCACCCGGTTTGACGCGGAGCGGTTCGCGCGCCGACGCCGTGCCGCGCGGCTGGTCGTCGATATCGATCTCTCCACCCTCGGGTGCGCCGCGCAGGTGAATCTTCCCCAGTCTTTTCTCGAGCTCCGCTTGGAGCTCGCTGGCGTGCGTCACGAGCTCTTGCGGCGTGTTGCCCGGATCGCGCAGGAAACGGGCATAGGCGTCGAGCGCTTCCACGTCGCGCCCCAGCGCCTGGTACTCGACGCCCATGTCGTAGAGGTAGGCCGGCTCTGCGAAGAGTGTGTACGCCTCGTGAAAAAGCGCGAGCGCTCGCTCGTGTTGCCCTTCATCTGCGACGCGCGTGCCCTCCAGGGCCTTCACGCGAGCCGCGCTTTTCGCGTCGACCGACTGGGCCCGAAGGGGGCGGGGCCATGCGACGAGCGCGACCGCGACCACGAGCAGGAGCCCGCCGAACGAGCGCCCGCTGCGCAATCCCCGGGACCCAGAGCGATGAGGGACGCGCATCGCGGTCTATGGAACGTACAACTTCGGCCGATAGTCGAGCGTCAGCGTTTGGTCTCGATCGGCGACGACCGTCTTTGTCTCGAGTTTGAAGTTGGGGGCCGTGAAGGCGAGGACGTGCGCCTTTTGATCGTGCGGCAAACGAACCGGAAGGGAAGCAGGACGCCCATCGACGGTGACGCGCAGACCGGGACGCGGATTGGCAATCTTGATCCGAATCGAACTACCGGACGCTTCTGACGTCGCCGCGGGCGGCGCGTGCGCTCTGGCGCCGGTGGGGGAAGGCGGGGCCGGCGAGGCTGATTCCTCGGCCGGAACCGGGTCTTCCGCGGCTGGGTTGGGCGGTTCCACCGCGATCGGTTCTGGCGCGGCTCCCGCAGGCTCGTCGGTCGAGCGAGGGGTATCGGTCGGTGGCGTCGCGGGGACGAGCACCACGCTGCTTGCCCCGGGACGGGGCGATTTCGTCCACTCTTTGGTGGCGATGGCCACGATCACGCCTGCCCCACCCGCGAGGGCTGTCAGACCGATCAGCGTTCGGCGCCAAACAGGGGTCAACCCGAAGCGCTTCATCGGCGGCGGCGTGTCGAAGAGCGGGCGAGCGGGCTGCGCAAGCGGGGACAAATTCGATGGTGTTGCCGCGGCGGGCTCGGCCGCGATTCCTCGTCGCTGTCGCATGACGACCGAGGCCGTCGTGGTGGCCGCTCCACCGTGAGCGGCCGGATCCGGCGGCTGGGCAGCGGGTGGCGCGCTGCCGGGGCGCCCCGGAGGACCCGCGCTCTCTCCGATGGCAACGGGCGGAACCGAAACGCCGATCCCGAGAAAGTGCTCGAGCTCCCTGGCCACGTGGATCATCGCTGGCTGGCGGTGATCGGGATGCTTGGCAATGGCCCGCATGACGATGGATTCGAGCGCTTCCGGGATCTCGGGTACGAGCCTCCGGACGGGCACCGGCATTTCGGCGAGATGCGCGGCAATGAGCTCCCCCGGCCATTGGTAGGCAAAGGGTGGTCGCCCGCAAAGCGCTTCGTAGAGCAGGCACCCGAGCGAATAGATATCGACACGGTGATCGAGCGATCCGCCGCCGCGACATTGCTCGGGCGCCATGTACCGCGGCGTGCCGAGAAGCACGTCGCTCCGCGTCGTGGGCCCGGCGCCGGTGTCATTGTTGGCCAGTTTGGCGATGCCGAAGTCGAGGACCTTGACCACGTCGACCCCTGGCCGGTCCACATCGGCAATGAGGTGGACGTTGGCGGGCTTGAGATCGCGATGAATGATTCCGGCCCGATGGGCCGCCGCCATGCCAAGCGCGATCTGTCGGGCAATCTCCGCGGCTCGCACCGGGGCGAGCTGTCCCACTCGCTCGAGGCGAGCGTCGAGGCTCTCCCCCTCCAGGTACTCCATGATGATGTAGGCGGTGCCCGTCGTCTCATGAACGCCGTAGTCCATGATGTCGACCAGCGCGGGGTGACGGAGCGTGGCCGTCGAGCGCGCCTCTCGCACGAAACGGCGCAGCGTCTCCGCGTCATTGGAGAAGGCGGCCCGGATCATCTTGACGGCGACTTTTCGGCCGATGCTCGGGTGCTCGGCCAGGTACACCTCTCCCATCCCCCCTTCGCCGAGCTTCGCGGTGACGCGGTAATTTCCGAAGACTTCGCCTATCATCTCGGCACACCGCCGCCCGCGAATCCTAGCTGCTACCCCAGATTTTCGCTACCAGATCGATCGCCGGAAGCTACGCTCCCGTGAGCCGAACCGCCGCGAGTCGGCTACCATGTCCGCCATGAAAGGACGTGCGGTTTCGCGTGGCCGCTCGAGGGGGGCTGCTTGGCTCGTGGCCGTGGCCCTTGGGGGGTGTGGAACGGTGCTCCCTCCCTTGGACGAGCTGGACGGCGCGGTACCGGTCGAGGATACGGGGCCGGCCGGGGAAGATGCGGCCGACGGCGATGGCGTCCCGCCCGACGACGATGACGCTGGCGAAACCGGTGTGCCCATCGACGCTCGGGGGAGCGATGTCACGACGGGTGACGGACCTTCGGACGTTTGTCGCAACTGCACGGATGCCACGGATGCCAGGCCCGACAGCGGCGTTCCCAGCGACGTGCGCACGGGCGACGCCGACGTGCGCACGGGCGACGCCGATGCGGCGACGTGCCCCTCTCCCGTCGACTGCGCGCTCGCGCCATGCAACGGCGTTTCTTGCGGCGCTCACGGTCTGATCTGCAAATCGGCGATGTGCGCCTGTCCCGGCGCGCAGGTCAAGGAGACGACCTGCGGCGATGGCGCGGACAACGATTGCGACGGCTTGATCGATTGCGCCGATCCCGACTGCGCGAGGCTGCAATGCGGCGCGTCGACCAACCAGCGCTGCTGCGGAACCACCTGCGTGAACACCGAAACCGATTCCGCCAACTGCCAAGGGTGCGGGCTCGCGTGCGCGTCGGGCCAGACGTGCAAACGGATCGTCGACGCGTCGGGCACCCGGGGCGCGTGCAGCTGCCTCGGCACCACTTCGATGTGTCCGAAATATCCGGCGCAAGTCTGTCGCGGGGGCAACAACGACGGTCAAGACAACCTCTGCGCGTGTGACGTCGAAATGCACGGCAATACGGGGTGCGCCGAGGGGCAGGTGTGCGTCGATGCTCCGGGCGCCAACTTCTGCCGCTATTGAGGGGCGGCGGGTGCCGTCAGCCGCCCTCGCGTGAAAAGCGCGCGACCTCGGTAGGCGCCCATGGCGATCGCCAGCGCGAGCAGCGCATAGAGCACACTCTCCGGCTCTTGCCACGCCACCCATACCGCGAGCGTCGCGTTGGCCGATACGAAGAGCGCGGGCAGTACCGGGTGAAGCGGCGTCAGCTGGGGAGCCGGAATGCGACGACGGATGGTGAAGTAGGCCGCCGACTCGAAGAACGACTGCACCGCCTGCGCAAAGACGAAGAGGGAGAGAATGTGCTGAAACGAACCTGACAAGAGAAGCGCGATGACGAGGAAAGCGTGCAGCGCGAGCGCTCCGGTGGGCGTTCCTCCCCGGTTGACACGGGTGAGCAGCTGCGGCGCGAAACCGTCGCGGGCAAGCGCGAATGCAAAGCGCGGGCGCACCATGAGCCCCTCCGCCGCGGCGCCGACCATCGATACCAGCATGAAGCCCGACATGGCTTGATCGGCGCGCTGGCCCAGCACGCGGTGCGCGATCTCCAGCGCGGGCAGCTCCGCGCCCGCCAAGGGGCCGCCGTCGGCGGCGTAGAGGATGGCGGCGTTGACGAGCAGATAGAACGCGACGACGATGGAGACCGACCCCACGAAGACGACGAGGAGATCCCGCTTCGGCGAGCGCAGCTCTTCGGCCAGCAGCGCGACGTCTTCCCACCCGAGGTACGCGTACCAAGCACCGGTGAGCGCAAAGAGGAAAGGCAGGGGTGGGAGGGCGTGCGACGCCTCCGCGGTGGAGCCGGTGGCGGGATGGGGCCATAGAGCGAGCGCGATCAAGCCGATGAGCGCGGCGAGCTTGACGCCGGTGAAGACTTTCTGCGAGCGGGCGCCGGCCTTGACGCCGATCCAGTTGAGCGCCGCCAGCGCGACGACCGCTGCCACCGAGAGGGCGCGGGGCGCGGCGACGCCGAGCATTCGCGCCAGCAGCTCACCGATGAGCGCGAAGCCGGTCGCTTGGCGCGCCGGGTTTCCGACGATGACGGCAAACCAACCATCGACGAATCCTGCGAAACGACCGAAGCCGACGCGCACGTAGGCGTAAGGCCCTCCCGCTTCAGGGACGCGGGTAGCGAGGTCGGCATAGACGTACGCGCCTACCAGGCTGAGCGCGCCCAAGACCAGCCAAACGAGCATCGCCGATAGCGCGCCGCCCGCCGCACGGTAGACCTGCCCGGTCGTCCGAAAAATGCCGACTCCGACCACGGACCCGACGGCGACGGCGATGGCGTCGGACCGGCTGAGCGCGCGATGAAGGCGTGTCTCGTCGCTCGGCGGAGGCGAGGACGACGGTGGCGCAGCGGAGAGCGTCATGACCGGCGACTCGTCGTTCGCAGCGAGGCACCTACCGCGGCGCATAGCAGCGCGGCGGCGGCTCCGCCCAAGAAGGGCGCGGACGGCGCGATCCTACGGAACAGCACGCCGCTCACCACGGGGCCGAGTGCGCGGGCGAGGCCGCCCGATGACTGCGCCATCCCCAGCACGAATCCCCGCGTTCCCTCGCTGGCGGCGCGTGACGCGAGGCTCGTCAAGGCGGGAAGCGTCATTCCGAAGCCGGCGCCGAAGATCGCCACCCCGACGAAGAGCGCCGCTGCGCTGTGACCTTCGGCGATGAGAAGCAGACCTAAGGCGGTGCCCGAGGAGCCAGCCATCACGAGCGGCGCCTCGCCGAATCGCCGCACGAGGCGCCCGATCAAGAATGCCTGCACCGAGAAGCTCAGCAAAGCGAATATCGAGAAGAGCGCCCCCACTTCGCGCGTCCCCCAATCGAGGTCGCGCTTGGCCAAGAGGCCGAGCGCGACTTGCATGTTGGTGATGCAGAGGAACGTGAGAAAATGCGCGAGCAGCACGGCGACGACGGCGCGGTTGGCCAGCGACGCCAGGAGCGGATGTCTCGTTGCGGCGGTGGAGACCGGCTCCACCGCGGGCGTCTCGCTCTGGACGGGCGCGCCGGCTTCGTCAGCGTCCGCGCGCAGGCGTCGCGTTTCCGGCATCAGGAAGAACGCACAGACGAGGTCGACGAGCGCGAGCGCACCCGCGCCGAGCGGCGGAGCCCACGCGCCGACCTCGGAGAGCGTGCTGCCGAGGAGCGGCCCCAGGATGAGCCCCAGGTTGATCCCGGCGCCGAGCCGACCCATCGCTTCGGCGCGATTGTGCTCGGTGGTGACGTCGGAAATGGCAGCTTGGCACGCTGCCAGATTGCCCGAGGTTGCCCCGGCGAAAATGCGCGATGCGAAGAGCAGCGGCAAAAAGAGCAGTTTGGTGGCGAGCGCGAAGGCGAGCATCGCCATAGCGTTACCGGCGAGGCTGATGAGAATGACCTTTCTGCGCCCGAAGCGGTCGGAGATGCGTCCGAGAAGCGGCGTTGCCACGAGCTGCGTCAGCGAGAAGCACATGAAGATGAAACCCACGGTCTCGGCCGAGCCGTGCATCTCGTCGACATAGAACGGCAAGAGCGGCAGGATGATGCCGAACCCGATCAGATCGAGGAACGCCGTCAGAAAGACGAACAGGACGACGCGCCGTCGGACCGATTCGATGCTGTGGAGGCCGTTCGACAATGGAGCGCGACACTCTAGCGCACTCGGGTGACCGCGCGCCTCTGTCGGAAGACGCCTTCTGATTCGTTACCGGCAATCTCTCGAGTGACAGAGCGCGCTCCCTCCAGCGCTCTTGCGCACACGGTCAAGGCGCCTCTTTACATCCCACGCCGCAAGCGTAGAGTGCAAAAGCACCGATAATGGGCGGATGGAGCACAACCATCCGCTGGGGGAAGGGACTCGTCATGGCCACCGCGCACTCGATGGTGTCGCTCACGCTCAGTGTTGTCGGATTGACCATGTTGCTCGGATGCGCCGGAGCGGACGGTCCTGCCGGAACCGTTGGGCCACCCGGGCCCGCCGGATCACAGGGTACTCCTGGTCCCGCTGGCCCTCGTGGTGAAGCGGGGCCGCCCGGCCCGCCGGGGATGACGGGCATGATCGACGGTGGGATGGCGGGACTACCGACCTCCTGCCTTTCCCCCTGTCACGGGTTCAACGGCATCGTCGAACAATGGAAGACGAGCACCCATTATTCCACCTTCATTTCGAACCTCGGCGGCGACGAGGTCGCGACATGGACCGGCGCCACGACATGCGGCAACTGCCACGCTCAGGATGCTATCGAGCTCCGCGTCGCCAATGCAGTCGGCACCCTGGCGGGGGGCGTGGTGACCAACGCCGTGCATGGTGAGCTCGGCTATAAAAACCCGGCGACGGGAGCCCTCGCCGAAAGCACCTACACGGGCATGGTCAAGGTCGCGCAGGTCGGGTGCGTGACGTGTCACTCCGTTACCGAAGCGACCGATCCGCACCGCACGGGCTTGCCTTACATGCCGGGTGCCTTCCCGCTGCGCGTCCCTTCGGGCGCGACCGACGAAGCGCGAATCGAAAAGAGTCCGGACCAAACGGCTGTCACGGGCACGACGGCGGGCGTCGGCATTTCGAACACGTGCATCTGGTGTCATCGCTCACGCAAGGACGTGACCAACTACATCGGCATGGATACGACATTCACCAGTGCCAACTGGGGCCCGCACGAGGGCCCGCAAGCGGACGTCTATAGCGGCGCGGGAGGCTATCACTACGCCGGCAAATCCTACGGGACCTCGACCCATCAGCAGGCGCTCGGATGCGTCGACTGCCATATGTCCGAAGTCGCCGCCAACGCCCGATCGGCGAACCATTCGTTCAACGCGCAGGTTTCGGCATGTACCACTTGCCACCTCGGGGCGACCAACTTCGACATCAACGGCGGCCGATCGCAGACCGTGGCGGCCCTCTTCGAGCTGCAGAAAGCGCTCAGCAACGCGGGGTACCTCACGCGTTCGGAAGTGGCCCCCTTCCAACCCCTTTCCGCCAGCGAGCTCGCGGACGGCAATTTTCCGCTCGACAAGACGAGACGTGGCGGTGGACCCGACGGGGGCACGCTGCACCTGACTGCGGACCAGGCCGGCGCCGTTTACGACTATCTCATCGTCGCGCGCGACGCATCGCTCGGCGCGCACAACCCCAAATATACGCGGCAACTCATCTTCGATGCCTATTTCGCCATCACCGGTCTGCCGCCAGCGACCATCATACGACCGCAATGAGTGCCGACATGGAGCGGGAACTTGCGACCGGGCAGACGTGAGGGCCTGCCCGGTTTCTCGTTCTTCGGTCCCTGCACAGCGACGTTCTCGAGCAGCGCGAGACCAGCCCGCGGCGGCTCGCTCGGGCTGGTCATGGCGAGTGCGCTGGCGCTGTCTTCCTGTGCCGAGGAGCGAACCATCGAGAACGGGCCGCCCGTCTATTCCGCTGACATCGCTCCGCTCCTGCAGCGTCGCTGCGTAGCGTGCCACGAGGGAGAGACGCCTTCGGGCGGGTGGCGTGCGACGTCGTTCCTCGATGTCATCGCCTGCGTGGCATCGAATGGCGCGCCCGCCGCCGCCCCGCCCGATGAACGAGCCCCCCTTTTGCGCGTGCTCGATACCGACGCTCATCGCGCGCTGCTCGATCCTCCGGCGCGCTCGGTTCTCGAGAGCTGGGTGCGGTCAGGGGCTCCGGCCTTTCGCGGCACCTTTCACCCGGCCGGCATCGCTGACCCGCGCTCCGAGGCGTGGCACGGCAAGTGGCTGCGCGACAAGCGCTGGGCACCCATGCTCGATGGCCGCGACGCGGATGCGTGTGGAAGGTGCCATGACGGCTCGCCAGCGCAGCCTCCCGGCGTGATCTACCCGGCCCGAAACGCGACGGCGTGCACGACATGCCATGCGCAACAGGGCGGCGCGCTGGCTTGCGGCACCTGCCACGGCGCGGGGGAACGAAGCCACCCGCCGCGTGACGCCTGCTTTTTCCCGGGAGACGGCGCGGCGGCAGGCGCACACAGGGCGCACGCACGGCCCGCTGCCTCGGTCGAGGGTTTGGCCTGTGCGACGTGCCATCCGGTGCCCGGTGCCGACGTGATGAGCGGGTTGCACGCCAATGGGGCGCTCGAGATCGTCTTCGACGTGAACAGCGCCGCTTCCGGCGGCAGCTACGACCGCGCTTCCGGCGTTTGCGCCGTCGCTTGTCACGATCGCGGTGGCGATCGCGCGCGGCCGAAATGGAGCGATACGGCGCCCATGGCGTGCGGAAGTTGCCACGGGGCGCCCCCAGATGGACACTATCGAGGTCCCTGCACGACTTGCCATGTCGAAGCCGACGCCACCGGGGCGATGCTGACGGGCCTCGCGCTTCATCTCAATGGTCGCGTCGACCTCGGCGACGGCAGTGGCCAGTGCGGCGCGTGTCACGGCCGGGGGGACGATCCGTGGCCGTCCACCGACGCCCATGGCGCACACCGGCAGCCGAGCGTGACCGCCCCCGTCGCCTGCGAGGATTGTCACATCGTACCGCGATCGGTGATCGCGCCGCGGCACCTCGACGGCATGGTGACGATCGCCATGGCGGGCCGCGCCATCGATCGCGGCGCCGCGCCCAACTGGGACGGCCACACGTGCACGTCGGTCGCCTGCCACGGCGCGAGGCTGGTCGATCCCCCCGCCGTGGTACCCACGTGGACCGACGGCACCGGCGCGGCGCGCGGTTGCGATGCCTGCCATCGCCTTCCACCGACGCAGCATACGGCGTCCACCTCGTGCGACCGTGCCGAGTGCCACGGCAGCGAGATCGTTCGCACCGGGGCGAGCCTCTCCATTTCGGAGAGCGGTAAGCTCATTCACGTCAATGGCGTCATCGATGTGCGTCCGCCCTGATGCGCTCAGCGCCCGAAAACGTGGCACCCCGTGCAAACCAGCGCCGTCACTTGATGGTCCTTGCGGTTCGCGTGACACCCCGTCGTGCACGTCGCCCGATCGGACCGCGGTGGTCCGTGCGCGGTGTGGCACGTCGCGCACTTTCCGTGCGAAGAGACGGCATGCAGGGCCGGTAGGGTCGAGCGTTGGTGACAGGTCGCGCAGGCGGGTGACACGGGCACGCCGCTCGGACCGTGGGCGCGATGACAGCTCTCGCATCCCCCCTGGAGCGACGCGTGCAGCGTGTTTGCCTTGTTTTCGTGGCAATTGGTACAGGCCGCGCCGCGCGCTGTCCTCTCGCCCGAATGCGGCTGGTGGCAGGCTTGGCACTCGCGGTGCCCCGCCGATGCGGTGCTCGCCTCCTTGGCGTGGCACTTCGCGCAGGCCGGCGCTGCCTGGGGACGATGGGCCGAAGCTCCGTGACAGGAGACGCAGTCCTGGTGGCCGCGGTTGACGGACACGAGCCGCGTCTCGGGCACGTGGCAGCTCGCGCAAAGCTCGCCCCGCGGCGGTGATGGGAAGGTGTGCGGTTGGTGACAGCTGGTGCACGGCTCGCCACCTGCGTGCGCGCCCTTGTCCGAGGTCGCGATCGCTTGGTGGCAGCTGGTGCATGCGCTCGCCTTGATCGTCCGATCGCTAGCGTGCGGCAGGTGACAATCGACGCACGCCTCTTTGCCGGCGTGGACGACGGTCACTTCGCCGTGACAACGATGGCAAGAGCTCGCAGCTTCCAGGGGGGCGTGCGGCGCGTGGCAGCTCGTGCAGTTGGCATGGCTCTGCACCATGGCGCTCAAGAGCGTCGGCTTGGAGCCGTGACACCCGACGCAGCCCCGCCCCCCGGACGCCACGAATTCGTGCGGCTTGTGGCAGGTCCCGCAGCCCTCATGGCCAGCGGGCTGGTGTCCAGCGCGCCTCTCGTGGCACGTCGAACATGTTTGGATGGCAGCTTGGCCGGGCGCATGAGCGCGATGGCAGTCGAAGCAACCCGTGCTGCCAACATGGGACGCGTGCTGGATCGCGCGCTGCTCGTGGCAGCCCTCGCAGGTCGCCGGCTGAATCGCGGGCCTCTCGTGCGGATGATGGCAATCGCCGCAGGCGGTCGTGCTGTGTTGCACCAAGGAGGCGAGGTTGCCCTGCGTCTCGCGGTGGCAATCGATGCACGTCGGAGCCGCGCCCGGAGCGAAGGTGTGGCACGCCAGGCAATCCGTTTTCGTGGCGCCGCCGGTATGGCTCTGAGTGGACTCCTTTTCGTGGCAACGGCCGCACACCGCCGCGCCGGGATTCGTAAAGCCGGTCCCTTCGACATCGTGACAGTCCTTGCACACGATCGAGCCCTGCCCAACGTGCTGCTCGTGTCCCGCGCTGGTTCGATATTGCACCCAGGAGGCGGGCACCGTTGCTGGAACGACTTCGGCCGGTCTTCTGGAAAGGACGCGGAAAAATCCGGCCACACCTGCGGCGGCGAGCACCAGCACGCCGGCCAAGATGCCGAGAATGGCGCGCCGTTCGGGGCTCTTCATAAGCCCCCGTGACAGAGGCGACAGGGGAGGTCCACGAGCTTGTCTTTGGTGCTGGAGAAGCCGTGCCCGTGCGGGTTGCCGCCTGGCCCGCCCACGCGGTGACAATCCACGCAGAGTTTCTCGCCCGCCCCGCCGTGACAGCTCGCACAAGACATGGGATCGAGGCGCGCCTGTGGGCCGTGCTGCCCACCTCCCCGCGAGGTGCTGAGCCACCCGGGCGGATGGGGGCTCCTGGCAGCGCTTCCCGGGGCGACTTCGAGCGCGGCGTGGCAATCGAGGCAAGAGCGCTCGCTGTGGCACGTCATGCAGAGGCCCGGCTGTGCGCGCGCTTCGAGGGAATGACGTGCGCGAAAGCCGGCGCGATGCAGACCGGAGAGCCGCACGCTGTCGAAGGCGAGGCGCCCCGGCAAAGCCGGTACCACGCCGACGCCGTGACAGCCTGCGCAATAGCGTTCGCTGTGACAAGAAGCGCAGAGATCGCGCGCGCTGGCCGCGCGCAGACCGTGCTCGCGTCCCCAATCGCCATCGTGCACGAGGTGACTGGACGGCAAGGTCTGCTCGGCCGCCAGATCCACGTGGCAACCATCGCAGTCACGGGTCCGCCACTGATCTTCGTGCTGGTGGCACCCGAAGCAGACCGCCATCTTGGGCCGCAGCGCTTCCGGCCTTTCCAATCCGACCTCGACATGGCAGCGCACACAGTCGCCTTGCGCCGAGGGCATGTGGGTCCGGTGTTCGAATCGCAGGTGTCGCCGCGCGAGCTCGGCGCTACCGCGCACGTGCGTTTCGCCGTGACAGTTTTCGCATCGACGCTCGTCGTGGGGCTTCGTGTGGCACTTCACACAGTCCGCCGTGCGCGGAAAGTGCATGGGGTCCGAGTCTCCAGCGGTGGCGATCCCTTCGTGGCAGGAGAGGCAACCGACACCCTTGAGAACATGGGCACGGTGTTCGAAGGCGTGCGACGGCTCTCGTCGAATGCCGAGAACACCGGCACACGCGCCGACGCAGAGTGCGAGAGCGAGCAAGATCGAAAACCGGTCGCTCATGGAATCTCCAGCGTGCGCGCGAGGCGTACGAGACCGTTCCATTCGAAGCGATAACGCGGCGTGGATCCCGCCTCGACCGCTCCCGCCGCTTCCCAGCCCTTGCCCGGGCGCCACGCCAGCGCAGCAAGGACCCACGGCCACGCTGCGCCGCGATCGCTCCGGCCATCCGCCGCTGCCACCTCGATTTCCGTGGAAACGCGGAGGTACGGTCCGAGGGGCTCGCTCGCCGTCACCCGAACTCCGGTCCAGCGCGAGCTCGGCACGTCTTGACGCCGTACCTCGAGCCCCACCGTTCCGGCCCCGCGTTCATCGAGACGCAGCGTTCCGCGCATGGTTGCATATCCGCCGAGCTCACCCCCAATGTCCTGCCCGCCGCCGGTCAGCAAGAGATCGAGGCGAGGTGCCGCTGCCCAACGCACGGTGCCGCCCAGCACCTGGGAAGGGAAGTCACCCAACACGGAAAAGAGCGAAGTGGCGGGAAGGAGGCGCGACGGGGAGCGGTGGGTCCCGAAGAGCTCCACGCGGAACTGGCCGAATCGCGTCGAACCGGAGATGAGTCCATCGGCGACGCCCGAGGAAAGGAGATCGTAGGCGCCACGCGCGGCGAGATCGAGAAAGGGAGCGGGGACCGCCGCCAGATCGGCCCCGATCTCCTGATCTGCGAGACGGCCGTGGGACCGTTGATCGAGGTACGAAACGCCGAGCGTCGCACGCGACGTGATCGTTTGCGCCAGCCGCCCTCCCGACGCTTGGTCGTAACCTGTCGTCGCCATCCGCGGCACGACGGGGAAACCCGAAAAAGCTTCCGCGGAGAGCCCCCATGGCGCTCGCGCGATCGCCGAGAAGCCATCGATGGCGAGCGGTCGAATGGCGCCCGTCGAGACCACGAATCGACCGAGGCGGAGATCGCCCCAACCGCGCGGAGCGCGCAGTTTCACGCTGAGAACCAGCACATCCGCCGTGGGGTCGGTGCGCGCTCCCGCCCAAACCAGCGCCTCGGCGTCGACCCACGGATACTTACGGTCCTGGCCCTGGAGAACGACCAGACCGGCCGGTGCACGCGCTTCGGCGATGGCGTCAGCGCGCAAACGCAACGGCTCGCCCAAGGCTTGTCGGGAGAAAAACGCCACCGAGCCCCCGACGAAGAGCCACGCCAGCCGTGCGTTCGTCCCCCCCATGCCAGCCTCATTGAAGTACAATGCCCGTTGCGCGCTTTCAATGCGCATTCGCTTTGGGGGAGGAACCACGCCAGTGATTGCCAATCACCCGCTCACGGTCGTCGCGCTTGCGTGCGCGGCGCTCGCGAGCACGATCCTCCTCGTCTTTCTCGTGCGCCGGCCTCCCCTCGGCGGCGCGACCAAGCTTTGGCTGCTGCTCGGACTAGGCGTATTTCCAATCGGCGTGGCGATGGCGGGCAACGTGGAAGGGTTCGAGGCCACCAAGCAGCGCAAATTCTGCGGTTCGTGCCACGTGATGGTTCCGCACGCATCGGACTCGAACGATCCCGAGAGTTCTTCTTTGGCGTCACGTCATGCGCGCAACGAATTCTTCGGCCGGGAAAATTGCTACGTGTGCCACGCCGACTACGGCATGTTCGGCACCGTTCTCACCAAGCTGGGCGGTATGCGGCATGTCTATGAATACGTGACGCATTACCGCAACGTCTCGCTGGAGACCGCCAAGGAAACCATTCACCTCTACAAGCCCTATCCCAATGCCAATTGCATGCAGTGCCACACCGCGAATCTCGAGCTGTGGACGAAGGTGCCCGATCACAAGTCGTCGCTGGCCGACGTTCGGGAAGGTCGGGTGAGCTGCGCGAGCGCGGGTTGCCATGGCTTTGCGCACCCTTTCACCAAACCGGCGTCGTCTTCATCGCCGCGACACTCGACCGAGACGAGACCTCCGGGCTCTTTCGCGGCCACGCAGCGCCCGGCGGTGAGCCCGCGCCTGCCCGGTCAATCCCCATGAGAGCGACGGCCTATGCGCGGATCCTGCGGATGGCGTGCGTCCTCGCCCTGATCGGAATTGCGCTCATGGTCTGGTCGTTGCTCGACCCGAGCCCGATGCCCGTCCTCGTCGCCATGTCGGTCGGGCAGATTTTCGGCACGCTTTCGCTCGTCACCTTCCTCGGCGTGGTGGTGGCTGATCTTCGCCGTGCTCACCTCGACCGCGCGCCGGTTCCGGAGGAGACGGGCAGCGCCGACCGCTGAGCGCAAGAGGGTAGCCGCGCGGATGCGATTGGGACAGAATGCACCCCCGCCATGCGCCTTGCCTTCTGTTTGCTACCGCTCGTCGTCCTTCTTGCCTGTCATTGCAACGCCAGCGTCACCCCCGACGCCGGGCGGCCGGCGAGCGGACCTTCCGTCGCTTCGTCGCCACCCGCCACGCCGGCGGCCGCAGTGAAGCCTCCGCGGCCAACGACCAAAGCCGGATGCGACGCCTGCAAGGGTCTCTGGGCGGTGCACGGGATCGCAGAGACCGAGAGCTGCATCTGCAAGACGAAAGACGCTGGCAAGACTTGCCGCGATGGCGCGGAATGCGAGGGCACCTGCCTCGTCGCCGAGGACGCCAAGTTCGAGGTCGTCGTGCCCGGTCCTCCGCCGCGCGGTTTCTTCACGGGTCGATGCTCCGACTACGATTCGACGTTCGGGTGCCACCGATCGATCGCCGGCGGTACGCGCGCCAAAGGTCCGGTCGTCGCGGAGGAGGCCGTCCAACACCTGTGCGTCGACTGACGACGGTGCTAGGCCGGCGGTGATTGCTCAGCCAGCCGTGATGGGAACATGGCCAGGCTGCGAGCGGATGCGCTCCATCCAGGCGCGGACGGCGGAATACCGGGCGAGGTCGAACCCGCCTTCGTGGGAGACGTGCGTGTACGCGTAGAGCGCGATGTCGGCAATCGTGTACGTGTCAGCGACGAAGAAAGCACTTTTTTGGAGGTGCTTCTCCATGACGTCGAGCGCTGCGTAACCGAGCTTTTGCTTTTGCGCGAGGAGGGCGCGCCGCTCGTCGTTCAGAAGGTCAAACTTGATCCAGAACCGCGGCGTGGCGACGTTGGGCTCGTGGCTGTACTGCTCGAAGAAGAGCCATTCCAAGACCTTGGCGCGCTGCCAGCGCGCCTTGGGCAAAAAAGCGGTCCCCTCGGCGAGGTAGAAGAGGATGGCGTTCGACTCGGCCAGCCGCTCTTCGGCGCTGATCTCGAGCAGCGGAATGCGGCCGTTGGCGTTCTTCGCCAGGTACTCGGGCGTGCGCGTGGCGCCGGTCATGATGTCCACCTCGACCCGTTCGAAAGCAATGCCGAGCTGCCTGAGGAGTAGCCGCACCTTGTAGCCATTCCCGGACTCGAGAAAATCGTAAAGCCGAAGCATCGCCTCTTCTTTTACAGGGAGGCGGGGAGGGGGAGGTTTTTTTTTGGAGTCGAAGAGCCGCGAAGAAGCAATCTTCTCTCTCCTCCCCGTCTCCTTGTCTCCCTGTCAACCCAAGAAGCGCAGCTGCGCTGTAGTAGAAGCTTTTCTTTCCGTTTACAGATTTTGTACGAGGTACTCGACAATGCGCATTTCCGCATACTGGCGGACGAGCGGGTTGCGGTAGCCGTGCCGTTCGCCGGGGAAGAGAAGCAGGTCGAACGGCTTTTGCGCGATGGTCAGCGCGTCCATGAGGCGAGCCGAATTCTGAAAGTGCACGTTTTCGTCCATCATGGCGTGGAGGATGAAGAGCTTGCCCTTCAGCGCCGGTGCCATCGCGGAAAGGTCGTTCTGCTCGTACGCGCTCCCGTTCTTGTCGGGCAGGCCCATGAAGCGCTCGGTGTACCCGGTGTCGTAGAGATGCCAATCCGTTACCGGCGATCCCGCCACGCCCACCTTGAACCGATCGGGAGCCCGTAGCATCGCTAGCGCGGCCATGAAGCCGCCATAGCTGTGCCCGTAGATTCCGACGCGCGTGGCATCGACGAAAGGGAGCGTGGACAGGTAGTCGATGCCCGCGAGCTGATCCTGAAGCTCGATCTCGCCGAGTTTTCCATAGGTGGCTTGCTCGAAGGCGCGCCCACGCCCCGGCGTGCCGCGGTTGTCGAGCTGGAAGACGACCACGCCGCGATCGGCGAGGTGCTGCCACACGAGGTGCGCTGCCCAATGGTTCTGCACCGCCTGCAGGTGCGGCCCGCCGTACACCATGACGACCACGGGGTAGCGCTGCCCGGGCACCATCTGACGCGGCCGCAAAAGGGACCCGTAGAGCAGGTCACCACTGGAACTGCGAACGGTGATGAGGTCCGGCGGCCGGATACGCAGGGCCGCAAAATCCGGGTCGAGCGGGCAGGGGAGCTCCCCGATCACCCCTTTGGCATCGTGGACCGCGGCGTGCGGCGGCCGATCGAAGGCGGAATGAAGATCGACCCACGCTGGACCGCGGTCGTCTTTGTGGACCTCGTGCTTGCCCGGCTCGATGGTGAGCCGCATCGGTTCGCCGACAATGGCCAGGGAAGCAGCATAGAGGTGGCGTTCGACGGCGCTGTCTTTGGTGGCGGTGAAGAGCACCCGCGCCTGCTCCTCGTCGACGCCGCTGATCTTCTCGACATCCCATGGCCCGGAGGTCACCTCCGTCAGACGCGACCCGCTCGTAGCGTCGAGCAGATCGATATGCCGGTAGCCGGCGCGGTCGCGTAGCCAGAGCAGGCGCTGGGACTGCTCGAGCGGCCACACCTGGGCAAACTCGACGTACGCCGGCGAAGTTTCGGTGGCCAGCACGCGCGCCGCTCCCCCGCCGACTTCGGCCCGCATGAGCTCGAGGCGCTTCTGATCGCGCGAGAGCGCCTGGAAAAAGAAGGCGCGCCCATCGGGTGCCCACGCGAAACGCGCCAGGTAGCGGTCCTTCTCGCCCCCCGCGGGAAGTTCGACGAACGTCGTGCGGCGCGTCGCGAGCTCGATGGTGACAAGGCGTAGGATGGGGTTCTTCCCGCCGGCGGCAGGGTAGCGCTGCATCATGACGTCGGCGCGTTTCTCGCGGTAACCGACGACGGGAACCTGCTCCACGCCGCGTTCGTCCACCTCGAGGTAGGCAATGCGGTCGCATTTCGGCGACCACCAATAGCCGCTTGTTTCGCCGAACTCTTCCTGCCCATTGAAGTCGCTGAGCCCGCGCGTGACCCCTTCCGCCGCGCCCCGGGTGAGCTGCGTCTCCGCTTTGGAGGCGACGTCGACGACGTAGAGCTCCCCTTTGCGCACGAAAGCCACGCGCTCGCCGGTATCGCAGGGTCGGGGATCGATCTCCGGGTCCGGCGTATTGGTGAGCTTGGCGATCTTGCCATCCGCGTGGCGGACGAAGACGTCGCCACCCGAGGGGAGCACCATCACCGGCGCCCGCTTGGCCCAGTTGTAAGCGGTGATCCCCTTGATCTTTTGGCGCTGCCTTTCGCGACGCAGCTCTTCCTCGCGCGACATCGGCCCTGCCTCTTTGGCCAAGTCGGCGGCACGCAAAAGGATGCGAATCTCCTTGGTGGCGCGGTCGAACGTGAAGAGCGCCGTTTCCTCGTTCTGCTTCTCGCTCTGCAGAAACGTCACCCATTTGCCGTCCGGCGAAAAAGCGATGGCGCGCGGTACGTGCCCCCCCGGTTCTGGCCATCGGGCCATGCGCTCGTAGCCAATCGCGCTCGCCTCGGGGCCCGCGACGGCGAGAGGTGCGGGACGGAGAGCCGCAGGTGCCGGAGGGGCACCGACGAGCGCGGGCGGCATGGCTCCGGCTGGCGTCTGCGGCGGCGGGGAAGACGACCCGCACGAACTCACGGCCGCGGCCCCGAGCAGAAGGGGCGCGCCCCAGGACAAGCGATGGCACGGCGTGGCGGGGTTCATGCGTTGGCGCGTAGCGCGACTCGGCCACGTCGTAAAGCGAGCCACGCGGAGATCCCCCTGACACGGCGCGCCGCGGCCTTTTTCATGGCAGCGAAATCTGACAGAGTAGCAGGGCGTGATCGCGTGCCGTATTTGATCGCGCTGGCCATGGGTTCAACCGAGCTCGGCTCCCGTGTCCACGCCGCCGCGCCAAGAAGTGCATCGAAGCCGGTGGCGTCTGGGGGTGGCGCTGTCGTGCACCGCGCTCGTGTCGGTCTTGTTCCTGATCGGCGCGGACCTGGCCTGGAGCGCGCTCGGTGGGGCGTCGCTCATGATGCTCTTGCGCGGACGCGCCCCGGAGCGGCTCTCTTCGACGCGGTCGGCTGGACAGGTTTGAGAGAAATCAACCGCCAAGAGCGCCAAGAGCGCCAAGGTTTTCATGGGGTATGGATGATGCGCTTGATGCCGCGCTGAAGTACTGCGACGTCGAAGTTGATGAGTAACGCGAGGCGAAGTCGAGTTGATTTCAAGTAGGAGAGGGTCTGGGCGACATGTATGGGTCATGCATTCGCATGCCTTGAGCTCCACCACGACGCTGTCGTCCACGAGGAGATCGAGTCGTGCTTCGCCGACTCTTTTTTGCTTGTATTGCACGGCAATCGGTACCTGGCGGGCGAATCGGATGCCGCGGAGCGTCAGCTCAACACACAATGCTTCTTCGTAGACGGATTCCAAAAAGCCCGGGCCGAGATGCCGATGCACTTCGATCGCCGCCCCGATTACTCGATGCACAAGGGCATCGAGCGCTGCGCCCGGTTCCTCTCTCCCAAGTTCTCTGGCGATCTTGGCG
>DATHES010000159.1:0-7318 GCA_035318465.1 Polyangiaceae bacterium
TTGGCCGCGCGAAAGCGACAGGCGATGAAAGAAAGTGCGGTTAATTTGCGGCTACCGCTTGCTCGTTTATCTAACGTGTGCACTCACCTCGAGTGGCAAAAATGGGCATGCAAGCGGTCGCGATCGACGCGCCGAGGGAGCCTCGGGCCCTTCTATGACGCCAAGAGCCGCACTGGATCGCTCGTCGTGACACACGACAACGCAGTCATCGTGGCACATCGGTTCGACCCCGCGGGAAAATGCCGAAAGTGCGAAGCCCTCTGCGAGGCGCGGGGCCCGCCGAAGCCGGTATCGTGGGGACCGAAGCTTCGGCGGCACAGTTAGTGCTCGCTCCAGAACCTGGAGGTAGAGCTATGCAGACGAAAGGGCTGGCGGTTGGCCTGCTGACATTGTTGCTTGGCGCGTGCACTTCGGCCGCTGACGACAGCACCGGGAGTTCGGCACAGGGCGATTCTGCGACCGACCCTCCCGCTGGAGGAAACGGCCCGACGCCGTCGTGCGCCGAGCGGTCCGAAACGTACCATGATGATCATCAATTTCCGTATGATCCCGGTGCGGAAGTACCCGGTCTTAGCACTTGCGCTCCGCGCTGTGGTGCCGTGCAGCGTTTTTTCGACGGGTTTTACTCGACCGACGCACTGCCCGCGGGGGCTTGCACTGGGAGCGACATTGCCTGCTCAATGGCAGCGCACGGGGTGTGTCCGTGTCCGACCAATCGCGGCCCAGTTAGCGCTTATCAATGTTCGTGTAAAAGCGGAAGATGGAGATGTATCATTCTCTACCAAGGTGCGAGCACATGCCTTACGGCACCCGCCGATAGCGGCAGCCCCTGCCACAGGGAAGATGGCGGGTGACAATAGATGCGATTGTGACGCCGTTACACTATGAGAGCAGCACGCTAGACAATGCTCACTCTGGCCGCATCACCCTGCAACTCGGGGGGCGCCATGGGGGTGCAACCTGGCAATCCACCCGACGGCGACAAAGACGCCGT
This sequence comes from Polyangiaceae bacterium, assembly GCA_035318465.1. Taxonomy (GTDB): domain Bacteria; phylum Myxococcota_A; class Polyangia; order Polyangiales; family Polyangiaceae; genus DASWDH01. The sequence continues at coordinate 995 of DATHES010000159.1, forward strand.
TTCGGCGAGCGTGGACCACGATGCGATCGCAAGCTGCCGACGACGGCGCCGCGGGAATGTCCCTGGGCCCGAGATAAACGCGTTATGCATTCACGGTGGCGCAATACGGCGACCGCACCGTCTTCTCGCGACACAGCGACGAGCCTCTAGAAGGCGGCAAAAGGACGATTTCGGCTATCGTGCTCTTTCACGAGGAGCGAGACTTGGCCACCCAGGAATCCGTTTACGCCAAAAAGCGGCACGCTTTTTTTAGGCACATGAGCAAGGAGAACGTCATCTACGGACCTTTGGTCAGGAAGGGTGAATGAGAGGGCGTCATGCTCTTCGACATTGTGCGCATGCCCGCTCTCCGCTGGGCGTTGCTCGCGCAAGCGCGCTGTTTAACGTAGTTCTGTTCGTACGGCGCGCGTCGCCCGCTTCAAATCGCGCCGCCGCGGATACGGCGGTATTCGAACCGAGCGGTGTCGCGTCGAGCGGTGGCCATCGCCTCGCCGATTCGGAGACATACCGCGACGCGAGCCGATCCTCGGCGGAATGTCAGAATGCGGTGGTGCTGCTCGAATCCGAGGTCAATGCGCTCAGCATGGAGCTTCGGCGACGGCTCCCAATGCCTCGACTGTTCGCGCTAGGAGAGCCGAATGCCGATGCGGATCAGACGTTTCGGCCGCTCATTGAAGGAATTTTAACAGAGGCTCTCGCAGCGGAGCCCGCGGCATCCGATCGAGCGCCGTTGCCCTACACACTCGAATGCCGTGACATCATCTGTCAGCTCACATTCATCGCAAATGCCACCGCTCCAGCGGTGGTGGGCACGGCCCTCAGCACCAATGTCGAATTGCGCAGGCGGGTAACCGCCTTGAGCTTTCCCCAGTCGCGTTCAACGGAAGACATGCTGGCGAAGACAAAGGTCAACGAGGCCAAAGTCTATTGGCGTGTCGTCGAGGCCGATGGCGGCCTGCCGAGGCAGTAGCTCTTCCATGACAACCGCCGGCAACATCGCGTTCGTCGTGACTCTCGCAGCGACTCTCACCACGAACGTGGCGTTGCTCGTTTGTCCCGGACTCCTCTGCGAGGAGCGTGAAGCTCCGCGAGCGAGGACGGAGTCTCGCCCTCCGTCTACGCAGAGGCCTCTGCTTTTGCCATCTCCTGCGATGCCGGCGCCGTCAGCGCCGCAGACAGTCGATTGCCGCCAGCGGCTGGCTGACCTCACTGCAAGGCGATCGGAGCTGAAAAGGCGGGTCGAGAACCTCGCGACGGCCAAGCAATCATTCGACGAGGCGCCCCCGGGAGCACGAAACGCCGCGCTCGAGGCCGAGCTTCGCAAGCGTCTCCGTCTTGAGGGGCGAAACGATTGGTTGCCGCCCGACGTCGAGTGTCGAGCACTCGTCTGCCGTGTCCAGAACGAAGCCGACGCGAGCACTGGCCCCGTACTCGAACGTGAGTGGTCCCGGCGAAATCTTCAAGGCGCTGTAGCCACGCGGAGCGGGATCTATTTCCGCATTCGCGACGAAAGCGTTCCTGCCGGTGTGGACGTCGTCGAACGATTCGTCGATGATTTTCGCCGGTCCCGCGCAATTGACGGATGCACCGCGCGATTTCATGACGAGGGCAAGCTCTTCGTACAACTCAATCTGGGAGCAGAAGACGATCCGCTGAACGAATTGCCTCCGGGCTTATCGCTTCGAATGCCAAATGGGGCGCTCGCCGACACGCCGCTCGCCATGTGCATCATCCACGCGCTGCGTGACGCATTCGGCCGTGCTTCGCTCCCGCCCGTTTATACGAGCGTGGTCGGTTACCCCGTCGTTTTTCCCCCATGAGCTGGGGTCGGCCGCCAGGGCACGGGGGCCATCGCCTCGAGGGCATGGTCGTGGTTCCGAGCCCCGCGCCCGACCGTCTCGTTACGGGCACATCGCCGTCGCTCCGTCGCTCGCGGGATTACGGACACTTCCCAGCGTCGACTGAGGTAGGGGGCTTCGAGGCGCCCGATTCGACGGAGTACGCCCTGCAGTTCAAGCATCGCTAGGTGCGTGCCCTCGTCCGCAACATCGAGTCCTTCGAGCAACACCTGGGGGTCTTTGCGGGCGACGAGCACGGAGTCACCGTCACCACGGTGGGCGTTGACCGACGCCCAGGTGTCGCCGAGGTCCCAGTTGTACGGAATCACGTAGACGATTTCGAGGCACTCGGTGTCGCCGCAGCGGTACACGGGCCCGCGCGTTTCGTACTGTTGGGTATCGGGGTTGAGGATTTGTCGTGGCAGATCTCCATACGGAGTCACCTTGCGCACGACGAAGTGCCAATCGCCAGAGAGCGTCCCGCCGCTGTAGAGTCCAACTAAGCCGAACGCCGTCGGTGATCCGCGACCAGCGAGATAACGGCTGCAACAGCGAGTCGGGTGGGCGGAGGAATTCGCGTCTTCCGCCCGTCGTGGCCGCATAGAGTGATGATCATGAACGACGCCTGCTCTCTGGGGACCAAACGCATCCGTTCTGCCTGTCGTCGAGTGGACGACGGTTTCCTGGAGAACGGGTGCTCGAGCTGACCAAGCTGCTAGGATTGCTTCTGTCATGTGGCCACTGCCTAGCGAGCGGGTGCGGCGTACGGCGACCGTGCCACTGCTCGTCGACATCGGGATCTCTTGCGTTTTCCCGCTCGTGGTCATGCTTGCGGGATGCGGTTCAGCAAGCGTTGCGAGCAACGAAAAAAGCGGGGGGGGACCGATCGGATACGCGACGTCGTGGCTTGTCCCAATGACTTTACGACCGTCGACGTTCGCCGCACTGATCGTCGGGTTGCGCACCATCGAGGTCATCGATATGTCGTCGTCTTCGCCGACGATCGTCACTGCCACGAGCCCGGCGGCAGCGGGATGTGGCCAATTCCCGGTGTCCATCGCGGCTGGTGACGTGAATGCTGACGGCTCGGACGATATATTGGTGATGGACCCTTCTTGCGGCAATTGGGTGGGCCTTGGAAAACCCAGTGGCGCACTCGATGGTTTCGCCTGGAGTGATGTCGCACCCGAGTTGAGTGCTCGCTACTTCTTACGTGTTGTCGAGTTGGAGGACCAGCGGCCCATGATCGTCTCCGCCACGGAGAGCAACCTCGCGGGAGGTTTCCGGTTCGGGAATGGACTGTGGAAGAGCTGGGCCCATCAATTGGGTGCAAGGACGTCGCCGTGGCTATCGCTCATGGACATCTTTGCGGTCCGGAACAACCTGCCGGGCGGAGTCGAAGTTCTCTTTCAGACAGAGGGATTTCTGACTCCAGTTCAGGTTCAGATGGCGGGCGTTGAGGTTCGAGTCGAACAGGGCGCGGATATTGCGGAAGAGCCGATCGGCGGCGCTATCCGTGCGCATTCTGGCTTCGATCACTTGGTCGGCTTTGTCGAGGAAAGCTGCGACATCGTTGCAATGGGTATTGGTTTCTATCCGAAGGCGGCTGGTAACCTTCCGCGAAGAGTCGCGGTCCTTCGACGCACGGGAGATCGTTTCATAGCCGAGGAGCTTCCCTTCGATTGCGATACAATCACGTTCGGCGTCGCCGTCCAATCGCCCGATGTCTTCGTCGGAGCGCTCGCGCGCTGTGGCAGCAGTGTTACGGCTCAGCTGGCGCGACTGCGTGAGTGCGGACGCCGCACGGAGATCGTGGCCCGTCAGGACGTCGAGTTCGCATGGCAAAGACCGCCAGCCCCGCCCGGCTATTCCGAGCCAACGCTGCCCGCGACAGATGGCATCGCCATGTACGTAGAGGCGCTCGAAGCAAATGCCATACGACTCGCTACGTATGATGGGTTCACGCTACGAACGATCATTATGCAAGAAGGGACCTCGAGATGGTCCGCTCGAGAGGAGCGCTTTCAACTACATACAAATCGGGAGGACGTCGCTTGGTAGTGTTCCGTGCACTCGCTCTTCTCGTGGTTGGCGTGGTTTGGGTGACGTCGAGCTGCGGTCTTTCGCCCGAGTGCAGTCGACATGCAGATTGTGCAACCAGCGATGTGTTGCGCGCAGCGGGTCGATGTCCAGCTGAGGCTTACTGCTCTGAGGGCAGCTGCCATCCTGGTTGCCTCAAATTGTGTAAGGTCGTTCGACAAGACTTCAATCCATGTAACGCCGGCCTTATCTGCAGCGAATCGCAGAACGGCAAAGATCCGGGGTTGTGCAGAGGGCGGCCGATCGTGTGCCAGGTTGATGACGATTGCCCGATTTTCCTTCCTACCCCGGACCAATCCTGGAGCTGCATTGACGGGACGTGCCGCTTTCCTGAATTTCAATACGCATACGAGTGATCCGCAACAGCAAGGTAGCGGGCTTCGATTTGTTCGTAACCGAATGCAGAGGACTCCACCATCTTGTCGCGACGAAGGTCAGAAACGCTCCTGCTATCGCAACGCCCGCGGAAGCCCTCGCGCGTCTTGGCCTCTATCTTCGATTTCGGGAAAACTACAAATACCACGTGCATCCAACCACCGAGCTTGGAATCGGTCGGTGGGGATATGCCTCGTTGGCTGCGGAAATCTTAGTTCCATCCAGCTCTAACCTCAGCCAGCGAGTCCCTTCTCCGATCACCAGGCTGGCAAGAGCGCTCTATGCGCGAGACCGAATTCACTGGTGCTATTTCGATCCCGCGAACCGCGCGCTTGCCGATGAAGCCTTCTTCTACCTTGAGGCATTTCTTGTATCCATTGTGGCCTCCTTCGATCTATTGGCTCGAGTGACTCACACCTTGTTTAGTATCAAAGGGGCGAGAGAACAATGCTTCCTGGAGGAAGAGTGACTGGCGAAAAGAGCTCGCGTCAAAGGCTCCGCGACTCGCTGCGCTGACGAAGCCGGGTGCGGGGTCGAATCCCATGGGCAATTCGATCACCTGGGCAGAAACCACTGGGCTTACTACTGCCCAGGATGACGCGGCATGCTACGATATCAGTCTCACGCAGTTCAGCGATCGAATTGGCACCCCTATATCTTCTACGGCGGTACCGGCTGGGCGAATCCGGCCTGTCTATAAGTTCAAACGATCGATCACACAGCGGTATAAGGAGAAGCGGATCCGGCGCTTCGCTTCTCCTCATTCTTTTGACGAAAGGGCGGCGCAGATGGTTTCGCGATCTCGTTGGTTGGCCTTCGCGTGTATGCTTTCGAGTCTGTTAAGCGCTTGTGGCGGAACAGATGACCCCACGACGCCTGACGGCGGTGGACAACCCGGTACGAATGACGCGAGCCAAGCCGAGGCGGACCCCATGAATGACGCGGGCCAAGCCGAGGCGGACCACCCCATGTCAGATGGACCCGTGGATGCGAGCAGCTGCGATAACCGCCCCGAGACGGGAGGCGTTCGCACTTGCATGGGATGTCCCGGTGAGATGCCTGGTTCGAATTGCTACCTGCCCCAGCAGGACGGAGGAATTTATGGGCGCTGCCGAATAGACGGGGAGGACATTGAGGGAAAAGTCATCGGTGCGTATTGTTGCAACCATGATGCGGATAGCGGCGCCATCGGCCATATCATCAACTCGCTCGTGCCCTCGGACGGTGGCGAATGCACTCCAGTCGCCCCACCAAGCGTCCTGATCTGTTCGCGGTGCGGTGACGGCATCTGCTCCAGCTGGGAAAATCGATGCAATTGCGCCGTGGATTGCCCTTGACACCAAAGCCGAATGTTCGGACGCCCAAGATGCGTGCAAATGGGATTGTGCGTTTTACGGGGTCGGTGACCCGAGATCGCGCTCCACATCTGCCCGAATAGACCCGCGGAGTCGCTCCAGCTTCTCGTTTTCGAGGCAGAACCCTCAAAATCGTGCTGCCGGCGCCCGACGAAATCGCGAACGATGTCGTGGGCGCGCCCGGCAGGACTCGAACCTGCGACCCGCGGCTTAGAAGGCCGCCGCTCTATCCAACTGAGCTACGGGCGCGAACGATTCGTAAGATACGATAACTACCGAGGAATCGCGAGCACCCTTTCCGTCGGCAGGATCCCAGCGCCGTCGCACCCCTCGGTGGGTGTTGCCAGACTGTTACCACAGCTACCCGGCCAACTTGCCGAGATCGGCGAGGAGTCCCACGTGTGGCCAAGGAACGCTTCCAAAATATCTTCCCCGAAGATATTTTGACTTTATCTTCCTGGTGACTAATCTTGCTTTATTCGTCAGGCAGATGGATTTCGGCCGACGGAATCGCCCCATGCGTCAGCTCATCACCACTTCCGGCCAGGTGGCCGAGATTCTTCGCGGACGGCGCAAAGCACGTCGCGTGCCCCAGCAAGAGCTGGCGACCAAGCTGGGCATCAGCCAGAGCCGCTTGTCCGCGCTCGAAGGAAACG
>DATHES010000160.1:0-28864 GCA_035318465.1 Polyangiaceae bacterium
CTGAGCCGACTCGAAGTCGTCTACAGTCAGCGCGAGATCTTCCCCTGAGCGAAACCGCACCCGGCACCGGAGGTGCCGCGGGGGTGGGGCCCCATTCCGGGCTTGCCCCGGTGGGCGCGGGGGCAGCGCCCCCGCAGGACAGTCTACGAGATGAAGCCAGCTCCACGAGCTGGCTTTCTCGTGCCGGAGGTGCCGCGGGGGTGGGGCCCCATTCCGGGCTTGCCCCGGTGGGCGCGGGGGCAGCGCCCCCGCAGGACAATCTACGAGATGAAGCCAGCTCCACGAGCTGGCTTTCTCGTGCCGGAGGTGCCGCGGGGGTGGGGCCCCATTCCGGGCTTGCCCCGGTGGGCGCGGGGGCAGCGCCCCCGCAGGGTAAAGGACGATTGCCGCGCGGCGTAGCCGCGTCGGCACTCGTGGGCGTTGCGCTCACCACGGTCGGCGAGCCGGCGCGGGCCTTCGAAACCGAGGTGCACGCGACCTCGGCGGCCCAGGCTTACTCGTTCGGCTCTCCGCTCGGATCGCTGGTCGTCCGGCGGCGCCGATTCTTGCAGACGCTCGCCCTCGATGTGCACCACCTCGAAGGGATCGACACGCTCCCTGGCGCGCCCGAGTACGCCGTTCGGCTGCGTTTGCGGCTCGACAGCGACACCGGCGTCGCGCCCGAAGAAACCGCCTACTCGACGATTTCGAACCGCTTCGTGCCTGGCCTCGCGGCGGCTCCGGTCGACTTCATGTACGGCTATCTCGAAGGGCGGCACTTGCTCCGAGGATGGCTCGGGTTTCGCCTCGGGCGACAGTACGTGATGGACTCGCTCGGGTGGTGGGCCTTCGACGGCGGACAGGTCCGTCTCACCACGCCGTTCTTCGTGGCCGTCGAGGCCTACGGTGGGTTCGAGCAGCGCGGCGGCTTGCCGCTCTCGAGTCCCCGCTTCGAGCAAAACGGCGTGTGGCGCGGCGATCGCCAAGGGTTCGCGAGCAACATCTATCCCCAGTTCGTCGATGCCTATCTCGCGCCCGCCTACGGCGCAGCCATCGAAAGTGCCGGCGTCACGTTCATTCACGGCCGTCTCGATTACCGCAAGGTATTGAACCGGGGCCCGGTGCTGGCCTCTGCTTTTCCCAATCCGATGACCGGCGCCTACGACGTCTACGACGCGACGCGGGTGTCGTCCGAGCGCGTCGGCTATGCGCTCGACGCGAGCCACGCCGATCTCGGCGGCGTCAAAGGGGGGCTCGTCTACGATCTCTTCGATCGTGCCCTCTCCAGCGGCTACGCGCAGGTCGACTGGTACGCATCGCAGCGGCTCACCGCGGGCGCTGATTTCGACTACTTCCGCCCCACCTTCGACGGCGACTCGATCTTCACGTTCTTTACGCACAATCCCATGACGACGGTGAGCGGCCGAGTCGCCTGGGATCCCGGGGATGCCCTCGATATGGCGCTGAGCGGCGGTGCGCGCAGTTTCTTCACCGACGGCGACCCCGCAACGTTCACGTCGAGCACCGGCGGCGCGCCCCGTACGCCAACGGCGCAGACCGACGTGCTCGGCGACTTCTCGGGCCGCTACCGTTTCGCGAACGCCACGGTGCGCGCGCGCGGCACGTTCGAGCGGGGCGCCGGCGGGCACCGCCAAGGGGGCGACATCTACGGCGAGCGGCGCTTTCTGGGAGGGCGCTGGACGACGTCGGCGCGCGTATCGCTCTTCGATTGGCAGGACAACCTCCGCGCCGAGCGGAGCGCGACCTCGTTCGCCTATGTGCTGGGAGCCGGTTTCCGACCGAGCCATGTGGTCGAGGCGCTGCTCGAGTGGGAGCACGACATGAATCGGCTGGTCGGCCAGCGTTATCGCCTGCTCGCCATCGTGAACTTGGCGGTGACGAAATGAAGGAGCGCGTGCTGGTCGTGGCGTGCTTGCTCGCCGCCCTGGCTGCGGCGCGCGCCGGTGTCACGGCACCACCCCGCGAAGCGGCCGTGATCGACATGGCTCCCCTGCCTGGCAACCAGTCGGTTCCCGGGCCATGGCTGCCGCCCGGCGCCCCCGATCCCGACAACGGCCCGAGCTCGGTCATTTTTCCGCCGCAGCGAATCACGATCCGCATGAGCCACAAAAAGCACGTCAAGGACCTCGGCGAGGCATGTGTGAAGTGTCACCGCGACGCCAAGTCGAGCCGACAATCGAGCGACGACCTGCTGCCGGCGGGCAAAGTGTGTGACGGCTGCCATCAGACCCACCACGACGACCTTCGAGCCGTGACCGGAACGAACGACGACATCGCGCGCTGCGCGCTTTGCCACGCCGGCTACGATCCGCGCGCAGAGGGCCGCGTCGCGCCCTTCGAGATGCCTAGGCCGAACCTTCGCTTTGACCACAAGGCGCACGCCGATCACAACATCGCCTGCGGGCAGTGCCACGGCTCGGTCGAGGAGCTCGAGGTCGCCACGCGCGATCAGCTCCCCCGCATGAAAGGGTGCTTCGGTTGCCATGCCATGACCGGCGCTGCCCAGGGGGGTGCCAAGAGTCAATGCACGACTTGCCATTTGGCAGACCCGGGCGGTCAAATGAAGGTGCTCTTTTCCAGCGGCGAGCTCAAACCACCGCGCTGGCTCGGCAACGCGCAGCACACGGCCGATTTTCTGGAGCGTCACAAGCGCGTCGCTGCCGACAACGGCGCTCTTTGCGCGAGCTGCCACACCGAGCGCTATTGTACCGATTGCCACGACGGCCGCGTGCGCCCTCGCACGGTGCACCCCAACGACTGGATCTCCATCCATCCCATGGCTGCGCGACAGAACAGCCCGCGCTGCACGAGCTGCCACCAAGAGCAGAGCTTCTGTCTCGGGTGCCACCAGCGCATCGGCGTCGCCATGAGCGGCCCCAACGCGGCACTCGCCAGGTTCCATCCGCCGGGGTTCGGCGCGCTGAACGGACGCGGCCCCGGGCATCACGCCTGGGAAGCACAACGCAACCTGAACGCCTGCGTCAGCTGCCACACGGAACACGACTGCGCGATCTGCCACGCCGCGACGGGCCGAGGCGGCCTCGCGGTCGATCCTCATCCGCCTTCCTTTCGAGCCAACTGCACGGCGCAGCTCCGGCGCAACGCGCGCCCCTGCTTCGTCTGCCATGAACCGGACTCGGCCGAGCTCGAGAGTTGCCGCTGAGATGAGCCCGCATCGGCCCCTTGCTGAGCTCCCCCCCCGGCCCGCAGCCGGGCGACAGACGGTGAAAAACTCTGCAAACTCCTTGCACGGAGGTTCCGCAGGGGGCTATAGGTCAGCCACGTCGCTTTGCGGGGCCCCCAAGGAGGAGTTCAGTGAAGGAACTGGTCCGGTACTTAATCGACAATATGTACTTGGATTTTCAGGGGGATATCTCACTGGAGCAAGTGCGGGGTTTTCTTCGGGAAGACGAGAGTCGCGAAGCCCGACAGCTGCTGTCGAAAATCATCGAGGAAAAGGGGATCGACGATCTCCTCATCACCTTGGCAGACTGCTTGAAGGACCACATCGCGAACGGTGTTTCGGACGCTGTCGTTCGCGAGCAGCTGCAAATGTACGCCGAGAGCTGATTTTAACCGGCGCCCTCGTGGCGTTGGGAAGCTCCGTCGGTTGTGATCAAGGGGTGCCGGCTGTAGCCGGGACGGCAGGGCCGCCGCCTCACATCGTCTGGACGTATCCCGCCAACGAGGCGACGAACGTTCCGCTCACCTTCACCATTCGCGTGCAGTTCGACCGCTTCTTGATGCCGTCGACAGCCGTTCGAGGGGCAATGTGCCTTCAAGCGGCGACGGTCGGGGGCGAAAGCACGGGCACGGATCAATGCGTGGGTGCCGGCTTTGCCCCGCAGTACGATCCCGTCGACCGCGTCGCGACCTGGATCATTCGAGGCATCCTCCAGGAGCGCACCCGCTACAACGTGCGGCTCTTCGCCCCCAAGGACGCGCAGGATCCGAACGGAGTCCGCGCCTTCGACGGCGCGCCGCTCGAGAAGGAGTTCACGTTCGCTTTTACGACCGGCAACGGCAAACCGCCCTTCGAGCTCCCACGCGTCTTCGGCTTCTGCGACGTAAAGCGCCTTTGCCCGCTTCCGGACGGCGCTTGCGATGGACCGATGCCCGGCGCGGTGACGAGCAGCCCTTACGAATTCCTTACGCATAGCTGTACGAGCGGCGGTAGGTGCCACGGCGCTGGCAGCGACACGCGAGGTCCTTCGGGATCGACCCTGCGACTCGACGACGACGGCGCGGGTGGCGGCATCGTCGCCGCGGTGCGCCACCTCGTCGATCACGCCGTCGTCGCCAGCGAGACCGCGACGGGAGCCGACCCGACGGCACCGAGCCGGAACGCGCTCGCCCCTTTCGGACGCAACATGCCGTACATCGATGCCAACGATCCGGGAAACAGCTTCCTTCTGTACAAGCTGATCTTGGCAATGGCGCCGCGTTGCCCATTCGATCCCAACGAAGAATCCGCGACCCACGACGCCAGCGCGTGCGCACCTGGCGGCGGATCCGCGCGTTGGACCTACGCGCAAGATTTCTACGATTGTCGAAGTGTCGCCGAAGCAGGCGTGGCGCGCGATCCACTCGGGAACTGTCCGAGCGACGGCGGTTTCCCACCGCTGCCGAAAATAGGATCCAAAGGGGACCTTATTGCGCCCCTTCTCGAACCGCGCGTCCCCGCCGACGCGTGGCAGCCACCGGCGCGCGGTGAATACGACCGATTGCGGATGCGCATTCGCGGATCAGGCATGCCCGAGGGAGGCATGGTGTCGCGCACCGAAGCGCTCGCCATCAGCGCGTGGATCGCCGACGGCGCGCGCGTCGAGTCCTGCCCTTAAGTCGACTGCATCATTCTCGGCAGCAGCAGATCGCGATCGGCCATTGCGAAGCTGCGCCACGTAACGAGTTCCGGCGAGGCCGGCGCACTCGGCTTCTGGTGACATCGGCCACGACGTCGTGCCAGTCCGCCTCCCCCAACGAAATCGTGCCTGTCCGGTCATTTTACAGGGACTTAGCGGAAAGCTCGATGATCGATCGGGTAACGAAAGGCTGACGCAGTAGTGGTAACGGTCCATTGATCGCGCGTGCGACCTCTGCGAGAGTCCGCGCCAGCGGAGGGATACGATGGAAACGAAGATGATCGAATATGACCGTCCCGATGGACAGACGGCCTCCTCGTATTGCGTCACGCCGTGGGGGACGAAGAAGGGTCCGGGGGTGGTCGTCATCCAGGAATGGTGGGGGCTCAACGCGCAAATCAAAGGGGTCGCCGACCGTCTCGGTCAAGCCGGCTACCACGCCATCGTTCCCGATTTGTTTCGCGGCAAGTTGGCAAAAGACGGCGACGAAGGGAGCCACCTGATGAGCGGGCTCGATTGGGACGACGCCGTCGAGCAAGACATCCGCGGCGCCGTCCAGTACCTGCGCCAAGCCGCCGACGGTCCGATCGCCGTGATGGGGTTTTGCATGGGAGGCGCGCTCACCGTCATCGCCGGCACCCGACTCTCCGGCATCGATGCCGGCGTTTGCTTCTACGGGATCCCGCCTGCGGCAAAGGCGGACCCCAGTCGGCTGCGCATACCGATGCAGTTTCATTTTGCCCACCAGGACGACTGGTGCACCCCCGAAGCCGTCGACGCGTTCGAGCTCGCGCTCAAACAGGGGAGCGCCATCTTCGAGGTCCATCGCTACGACGCGAAGCACGCCTTCATGAACGAAGCTCGCCCCGAGGTGTGGAATCCGAGCGCGGCCAGCAAAGCGTGGGAACGCACGCTCCACTTCTTGCTGGCCAAGCTGCAGGACTAAAAGTGGAGGCCGACCACCGCGCCGGCGGTGAGGACCAAGCCGAGACTGGAAGCATCTCGGGAGATGGCCTCGATGACGGCCGGGCTACCCGGGTCACCTGCGCTTCGGAGGGGAGGCGTGCCGGCGCGCGAAAGGCGCATCAGGTCGGCGTGCAGCGCGCCGCCCACGGAAAGGACGCTCGACAGGTAATAGTCGACGCCCCCGCCGAGCCGAACGTTGAAACCCGAAATGGAGACGTCGCCGACACCGGGGATACCCTCGGCGCTCCGGCCTAGCTTGGCGAAGCCACCTCCGAGGATACCGTACGGCTCGAGGTTGCCGAGCGGGATGTGCCAGCCGATGTCGAGATTGAGCGTCCACAGATCCCAGTCGGTGAAGTGCGCGAAGCGAAATCGTGGCCCGACCGTCAAGTAGAGCAGGCGAATCCCCGCCGCCGCCGAGAAAGACGGCCCGAAGGCAGAGCTCTTGTCGCTCGCGGGCACCAGCTTGCCGCTTTCGCTGAGCGCCGAGAGCGCCGCAAACTGCCCTCCGCCTCCCACGTCGAAATAGACGAATTCGAGCCCGCGTCCCGAGTCGCTATGCTCCGCCTCTTCCAGTTGGCGCTGCGCGGCGTTCGGGTACGGGGGCGCGGGAGGCGGGGGGCCACTGCCGGGCGGCGGAGGAGCGAGCCCCCCCGTTTGCATGGGTGGAGGAGGAGCGAGACCGCCCGCTTGCATGGGCTGTTGCGCGCCCGCTCGCGGGGCGACGCTGACGATGGATCCCGCCAGCAAGAAGGTCATCGCGTGCCGTATCGGAGCCCCTGCCGCGTGCATGTCGTGGTCCCGGACGTTAGGCCTGCTCGACGCGATTTCTTCCGCCTTGTTTGGCGCGGTAGAGCGCGACGTCGGCGCGCTTGTAGAGCGTTTCGGCGCTCTCCTCTTCCTTGAGCCAAACGGTGACGCCGAGGCTGATGGTCGTCGGCATGATGTGCTTCTCGAAGCGGAACGTCGTTTGTTCGACGACGCCCCGCACTTTCTCGGCGACCTCGCGTACCCCTTTGAGGCCGACCTCGGGCGTCAAGATGCCGAACTCTTCGCCCCCGACGCGAGCAAAGACGTCTTCGCGTCGGAGTTTGGTGCGCACCACGCCGGCCAGATCCTTCAGAATCGCATCGCCGGCCAAGTGGCCGAAGGTGTCGTTTTTCTGTTTGAAGTGGTCGATGTCGAAGAGCACGAGCCCGAGCTCGCGGCTATAGCGGCGACTGCGCGAGATCTCCCGTTCCAGCGTCTCGCCGAAGTACCGCTTGTTGTAGATCTGGGTGAGACCATCGAACGTCATCATTCGATAGATCTCTTCGTGGTACGAGGCCTCGATGTTGCCCCCGTACATGAACTTGAGGATGGTACGGCCTATCTTGACCTGATCGCCGTCGTTCAAGTCTTGTTCGGTGATGAGCGCGTCGTTGACGTAGGTGCCGTTGGTCGAGCCGAGGTCTTTGACCTTGTAGCCGGTCCCCGTCCACCAGATGCGCGCGTGGTGGCGGCTCACCGACTCCTGATCGACGGGGATACCGCAGGCGGTCGACCGGCCGGCTTCGATGATGGATTCGCCGAGGGCGATGCGGCGGCCCAAGTCCTCGCCATAGATGACGATCAAGTACGCTTCGCGCTCGAGGAGGTGCTCCTGCTGAATCGGGAGCTTGCGCTGCGTGATGACGGTGCGTTCCGACGCCGTGCTGTCCCGGTTGTCCGACTTCGCCACGTTTTCCATCGTACCCCACGACCAGCGCGGGGTGAACTTTTGGCAGCTCGGGAGCGGCCGAAGGCCGAGATGACGATGATCGCTGGCCGCCGCGACGGTACCGATGTAGGTGGCCCGGCGTCGGGTCAGAGGGCGGTCGTGACGGCCCTCAGTGTGTCGGCGGGGCGCTCGGTCACCATCTTGCCGTGCGAGACGATGACGCGGGCCAAATCGGGCTTGGCCCACGAGTTGACGTGCCGCGCGAATGCGCCCTTGTCCTTGACGAGGAGCCACCGGCTGAACCGTGGCACGGAGGCGAGTCCGGTCGGCGCCAAGAAAAAGCCGATGATGCCGCTCATCTTGGGCAGGTTGCAGATGGTGTCGTTGAACACGACGGTCACGCCGTCCGAGGACTTCACCTCGAGCACCCCTTCGCTTCCTCTGCATCCCTCGAGGTGACAGAGCCGCACGGTGTCGTCTTTGGGCGCAGCGTCGTAATCGCCCGCCACGGGAGCGATCTGCTCCACTTTCTTGCGCGATTTCGCAGGCGTATAGACACCGGCGGACGGGTAGCGGTCCTTGTAAATCTTCGCATCTTGGCGGTGAAAGCCATTGGGAACGACAATGCAAGCCGGCGTGCCGAACGCTTCGACCTCGGCCTGCAAGGGAGGCTCGAGCGCGATGGCATTGTGAATGACCAGCCGCCCGTCCTTCATGCGCGCGATCGTCATGACGCGCTTGGTGCTCCCGTCAGGCATCGTCCCTTCGACGCGCCAGAGGTTGTCGCTCAATTTCTCGAGCGGACCGTGCGGCAGCACTGTCCAAGTTTCGAAGCACTTTGCCATGGGCGGCGGATGATGGGCCAAAGGGCACCATCCCGCAATGAGCGAAAATCCTAGCACTCCTCTTTCAGGTTCTCGCTACCCGATCGCTCATCGGAGCAGGCATACGCCCACGGAGCCGCCTGACCGAACAGGCAAAACGCCCCCTCAACGAAGCCAGCAAGGCGAGCACCCGCGGCTGTGGCCATCGGAGGCTCTTTGGCGACGGCCTCGCCGATCTGACATGGCCGCCTGGCTGAATTGGCCGATCGTGATCGGATATGGCGAAGAACTGACAGCGTAGTGCCAGGGGGCAGCTGGTATATTCGTTCGAATGCGTTCCCGCTCGATCGTGGCTCGGCGGCGCAACGATGCCGCGCGCTACGCGGGAGGCGCTCGTGGATGAAGTGCTCGCCGTCATCGCCGTCCTTGCGGCGGGCGCCTTTCTCCTCGCCCCGCTGGTGGCGCTGGTGCTGGTCTTCCAGGTGCGGAAACGCAACGCGCAGCTAGCGCGGCAGGTAGAGGAACTGCAGCAGCGGGGAGCGAGAACCGATTGGTGGATCGGCGAGCTCGCGCGACGAATGGGCGAGACGCAGCGCGGGTCAGTCGACGACGAGCCGGCGCGCTCGGCGACGGAGACGGCACCGCGCGCGGACGCGAGCGCGAGTATGAACGCGGACGCGAACGCGGGTGTGAACGCGAGTGCGCCTGCGGATACGCCGACGAGCGGTGGTGTGCGAACGGCCGGCGCAGGACGAGCCATCTTCGGCCGAAACCCGGAGGAGGTGGGCGCGGACGCGGACGTGGCCACGGCTCTGGGGGACGCGGGCGGCCCTCGCCGAGCACCCGCGAGCAGGGCGTTCGATTTCGAGAAGCTCGTGGGGGTGCGTCTCTTCGCGTGGCTCGGAGGGCTCGGGCTCTTCATCGGGGCGGCCTTCTTTCTCGAGTACTCCATCGAGCACGACCTCATCTCGCCCCCGCTGCGCATCGGGATCGGGCTGCTCTCCGGCGCCGTCGCCGTCTTGGTCGGCGATATCATTCGCAGCAAGGCCGACCGTGCCGGTCAGGCGCTCGGCGGAGCGGGAATCGCGACGCTCTACGCGTCCCTTTTCGCGGCCCGCACGCTGTACGAGCTCATCCCGGCACCGGCGACCTTCGTCGCCATGGCGCTCGTCACGGCGCTGGCCGGGTTCAGCGCCGTGCGCCGCGACGCCTTCGTGCTCGCGGTCATCGGACTCGTCGGAGGGTTCGCTACGCCGGTGCTCCTGTCGAGCGGCGTCGATCATCGCTACGCTCTTTTTGGCTATATCGGCCTGCTCGACGCGGGGGTGCTCTTCGTCTCCGCCAAGCGGCAATGGATGACCCTCACCGCCCTGGCTTTCATCGCCACGGCGCTCATCTACGGCGGGTGGGCCTCGGAGTACCTCGATCAAAGCGGGGTGCCATTTGCGCTCAGCGTGGCAGCGGCATTGGCGGCCCTTTTTGCGCTCGGCACCTTGAACCGCGCGGCCGCGCCGCCCCGAACGACCCCCTTGCGCACCGGCCTTTTTGCCACGGCCCTCGCCGCGCCATTCATCGCGGCGCTCGCCGTGGGCAGCCAATCCGATCTTCGTGCAAGCGCGGCGTTTCTCTCGGGTTACCTGTGCCTTCTCCTGGCCGGCACGTTCGTGCTGGCCGAGCGATGGGGTGCGCCCCTTTCGCTGGAGATCGGCGCGGGGTTGACCGTGCTCACCCTGTCGGGGCGGGTCGCGCCGGACGTCGTCGGCGACGAGCGACTGCGCACCCTGTTCGCCTTCACCGGTCCGCCCTTCTTGCTTTTGGCCCTCTGGTTCTGGCAAGAGCGGCGCGCCAGTGAGCGCATGGCAGCGTCGCTGCGGAGAGCTGCGGGAATTGCGCTCGGCGGGAGCTGGATCGTCGTCGGTCAGATGCTCTCCGAGGAGGCGGCCGCGGCTCCCCTGGCGCCGCTCGGACTTTACGCGGCGGCGCACGTGGTCGGCTTCGTCGCCATCGGCCTCACCGTTCCTTCGCCGCGGTGGCTCGCCTTCGCCCATGCGCTGTGGATCGCCACCCTCCTCACGTTGACCCAGCACGACGGGCCTCTGCGATTGAACGAATTTTTGCCGTTCATCCTGGTCCCGATGTTGGGTTTCTTTGCCCTGCCGCTCGTCACGTCGAGGGCGCACAGCGAGCCCATCGGCTGGATCACTGCCGCCCTCTCGCTCGTCACCCACTACGCGACGCTCTACCTGCTGGCGCGCAACGTCTGGCTCGACATCGCGCTCGGCGCCGGTGCCCTGGTGGCGGGGGCGCTCGCGCTGGGGATGCTCTCCTTTGCCCGCCCGCGCGTGGTGGGGGCGGGACCGAGCGGCGTCATCGCTACCCTCGGCGCGGTCACGCTGGCGTTTCTCACCGCGGCGGTCCCCATCACGCTGAGCAAGCAATGGATCACCGTAGCGTGGGGGCTCGAAGCAGCGGCGTTGGCCTGGCTCTATCTGCGCATTGCCCACAAGGGCTTGCTCGTTGCGTCCGCGCTCCTTGCGCTTTCGACGTTGGTCCGTCTAGTGGCCAATCCGTCACTCTGGGAATACCATCCGCGGAGCGGCATCATCGTTTTCAACTGGTACCTCTATACCTTTGGCTTGCCTGCGCTGGCCTTCTTCGCGACCGCCTACCTCCTGCGCGGGGATGCCGCGGCCAAACAGTACCGTTATCCGGCTGCGCTTTGGTTCGTGGGGGGCGCGGTGGTGTTCGTACTGCTCAACGTCGAGATCGCCGATGCTTACTCCACCGGCCAAACGATCGGCTTTCACATGGGTGCGAGCCTCGGTGAAGACATGACGTACAGCCTGGGGTGGGGTGTCTTCGGCCTCTCGACCTTGGTGGTAGGGATGGTCGTCCGCTCGACGCGGGCCCGGATTTCGGCCCTGGCGGTGCTGCTTCTGACCATCGCCAAGGTCTTTCTGCACGATCTGTGGCATTTGGGGGCGCTCTACCGGGTCGGTTCCATGGTGGGGCTGGCGATGGCCCTTCTCGCGGTGTCGTTTCTCACGCAACGCTTCATCTTGCGCGGAGATCGTTCGTGACGCGCCCGCCCGATTCGCTGCGTCGCCCGTGGGCGCGCATTTCTCGGCAGAAAGCGGTGGCTCTCTTGGTCGCGGCTGCCGCCCTCGTCGCGGCTGTCGATGCGCCGAGCTACCGCTTCCACCGGAAGATCGAAGTGGAGCCGGGGTGGTGCGAGCTCGAGATTCCCGACGACGTCTTCGAAGCAGCGCGGCCCGGGCTCGCCGATGTTCGCGTTTGGGTGAATCCAGGCGACGAAACACCTTACGGTAAGAGCGGCGCATTGCCGCCTTCGACGCAGAGAATTCCCCTTTTCGACGTCGAGCGCACGCTCAATCAAGAGACGGCCGCGCTGGCCGATCGCGGCGCCGGTGCGGGATGGGCCGACGCGGCGGAGCTCGAGGTGCCCGAGCTTGAGTTCATCAAACCGGTCACCCTCGAAGCCTCGTCCGACCGCAGCACTTGGAGCGAGATCGCGCGCGGTTCGATCTTTGCCACCGCGTCCGGCACCCGGATGACGAGGCTCCACTTCGCGCGCAACGATCGGCGCTATTGGCGCTTTCGCTTCGACGACAAGAACGGAGCTCCCGTCCGCGCCACTCATGTCGCCGTGGGGCAGTCGACGGAAGAGCGCGTTCGCCGGACGCTGCCAGTTTCGCTGAAAGAACAGGCCGACGCCGATTTCTCCGTTTCGACCTACGCGATCGCGATGCCCAGTGCCAACCTGCCCGTGATCGAGATCGGCATCCACGCCAGCGACGCGGCTTTCGTTCGGCGCGCCCGCGTCTTCGAGCGGGTATGGTTTCGCGACGAAGTCTCGCGGCGTCTCCTCGGAGAGGCGGACATCACGCGCGCCGCCGACGGAAGGGAGAAGACGACCTTTTCCTTGACCGAACCGACGAGCAAGAGCCTCGAGCTCGATATCGAGCGAGCTACGGGCGTTGCCCTGCACGACGTGACCGCCGAAATCATCGTCGAATCCCGTGCGCTTCGTTTCTATGTGCCGAGGGGCTCGGCTCCCGAGCTCGTCTACGGTTCGAGCATCGTTCGCCCTCCGGTCTACGACATCACGGCTGCGCTTCACGAGGGACGCCCGTCCTCCTTCAACAAGGCCAGCCTGGGCCCGGTGATCGACGACGGAACCTCGACCCCGGCGCTGCCGCAAGTCGCGCGCGGAGGCGCCATCAAGCTCGCATCGTGGAAGAACGAGCAGTCCATCGTGCTCCCTCCCCGCGGGCCGATTGCCTACCTCGATCTCGAACGCCGTAACGACTCGCTGCGTGATCTTCGGATCATCGACCAGGCGTCTCGGCAAGTCCCCTACATCGTGGAGGCACAACCTCGCCACCAACGTGTCCCCCTCACCTTTCGAACCGAGCGCTCCGGCGGCGAGACCTTGCTCCATCTCGATGGCGTCGACGGAGAGAAGACGATCGAAGCCATCGAGCTCGAGGCTTCGTCACCCGATTACTTCGCGCGCGAGGTGAGCATCATCGAGCAACTTTTCGATGCGCGCGGCAAGACCGATCTCCGTCAGCTCGGCGCTGCACGGTGGACCAAAACGGCCGGTCAGCCCATGGCTCCCATTCGCATCCCCGTCTCGCCACCCACGGGTCCGAGCGTCACCGTCCGCATCGTCGATGGAGACAATGCTCCCCTCGCCGTCTCCAGCGTGGCGGCGGACGTGACGCGACGGCGGCTCGACTTCGTGTTTGCTGCGGGCGACGAGCTCCGTCTCTTGTGGGGCAGCGATTCGGCAAGTCCGCCGACCTACGATCTGGCTCTCATCGCCGAACACGTGCTTGCCTCGCCCGCGGACCCCGCCACCCTTGGACCAGCACGCGCGATCACCACCGCACCGAAGAGCACACCAGCGTGGTTTTGGATATTCGTGTTTGCGGCGGCGGTCGTGTTGCTGTTCGCGCTGGCGAGGATGCTCAAACCGACCTAGCGGGAGCGTCCGAGGCCCGCGGCGACATCGGCTTTATCGCCCGATCACGGATGGCGCTTATCGCCCGATGATCACCGGAATCACGAGGCGGCTGGTTTTGGCGTGTTTGGACGGCGGGAACGTAGCGCTGCGCACGCGGCGCAGAACGCACTCCGTCGTGTCGTCGTCGACTTGCCCGATCCGCTCGGCCGTGGCTCGCGTGACTTCTCCGTCCGGTCCGAGCTCCGCCGAAATGAGCAGCCTCCCGCGTTGCTCGGCGTCCATGGCGAGATCGCGCCTGTAACAGGCGCGAAATCCGGGGCGCATCGCGGCAACCACATGCTCGATTTGGTTCACCTCACCGCCCGCACCCTCGGCAGCCCCGACACCGACGGGGGGGGGCAACGGATCGTCGGACATGTCGAGTTCCTGAGGCGTCCGCTTGACCGGATCGGCGAAGGTCGGCGCGGGATCGGCCGTGCGGTCCGGACGGGAAGCGCCGCTATCCATGACGCCCCCTTGCGCCGTCGCGTTCGGAGTTGCGTCTCGGCGCGCGCACGAGCACGCCAGCGCGAAAATCAGGCCTGCTTGCCAGTGCGACGGCACGCATTCGACGATACGCCGCTGTCGCTCGTGTGGATAGGACGGAGCGTCGCCGCCTTCTTCCGATGAGATCTCAAGGATCGAGCGCCGTAGAGATCGACGTCCTTTCGACCTCTTCCGACGTCACTTCGCGACCGAGTTCCGACGACAGGTAAATGCCTTCCGTGACCAGCATGGTGCGCAAGGCGAGCTCCGCGGTCGGCAAGAGCTCGACCTTGCCTTGCAGCGCCGCCACCCAGTGGGCCTGCGAGCTGGCGTAGACGCCCGCATCGCCCCGCACCTGATTGAAGCGGCACCGCGCGCGCTCGAGATCGACCGTGCCATCGACGTCGAGGTGCCCATAGCTCTTGAAGAAGCCGAAGGGCTGGAGTCGCAACCCGCCCTTCGAACCGAGCAGCGTCGAACCCTCCAGACGATCCAGGTGCGCCGCCCACGCCTCGACGATATCGAGCGTCACGCCGCCAGCGAGGCGGACGAATCCGACGCCGAGCTCTTCGACGTCGTAAGCGGCGGCGCTCCGGCGCCGCTCGTCCATGGCCATCTTTTGATAAATGTGACCGGAAATCCGTTCGACCGGAGGATTACCCAGCAGATGGAGGGCCTGGGCAATGTGATGCGTGCCCATATCGTAGAGCGCTCCTCCCGAGGATTGCCGCTTCTGCACGAAGGGAGCGGTGCCATGGCCATCGACGTAAGGGCGACCGCGCCGGCGAAAGCCGCTGGAGCGCGCATGGTAAATTTCGCCGAGCTCGCCCGCGTCGATGAGCTCGCGCGCGGCCAGCGTCTCGTCGGCGTACATCGTCGAGAGCTGGATGTGCAACCTCCGCCCGTAGCGGTGCGCGGCGGCGACCATGGAAACGGCATCGCGGTAGGACCCGGCCATGGGTTTCTCGCAGTGCACGTGTTTTCCCGCGGCGAGCGCGGCCACCGCCACCGCCATGTGGAAGTTGTTGTGCAGGCAGACGTCGACGGCGTCGATGTCGTCGCGCGCCAGCAGATCACGGAAATTCGCGTACACATCTGCAACGCCGTACGCTTCGGCCACACGGCGCGCTGCTGCCTCGTTCACGTCGGCGCAGGCGACGACGCGCGCCCCGGGGAGGGCGTCATAAGCCTTCATGCGGCTCTCGCCGACGCGTCCCGTGCCGACGATACCCAAACGAATGATGCTCTCTGCAACGGACATGGCCCTGCTTCCTCGTGGGACGTGTGCGCTCTACTTAGGACAAACCGCGGGAAAGCGCGAGTCGTCCACCGAGACGCAACAGGCGCCCCGCGCGCTCGGCGGCCAAGGCGAGGTGCTCGCGCGCGCGCGGCATCGCCTCCTCGAGCGCCATCGGGCGCGGGCAGATGGGCAAGATGGCGTCGAAAGGGTCGAACGCCTTGATGTTCGCGTCGTCGGAAACACCGCCCGCCAGCGCCACCACGGGGATGCCGAGCTCGCGCGCCGTCCGCGCCAGGGCATACGGGCCCTTGTTGGCCCAGGTTTGGCGATCGATTTGCCCTTCTGCCGTGAAAACGATGTCCTTACCGATCAAGCGTTGGCGGACTTTCAAGCGCTCGAGAACGAAATCAGCTCCGCGCTCCAGCCGTCCCCCGAGAATGCCCGCGATGCCCGCTGCCATGCCGCCCGCGGCGCCGCCATGCTTCAAATGCCCGACCTCGCGTCCGAGATCGCGCTCGATGACATCCGCCAAGCGAGTGAGATTGGCCTCCAGTCGATCGACCATCTCGGCGCCCGCTCCCTTTTGCGGCGCGAACGTGCGCGCCGCCCCGTGCACGCCGAGGAGCGCGTTGTCGACATCGCACACGGCGACGATCTCGACCTCGGCCAGGCGCGGATCGAGTCCCGAAACGTCGATCCGATGGAGCGCGGCGAGCCCTGCTCCGCCGCGTGCAATGGGAGCGCCCTTGGCGTCGAGCAGTCGCGCACCGAGCGCATCGACGAAGCCTGCGCCCCCGTCCACCGTGGCGCTACCACCGAGCCCAATCACGATGCGCCGGCAGCCGCGATCGAGGGCCGCCAGGACGAGCTGCCCGGCTCCATAACTCGTCGCCGCCAGAGGGTTTCGCTCGGTCGCCGCGAGCAGCGTGACGCCCGAGGATTGTGCGACTTCGAGGATGGCTTCCGCGCCGCCAGCGGCGCCCTCGTCGACGACGCCGAACCCTGCATGTCGCGGGCGCCCGAGGGGATCGAGCACCACGGCATCGGCGAAGCTGCCACCGAGCGCACGAACCAGAACCGCCGCAGTGCCGTCGCCGCCGTCGGCAATGGGGAGCTTGTCGAACTCGGCGTCGGGAAGGCTGCGCGCCAGGCCCTCGGCGATGGCACCGGCCGCTTCGAAGGCGTCGAGACTGCCTTTCAGCGCGTTGGGGGCGACGAGGACGTTCACGGGACGCCGCACCCTAGCACTGACGTGTGGCGAAGAACTGACGGCGTCGTGCTAGGCCGCGGCGTCCGCTTCCAGCTCTTGAAACAGCGGACCCAACTCCGGACGACGCCTTAGCGGAGCACAAAAGCGCGCGGCGATGGCCAGGAGCTCGACTTGCAGCGCTTCCGTTTTCTCGTCGAGCTCGGCGATGCGTGTCTCGCTCTTGATCTTGGCATCTTCCACTGTGTGCTCGAGATTGGCGAGCGCGGCGTGCAGCTCGTGGATCTGGAATTCGAGATCGGCCACCTCGCGGTTGCGCGCGTCGGCTTGGGCAGCCGCTTTCTGCTCGTCGCGCCGAGCGTCGATCCACACTTTGACCGCGCGCGCGGCCCCTTCGTAGGCCTCCTGTAGCGCGACGTAAGGCTCGTCGAACGCGCTGCGCCCCTCCCAGGTGAGAATCTCGCGATGCGCATCCAGGACACCCGCCTTGGCCTCGCCGGTGATCTTACTGAAAGGAGCCACCTCCGCGTTCGCCGCGCGCGCTTCGTCGCGCGCCCTGGAGGCATCGATGCCGAGCGCGTCCACGGCGAAGCCGATGCGCTGTCGCCCCTCGCGCCCGCGCGACTCGAGCGCCTCGAGCTGCCGCTGGGCCGCGACGCTCTCCGAGCGAAGCGCCGCCACTTGTTTTACCAGCGCCTTGACCTGGTCGAGCATCTTGGCCAGCTCCGCCGGGGGCTTACCCTCGAAGGCGCGGGTGAGCATCTCCTCGAACACCGTCATGCGCTTGCCCCAGCGGTCCATAGCCGACGCGGGCAACGGGGGCAGTGTCCGGCGCGAGCTCGGTTCTTCCGCTTCCGCATCGGGCGGCACGGGGATGCCGAGCTCGTTCGAGATCGCCAGAAGGTCGTTGTGCATGCGGTGGGCATCGACGGGGCGGCCCTCCGGGTGCTTGGCCATCAAGCTGGCGATGAGACGATCCAGCGACTCGGGCGTGGTAGGCACGAGCTTCTTCACGCTGGGCACCGGCTCTTTGAGGTGCTTGAGGAAGTAGCCGGGGACATCGGGAGCGTCGAAGGGAAGCTTTCCACTCAGCATCTCGAAGAACAGGATTCCCATGGCGTAGAGATCGGAAGGCGCGCCGGCGTCGATGCTGGTGATGCGCTCGGGCGCCATGTAGTGAGGCGTGCCGAAGAGCTCCCCCTGTCCAGTGAGCCGCGCGTCCTGCAAGGATCGCGCGATGCCGAAGTCGAGGAGCTTCACCAGATCCGTGCCGTCGCTGCGGGTGCAGATGAAGATGTTGTCCGGCTTGAGATCCCGGTGAATGACTTCGAAGTCGTGCGCGCGGGCGAGAGCGCGCGCCATCTGGATCATGAGGGGCAAGGCGCGCTCGCAGGAAAGCTTTCCCCGCGAAAGCGTGGTCCCTAGCGATTCCCCTTCCAAGAGCTCCATGACGAGATACGCGCTGCCGTCATCGATGTCGCCTTGGTCGAAGATCTCGATGATGTTGGGATGGGCAAGCCTCTGCGCTGCCTTGGCCTCGCGCCGGAAACGCTCGCGCACTATTGGGTCGCGACTCAGCCCCGGATTCATCATCTTGACGGCGCAGGGGCGGTCGACGAGCTTGTGCTGCGCGCGGTACACCGTCGCCATGCCGCCTTCGCCGAGCACCTCTTCGATGACGTAGCGTCCCGCCAGCGTCATCCCCACCCGCGGGTCCTGCAAGTGAACCAGCGCCTTGCCATCGACGAAGCAGAACGTGCTCTCGTTCGGATAGCGCAGGTGGCATTGCTCGCATGTTTTCATGCTTTGCCGGAGAATCACTAGCTTAACACCAGTCGTTCGGCCCCGCGACGGCCGCTTCTCAGGGACGCGGAGGGCCCGAACCGATGATGACCTTCACCGGAGCGCGCATCTGCTCTGCCCGCGGCGCGTGAACACCCCGAGCTTCGAGGACCTGGGGGCGCGTGGGCGGGCAATCGGCACAGTCCGGCGCCACGGAAACGGCTGTGGCGGTCGTCAGGGTGGATGACGTGGTGGACGGAGCTTCCGCCGCAGGGGGCGGAGGAGGATTCTCGGGATCGGGAAGAGGTGCCCACTTCGCCACGCCGGATTCATCCTGCCCCTCGGACGGAGGGGGCAAGAGCGGCTCCGGGTCCACCCCCGGCGCGACCAGGTAAAGCTCGAAGGTCGGCCAATAGATGTCGACATTCTCTTCTTTACGGGAGGTGCCGTCGCCGTACGCGATGAGGCGCGTTCGTTTGATCTTGTAACCCGGGATGCCGTGTTGTTTACGCACGACGCGATCGCGCGGGAGCCCTTTCTTCTCTTCGACCTTGCGGGAATAAGGACGGGTAGCAACGATCTCGCGTTTGAAAACGACATGCGCGGGCCGCTCTTTGCCGAAAAGTTCGAAGGCGACGGTGTTTCCCTGGACGTGGCTGTGGACCACCACCGGAAAATCGTACGGATTTCGGATCTTCAAGTCGACGACGGGATAGACGACGGTCGCGTCGAGCCCCATGGTGATGTAGGCGCTCGGCCGCGAATGCGGAAGGCGCTCGATGACGTCGAGCCCGCCGAGGAACGCGGCAGCGTGGAAGGTGCTCGCCACCTGGCAAGTCCCGCCCCCGATGCCCTCCACCATCTCACCTTTGAAGATCTCCCAACCGCGTGAAAAGCCATTTTGAACGGTGCGCGGTCCAACGGCGGTATTGAAAGAAAAGAGCTCGTGCGGCAGGAGAACGACGCCATCGAGCCTCGCCGCGGCAGTGTCGATGTTCTGCCCGCGCGTCGATTGTTCGCCGTGACGCGAGAAATAGGTTTGAAACTTCGCGAGCTGCTTCTTGCTGTCGACATGACGAAGAAAATCGCTCGACACGCGCGGCTCGACGGCGAGGCGCGGGAGCTCGACTTCGCCTTCGTTCGCGCGGGCGGCGTCGCGGATGCGATCGATGGCTCCGGCCAGATCGAGAAATCGGCCCGAGACGTGGGGCACGACGCCGTCATGCTCGAGGTCGATGCGGGCGGGAACGGGCGGCTCGTCGGTCGCGTCTTTGAGCGGCTCGAGCGCGGCGCGCGCCGCCTCTTCGTCCATTTCCAAAACGAGCGGGACGTCGATGCCGCCGTTCGCGGCTCGCCGCGCGGCATCGAGCCGATCGCCGTACGATTCGCCGTGTCCGACGCCGTGCACGAGCGCCATGGTTCGTGGCACGTCGAGCCGCGCACCGAGCTCGCCCAAGGTGAGCGTTCTTTTCACCCCGGGCAGCCCCGCGAAGGTCACCTCGATCGACCGCGCGGCGAGAGCGCGGCCGCGGGTCTCGAGCGCGGCCGCGATGTTCACGTTCGCCATCGTTTCGCCCCCCACGCGAAGACCCGCGCATGCGTCGTTGCCCCAGAGGCAGGCCGAGCGCAGCCACGGCGCCGCCATGGCGAGACCCGCCGCGGAGAGTGCCGCCGACACCCCGAGCCACGCCGTCACCCACGTCCACACGGTCGCTCGACGGGTCGGGTACGGCAAAAACGACATGATCTCGCTTAGAGTAGCGTGATCCATGCCCGCGGCCCCTGACAACTATCGGCCGTTCCCGACTTCTGGCCCAAGATCGACGCGCCGTGCTACGGACAGGCTAGCCATGCGGCGGCCCGATGCGCCCCTCTCCGTTGAAATTCCCGCACCTTTGGGCGATCGCCCCGCCTGGGGGAAGGTCGGTATCGTCGCGGCTTGTGGTTTCGTTTTGGGCATCGCGTGGCCCCGCCTGACGAGCACCCGCATCGCCCCGAACCCACCCGGGGAAGTGTCCGCCAGCACGCCGGCGGTGGCCAGCGTGAGTCCGACGGCCGCGATGTCGGCGGAGACGGTCGTCGCGCCGACCAAAGCACCAGTCGCCGCGGCGTCCGCGGCAACGGCAGCCGGAGAGTCGAGGATCGCGGTGGGGCGCGGCACCATTCTCCGTTGCCACGACCAGGGGGAAGACACGGTCGAGGACTGCGGCACGCTCGAGTTCGATCCAGTCGCGGTGACGCGGATCAAGGCACTCGCCCAATGTCCAGCGGCAGCAGGCGCAGCGGGCAGACTCTCCATCGGTTTCGATGTCGACTTCCGCCGCAAAGAAGTGCGCGTGATGAGCGGCAAGTCCACGACGTTGCCAAAGGAAAAGGCGGAGGCGCTCGTCAAGTGCGCCGACACGGCCTTCGACAAGGTGAGCCTGGCCGAGATCCCCCACAAACACCGGCGTTACCTCATCTTCTATACAGCGAGCTTCGCCGGAGCGGACAAAGCTGCCGAGCCGACGGCCGACAAACCTACGGTCGAGGGGCCGGCCGCGGGAACGACCACCAGCGAAAGCCCCGCCTCGGGCTTTGCCACCGTCGTGTGGGACGTCGTGCTGGTGCGAGATGCCCCGAAAACGGGCACGGTGGTGGGGCGCATCATGCGCGGCTCACGCGTGAAGGTCATCGCGCACCAGGGCGAATGGTATCGCGTCAATTTCGGCGGCACCGAGGGGTGGGTCTATCGGGGGACCATCGGGCTTTGACCGACGCGCGCCGCGGACTGATTCGCGCGCCGCGGACTGATTCGGGCTAGTCTCCAGCACTTCGTATGCTGACGCCCTGGGTCGGTCGGATCATTTTCGCGAATGTCATCGTCTATTTGGCCGGTATGTTCGTGCCCGGTTTCGATGAGTACGCGAAGGCGTGGGGCGCGCTCATCCCGATCCTGTTGCTCTCGAGGCCGTGGACGCTCGTAAGCTATGCGTTTTTGCACCAGGGCGTCATTCACATCTTTTTCAATATGCTGGTCCTCTTCATGTTTGGACCGCGTGTCGAAATGCAGCTCGGGCCGAGGAAGTTCGTCGTTCTCTATTTCGTGAGCGCCATCGCTGGCGGGCTGCTTTCGTACACCACGCCCTATGTGCGCATCGTCGGCGCTTCCGGCGCAACGTTCGGAGTCATGTACGCCTTCGCCAAGTACTGGCCCAAGGCCCAGATCTACCTCTTCGGCTTCGTCCCCCTCGAGGCGCGCTTTGCCGTCATCGCCATGGTCGCGCTCGAGCTCTCCGGCGGCATCCGGGGCGGCGGCGCGACGGGTGGCGACATCGTTGCTCATTTTGCCCACCTGGGAGGGTTCGTGGGGGCCTACGTCTACTTGCGGCTGGTCGACTTGCGCGCGCCGAAAGCGCGTTTTCAGGCGAAGCTGACCGCGCAACGCGCCTCGCGCGATGACCTCGATCGCTGGGCGAAGATCCGGCGCGAGAAGATGCACGAGGTCAACCGCGAGGAATTCGACCGCATCATGGAGAAAATCGGCAAGGAGGGCGTAGGCAGCGTGACGCCGCAAGAGCGCCTCTTTCTCGACAATTTCAGCGAACGCGCCGCCGCCGAGACCTGATTGCCCACGGCGCTGACCGAAGGGAGTCACCCGACGCGCGCCGTTGCTCGGTTCGTTCGAGTTGGTGCATTCGGAGGCCGGCTGTAGACTGGGGCCGTGCGAAACGCCGCCATCCTCCCGCTCGTCCTCGCTGGTTTCGTGTCCGGATGCGGAAAGTCCGGCTCGGGTGATCCTTCGGGTGCGCCGTCCGCCACCTCCGCGCTGCCCACGGCGTCGCCGTCGCCCCATCCAGCTCCCACCGCGCTGCCCGCTGCCGCACCGCCCGACATCGACGTTGCCGCCATCAAGAAGAAGCTTGCCTGCACCGACGCGCGACGGTCCGTCTGCCGCTTGCTCGGCGAGTTCGGCGACGCGAATCGGTTTGCACCGCAGATACCGTCGGGGGAAGGTCGTTGGATCGGCACTGCCTACACGAGCGAGAAGGGGACCGAAAAATCGGCGCTCCTGCTTCTGCTGGCGACGCAGGCTCCGACGAGCACCGTGCCGCCCGGCGAGCTCGCCCTTCGCATCGGCACGGGGCCGGTGCCGGACGAAAAGCGCGACCACGGGGTCAAGCTCGCCACCGCGCTCGCGCGCGGCGACACCGTGTCGCGGACCAATCAGACGGCGCCCTACGTCAAGACCTGGAAACCGAGCGACGCGCGGGGCACGATGCAAACGACGGGCAATTCGGTTCGTCTCGTGTCGGAAGAGGTCTATCTGCGGCAGACGGCAACGAAGGTCCTGCTCGTGCGCGTGAAGAACGCACCGAGCGGCGCAGAGGACGTCACGGCCGCCGAGCTGTGGGCCGTTTCTTGGTAGCAGCTACTGCAAGTCCAAGAGCAGGCGCAGCTTGCTCTGCGCCATCGCGAAGGTCGCGTCCACCCCCGCGCGCCGCACGTAAAAGACATTGTTGTCGCGCCACACGTCACCGCGCCCGACGGTGATGCGGATCTCGCGCGGCTCGGCGGGTGCCGCCGGAACCGATCGCACCGTGAGCATCAAGCGCGGACGCTCGAAGCCCTCCTCTTTACGCGCTGAGCCGAGGTGCACCGCGCCTTCGGCACGCGCCTCGCCGAGCACCTTGCGTGCGATCTCGAAACGCTCGACGGCGGCGCCGCCGTCGGGCCCGCCCGCGCCCGCTGCGTCGAGCTCCCACTTCGTGGTTCCCCGTTCGAAACGAATGTGGCGCACTTCGCTGGGGTCGATCATGAAGTACGACCGGTCGATGGCCCAGGTCTCGATCGTTCGCCGCGCGGTTTCGCCAAGGACGAAGACTTCAGGGCGATCGACGACGCGCGCGAAGACGCCACCCGCTGTGGCACGGCCCGTCTCGATGCGAATCTGGCCCGATTCGAGACCGAGCTCGTAGCGCGCGCTCGCCTGTCCAAAGCCGAACGAGCCGTCGTCGCGCTCCGCCACCCAGCGCTCGGCATGCAGTTTCCCGAGCGCGTCAGCGACATCGCTGGCCAAGCCTGCATCGACGGCGAGGGCCTTCGGTTCTTCCAGCGTAAAGCCGCCCGAGCTCGAGCGAAGAAACACCTGGTGCATGGACGGGCTCTCGATGACGACGCGACGGATGTGACTCGCCGATTCGTCGACGACTTTGCGACTGCGCAGCGCAAGACCGCTCGGCCGGAGCGCATCCGCGGTGTCGGCAGTGAGGCGCAGCCGAGCGCCGTCGACGACGCGACGCGCTTCGACGAAGCCGTCGGCATCGAGGGACCCGAGCTCGATCGTCTCCGATCCGCGTTTTTCTTCGCCCCCGTCGGCTTTGGTGAGCGTGGCCGAACCGATGCGCGTCGATTCGCCGGGTGCGGACGACATGATCGACTGCGCCTGGAGATCATGCATCGTGCGCGCGAAACCCTGTCCCACTTCGGTCTCCACCACGCCGTCCGAGGGCGCGCGCTGGTGCCAACCCGTGCCCGACCGCACGATCTCGAGCTTCGCGTCGCCCGCCGTCAGCGCGATCTGCTCCATCTCGTCCGGACGCAGTGAAAAGAGATGCAGATCGACGAATCGCTCGAACGGCGTGCCGAGCGCATCGAGCACCCCCTTGGGAACGCAAGCCGATTTGCGCGGTGCAGGTTCCCGATGCACGGCCACGACATCCTCGGGGTGCCCCGGGCAATCGCCCCCCACCTCGATCACGGCGCGCGGATGAGCCCTGTCGCGCGGGGTCATCGCGATGCGCACCTTGACGGCGGCCTCGGCGAGCGCGCGGTCGGCTTCGCCGTCGCTGGTGAAGGCCTCTGCGCGTGCCTCTGCCAGCGCCGTGAGCATGCGATCGAAAACGTCGCGATCGATGCGGATCTTCTGCTCGCCGCGCACGACGGCCCAGCCTCCCCACGCGCCGGTCACGAAACGACGCTCGCCCCCCGCGCCCTCCAGCGTCAGCTCGGCGAGACTCGAGGACAGATAGGGGATGAGCGTTCGCCCGCGGTAGACGTCGCGCGAGCGCAGGAGCTCCGTCACCAGATCGCGCGGCACGACGAAGATCCCCTCCCCTTCGACCTCGGCATAGGCGCGCCCCGCAGGAACCGGCGCCGGTCCGCCGATGACGAGCTTGTAGACGACCTTACCCATGGTGATCGTGAGGCGCGCGCGGGGCGCAGTGAGGCCCATGGCGCCACGATCAGCGCCCGTTTCCACGCGGCGATCGGGCGTCGCGAATTCGAGCACGCCGAGGAGCTTGTCGACCGCGATGGGATCGGCGGGCTCGCCGCCGGCCAAATCGTACATGACGTCGCCGGCGTCGTCGGTGTGTCTGACGATACGCACGGATTCGGCCCCTTGCTCGATGGCCACCTCGGAGATCTCTGCGCGGCGCCAGGCATGAAAGAGGTTGCGTTTGCGCGCCTCGAGCTCCTTCGTCGTCACCCGTCCGCTGTCGACGAGGTAGAGGTAGGCACCGAGCGTCGCGGCGAACGCCGCGATGGCCACGGAGACCCCATGCCGCCGAAGGAGGACCGACACGACGGGTCTCTAGTCTCCGGCCGCGGACGCGTCCATCACCCGGCGGCGCAAGTAGACGGCAATGGCCAAGAGGAGCACCGCCCCCGGCATGTAGAAAACGACATAGCGCAACACCTCGCCGAGCGATGCCTCGTTGAGGCGCGCGCCGGTGACCGCCGGCTTGTCCGGAATGTCGACCAGCGGCGGCTCGGCCGCGAGCCATGAAAGGGCGCTCTCGGTGAAAATGGCGCCGCCGCGCAACACCTGTTCCCGCCAATTTTGACCGAGCGCGAGGCTCGAGGTTCCGACCACGACCATGCGCGGCCCGTGCGCCGCGCCCGCGGGCTTGTCGGGAAGCTCGGCCGCCATCGCCAGCGCCAGTGGACCTTGGCGATCGCCGGCGCCTTTTTCGGGCGCCCCTCCGCGCTCGGCCCAACCGAAGAAGTCGGTCATGCCGAACGCCTCGCCGCTCGATCCGAGTAGCTCGGCAGCCGGTGCTGCCCCGCCGGTCGCGGAAAGCGGGCGCGCCGCGGTCATCAAAATCTTGAGATCGCGGTTCTTCTCCCCGATGAGCCCCAGCGTGATCTCGTGCACCTTCGGCTCGGCCAGGAACTGTTCGCCGAAGCCACCGGGGAGCTTGCGCGCGGGATCGAGCTCGAAGACGAAGGCCTCGTCGAGGGCGATGCCTGCCGCCTGGGTGAGGGGCCCGAGCCCGAGAGCGAGCATCCGTTTCTTGTCGGTGTCGGGGACCGGACTCGTCAAAAGAAAAACATTGCCCCCCGATTCGAACCAGGATCGAAGGCGGGCCACGTCTTCGGGGTCGAAGGGCTGCGTCGGCCCCACGATGACCGCCACGCGGCAGCCGTCGAGAGGACTCTTGGCGTTGGGCGCGGAGGTGTCGACCTCGTCGGCGTCGTAGTTGTTCTTCTTGAGACGTGCCGCGAGCTCCCCGAGCCCACGGGTGCCGCCGTCGTCGAGGCGTCTCTCGCCGTGTCCCGCCACGAAGCAAATGCGTGGGCGCGCGTCGCTCATGACTTTGCGCAAGGTGAGGGTGAAAGCCTGCTCGACTTTGGAACGACCGCGTCCGTCCTCGCGCTCGTCCACGAGCTCGGCAGTGGAAAGAAAGAAAGGCTTGCCGTGCGCGCGCGACATGATCACGACGGCATCGGTCACCACCACACCTTCCTCGGTGCGGCCGGCTTGGATGCCGTACTTCTGCTGCGCGGCCAGGAACTCCGCGGCGTGCCGATCGGGGTCGGTGTATTTGACGACGAGCCGATCGGTCTCCGCTTGGTAAGCCGAAAGGAGAAACTTCACCGAATTTGCCAAAGGGTCCGCCGTCGACAAGAGAACGTCGATCTCCACGTTCTCCCCGAGGGCATGGAGGGTTTCCAGGGTGGCGGGTGAGAGCGTGTAGAGCTGGTGGCGCGTCATGTCCCAGCGGCGGTAGTGACGCGCCGCCAGCACGTTGACGAGCACGGCCAGCACCATGGCCGCCACCACGCCAAAGGCTTCCACGAACTGCCCAACGCGGGCCCGCTTCACCCCCACCTCCAGGCATCGACGGCGCGCACGGTGATGAAGAGGGGCAGCACAACCAACGTAAGGTCGAGCACGATGCGCCGAAGATCGACGATTCCTTTGGACAGCTCGCCCATCTGACCCCAGACCGAGACATAAGCGCAGAAGTCGTGCAGGATGCCGGCGTCGAAGATGAACTCCCCGATGCCGACCACGAAGAGCCCGAGGATCACCAGCGCGGAGAGGATGATGGCGACCAGCTGGCTCTCGGTCATGGCGCTCATCAGCGTGCCGACCGCGAGGTACCCGGCGCCGATGAGCGCCACGCCGGTGTAGCTCGTCGCCACGACATTCCAGTCGATCTCGCCCGCCCGCCGGAGCACGACGATGTAAAGCACGGTCGGCAGCCACATCACGAGGTACATGGTGAAAGCCGCGGCGAACTTGCCGAGCACGATCCCCGTCGTCTGCACGGGCGCCGTGAGCAGCGTTTCGATGGTACCCGAGCGCCGCTCCTCGGCGAAAAGGCGCATCGTCATCCCCGGACATAGCAAGATGAGCGGCAAGTAAAAGAGAATCGACTCCCCGAAAAATGCCTGCACCGGCCCCTGATCGACCGACATTTCCGCGTTCTGCGCGAAATGGACGACCATCCCGTAGAAGTGAAACCCTTGGATGATCAAAAAAACGATGATCAGCACCCACGCCGTCGGGGTGACGAACAAGGAAAGCAGCTCCCGTTTGTAGACGGGCCAGAAACCTCTCACCTCGCCGTCTCCCCGGTCAGCTCGGCGAACACCTGCTCCAGCGAGGCCTTCACCGGCGACAGCTCGCGCAGGCCGAAGCCGGAGGAAATGAGGGTGCGCGCGACCTCCTCTGCGGCGCGCTCGGCGTCGGCGACGTGGGGATGCCACGTCACGAGATGCGTCATCTTGCCGACACGCGTCACCTGCTCGACGTCGGCGTTGGTGGCGAGCGCACGCGCCACTTCGCCCGATCCCGAAACCGTGATGCGCACCCCGCGCGAGTGGCTGAGCTTGTGAAGCTCTTCGATGGTCCCTTCGGCGACGAGCACGCCTTTGGAGATGACGAGCGCGCGATCACAGGTCGCTTCGACCTCCGGCAAGATGTGGGTGGACACGAGGACGGCGTGATCCTTGCCGAGCTCGCGCACGAGCGCGCGCACTTCACGAATCTGATTGGGGTCGAGCCCAGCGGTTGGTTCATCGAGAACGAGGATGGGGGGATCGGCGACCAGGGCGTCGGCCAAACCGACGCGCTGGCGGTATCCCTTGGACAGGTGGCCGATGACCTTGTCGGCAACGCCGTGCACGCGCGCGCGTCGCATGGCGCTGTCGACGGCGTCGCGCCGCCGCTTGCGCGGCACCCGCTTCAGCTCCGCGCGAAACGCGAGGTACTCGCGCACGCGCATCTCGGGGTAGAGCGGAACGGACTCCGGCATGTACCCCACGGCGGCACGCGCTTCGGTGGGAGCATCGGCAATGTCGTGACCCGCGAGCGTCACGCGCCCTGCCGTCGCACCGAGAAACCCCGCC
The DNA here is from genome assembly GCA_035318465.1 of Polyangiaceae bacterium. Taxonomy (GTDB): domain Bacteria; phylum Myxococcota_A; class Polyangia; order Polyangiales; family Polyangiaceae; genus DASWDH01. The sequence continues at coordinate 27,717 of DATHES010000160.1, forward strand.
ACGACCCGGAGCGTGGTACTTTTCCCCGCGCCGTTCGGGCCGAGAAACCCCACGATCTCCCCCTTCTTGACGCGGAACGAAACGTCGCGCACGGCAAAGGACGACCCACTGTAGCTTTTATAGAGCCCCTCGACCGTGATCATCGTCGTCGTTTCCCCCTGTAGCACGAAGCATCGAATCAAGGGCCCGCTGTTGTCGGCAGTGCTCGCCCTTGCAGCGTGTACGCCATCGAAAGGGGCGGGGGAAGCGAGCACGGCGGGCGGGGCGGGGGTTCCCGCGCCAGCGCCCGTGGCGAGCGCGACCACGACTGCGAACCCGACTGCGACCACGACCGCGACCGCGACCGCGAATTCCCCGGCACCGGCCAACAGCGCGACCGCAACCGTCAACACCGACGACATGATCTTCGTCCCTGCCGGTCCTTTCACGATGGGCGCGGATCGCGGGGGACAGGAAGACGAGCACCCCGCTCACGAGGTGACGCTCGCCGCGTTTTGGCTCGACAAAACGGAGGTCACCAACGAGGCGTACGAGCGCTGCGTCACGGCCAAGGTGTGCCGTCCGCACGATCCCAAGAGCTCACAGCTCAACAAGTTCGGCGGTGACGAAGCGTTTCGGGCAGCGCGGCAGCCCATCAGCAGCATCTCATGGGACGAAGCGCGCACCTATTGCCAATGGATCGGCAAACGCCTACCGCGCGAAGCGGAATGGGAAAAAGCGGCGCGCGGCACGGACGCGCGCCGGTACCCATGGGGCAACGATCCACCCGACGCAACGCGCGGCGTGTACGCCGGCTCGCGCACGGCGGAGGTCGGCTCACGCCCCGCCGGTGCCGGCCCTTACGGCCATCTCGACATGGCCGGCAACGTCTGGGAATGGCTCGAAGACATCTACGACCCCTATGCGTACCGGCGCGCCGGCGCCGATCGCGGCGTTCCCGGAAGCTGCGAAGAAGTGACAGCCGCGCAGAACGAGCTTCGTCAAAAAGGACAGCAAGGGTTCACCGGCTCGAACCCCACTCCCACCGAATGCGAGCGCAACTTGCGCGGCGGCGCCTTCAACTACGACGGCCCTGGCCTTCGCTCGTCGAACCGCGTGCATCACCCGGCGAGCTTCCGCTTGATCATGAGCGGCATGCGCTGCGCGAA
>DATHES010000161.1:0-42388 GCA_035318465.1 Polyangiaceae bacterium
TGGGGTGAATACGCAACGCCGGTGGGACAGCTGCGCTTCGGCCGCATGCCGAACCACTGGGGCCTCGGGATCCTCGAGAACAGCGGCGATACCTACGACTCCGATTGGCAGTCGACGGTCGATCGCATCATGTTCACGACCGGCTTCCGCTCGCTCGATCTCTACATCTCCGGCGCCTGGGACTTCCCCAACGAAGGCCCCACCAGCGCGACCTTGGAAAGCACGATCGGCGGCCAGCCCTATGATCTCGCCCAGCTCGACGACGTCAATCAGTACACCGCGATGGTCGCGCGGCGGCGCAACCCCGAGCTCGCCAAGCTCGATCTGGCGCGCGGGGACGTGGTGGTCAACGGGGGCGCCTATTTCCGTTACCGCGACCAGCTCATCGCCTCCGAAAACGTGCCTATCGGGACTCCCTCCGGTGATGTCAGCACGAAAATCGTGCGGCGCGGGCTCAAGCTCTATACGCCCGACGTCTGGTTTCAGCTCCTCTACAAGAAGTTCCGCTTCGAGATGGAAGGGGTGATGGTCGCTGGTTCGCTACAAAGCACGGAGGCCTTGGGTGGCGGCGAGAGCGCCACCATTCGTTCATTCGGCCTGGCGACACAGACGGAATGGAAAGCGGTCGAAGATCGCCTGCGGTTGCAGTTCGGGTTCGGCTGGTCGTCGGGCGATTCGGGGCTCAACCCGGACGATGCCAGTCGCAACAGCTCGCTGTCACCCTCGCGCGCCGGGACCAGCCTCTCCCCGCGCGTGATCGGTAACCGAACCTACAGCCAATTCCGCTTTCACCCCGACTACCGGGTGGACCTCATCTTCCACCGTCAGCTCCTCAGCCGTGTACAGGGCGACTACTACTTCCGCCCCTCGATCGAATACGACTTCACGCGCAACGCCGAAGGGCAGAAGCTCGGGGGCGGGGCGGCCATCATCTGGAGCCGCGCCAGCGAGTTCGTCCAGACGCCCGGCCACAAGCGCGATCTCGGGATCGAGCTCAACTTGGGCGTCTACTACCAATCCAAGGACGGGTCGCTCAACGACAACCCCGACAAGATGGGCGGCTTCTTCACGTCGCTCCAGTACGGTGTCTTCTTCCCGATGGGGGGCCTGGGATACCTGGCGAACGAGGCGCCGCCGACGCCCGAGACGTCGGCCGCCCACACGCTGCGCTGGTTCATGGGCATCCTTTTCTAGCGCTACGCCCCACGTGACCGAGTTACGCTCATGGTTCACGCATGAGAACGTTGCGACGGGTCGAGGGTGGAGCGGTCATCCTGCTCCTGTTGGTCAGCGGGGGCTGTGGCGGGGCGTCGGGTGTCGGCAGTGGCGGCGCGTCATCGGGTGGCGACAAGCACGCCATGGTGGGTGTCCACGCGCCGGCCTTTTCGCGACCGCCAGTCGTCGGCCAAAGCACGCTCTCCACGGAGAGCGCCAAGGGAAAGGTGCTCATCGTCGACTTTTGGGCAACGTACTGCAAGCCATGCGAAAAAGAGTTTCCCAAGCTGCAAGCGCTCGCCGACCGATACGGCGCAAACGTGCTCGTGTACGGGCTATCCGAGGACGAGAGCACGGAAGGAATCGCGGCGTTCGTGAAGAAGACCGGCGTCCACTTTCCCATCGGCTGGGACCAGGGCAACGCGATCAGCCAGCGTTACAAGCTCGACAAGATGCCGACCAGCTACGTCATCGACAAAAAGGGGCTCATCCGCTTCGTGCACGGCGGCTACACCGAAGGCCAGGAAGAGCAGATCGCTCGTCAGGTGGACGAACTGTTGCGATAGCCGTCGTGCCCTTTCGGCGCCGGTCGCGACGTGGCCCCAAGTTGCGCCACAGGGCTCACGGATGGTGCTAACACTACGTCCGCTTCAGCCAAAACCTGGCAGAGCGGTGCTAAGAGACTCTTCCGATGTCCGCCCTGACTTCCTCCCAGATCCGCCGCACGTTTCTCGATTTCTTCGCCTCGAAGTCGCACGAGGTCGTACCTAGCGCATCGCTCGTTCCGGCCAACGACGCCACGCTCATGTTCGTGAATTCGGGCATGGTGCAGTTCAAAGACGTCTTCATCGGCAAGGAGCAGCGCAGCTACCGGCGCGCGGCATCGAGCCAAAAGTGCATGCGCGTGAGCGGCAAGCACAACGACCTCGAAAACGTCGGCTCTAGCGCGCGCCATCACACGTTCTTCGAGATGCTCGGTAACTTCAGCTTCGGCGATTACTTCAAAGAAGACGCCATCGCTTTCGCCTGGGAGCTCTTTACCAAGGTCCTCGATCTGCCCAAAGATCGCTTGGTGGTCACCGTCTTCCGCGGCGACGGCGCCGTCCCTGCCGACGACGAGGCGCGCGCCATCTGGCGCAAGGTGACCGGCTTCGGCGACGATCGCATCATCGGGCTCGGGCTCAAGGACAATTTTTGGCAGATGGGGGAGACGGGGCCGTGCGGCCCTTGCTCCGAGATTTACTTCTTTCACGGCGACCATCCCGATCCGGCGACGTTGAGCAACGAGCAGTCTGCCGACGGCACCGGCTGGGTCGAGCTCTGGAACCTCGTCTTCATGCAGTTCGAGCGATCGATCGAAAACGGGACCCCGAAGCTCGCGCCGCTGCCCGCGCCGTGCATCGACACCGGCGCGGGGCTCGAGCGGCTCACCGGAGCGCTGCTCGGACATCGATCGACCTACGATACCGACCTTTTCCGCCCGCTCATCGAGAAAGCGGCGAGCATCGCCGACAAGAAATACGCCGGCAGCACCGCCGCAGACGACGTCTCGATGCGCGTCATCGCCGATCACGCACGGGCGGCGGCGTTCCTCATCGCCGATGGCGTCATGCCCGACCGCACCGGGCGCGAATACGTGCTCCGGCGGGTCATGCGTCGCGCCATCCGCCACGGGCACCGCCTCGGCATCGCCCGGCCCTTTTTTCACGAGATTGCGCTGGAGGTGGTGGAGCTCATGGGCGGGCACTATGGCGAGCTCCGCGAACGGCGGGAGCTCATCGCCAGCGTGACCGAGCAGGAGGAGGTCCGCTTCCGCCAAACCATCGACCGCGGGCTCGGCATCCTCGACGAGGAGCTCGCCAAGATGCGAAGCGAAGGGCGCGCGAAGCTCTCGGGCGAGGCCGCCTTCAAGCTCTACGACACTTTCGGATTTCCCCTCGATTTGACGGAAACGATCTGTGAGGAGAAGGGAGTCGGCGTCGACCTCGAAGGCTACCAGCGCGCCCTCGACGAAACGCGCGCCCGCAGCGAGTTCGTAGGAGATACCGCGGTCGCGCTCGAAGTCTACCGCCAGGCGCTCGAGAAGGTGCCGGGGAAGCAGGTCCGATTTACGGGCTACGAGCGTGAAGCTGGCGAAGGGCGCGTCGTGGCCATCATCCAAGGGGGCGCCCTCGTGGAGCGCGCGACGGCGAGCATCGGCGCCGTCGACGCGCCGGACGTGGAAATCATTCTCGATACGACACCGTTCTATGGCGAGGCGGGCGGGCAAATCGGCGACAAGGGCAAGCTCACGGGAAACGCGCTCTTGCTGGAGGTCGACGACACGCAAAAGCCAGTGCCGGGGCTGATCGTGCACCGCAGTTTCCTGCGTGAGGGAGAGGTGTCCCTCGGCCAGACGTTGGTCGCCGAAGTCGATCACACGCGCCGTGACGCCACGCGGCGTGCACACTCCGCGACGCATCTCTTGCACTACGCGCTTCGGCGTGTGCTCGGCGAACAAGCGCAACAAAAAGGGTCGCTCGTCGAGCCAGATCGCTTCCGCTTCGACTTCACCAGCGGGCGCGCAGTCACCGCCGAAGAGCGAACGCGAATCGAGGACCTCGTCAACGAGAAGGTGCTCCTCAATGCGCCGGTCGAAACGGAAGTGCTTCCCATCGATCAAGCGAAAAAGCGCGGCGCAGTCGCCATCTTCGAGGAGAAGTACGGCGACATCGTGCGCGTGCTCACCATGACGGCCGATTCGGTGGAGCTGTGCGGGGGAACCCACGCCCGCGCTACCGGCGACGTCGGTCTCTTCAAGATCGTGAGCGAAGGGGGCATCGCCGCCGGCGTTCGTCGCATCGAAGCGCGCACCGGCGTGGAAGCGCTGAAATACGTCCGATCGCTCGAATTGACTCTTCGACAAGCCGAGGCCGCTGCCAAAGCGAGCGGCGGAGATTTGGTCGACAAGATCGAGAAGCTCGTTCAGCGCGAGCGAGCGCTCGACAAGAAGGTGATCGAGCTTTCGACAAAAGTGGCTCTAGGGGGCGGCGGCGGAGGGGAAGGGGCGCTTCTCGCGCAGGCGCGCGACATTGCCGGGGTGAAGGTCCTCGGCGTTGCCGTCGACGTGAGCGATGCCGCAGCGCTGCGCGAGCTGGCCGAGAAACTGCGTGACAAGCTCGGGGACAGCGTGGTCCTGGTGGGCTCGAAAGCGGGCCCCAAAGTGCAGCTCGTTCTCACCGTGGCGCGAGGACTCGTGCCCCGGCTCAAGGCGAACGAGCTGATTCGTCCGCTGGCGCAGATTGTCGGCGGTTCGGGTGGGGGGCGCCCCGACATGGCCCAGGCCGGCGGAACGGACGCGAGCAGGCTCGATGAGGCCCTCGCGGGGTTGGAGCGCGTCGTGGGCGCCGCGATGGGCGCGGTAGAGCAAGTCCAGGCATGATCTAGCCTGGTCTGCGATCCCCGGCGGGTTCCCTCGCTGCCGGTGGTCGGAGGGCGCCGCGCGGAAACGGCGGACCCTCTGCCACGTAGAAAGACCATGGGCACCGCGCCGGGCGCCTCGGTAGGTTTCGGATCCATCGCCTGGCCGGTGATGGTAGGACGCGCCTTTGGGTGCACCTTGGCGCGCGAGGAATCTCTGAACGAGGCGATGAATCGCTACGCGCAGGGCGAGCAGTCTGCGTTTGCGATTCTCTATGATGGCCTCGAGCAGAAACTGCGCGCCTTTCTGACGCGTCTCACCGGGGCTCCCGTCGTCGCGGACGACCTGCTGCAAGAGACGTTCATGCGCATCCATCGCGCGCGCGGCAGCTTCGACGCGCGCGCGGCGGTCGTGCCGTGGGCCTACGCCATCGCCCGCAACGCGTGGCTCGATCATGTACGCGCCGCCAAAGTGCGCGGAGAAATGCCGCGTGCGACGGGCAACGACGACGCCGCAGGATCCAGTGACGCCCCCACGGGCCCCGACGCGGATTCCGAGCAGCTCGCCATCGCGCGGCAGACCGCGGCCCTGGTGGAATCGGTGCTGCGCCGTCTCGCGCCGGCACAGCGCGAGGCATTCGTACTTCTGCGCTATGAAGGGATGAGCGTCGACGATGCAGCGGCCGTGCTCGGATCGACGCCGACTGCCGTCAAGCTTCGCGCGTTTCGCGCGTACGAAGCCCTCCGTGCGGCGCTCGGTCAACCCCGAGCGGCACCTCCAGCCCCCGCGCGCTCGGGCGATCGAGGAGGCAGCGATGGCCGCTGAGCGCAAAGACCAGCAACCGGTCGACGCGTGGAGTGACATCCCCGATCCGGTCCTCGGTGCTGCCCGACCGAGCTCGGTCATGAAGCCGCCCGCAACGGCGTCGGCGACGCGCCGCCAGGTGCAGTTGCAGCGCCTCATTTTCCTCGGCACGGCCGTGCTCTGGCCGGCGGCGGTGCTTTTCTACTACGGCGCCGGCTGGCGCGGCCATGGGCTCGATTTCGTCGCCGCACAATTCGCGATCTGGGCTGCGGCGCTGCTCTTTGCCGCGTGGGTCGCCCTTTCCGCCGGCACGCGCGGCGTCGGTCGGCCCGTTCCTTGGCTTCGCATCGCGGCCGTGGGCGCCCCCCTCGCCTTCATGGTGCTGGCGCTTTTCTGGCGTCCTCCCCATGGCAAACCATTCGGCGATTTGGGGCCGCCGGCGATGCTCGAAGGGTGCTTTCGGATCGGGCTCACGGTGGTGGTGCCGATGCTCGTCTTTTCCGTGTGGGCCATGCGCCGCTCCTTTCCGAGCGGGCCCGGTTGGCGCGGTGCTGCCCTCGGAGCGGCGTGCGGTCTGAGCGGTGTGGTCGTGCTCGTGCTTCTCTGCGGCAGTCCCTACGGTGGCCACATCGCCGTGGCGCACGGGATGCCTCTCGTCATCGCCACCTTGGTCGGCGCTTGGGGGGGCAGTCGGGTCGGCCGCGTCTGACGAGCGATCACTCCCGCGGCGGGCGCGGTTTGACGCGAGCCAGGGGCCTTGGCGCGAGCACGCGCACTTTACCGTGCGCGTGGATGGTCGCTCGCACGCGAGGCGGCAGGTAGATGGCGTCGAGATCGAAGGTGCCCAAGGCTTGCGCCAGCGTCGCTACGTGCTCGCGGGGCCCGAGACTGGCGTCGAGCACGATGATCGCTTGGCCGCGCAGCCGACAGAGACCGCCGCAAGTACGACCCTTCGAGAGACCGCGATCGAAGACATCGTAGCGGACGGGAATGCCGAGCCTGGCGGCGAGCGCCTCGAGTGCGGAGACGAGCTCGGTAGGCTGCATCTTGCACCGTCTTACCTCGACGCCGAGACGGGGCACGTCGCGGCTTGCGAACCGGTCTCGAAGGCACGGGAGGGCGAAGCGGCGGTAGAGGGCGGCAGTTGACCGGGCGAGATCCGGGTGGTACAGGGTTTTTCGGACGCGGAAGCGACTTGTCGGTGTGGGAGCGATTCGGTTTCCCCGGTGAGCGTTTTGCGGTCGAGGTGGGGGCACGGGCTCGAGCCCGTTTGAACCAAGAGCTACCAGAGCCGGGCACGAGAAGGCCCGAAGGACTGAGAAAACGACATGACTTTTACCGAAGCCGCGGCGGAGGTCCTCCGCCTTGTGGGCCGCCCTCTTCACTACAAAGAGATCACCGACCTCGCCATCGAGAAAAACCTCCTCAGTCACGTGGGCAAGAGCCCGGAAGTGACGATGGGTGCGCGTCTCGCGGCGCTGCTCAAGAAGGCCGCCAAAGACAATCCCCTGGTCAGGGTTAAACCAGGCGTCTTTGCCCTGCGCGAATGGGACGACGCGACCATCAAAGCCGCCCTGAGCGACAAGGCGAAGAGCGGCGGCGAAACCGCCGCCGCTGCGGAAGACGAAGTCGTCGAAAAGATTCCCGAGGACCGCGCCTCGGGCGGCGCCGCTTCCGACGAGGAGGGAGGCGATTGGGACGAAGAGGACGAGCCGGGCGAGCAGGCCCCCGATGAGCTGAGGCGCGCCGAGATCGCCGCGTCGGGTGCAGAGCTCTTCGGTGAAGAGGACGATGACGACCGGCCTATCCTCGGAGGGGACGATCCGGCAGCGACGGGCCCCGCTTCTGCCGAAGGGGCACCCGGGCAGCGAAGGCGTCGCCGACGGCGTCGTGGGCGCGGTCGCAGTGCAGCCGATGGGGCGTTTCCCGCGTCGGGCGGAGGGCTCCCCTCCTACACCGTCACCCCGGCCTTCGGCGAGGGCCGTGAGAGCCGCCCGTCCAACGGGGAGGCGGAAGGGTTTCCCGTCGGTCGCGAAGGTGGCCGCGAGAGTGGTCGCGAAGGTGGCCGCGAGAGTGGCCGCGAGAGTGGTCGCGAAGGTGGCCGCGAAAGTGGCCGTGAGCGGCCTGTGCCCGCCGATTTCGGCGGGAGCTCCGACGGTCCCGCGCTCGACGATCTTGCCGGTCGCGATCTCGCCGACGCTGTCGCGTTCTGGCTCAACACATTGGATCGCAACGGCGGCCAGGTCTCCCTCCGTCAAGTAGCGGAGACCGCGCAGCGCCGCGGCCGACTGAGCGGCGATCTCCAACTTGCGCAGTCGCAGATTGCCGCCGCCATTCGCGCCGACAGCGCGCGCCGGCAGGCCAATGGCCAGAGGGTGCGCTTCCGTTTCTCCAGCGGACGCGTCGCGCTCACCGATTGGCTGCTCGGCGGCGAGCTGGCACGCCTCGAAGCGGAGGCGCACGCCGCCGTCGAACGCTACCGCGAGGCGAGCCGTCGTGCCCTCTTGCGCAAGATGCAAGAGCTGCCGGGACATGCGCTCGTCGAGCTCGTCCTTTTGAGTCTGGAGCGCACCGGCATGGGTCAAATCCGCGCCGTGCGCCGCCCGGGAATGCCCGCCGGCGAAGCGCATTTCAGCGCCGTGCAGCGTACCAGCTACGGCGAAGTCAAAACCGCGATCGTTATCCGTCGCGATGGGCGCGAAATCGGCCGCGAACGCGTGGCCGATCTGCGCGGCTCGCTGCATCACTACGGACCGGCTGCCGCGGGGTGGATGGTGACGACGGGGCAGGTCCTTTCCGGCGCGCGCGAAGAGTGCGCCACGCCCAACGCCGCTCCCGTCTCGCTCTGCGACGGCATCGGTTTCGCTCGACTCTGCGAAGAAAACGAAGTGGCGGTCGTGCGGGCACGCATGCCCATCGCCTTGCCCGACGTCGATCTCCTCGAGGCCTTGCGCGCGTCGTAACCGCGCGGGCAGGCCGCGACCTTGGAGACACCCGGCGCCAGAAGAGCCGAGCTCGTCCCCATCGTGGCGGTGGGTGGCGTCGTGATCGCTCCCGGTCCTCGCGTGCTTCTCATCAAGCGCGGCGCCCCCCCCATGCTCGGGCAATGGACGTTGCCCGGGGGGCGTCTTCAAGGAGGCGAAACCATCGCCGCGGCGATCGAGCGCGAAGTCTTCGAAGAGACGGCGATCCGCGTGGCGGCCGGAAGTCTCATCGAAGTGGTCGAGATCATGACGGAGGGGTACCACTACGTCGTCCACGATCACCTCTGCACGCCGGTCGATGCCGCGGAGGTCCCCCGCCCGAGAGACGACGCCGCCGAAGCTCGCTACGTCCTGCCGAGCGAGCTGTCGTCACTCGGCGTGACGGAAGCGGTGACCCGCGTCGTAAGGAGAGGCCTGGCCATGCGTCAGCTACTGAACGAGGACCAATGAAACGCGCGGCATGGCTCTTGGCTCTTGGCGGCGCCGCGCTCGGTTGTCACCGGGTCGCGCCGCCGCCGTCGCGCTTTCCCACCGCGGCGGCGGCGCTCGATCGCATCAAGGCGGGCTTCGCCTGTCAGCGGGGCGTCAAAGGGGAGGCTCGCATCGACCAGTTTTCCGAGCGCGGGCGTCTGCGCGGCAAGATCTTGCTCTTCGCGTCGCGCCCCGATCGACTCCGCTTCGACGTGATGAGCCCGCCGCCTTTCAATTCGATCATCTCCACGCTCACCACCGAAAATGGCCGCTTCTCGCTGGCCGATCTACGCGAACGAAAGTTTTTCGAAGGTCCGGCAACGGCGTGCAACGTGGCTCGTCTCACCGACGTCCCGCTCGAGCCCCACGTGCTCGTGACCTTGCTCGGCGGGCGCGCCCCCGTGCTCGTCCACCGCGACGCGGAGCTCGGCATGGAGTGGAGCACCGACGGCTATTACGTGATTCGCATCCCCAGCACGCGCGGCGCAGAGGAGGTGCTCCACGTGGCGCCGGTTCCCAGCGATTTTCAGCGCCCCTGGGACGCTCAGCGTTTACGCGTTCTCGACGTCAAGGTCGCGCAACAGGGGATCGAGCTCTATCACGCCAGCATGGAGGCCCACGAGGGAGCGGTCACCGCGCCACCCCAGGTCGACCCCGACGGGCTCGACCCTCCCATTCCGCCGAGCGGTCCCCCCTGCTCGGTGGAGGTTCCGCGCAAGATCCACATCGAGGTACCGGAGAGCGATCAGGACGTTCTCTTCCGCTACGACGAGGTGAAATTGAATCCGCCGCTTCCCCCCGGTGCATTCACCCAGCCGGTCGCCGAGGGCATGCAGCGCATCCGCGTCGAGTGCGAGTAGAAGCCGTATCGCGTCAGACGAGCTCGCCGCGCAGTATGGTCACCGCGTGGCCCCCGAGCTTGACGCGATCGCCGGCGACCTTCACGCGCACGTCGCCGCCCCGCAGCGAAGCCTGGTGCGCGAGAAAGGCGTCCTTTCCCAGCCGCGATCGCCAATAAGGCCCGAGCGCGCAATGCGCCGAACCGGTCACCGGGTCTTCGGGCACGCCCGCGCGCGGCCCGAAGAAACGCGACACGAAGTCGTAATGTGGCGTTGACGCCCGCGCCGTCACGATGATGCCGCGCGTGTCGATGCGAGCGAGCGCCGTCATGTCCGGGCGAAGGCCGCGCACGACGTCTTCCGAGGCGACTTCGACCAGATAGTCGAAGGGTGTCGTCCCCACGAACGTGAGGGCCACGCCGAGCGCTTGCGCGAGCGGGCCGGGCGCGGCCGCGGGGACCGTCGGGCTGGCTGGAAAATCGAGCTCGATGAGTCCGTCGCGCGCCTCTGCCGTCAGCGTGCCGCTCTTCGACAGGAAGCGCGCGCGTTCACCGCGCGGCAGGTGCCCTTCCTCCCAGAGCACGTGCGCGCTGGCGAGGGTCGCGTGACCGCAGAGGTCGACCTCCACGGTGGGCGTGAACCAGCGCAGGCGAAAGGCGCCGTCTTCGCGATGGAGAAAGGCGGTCTCGGAAAGGTTCATCTCCGCCGCGACCGACTGCATCCACGTTTCCTCCGCCGGTGCGGGAAGTACGCAGACGGCAGCCGGGTTGCCGCGGAAGGGTGTGCTCGTGAACGCGTCGACTTGAACGATAGGGACCGTCATCCCGGCGAACGTACTCGAACCCCGATATTTTTCGAGGCACCAGGAAGCGAATTTGCAAAAGTCCAAGCCGAGGGCGTGGGCCTGCCCGGGGGGATCGACCGGCGTCGCTGTCCCTAGGTTTCGGGAAAAAAGCACGCGACTTCGTGCCCCGAACCGGCGACGATCTCCTCGAGCGGTGGCATCTCCTTGTCGCACTTTCCCTTTTCGGCGCGCGGACAGCGGGGATGAAAGGGGCAACCGGAAGGGGGGTCGAGGGGGCTCGGTGCCTCGCCCTCGAGCACCATGCGCAAACGGCGCCGTCCCGGAACGTGAGAAGGTACTGCCGACAGGAGCGCGCGCGTGTAGGGGTGGTGACGCCGTTCGAAGAGGTCTCCGGTCTTGGCGGTCTCCACGATCTTGCCGAGGTACATGACCGCCACCCGATGGCTCACGTAGTCGACGGCCCGCAGATCGTGCGAGATGAAGAGGTAGGCGAGCCCGAGGTCCGCTTGCAGATCCTTGAACAGGTTGATCATCTGGGCCTGGATGGACACGTCGAGCGCGCTCAAGGGCTCGTCGCAGACGATGAACTCGGGGCCGGGGGAAAGGGCGCGGGCGATTCCGATGCGCTGCCGTTGCCCCGCCGAGAACTCATGCGGGTAACGCCCCATGGCATCGCGCGCAAGCCCCACCCGGCCGAGGAGCTCCGCGACGCGGGCCTCCTCCTCCTCTTGGCTGGTGACGAGTCGGTGGATACGCAGCCCCTCGGCCACGATCGCGCCGACGCGCATCCGCGGATTGAGCGAACCGTACGGGTCTTGAAAGACGATCTGCATCCGACGGCGCAGCGCGCGCAGCTCCTTGGCGCGCATGGGCACGAGCTCCTTGCCGTCGAAGACGATTCGTCCGTAGGTCGGTTCGAGCAGCCGGAGCATGGTCCGACCGAGGGTGCTCTTGCCGCAACCCGACTCGCCCACCAATCCCAGCGTTTCCCCGCGACGGACGTGCAGACTCACCCCGTCGACGGCGCGCAGGAACTGGGGCCGGCCGAAAAGACCGCGCTGGATGGGAAAGTACTTGGCCAGGTTCTCGACCCGCATCAGCGGTCGCGCCTTGATCGTTCGTTCGTCGCCGCGGCGCGGTCGATCGAGGTCGAGCACGGGACCGTCGCTCACGAGCCCCCCACCCGGTCGGCGAAAAAGCAGCGCGAGCTTCGGCCCTGCCCGGGGAGCGGTCCATCCCCCGCGAGCTCGGCCAGCGCAGGCTCGCTCTCTTTGCACTTCGGCTCGGCATAGGAGCAGCGAGGTGCGAAGCGACACCCCGCCGGAAGGCGCGTCAAATCGGGCACTGCCCCGGGGATCGTCGGCAGCCGCGCGCCGCGGTCGTCGGCGTCCTGCCCCCTACCTTGGCCAAGCGCGATGACGCTCCGCAAGAGCCCCTCGGTATAAGGGTGTCGCGGTCGCATCAGGACGTCGCTCACCGGACCTTGCTCCACCACCTTGCCGGCGTACATCACGACGAGCTGCTGAGCGAATTCGGCCACGACGCCGAGGTCGTGGGTGATGAAGATGATGCTCATCTTCATTTTGGTCTGCAGGTTTCGCAGAAGGTCGAGGATCTGAGCCTGGATGGTGACATCGAGGGCGGTGGTCGGCTCGTCGGCGATGAGCAGCTCGGGTTCACAGGCGAGCGCCATCGCGATCATGACGCGCTGGCGCATGCCGGCCGACATTTCGTGGGGGAACGCGCCGAAACGCGCCTCGGGCGAGGCGATGCCGACCGTGCGCAGCATCTCGATGGTGCGCTTCTTGGCTTCGCCAGCGGACACCTTTTGATGCAAACGGAGCACCTCGGCGATCTGGTGGCCGGCGGTGTAGACCGGATTGAGCGAGGTCATCGGTTCCTGGAAGATCATGGAGATCTTGCGCCCGCGGATGGCTCGCATGTCCCGCTCGTCGAGCTTCAAGAGGTCCTGCTCTCCGTAGAAGACCTCGCCCGACTCGATGGTCCCCGCGGACGGAATCAGGCGCAAGATGGACAGCGCCGACATCGTTTTGCCGCACCCCGACTCGCCGACGATCCCGAGCGTGCTTCCGCGAGCTACGTCGAAGGAGACGCCGTCCACGGCGCGGACCACGCCGGCATCCGTGCGAAACGACGTGACGAGGTTGCGAACCGACAGTAGCGCCGACAAAAGCCCTCCCGAGGAGGTCTACCACGATCCTCCCGGACCAAGACCCGGAAGAGCCGGCCCCGCGCCGCCGCGTTTCAGCGAAGGTAGACGTCGAGCCGGGGCCCGATGCCGCCAGAGACGCCGGTAGCGTAGCTCGGACCGAGCGGCGCGTCGGAAGACGCGGTGAGAGCCAGACCTTGATCGGTGCTGCGGCCGAGCGCCCACCGCTGCACGATGGTGGTGACGTCGATGCGCAGCGCTTTGGCCGGCCCGATGCCCGTGTACGCATTTCCTTCGAAGGCCGACATTCGCGGCAGCCTGCCCCACGACGCATCGGACGCCGACCACGGCTCGAGCACCCGCGCCACCGATACGAGCACCGGCCGCGTCTCCGCGATCGCGCCAGGCGCCGGCTCGAGCGTGAGAAAAGCGCGAGCGATGCGCACCCGCTTCCCCCACGGCGTCGGAAATCGGAGGAGCACGACTGCCGAGGCCCGCGCGGCGCCTCCCAGCGCGATCTCGGCAGGCAGTGCAGTGTCCCCGTTTCCTCGCGCAACGACCACCATTTCCTGCGGCGCAACGACGATGCGCTGGGCGTCGACCGCCACCAGCTCCGTGCCGGCCTTGATGCACCGACCGGTGACGCAAGTCATGCCACGCTCGCAGGTCTGCGGACCCGCGCAGGGGACGACCCGGTTCGCGCAACCGAGGATCATGGCGGCGGCAAAGACGAGCAGGTTACGCGCGGACACGCTTCGACGTTAGCGCAGCACTCCCGCAAGGTCGCCTCAAGTTTCGCTGGGAGTCGCGTCGCCCGGGGGCAGGGGAGGGACGGAGGGAAACTCTTCCGCGATGCGCGCCGCCAGATGCGCCTCGTCCGTACGACGAGCGGCGACGGCCTTCGTCGCGCGTCGCGCGCCGAAACCAAACAGGGTGAGCCCCATCGCCGCCCATCCGAGGGAACAACCGAGACCCGCCGTGAGCGGCAGATGCGGCTCGCCTTTCTCGACGGCGCGGATCATGGCCAGGCTGTAGAGCGGAGAGGGGGAAGCAAAGACCATGGCATCGAATCCGCTTTTGCTGGCAGGGTAAGCAAGGACGACGAAGAAAGCCCAGGGCGCGGCCACCGCTACCATGGCGACCATCGCCGTGAGCAGACGCGCCGCCCCCACCGACTCGGAGCGCACGCGCGACCAGAGCAGAAAGCCCACCATGAACAGGAGGAACGCGCTCCACTCCTCCGCGCAGATCAAGAGACTCACGGCGGGGACCGGCGGCAGGCCCGGGAAAAGGCCCCTCGAGAGCGTCGCGGCGCCCCCCAGTGCAAACCCGGACAACGCCGTCAGCGCGGTGACCAGCTGGAGCGTGCATGTCTGGACCAGGCCGGGCCCGAGCCCGCGCGTCGCCCAAGTGGCTCCGTCGCGTCGCCACCGGAATTCGACGCGCGGCGAAGGTGCCAGGGCGTCTCCCGCCAGAACGAAGGCCGCGAAAGTGGCAAACGAGAACAAGCCTCCCAGACCCGCGATCCACGCGGTGGTGCTCCCCACGCCGCGGGTCATGAGCCCGGGAATGGAGGCCATCATGGTGACGAGCGGCAGCGAAACCAGGTACCAGCGCTTGATTCCGGTGGTGCGGTCGTCCGATCTCGGCGCGAGCAGCAGGATGGCCAGCTCGTAGAAGAACCACAGCGCCAGCGCGGCCACGGTGAGCGGCAGCGCCACGAGCAGCAGCACGTAGAGACCGTCGAAATGGGCCCGCGTATACGCGAGCGGGAGCCACACCGGAAGAGCGCTCGGTATTTCCGGCCAGGTGGCGTGCGCCAAGAACGAGGTGCCGAAACCCACGCCGAAGTAGAACGCCGGCGCACCCAAGAGCGCCGCACCGAGCGCGGTCAACGTCGCCGATGCCGTGCTCCCCGCCCACGCCCCGACGGCCACGCCGAACGCCACGCCGATCAGCGCAATGAGCGTCAAAAGCACGAAGGCCACGCCGAGCTCGACGATGGTCACCCCCCCCAGCAGGAGGCACAGAAGCGAAGCCGGCGCGATCATGCACAGAAAAACGCCGACCGCCGTCGCAGCCGTCCAGAACTTGCCCCGGGCCAGCGCGCGGCCGTCCATGCCCGCGAGAACGAGCGCATCCCACGTGCGTCCGTCCTTCTCCGACGTGACACCGACGGCGGCCATCGTCGGCCCCACCACCAGCACGATGAAGAACGCGAGCGAGAAGAAGACCTGGAACAGGACCGGTCCCAGATTGACGGGCGATTTACCCATCCCGAACGCGCCGGCGATGGAGACGACGAGCAGGCCGACGAGGACGGCGAGGACGAGGAGAACCACGATCGTGCGCCCGGTCCGGATCGCTTGCCGGAGCTCGCGCACGAGCAACGGACTTTGCCAGAGCCAGCGTTGCCAGGTAGGCCCGAGGCTCACGAGGGTCCCCGTCGGGTGAGCTCCAGGAACACGGCCTCGAGCTCGTCGCGCTCGGGTTCGACGCCGACCACGCCGATGCCTGACGACACCAGGACGCGCACGATCTCGGCCACCAGGTGTTCGCTGCCATCGAGCCGCACGAAGAGATGTCCACCGGACGCGTGGACGCCGAGGACGCCGCTCGTTCGCTGGAGCAGCTGCATGACCGGCTCGACCGGGCCGAGGGTGCGGAGCTTGATGCTCCTTCCGGCGGGTCGATCGCGCACCACGTGCTGCGCATCTCCGCGCGCATCTCCGGCTGACGCAGCGGGATGCGGCGCCCCGAGCTGCCGCGTGATTTCCGCGATCGGTCCAAAGGCGAGCAGGCGTCCCTTCTCGATGACTCCCACCGACGTACAGACGTCGGAGAGCTCGGTCAGGATGTGCGAGGAAAGGAAGACCGTCTTGCGCGCGGCGCTGAGGTATAAAAGCAGATCGCGCATGGCGATGCGGGCGCGCGGGTCGAGATCGCTCGCCGGTTCGTCGAGGATGAGCACCGCAGGGTCGTGCAGCAGCGTCTTGGCGAGCTGAAGTCGCTGCCGCATCCCCTTGGACAGGGTCCCCGCCAGCTCTTGACGCAGGTCCGTGAGCCCAGTGAGCTCGAGCGCGACGTCGACGGCGCGAGGCGCCAGGCGGTAAGCCGCCGCGAAGAACGCGAGAAATTCCTCCAGCGTGAGCTTGGGATAAAGACCCGCCTGATCGGCCATGTATCCGATCTTCGGGCGCACCCGCTCCGGCTCGAGCAGGACGTCGATTCCGCCTATCTCGATGCGCCCAGCGGTCGGCTCGAGCAGCGTCGCCATGGCGCGGATGGTCGTCGTCTTGCCGGCGCCGTTCGGTCCGATGAATCCGAAGATCTCCCCTTCGCCGACCTCGAAGCCGATGTCGTGCAGAACCTCGGTCGAACCGAATCGGTGCGACAGGTGCTGAACGCGAATGGCCGTCGGCGTGTGCAGCACTACGGCCTCGTCGGACAGACCGACGCCGAGGGGCCGGCTATCGCTATTGATCGAGGGAGAAAGGGGCCGCGACCGGTTCCGGACCGACGCAGCTCATGCCGCAGGTGCCGTACACGCATTGCACGGCATCGAGGGCAACGGTCATTTGGCGGAAGTCGTTGTTGAAACACTTGGCCAGGCATTCCAGGCTCGTGTTGCCGCCGACGCAGGCGGACAGCGTGCACGAGACACCGCCGACGCAGGTCGAGGTCGCGGAACACGTGTTTACGCTAGCGCAACTCTGATTCACGCACTGCAGACATTGAGGCGTCTGCCGGACGCCCGGCAGAATGGTGAGCAGCGGGTTGTTTCCAGTGCCTCCGGTCCCGCCTTTTCCGGCCGCGCCGCCCGCGCCGCCCCGTCCGCCTGTACCGCCGGTCCCGGTTCCACCGGTGCCGCCTTTTCCGCCCGCGCCGCCGACGCCGCCGACGCCGCCCGATCCACCGGTGGGGGCGCCGCCCGTTCCTCCGACGCCGCCTTTTCCGGCCGAGCCGCCCGTGCTGACCGAACCGCCAACACCGCCGGTGCCAACGCCGCCGGCGCCGCCGGTTCCGACCCCGCCCGCGCCTCCCGTGATGACACCGCCCGAGCCTCCGGTGCCAACGCCGCCCGAGCCTCCGGTTCCAACGCCGCCGGTTCCGACGCCGCCCGCGCCGCCCGTCGTGCCGCCCGCTCCGCCGCTGCCGCCGATGCCGCCGCCCGTCGTGACGCCGCCCGCGCCGCCAGTGACGAAGCCGCCCGAGCCGCCAGTGTTGACGCCGCCACCGGTTCCAACGCCGGCTGTCCCGCCGCCGCCCGTGCCGTCGTCGCCACCTGCACCGCCGCTTCCGCCGGTGTCCGCGCCGCCGGTGTCTCCCGACGGTGCTTCGCCTTCGAGTTGACTACGCCCGCCGCAAGCCCATGCCGCCACGGCCATCAAGCCGACACTGATCCCGATCACTCCGCGCCTTGACATCACATCTCTCCTTCGATGCGCGCGACACTAAGAGCCACCCGCAACCTTACAAGATACCATCCATCGTCCGGCGTTTTGCACAAACCCCGTGCCATTTTCGCGCACCGCACCTTGGTTCGTTCCCCTTCGTTCCCTGAGCGGCGCGCGGCGAGCGGCGCATGCGCCCTCTCCGCGGCGAACTTCGCTTAACAGCTGCCACCTTTCCCAACGAATCTGCCAATATGGGGCACGTGACTTTGCCCATGGTCGTTCGCACCTGCGCGGCGCTCCGCGCAGAACTCGAGAAAGCACGTTCAATTGGCCACAGTGTCGGCTTCGTGCCCACGATGGGCGCGCTGCATCGCGGGCATCGGCATCTCATCGAGCACGCGCGCCGTGGCGCGGGTTACGTCCTCGTGTCGATCTTCGTGAACCCTACGCAGTTCGGTCCGAACGAAGATCTCGCGCGCTACCCTCGTGATGTCGACGGCGACATCGCCCAGTGCGCCGAGGCGATGGTCGATCTCGTCTTCGCGCCGGAGCCTTCGGAAATGTACCCTCCTGGCGACGCCACCCGGGTGCGCGTCGGCGGGCTCGCCGCGCCGCTGTGCGGACCTTTTCGGCCCGGCCATTTCGAGGGGGTGGCCACCGTCGTGGCCAAGCTCTTGGCGCTGACGTCGCCGTGCACCGCCGTCTTCGGTCGCAAGGACTACCAGCAGCTCAAGATCATCGAACGCATGGCCTGCGATCTGCGCTTCGACGTGGCGATCGTCGGCGTGACCACCGTCCGCGACAGCGACGGCCTCGCTCTGAGCTCGCGCAACCTGTACTTGTCTCCCGATGAACGCGCGCGTGCTCGCGCCCTCCCGCGCGCGCTCGCCAGAGCGGCGGCTGCTTACGCGAGCGGCGAGCGGCGCGCGGGCGCGCTCGAAGCCGTCGCTCGCACCGAGGTCGGCTCGGCCATGACCGACATCGACTACGTCACCGTGGCCGATCCGACGACGCTCGCACCGTACGACGGGGCATCTCGGCTCCCCGGGCCGGCGCTCCTCGCCCTCGCGATTCGCGTGGGAAAGACGCGCCTCATCGACAACATGGTGCTGGGTGAGGAAGCGCCGCCGGAGGTGGTGCACCCATGAAGGAAGGCGCCTTCGTCGTCGTCGAGGGTATCGACGGCTCGGGAAGTACGAGCGTCGTGGCCGAGCTGGCCGCGAATTTTCGCGTGCAGAAGCGGCCGGTCCACGCGACATGCGAACCGAGCGGCGGGCCCTTCGGCGTCACCATCCGCCAAATCCTTTCCCGGAGCTATGCCGTACCCGGTCGTGCTTCCCCCGCTTTCGGTTGGGCGACGATGGCCCTCCTCTTCGCCGCCGATCGCCTCGATCACCTCGAGACGGAAGTCTTGCCGCACCTGCGAGCCGGTGAGCTCGTCCTGTCCGACCGCTACGATCTCTCGAGCCTCGCGTACCAGAGCGCGACCGTGGAACCCGACGTTTCGCCCCTGGCGGGGGACCCCGTAGCGTGGATTCGCGAGCTCAACCGCCAGGCGCGGCGTCCCGATCTCACCCTCGTTCTCGACGTGGACCCCGATGTCGCTGCCGAGCGGCGCAAGGGCCGCGGAGGAAAGGCCGAACTCTACGAGAAGCTCGAGCTCCAGCGACGTCTGGCCGCTCTCTATGCCGATGCGGAGCGGCTCGTGCCGGGCGACTGCGTCGTGCACATCGATGCGAACCTTCCGCTTCCTCTCGTGATCGCAAAGTCGATCGAGGCCATCGAGCGACGGTGATCGCCGTGCAAGCCACCCCTTCCGTCGTCGCGCGACGCCTCGTCTTGGCCGTCGCCGTCCTGGCTTCGTGCGGTGGGAACCAGTCCGCGCGCACCGAGCCGTCGCGTCCGGGCGAATCACCGAGCGCGGCTTCCGGCGATGGCGGGCCGATGGCGCCGGCGTCCGCCGATGCCCCGTTACCCGCCCGACCCGGTCGGCTTTGGCGGCGCGACGTGGTCGCTGCGCTTTCGCGCGGGCTCGGCGATTTTTTGAGCCATCTCCAGGTGGAGCCTGCCCTCGCCGCGGGCAAATTTCACGGGTGGCGCGTGGTCGGTCTGCGCGCCAATGACCCGCTCTGGCAGGGGACCGATCTGGCGCCGGGTGACATCGTCACGGCGGTCAACGATCGCCCGCTCGAACGTCCCGAGCAAGCCTTTGCCGCCTTTCAATCGCTCGCCGTCGCCAAAGAGCTGCGCGTCACCTACGAGCGTAACCACGCGCGCCGCGAGATCGTCTACCCGATCGACGATGTGCGTTAGCTCGTCTAACGAGATCTGCCCTTGGCGCCGTCGTCGGTGCCCTTGGTTGACCCCTCGGCGTCATCGCCCGCGGACGTGCCCTCACTCTCGCCGTTGCCGTTGAACGTGGGAGGCGTTTCGCCCCGATCGAGCGCGCGGGCATCGGACTCTTCGCCGACTTTGCCGTAGACTTGAACGATGCGGCTCTTCTGGCCCGGACCGCTGGAGTCGACCCAGAAGTAGCTGCGCGGGCGCGTGTCGAGGTGCACGAATCCGCTGCGCGGATAGAGCCCTACGCCGACATAGCCGAAGGTGCGTGCGAAACGCGCCACCTCGTCGTCACGCGCGCCCGGTACGACGATGTCGATGGCGCGCCCTTTGCCATGCTTGGACACCCCGCGGCGGTAGGCGGAGACGACGCGCAGCGCCTTCGCCTGAAAGTGCACTTGCACCCGGTAGGCGAGATCGAGCACCCGCGGTTCGATCGGTTTTTCTTGGTTGCTCCGCGGATCGCGCAGCGCGTGGGATGCGCGCTCGAGGTCGTCGCTCGTCCACCCGCCGTCGTCACGCACCGGCGCCAGCTCGAGACGCTCTTCGGTGTTGAGGATCTCCAGTACGAGCAGCGTCCGCCCCTCGGGGGTGAGTCCCGGGCCGTCGCTCGGAGGCGCGTGCCAACGACGGATCATGTCCCCGTAGGTTGGCAGCCGCGAGGCCGTCGGCGCTCGCCCGGCGACGCGCGACTGCGCCGAGGCCACGGTGAGCAGGCCAAGGCACATTCCGACCATCGGCCAGAGCGTTATCGCTCGCCGAAGCCCGACTCCCCTCCGGCGACCGTAATCGTGCTGCACGTCTCCGTTTCCGGGGCTAAGGAGTGGTCCCCTCGAATCGGAGGGTTCCGCTCGTGGCGAGATCGAATCGAATCCATCCCCCGTCGAGCCCTGGTGCCACGATCCCCTCGCGCCGCACCAAGTGAATCGAAATGCTCTGTGAGGCGGCCCTCGGCAATGCAGAAGCGGCAATCACCGCCTGCCCGTCGTTGGCGAACGTGCAACGCACCCGATCGAGCGGCCCGTCTTCCATGGAGGCGAGCTCGATGTAAACGAGATCCGTACCGACCGCCGGTTCCCACCGTACCGGAAGGTCCCCCCGCCGAACGGCGAGCGGCTCCCCCAGGAGCGGCAGCCCCGCCACGAGGAGATCGCGTGCCGGCCCTGGGGCCAGCGCTTCCAGCGTCACCGGCGGGATGGAAGCCGACCCGGCGATCCTGAACCTGTAGGTCCCGTGATCGGGGAGCGGATCGGCCGCCAGATCGCGGGTCGTGTACACGACGCCCGCGACCAGATCGGCGACGTCGGGAAAAGCGCGCGCGGCGAACGTGGCGCGAATGCTCGACGCTTCGAGCGCCACCTCACCCACGTCGACGAGGTCGACGGGGCCGAGGGTGGCGAGCGGCATCGCCTGATCGCTCAGGACCCCCACCGTCTCGCATTGCCCGACCCCGGGCAGAACATGGGCTGCCCCCACGAGCCTCGCGGCGAGGTTCGGGTCAGCACCTGCCTGGAGGCGGAGAAAGTAGGCCGAGGCATGTGCGCGCGCCGAGCCGCTCGGGTCACCCGCTGCCACCGTGCGGTCGACGCTCAGCATGGCCTGCGTGGCGCTGGTGCTGGCATCCGATGCGCTGACCACCGTTCCCGAGCACCCGACAGCAGCGACAGCCGCGGATAGCGCTGCGATTCCGGTACGAAGAAAGCGATGGGCCTGAGCGGGCATTCGGTCTCGGTCGAGTCTAGGTCGGTACGGAGGGAGGGGCAAGCTGGCTGTCTCGCCCTAGGTAGCTGAAGGCCGATCCCGCCTTACCCGATCCAGCGCGCGGCTGCCAGCTCAGGTGTCGTTCGGACCCTGTGATCCGTCGCAAATGACCGTGAGACTGCGCGAATTTCATGCCATGGTGCCCGCCAAGTGGCGCTGCAGCGCTGTGCGGACGGTTCATGAAGAGCTTCGATAGATGACGCTTCTTACGACCGACGTCCTCGTCGTGGCGGCGCATCCGCCGGAGCTCGCAGGGCTAAGGGCGCTGCTCAGCGAGGAGCTGCGGGGACGGGTGGGCGATCGCACGGTGGTGGCCGAAGCGGTCGGGATCGGACTCGCGGCCGCCGCCGCAGGCACGGCAACCGCCCTTCAGAGGTATGCCCCGCGCGCGGTGGTGCTCGTCGGCACATGCGGCGCGTACGAGCACCGGGGCGGGGATCTTGCCATCGCGCAGGTGGTGGCGGCGAACCGAATTCGTTTGGCGTCGACGGCCGCGGTCGAAGGGCGGGGCGCTTTTCCAGGACCCATGGGGATCACCGTCGATGCCGACGTCGCGCTGTCCGCAGCGCTGGCCGGCCAGAGCGTGCGCCCCGTCAGCGTGGCGACGACCCTCGCCATCACCACCGAGGACGTCCTCGCCAACCGCGTGGCCGATGCGCTCGCGTGCGAGGTCGAGCATCTGGAAGCCTTCGCGGTGGCCACCGCGTGCGCGCAGGGTCACGTTCCCATGGCGGTCATTCTCGGCGTGGCCAACCGTGTCGGCAGCAGCGCACGCGCCGAGTGGCTTCGTCATCACGAAGCGGCCGGCAAAGCGTCCACCGATGTCGTCGCGGCGTGGCTCCGGCGCGGCGCTCCGGGCGCCATCAGAAACTAAAGAGAAGGCCCCCGGCGGGTGTCAGCGTCACACCCTTCATGTTGACAGCCGTGCCGCCAAAGTTGCCTCGGATACCGTGGTAGGAGGTCTCGAGCTCGACCGCGGCGTGGATATGGCGAAAGCCAAGAGAAAGACCGGCGATGCCACCCACGCGCCAGTGCGTGAGGCCGAGCGCGTTACTTTCCGAGGACCAATCGCCGATTCGCTCGGTTCCACCTCGTGCGCCGCCCCAGATCGACACGATCCCGGCATCACTTCGCCATCCGACGAGCAAGGGGATGTCGAATCCAAGGGAACCGGCACGCCGCTGGACTTCCGCCGCCGCGGGGTCGCCGCCCGTGTCGGCGGAAGACCAGGACGTGTTCGCGCCCAAGCCGACCGACCAAGCCCAAGGTCCGCTCTCGAAAGCGTGGCGTGCGTCGAGGCGGAGGAAACGACCCGTGTAAGAGAGACCAGCCTCGTTGTCTCCCGGCAAACCGACCCTCATCCCGAGGAAGGGCGCAACGGCGGGGTTCAGGGCGGCCGCCACGACGCCTTGCTTGATCAACAGGTCGTCGCGCTGGGCCGTCGAAGTATCGCTCTTGCGCGCCGCGTCCACCGCGTCACGAGCCGCGCCTGCCGTGAACGTACTCGAAAATCCGACTGCGCTCGTTGTCGAACCCGGTGCGAGCGCGTGCGCACCGTGCAAAAGCGGAACTCCGCCACCGCATCCGACGCCGAGCAACGCCAGCGCTGCACCACCGCAGCGATTGGCCAGGGCGAGAGCGCGAGCCACGAGGTTCTCGCCGAGTCGCGTCGCGCCGGACGGTCGCGCGAGCTACTTTCGGAACCGCGAAGGGTATTCGTTGGCCGCGGCCCGCTTGGCCAGATCTTGGTCGTCGGGGTGCAGCTTGAGCGCGCGCTCGAGGAGGACGGGCTCGGTCTCGGGATGGTTGGGATCGGGCAGGCAGCACTCGACGGGGCAAACCGCCTGACACGCCTCGTGGTCGTAGAAACCGACGCATTCGGTGCAGAGGTCGGGATCGATCACGTAGATGTCGTCGCCCTCGCTGATCGCGTCGTTGGGGCATTCCGGTTCGCATGCCCCGCAGTTGATGCAATCCGAGGTGATGTACGTGGCCATCAGGCGTGCTCTCCTTGGAGCCGGCAGATATGTAGATTCGCCATCCTACTCTGTCAACGAAGCCCCCTCGCGATCATTCTGATGGCCAGCCTCATGCGTTGCAAGCGGTCTCTCCTTCGATGGCGAGGGTCTTCGGGTGGTCATTCCTCGCGCGAGGGGTAGACCTAAGTCCTTGCGAGTAGGGCGGCTCGAGCGTAGGGTGCGCGCGAATGAAGGCCGTAGGCCAATGCTTTTGCGCGCCGGCGATGACCTGGTTTCGGCTCGTGCTGGTGCTCGGTCTGCTGGCGGCGGGTTTGGGATGCAAACCCAAGATCGGTGAAGACTGCGCGACCTCGATCGACTGCTCGCTCAGCGGCGACAGGCTCTGTGACATCACGCAGCCCGGTGGCTACTGCACCGTTTTCAACTGCGAGCCGAACCTGTGCCCCGACGATTCGGTGTGCGTGGCCTTCAGCGAAGGGACGTGCTCGACACCCTCCGTTTCCACCCGGTTTCGCCGGACCTTCTGCATGCGGAGCTGCGAAGACGAGGGCGATTGCCGAGGCGGGGCCTACCACTGCATCGACCCTGCGGGCGACGAATCTCGTCGCATCGTCGACGTCAATCCGCCGAGCCCGCGTATCTGCGCCCTACCGTCGTCGAACTCGGCACCACCCACGCCGCCCGATCCAGCGGTGTGCTTCCCGAGCGACGCCAGCTTCGACGTGAGCCGTCCCGAAGCCGGTCCCCCTTCACGCGACGCCCGTGCGGACGCCCCTGAATCCTCGGCCGACGGCATCGACGATGGCGGCGATTCGACCGACGTCGAGGCCGGTCGGGACAATGCCGGCAGCGATGTCCTCGATTCCAGTCGTATCGAAACTGGCACCGACGATGTCAACGACGACGTCGATGGGCCCGAGACGACGTACGAAGACGCCGCGAGCGAGCCGGCTTCCGACATGGCGTCGCCGGACGCCGACGAGCTCAGTCCACCTTGAGGATGGCGAGGAACGCTTCCTGCGGGATCTCCACGCTTCCCACCTGTTTCATGCGCTTTTTACCCTCCTTCTGTTTCTCGAGGAGCTTGCGCTTTCGACTGATGTCGCCGCCGTAGCACTTGGCGGTCACGTCCTTGCGCATGGCCCGCACCGTCTCGCGGGCGATGATGCGCGAGCCCAAGGCGGCCTGGATGGCGACTTCGTATTGCTGGCGGGGGACGATTTCCTTCAGCTTGGCCGCGAGATCGCGCCCCCTCTGGTAGGCCTTGTCCTTGTGCACGATGAGCGAGAGCGCATCGAGGTTCTCGCCGTTGACCATCATGTCGAGCTTGACGAGGTCGTCGGTGCGGTACCCGATGAGCTCATAGTCCATCGAAGCGTAGCCCCGCGACGCACTCTTCAAACGATCGTGGAAATCGAACAGCACCTCGCCGAGCGGAAGCTCGTACGTGATGATCACGCGGTCGGCCGAGGCGTATTGGATGCCCTTCTGCAGGCCGCGCCGCTCTTGGCAGAGGGCGAGTACGGCGCCCACGTAGTCGGAAGGGACGTGAATCGTCACTTTGAAGATGGGTTCTTCGATGTGGTCGACGTATTGCGGCGCGGGCAGGCGTGCCGGGTTCTCGATGTCGATCACCGTGCCGTCGACCTTGTGGACCTTGTAGACGACGGACGGGGCGGTGGTGATGAGGTCCAGGTTGTATTCACGCTCCAGCCGCTCCTGGATGATCTCCATGTGCAGCAGGCCGAGAAAGCCGCAGCGAAATCCGAAGCCGAGCGCCTCCGAGGAATCCGGCTCGAAGACGAAGGCCGCGTCGTTCAGACGGAGCTTGGCGAGTGCGTCGCGCAAGTCTTCGAACTGGGCGCTGTCGGTGGGGAAGATGCCGGCGAAGACCATCGGCTTCACGTCCTTGAAGCCGGGGAGTGGCGTTTGACAAGGCCGCGCCGCGAGGGTGACGGTGTCGCCGATCTTGGTCTCGTGGACCGTCTTGATGTTGCCGGCGATGAACGCGACCTCGCCGGGGCCGGCCTCCTCGAGCACGATGGGGAAGGGGGCGAACATCCCCATCTCGGTGATCTCGTATTCCGCCTTGGTGGCGAAGAAGCGCACCTTTTGCCCCTTCTTGAGGCGACCGTCGACGACGCGCACCATGACCACGGCGCCGCGGTAACTGTCGTACCAACTGTCAAAAACGAGCGCGCGCAAGGGCGCGTTCTCGTCCCCCTTGGGCGGGGGGATGCGCGCCACGATGGCCTCCAGGATTTCGTCGATGCCGACGCCGGTCTTGGCGCTCGCCTCGATGGCCCCCGAGCAGTCGAGTCCCACCACGTCTTCGATCTGACGCCGCGTCTTCTCGGCGTCGGCCGAGGGCAGGTCGATCTTGTTGAGCACCGGAATGATCTCGAGGTTGCCGTCCAGGGCGAGGTACACGTTGGCGAGCGTCTGCGCCTCGACCCCTTGCGTGGCGTCGACGACGAGCAATGCCCCGTCGCACGCGGCGAGGCTGCGGGAGACTTCGTACGAAAAGTCGACGTGACCGGGGGTGTCGATGAGATGAAGCTGGTAGCGGTTGCCGTCGTTGGCGTCGTAGTAGATGCGCACCGCCTGCGCTTTGATGGTGATGCCGCGCTCGCGCTCGAGGTCCATCTTGTCGAGGAACTGCGCGCGCGCCTCGCGTTCGGTCAGCGCCCCCGTTCGTTCGAGGATACGGTCGGCCAGCGTTGATTTTCCGTGGTCGATGTGAGCGATGATGGAGAAATTGCGAATGAGATCAAGGCGCATGGGGTTCGCGTCGGGAGTGGGTGCGGCGCCGGCCCGCGGAAAGGAAACCCCGCGCCGGCGTCTCCTGGCGGTCTCCTCCGGTCGAGCTCGTCGACCGCGAGGGGCACCAGGCCGCCATTCTTACGATTTCTTCTGGCCCGACGCCTCCAACGACATCTGCCCCGGCAGGATGTGCTCGTAATGCTTGAGCACCATGTCGATGCCCTCGCGGATGTAGACCGCGATAGGGACCTTGGTCCGCTCATGCAGGAGCTTGAGGCGATCGTTTTGCTCCGGCGTGATGTAGATGGTCGTCGAAATCTTCTTCCTGGACATCGGCGCCGGTGGATCGCGAAGACCTGCGGTCTCCGCGAACGAGAGAGAGGGTAAAAGGGCCGGTCTCGGGTGAGCAAAGCTCCCTCCGAGCCGGATTGACCATCTGTGACCCTAGATGCCGGTACCTGTGTTGTCAACGACCGCCTCGACAAGACATGTAACTTATCGAAACGATTCTATATTTTTCATGAAGGGGGTCGAGGGATCGACCGAACAGCCGATCGACCGGCGTGCGCGGATCGGAGGGCATGTGGCCCGAGCTGGCGGCTGGCGCGCATGAAGGCGAGGGCAGGGTTCGGCGCCGACGCCGTGGCAACACGGTCCGCCGTGTCGTCCGAGCGCGCGGCCCGTTCGTCCAGTGGCCCGCTGCGTTTCGCGGGTCCATCACCGCGAGACGTGATCTCCATTCCTCGCCACGCTCGATGCCGATTCGGTGATCGTGCGCGTCGCGAGGAAGCTTACGCAAGCAGTCCGGTCGCCTTGCGAGGTGCGCGCGGATCATGCGCCGCGCCGCAGCGCGCGTGGGGGCTCGCGCATGCTGCCAGTTGCTCGTTGTGCCACGGAGGGTCTAGACTCGCTCGACTAGCAGTGGGGCCCGGGCAAGGGGTTGGCGCCCGAATCAACGACCCAAGGACCGATGACTCAACTCTCGAGCTCGAAGTGCCTCGTCTCTTCTCTCCTTCTTCTCGGGTTGTCGATCGGGGGTTGTGGCGGGGCGAAAGAGGGGGCAAAAATGCCCGCTTCCGACAATTTGCCCACGGCCCTCGAGCACGAGGCGTGCGATGCGGCAGCGTCGGGAAACCAGCGGCTCGACATCAACGGTGACGGCAAGCCTGACATCGTCGGCGTCATGTCCGGTGGGCGCGAGGTATGTCGCGTCGTCGACCTGAACCACGACGACAAGCCCGACTCCTACATTTACCTCGACGGGAGCGGCCACATCCGGCGGAGAGAATCGGACTTCGACCGCGACGGGCGCATCGACGAGATCGCCTACTACACCGGCGGAATCATCGCGCGCAAGGACCGGGAAACCAACCTCGACGGCAAGCTCGATACCTGGGACTTCTACGAGGCGGGGAAGATCCACCACCGCATGCGCGATTCGGACGGTGATGGCCGGGTGGACCAGTGGTGGACTTGGCCCAACCCCGATCGCATCGAATGTGCGGTCATTGCCGCCGACCACAACCGCGACGGGCGCCCCGACCCCAACAACGTGATCGACGCCTGCTCGTTGAACGGTCCGGCCACGGCGGGTGCAACCGGGCCGGCCGATGGCGGGAGTCCGGCGCTTGCCGCGTCCGCCCCTTCCTCGCCTGGTTCTGCCGCCACCGCCGACGCGGGGGCGAGCGCGGCAGCGAGCGGTGACGGGGGTGCGACTCCGAAGGCAGCGTCAGCAACCTCCGCTGTCCCGACTGCCTCCGCTGTCCCGACTGCCGCGAAGGCTGCCGCGAGCCCCGCGCCGCCGAGCGCGGTCAAAGGCGCGACCACCGAGCCCAAGAAGGAGATGAAATGACCAAGGGGGTGTACCTCGCCGCGGCCGCGCTCCTCGGGCTGGCCTGGGCCTGCGGAGGGGGGAGCAAGGCCCAGCCAACGGCGGCCACCACCTCCATCGAGCAGCGCCTCCGCACCATCGGTGACGCTGGCATCGACGACCAATCGCGCTGCGAGTTCAGGGGCCGCGCTGACCGCGACGCCATCGAAACCGCGGGGCCCGGCTCGGTGCAGCCGAACGTGCGGCGCGTCTATCAGATGGTCGGCACCGGCGAAAGCATGCACAAGGTGCTCATCTGCCGCGAGATCGACACCAACTTCGACGGTATCAAGGACATCGTTCGCACCTACACCGAGAAGGGGGAAAGCCTCCACGAGCAGGCGGACACGAACTACGACGGTCGGATCGACAACATCATCACGTTCTCGGGCGGCCACATCGTCAAGGAAGAGCTCGACACCAACTTCAACGGCACGATGGACGTGTGGAAGTACTACGTCGGAGGGCAGCTCTCCCGCATCCAGCGCGACACCAACGGTGACAGCAGGGCCGACCGCTGGGAGTTTTACAACGAAGGCAAGCTCGAACGCGCGGGCGTCGACGTCGATTTCGACGGCCACGTCGATCGGTGGGACCACGACGAAGAAGCGCGGCTCGCCGCGGAGGTCAAAGAGCGGTCATCCGATCAGGGGGCCAAGACTGCGGACGGATCCAGCGGGGTCGACGCCGGGCCCGCGCCCACCGGCGATCTCAGCAAGCTCAACACCGCCCCCGATGGCGGCGCGCCGCTCAGCGCCAGCAAGCGCAAAAAGAAGTAGACGCGCGCGTCAACGATTCGGCGCCGGGCGCGACGCCGCAGAGCTCGTAGCCGGAGCGAGACGGTCGAGCCGTGCCAGAACCTCTGCCGTCAAGCGGTCGACCTTTTCGTGCAGGTGGCCGATCTCGAGCTCGGCCTTCAAGTTGACGTCGTATTCGATGTCGCCACGCACCCGCTCTTTGACGATCTGCCGGTTCTGGCTGAGCAGGACGAAGACCGACAAGATGATGGCCTCGAGCGACACCGCCATGGTCAGCAGTCCGAAAGGGAAGGGGTCGAACATGGGGATGCCCGGGACGCCGTTTCCCACGTTCATGGCGATCCACGCCGCGAAAAGCACCAAGTGAATGACGAGAAAGGCGATGCTCCCGCTAAATTCGGCGATCCAATCGGCGGCTTTCTGGACGGCGGTGCGCTTGTCCTCGATCACGTCGTTGACGTTGCGCGATGCGGTGTGGCGGAGCAGCTCCGCGCTGACGCGCATGCGCCGACCCATGGCGGTGAGGAGATCGAGCGCCGCCTCGGGGTGCAGATGCAGCAGGTGATCGAGGTCGCCGCGATCGACGCGGAGCGCTTCGGTATCCCGCAGTGCCACGACAGACGCGGTGCGCGGGCCGTTGTCGAGCAGCGACAGCTCGCCGAAGAAATCTCCGTGCCTTGCCGTTTCGAGGACGATGCGGCCACCGGTATCGTCCTTGAAGAAGACCTCGACCTCGCCGTCTCGAATGACGAAGAGCGAGTCGCCAGGGTCGCCGTAACTGAAAATCATCTCCCCCGCCTTGAAGCGGACAACGTCGAGCTGGGAGGCGAGGATGTTGCGCTCTTCGTCATCGAGAAGCTGGAAGAAGGGGACTTCGGCCAGAAGTGCGGCCTCCGGACAGTCGGTAGAGGCTTCCATGACCGCACTCTACCACCACGATCCGAGCTCCCCCGAGTTAAGGTCACCCCACCGGGAATCGCCGCTGGCGCTTCGACCCACGGCGCGAAGCTGCTAAAGAGGTCGTACCTTTTACCGAATGGCGCGAGAACGATTGCAGAAGGTCGTGGCACGGGCGGGCATCGCTTCACGGCGAGCCGCGGAAGAGCTCATTGTGAAAGGGCGGGTGCGCGTGAACGGCGCGACGGTGGTCACGCTCGGCACCAAGGTCGATCCGCGCGCGGACAAGGTCGAAGTGGATGGCCGCCGGTTGGTCGCCGAGGCGCCGCTCTACCTCATCTTGCACAAGCCTCGCGCCGTGGTCTCCACGGTGCACGACCCCGAGGGTCGTCCCACGGTGCGCGAACTCGTGGCGGCCGTCTCCGAGCGCGTGTTTCCGGTGGGTCGCCTCGACTACCACACCAGCGGGGCTCTGCTCCTCACCAACGATGGCGAGTTCTGCGATGCCCTCATCCACCCCAAGCACGACGTGCCGAAGACCTACGTCGTCAAGGTGCAAGGGGAGATGAAGGAAGCCGATCGCCTGCGCTGGGAGGAGGGGGTCACCATCGACGGAGAGAAGACCCGTCCCGCGGATGTCTTCGTGCTGAGGCGCGAACAAGGAAAGACGTGGGTCGAAGTGACGCTCTTCGAAGGGCGCAACCAGCAGATCCGCAAAATGGGCGAGGTGACCGGTTTTCCCGTCATGCGCTTGGCGCGTCTCGCGTTTGCTGGCATCAACACCGACGGCCTTCGACCAGGCGAATACCGATCGCTCGCGCGTGAGGAGCTCAGCACCCTGCGGGAGCGATTCGGCGTGCCGCGCCGCATGCCGAAACAGGTCGGCCTTCCGGCGACCAACGTCGCGCGCGGTCCCGCCCCGCGCGTACGTCGCGCCGACGCGCGCTCCCCAACGACCGAGGGGCGCCCGCGGCCGGAAACGAATCACGGGGCGAAACGGGGAGAAACGAATCACGGGGCGAAACGGGGAGAACGGGGAGGCGGTGCGCGCGCTCGGGACCGCTTGACAGGTCGCTCGCGCCCCTCTACGCGAAAGAACGGAGGTTGATTGCGCCATGGCCGAAGGTTTGAATCGGGTGATGTTGCTCGGGAATCTCGGTGCTGATCCCGAGCTGCGGTACACGCAGTCGGGCCAGGCGGTGCTCAACATGCGGCTCGCGACGACCGAGTCGTATCTGGACCGCAACAAAGTGCGGCAAGAGCGAACCGATTGGCACAACATCGTTCTCTGGGGCAAACGGGGCGAAGCCTTGGCGAAGTTTCTCACCAAAGGGACGACCATCTTCGTGGAAGGCGGTCTTCGCACGTCGAGCTACGACGACAAAGAAGGCAACAAGCGCTACAAAACCGAAATCCACGCCAACAACATCATTCTCGCCGGGCGTGGTCGAGCGGGCGGCGGTAGCGGTGAGATGGGCGAACCGCCCGGCGGCGGCGGCGGCGGTGGTGGCGGTGGTGGCGGCGGCGGCGGCGGGCGTCGCTCCGGTGGAGGCGGAGGGTCGACCCCGCCCCCCGCGGGCGGTGGCGAGGATATTCCGCCCGACGACTTCAGCGGCAACGACGAC
Source organism: Polyangiaceae bacterium (assembly GCA_035318465.1). Classification (GTDB taxonomy): domain Bacteria; phylum Myxococcota_A; class Polyangia; order Polyangiales; family Polyangiaceae; genus DASWDH01. Next base: position 31,079 of record DATHES010000161.1, read on the forward strand.
ATCCCGTTCTAGAAGGAGCTTCGCCGAGCAACTCCGGAACAGGGGTCCCACCCGCACCGGCCTCTCCGGCACGGGCGTTGGACGAGCGTCGGCGACTTCGACCGTGAGTCGCCGTGACGTCACCGAGCAGCTTCGGGAGAATCAGAACCTAGCTTAGCCGTCCGGAGGGGCGCTCCGGCGGGCGGCGACGCCAGAGCGAGGCGGCGGTTGATCGAGCCGGCGCCCCCCCCTTTCCGTCGCGCGAAACCGCGAGTCTGCTTCTGCCCAGAAAATGCACCCAACAAAAGGCGCCCGTTTCCTCGCGCAGCAACGATGGCCGAGCGAAGCGCGTTCGCCGCCCGCCGGAGCGCCCCTCCGGCGGCGGTCGTCCCCGCCCGCCGGCGTTCATCCAGAGCAGGGACGCGCCGCTCACCCTATGGCGCGGAATCGTCAGCTCTTTCAGCTGCCGATCGTCTCGAGTAGTGAAAGAATCTCGCGACGGATGTCGGTGAGCGCGGCGCGCATCTTGGTGGCGCCGATGAGCGTGGGATCGGCTGGTTCGCGCGGCTCGACGCCGCCATCTCGCAACTGTTTGCGGGCGCCGGCGATGGTAAAGCCGCGATCGTAGAGCAGCTCCCGCACGCGGAGGAGGGTTTCCACGTCGCGCCGCGAGTAGACGCGTTGCCCGCGCGACGATTTTTGGGGCCGGATCGAGCGAAACTCCGTTTCCCAGTAACGCAAGACGTGCGTCTCGACGCCGACGGCGCTGGCGACCTCTCCGATGCGGAAATAGAGCTTGGTGGGCAATGCGCCCATGGTTCCTCGGCCTCCGCCGCCCCCTTCGCCGCTGCCACCGAGGAGCCCGATCCCGCGCGCGCTCTTTGCGTTCGGACGGCTTGCGGAGGAGTCCCCGCCCCGTTCGCGCGTACGCATCGGAACCTGCTACTCCTTGCCCCCACCGCCGGCGGCCACGGCGCCGGCCGGCGCGTGCGCTTCTTTTCCATTCAAAGCCTGCTTCAAGATCTGGCTCGCCTTGAAATTGAGCACGCGGCGCTGGGTGATGACGATTGGATCGCCGGTCTGGGGGTTACGCCCCTGGCGCTGCCGCTTGTCGCGAAGCACGAAGTTTCCGAACCCGGAAATCTTGATCTTTTCCCCGCGCCCCAGCGTCTCTTTCATCATTTCGAAGGCGAGATCGACGAGATCGGCCGATTCCTTCTTCGAGAAACCGCCGAGCCTGCTGTAAACGACTTGAACGATGTCGGCTTTGGTCATTCGAGCCTCTCGGCGAGCTACCGCAGATAGTACGGCCCTAACCACTGAGAAGTCCAGAGTGATTCGCAGATGGCCCACTTCGGCGGGCGCGTGTGTAAGGTCGTCTCCGCTCTTTCCGGTGGCGCGCCCACTTCGGCGGGTTTTCTATCCGACGAAGAATGTGCCTGCTTGTCAGGCGGCGAGCTCTCCCGAGTCCGGCCGGCTCGCGACGAGCGTGCCGAGCGGATCGGAGACGCGGGCGGCCTCGAGGAGGCGGGCCTCGCGACGGCGGAGGACCTGCTCGGACCCGACGAGGACCGCGACGTAGCTGTATCCGAACGTGAAGAGCATGGCGAAGGGCGTCGCGAACCAGTGCTTCGTCTCGATCGAGGCGGCCACGCTGGCCAGCGAGAGCAGCGCCAACCCGACTTCGACGGCTGGCAACGAGGTCCGGGCCCGGTAGCGACCTTCGCGCAGCCCTTTCTTGGGCGTGCGGACGAACTCGCCGGCCATGGAGTCGAGCCCCTCGATCACGGCCCGCGTGAGGTGCGGCGCGAGTCCTGCACCGAGGGCGATGAGGGCCGGCAAGCGCACGATGGCACTCAGGCGCGCGCGCCCCTGAGCAGCCTCGGCGAGCATGTAGAAGGCGCCGAGCGAGCCTGTCGTCCCGATGCACAAGGGGAGGTCGAGCAGGAGCATCGTGCGGGTGTCGGTGGCCGGCATGAGGATGAGTGCCGGCAGGAGCAGGACGGACAAGAGCACCATCAACGGATAGGCAAAATGCGGCGTCAGGTGGAAGAACGCTTCGATGCGCTGCGAAAGGCTCAGCTCCGGAGCCGTCATCACCCGTTTGAGCAGCTTGCGCGACGTCTGCACCGTACCTTTCGCCCAGCGGAACTGTTGGGCGCGGAAGGCCGAGACCTCTTCCGGCAACTCGGCTGGCGAAACGACGTCCTCGCGGTAAACGAACTTCCATCCCGCGAGCTGGGCTCGGTAGGAGAGGTCGAGATCTTCGGTGAGTGTGTCGTGCTGCCAGCCGCCCGAGCTCGTGATGGCTTCGTGGCGCCACATCCCGCCCGTACCGGAGAAATTGAAGAGGCTCCCCGAAGCGAATCGGGCGCGATTTTCCACCATGTGGTGGCCGTCCAGCATGAGCGCTTGGACCTTGGTGAGAAGGGAATGGTCGCGGTTCATGTGGCCCCACCGGGTCTGCACCATGCCGACGCGCGGATCTCGGAAGTGGGGCTCACAGGCGCGCAGGAAGTCGGGCTGCGGAAGGAAATCGGCGTCGAAGATGGCGATGAGTTCGCCGCGCGCGGTGGCCAGGCCAGCTTCGAGGGCGCCTGCCTTGTACCCGACGCGGTTGGTGCGGTGCAGATAGATGAAATTCGCACCCTCGCTCGCAAGACGTTCGACGTGGGTGCGTACGAGCGCTTGCGTCTCGTCGGTCGAGTCGTCGAGCACCTGGACTTCGAAGCGATCCCGTGGGTAGTCCATGCCGGCGACCGCTTCGAGCAGTCGGGTGGCCACCGTGGCTTCGTTGAACAGGGGAAGCTGGATGGTCACGAACGGCAGCTCGCCCCCAGCGGGCGCGTCGAGATGGGGCCCCTTGTGGCGTTCCAGGGCTTTTCGATGGCGCCAGCAGAGATAGACCAGGTGCGATCGATGAAGCCCGTAGGAACTGAGGAGCAGCAGGACGGCGAAGTAGACGACGCAGAGCGGAGCTTGCACGAATTGTCGAGCTAACACCGGCGCTTCGCGGGATTGTCACGGAATTGTAATTCGTTGTGCGAACCTGTCCCACATCCGACCTCGCTCTCTCTAGGATGGCGGCCTCCGGACGTCGGGCGAAAGTCAGGGGAGTGGCGCGCCGCTCTGGTGATGGCGGCCTCCCGCGGACGGGGGCGACGCTCGTCCGCCCAACACCTTTGACGGGGGCGGGGAGGGCCGATACACCCGGGCGCCGATGCCCACCGTGCTTCCGCCCCCGGGATCGCCTGACGTCTTCTACCTGATCGACCTGTCGAGCTACGTCTTTCGCGCCTACCACGCCATCGCACCGCTCTCGAACACGAAGGGGGAGCCGACGCACGCGACGTACGGGACGGTGGCGATGTTGCAGAAGCTCGTGGGAGAGAAGAAACCGGCGCGCCTCGCGGTGGCCATGGATTCCAAAGGTCCGACCTTCCGCCACGCGCTCTACGCCGATTACAAGGCGACGCGTTCGGCGCGCCCGCCCGACTTGGCGCTGCAGATGGAGCGCTCGCGCGAAATCGTGGAGGCGTATCGGATTCCGATCTTTCAGCGCGACGGTGTCGAGGCCGACGACTTGATTGCGACCGCCGTACGGCTCGCCCAGGAGGCTGGCCTTTTCGTGGTCATCCTCGGCGCCGACAAGGACTTGATGCAGCTCATTTCCGATCGCGTCGCGATGTGGGACACGATGCGCGACAAGACGTACGGACTGCCCGAGGTCGTCGAGAAGTTCGGGGTGCCGCCCGGACAGCTCCGCGATCTGCTCGCGCTCATGGGGGACTCGTCGGACAACATTCCCGGCGTGCCGTCGGTGGGCCCCAAAACGGCGGGCGAGCTGCTGCAAAAGTACGGCACGATCGACGGCATCTACGCGCACCTAGGCGAAATCACCAAAAAACGGCTGCGCGAGGTGCTCGAGCAGAACGAAGCCAATGCGCGTCTGTCGCAGAAGCTCGTGTCGTTGCGCGACGACGAGCCCATCGAATGGAACCTCGACGACTTGCGCTACGGCGGCGCCGATTTCGAACGGCTGCGCGACATCTACACCGAGCTCGGCTTCCAGCGGATGATCGCCAGCATCCCCGTCGGCGCGGTGCCCGAGTCCGCGGCCGCGCGATCGAAGGAGCCGGTAGCATGCCGGATCATCAGCACGCTGGACGAGCTGCGCGAGCTCGCCGAGCGCGCCAAGCAAGCGCCGCGCATGGCGTTGGGCATCGAAACGACCTCGCCCGAGCCCATGCGCGCTTCGCTGCTCGGGGTCTCGATCGGCCTCGGCGCGGGAGAAGGTTGCTACATTCCCATCGGGCATCGCTACATCGGCGTCCCCAAGCAACTCACCCTGGGGGAGGTGCGCGAGGCCCTGGGACCGCTGCTCTGCGACCCGGCGCTGGCCAAGGTCGGACACGACGTGAAGTACATCGAAGTGGCGCTCGGGCGGCACGAGATGGTGGTCGCCGGACCGACGTTCGACGTCATGATTGCCAGCTACCTCCTCGATTCGGAGGCGTCGCACGAGCTGGCGGCGATCGCCAAACGCGAGTTGGATGACACCCTTTCCACGTTCGAACAGATGACGGCGCGCGCCCGCGGGCCGCGGCTCGGCTTCGACGAGGTCGAGGTGGAGCTCGCTGCTCGCCACGCAGGGTCCAACGTGGAGGCCGTGTGGCGCCTGGAGGAGCGGCTTCGCCCTCAAGTCGGCCAACAGGGCCTGGCGCGCGTGATGGACGAAATCGAGACGCCCCTTTCCCCGGTGCTGGCGGAGATGGAACGGATCGGCGTGTTCGTCGATCTGGTCGAGCTCGATCGGCTGCGCAAGAACTTCGAAGGCGAGATCGAGCGGCTCGAAAAACGGGCCCGGGAGCTGGCCGGGCGCGAGTTCAACGTCAGTTCCCCGCGCCAGCTGGAAGTCATCTTGTTCGACGAGCTCGGCCTCAAGCCGATCAAGCGCACGAAGACAGGGCGGTCGACGGACGCCGACGTGCTCGAGCAGCTGGCCGAGCACCACGCGTTACCCGGCGTCTTACTGGAGCACCGGCAGCTTTCGAAGCTCAAGGGGACGTACATCGATGCGCTCCCCGGGCTCGTCAACCCGGGCACGGGACGCATCCACACCGAGTGGGGGCAAGCGGTGGCGGCGACGGGGCGCATCTCCTCCAACAATCCCAACCTGCAGAATATCCCCATTCGCAGCGATCTCGGGCGCGCCATTCGTCGGGCCTTCGTGGCGCCGCCCGGGATGCGCATCGTCAGCGCCGACTATTCGCAGATCGAGCTGCGCGTGCTCGCCCATCTCTCCCAGGATGCGGTCCTCATCGACGCGTTTCGCACGGGGCAGGACGTGCACACGCGCACCGCGATGGAGGTCTTCAGCGTGCCGTCGGACGGTGTCACCGACGAGATGCGGCGCCGGGCCAAAACCATCAACTTCGGGGTCATTTACGGCATGGGCGAGGTCGCGCTGGCCAAGCGGCTCGACATCTCGCGCCAAGAGGCGGCCGCGTTCATCGAGGCGTATTTCAAACGCTACCATCGGGTCCATGCCTTCATGGCAGAAACGCTGGAAACGGCGCGTCGCGGAGAAGCGGTGCGCACCCTCTTCGGGCGGCAGCGTCTTTTGCCGAACATTCGCTCCTCGAACGGTATGCTGCGCGCGGCGGCCGAGCGTATCGCGACGAACGCACCCATTCAGGGCACCGCCGCCGATCTCCTCAAGCTGGCCATGATCCGCCTGCGCGAGCCAGCGGTCCCCGGAGCGCGCATGGTGCTTACCGTGCACGACGAGCTCGTCTTCGAGGTGCCCGAAGCGTCGGTGCCGGAGGCGATGCAGCGGGTCAAACACGCCATGGAGACCGTTCACCCGCTCGACGTGCCGCTCGAGGTGGACATCGGCAGCGGCGTCAATTGGGGCGACGTGGCCTAGCCCTGTGTTATATAGCCGGGCCCTCGCACCCCCCCGCGCGTCGGTCGAGCGTCTGGCCCCCGGCCGCGCAGATCGCGCCCGAGACATCCGGATGACTGCGCAACCACCCCAGATTTCGATCGTCATACCCATCTACAACGAAGAGGGGATCCTCCACGCCGCCGTGGTCGACCTGCGCGAACGGCTCGCCCCGCTCGGCTGGAACTACGAGATCATTTTGGCCGAAAATGGTTCCCGCGATCGCACCATCGCCATCGCCGGCGAGCTGTCGGCCAAATACGGCGAGGTGCGGTTCCTTTCCATTGGCGAGCCGAACTACGGCAAGGCCCTGAAGCAAGGCATCTTGGAGGCGCGGGGCGAATACGTCATCTGCGACGAGATCGACCTCTGCGATGCGGATTTTCACGCGCAGGCGCTTTCGCTCTTGAAGTCGCGGCGCGTGGACATGGTCATCGGCTCGAAGCTCATCGCCGGCGCCAGCGACGACCGCCCCTGGGCGCGCCACGCGGCCAGCCTCGTCTACACCAACCTCTTGCGCGTCACCCTCGGTTTTCGAGGGACGGACACGCACGGGCTCAAGGCGTTCCGCCGCAGCGCGCTCATCGACATCGTCGCCGATTGTCTGGTCGATCGCGACGTCTTCGCGAGTGAGTTCGTCATTCGCGCCTACCGAGCCAAGGTCCCCATCGAGGAGATCCCGGTGCGCGTGGTGGAGAAGCGGCCGCCCTCCATCAACCTTTTGAAGCGCGTCCCCAACGTGCTCAAGAATCTGATCAAGTTGAGCTGGGCCATTCGGCTCGGTACGGAGCCGCCCAGCCGGCGCAACTGGCGGAGCACGCCTCCGCCCGGCCCGGGCACGTGAGCGGCACGACGCCCGTCGACGTCGACATCGCCGTCATCGGCGGGGGGATCAACGGAACGGGCGTTTTGCGCGACGTCACGCTGCGCGGACTCTCGGCGGCGCTCTTCGAACGCAACGACCTCGCCTTCGGAGCCAGCGGCAACTCGAGCGGCATGATCCACGGCGGGCCGCGCTACCTCACCGACGACCCGGAGGTGACCCGCACCTCGTGCCTCGACTCGGGACACATCCAGGCCATCGCCCCCCATCTTCTCTTTCGCGTTCCCTTCCTCATTCCCATCGGCCGCGAAGGGACGGAGCGAACCCGCATCGATCTCGTCGACGCTTTTTTCGAAGCCTACGACGCCTTTCAACCGCTCAAACACGGCAAGCCCCACGCGCGCCTTTCTCCCGACGAGCTCTTTCGCATCGAGCCCGGGCTCTTCGGCGGATCCGCGGGCGGTGCCGGTCTGGTGGGCGGCATTTCGTTCGACGAGTGGGGCATCGATGGCAGCCGGCTCTGCGTAGCCAACGCCGTCGATGCGGCCGAGCGAGGAGCCCGCGTTCACACCCACACCAACGTGGAAGCGATTTTGCGCGAGCCGAGCGGCGCCGTGCGCGGCATACGCGCCAAGAACCTGCTCACCGGTGCGAGCTTCGTCGTCACGGCGCGCGCGGTGGTCAACGCCACCGGAGCGTGGAGCACGCTGACCGCGCTGGCCGCCTCGATTCCGGCCGAAGCCGCGCGGGTGCGACCCGGCAAGGGGATCCACGTCATTTTCGACCGCCGCCTGACCAACTACGGCATCATCGCCCGGGCCATCGACGGGCGGCAGATCTTCATCGAGCCCTGGCAGAACGTCAGCGTCCTCGGCACCACCGACGATGACTTTTACGGCGATCTCGACGACGTTCGCGCGACTTCCGACGAAGTGCGGTACCTCGTGGAAGGCGTGGCCAACGTTTTTCCCGCCGTGAAAAGCGCGCGGGCCATCGGGACCACCGCGGGGGTTCGTCCCACGCTCTATGCCTACGGTCCGGGAGAGGACGCGCTGTCGCGTGACCATCGCGTGGTGGACCACGCCAAAGAAGGCGCGCCCGGACTCTTCTCGATGATCGGGGGCAAGCTCGCCAGCTACCGCATCTTCGCCGAGCAGATGACCGACGTGCTCGTGGCCAGGTTGGAGCGCGCGGCGTCTCCTTGTCGCACCCACATCGCGCCCCTGCCCGGAGGCGAGCGTACGGTCTCACGGTGCGCGCTGGCGGAACGGCTCGGCATCGACGCTATCGCCGCGGCACGCCTCGTCTACCGCCACGGCGCGAGGTCCGACGCCATCGCCGAGCGCATCGCCGAGCGGCCGGAAGAAGCACACGTCGTTTGCACCTGCGAGCCGGTCATCGAAGCCGAAGTGCGCTACGTCATCCAAAAGGAGTGGGCGGCAACCGTCGATGACGTCGCGCGGCGGACACGGCTCGGACTCGGCGCCTGCGGCGGGATGCGATGTGCGGCGCGCTGCGGTCAGATCGTGGCCGAAGAGCGACGGCTCGAGCCACGCGAAGGCGCCCGTCAGGCGCTGCGCTTTCTTGCGCGTCAAGCGTGCACCCGCGCCGTCGCCGTCGGTCCAGAGCAAGCCCAGCAAGAGGCGTTCAGTCTGGCCGCGCTGCGCGCCGAACTCGGACCCGTGATCGAGGAGGGGGAATGAGCCGACGCGTCGTCGTCGTCGGCGGCGGCGCAAGCGGCGCCGCGGCGGCGCACGCGGCATGCGAAGCGGGGGCGAGCGTGGTCGTGCTGCTCGGCCGGCCAGGCGCGACGTCGCTCGGCTCGGGAGCGCTCGACGGACCGCGCCTCGCGTCACTCGGTCCGGCGCGCACGGCCGTCCTCTCTTTCGTCGCGGCCCTCGGAGCATGGGAGCTCAACGAAGAGGGGGCGCAGCTGGGGACGAATGCCGGGCTCCTGCGCGAGTCGCGCGGCAAAGATCGCGGTTTGCTCGACGTCGGGCCCTTCAAGAATGCAGTCGTCGGCGTCGTCGACGCTTCGCGACCGGGGTGGGATGCCGTGGGTCTCGCTCGCGCATGGAGCGCCGAACCCTGGGCGCAAGCGCGCAGCGTGCGCTTCGAGCCGGTGGCCGTCGATGTGCTTCGTCACGCGCATGAAGGCGTCGCCCCCGACGCCGATCTCGCCGTCCTGCACGACGACCCTGGCCGCGTCGCGTGGCTGCTCGACCGTCTTCGAAAAGCGCCGGGCCTGGAGAACAAGTGTGCCGTCATGTTGGGCCCCTGGCTCGGCACGAGGACCGGTGTGAGCGCGCACCTTTCCATCGAGCTCGGCAAGCCGGTCGGGGAGCCCATCTCGCCGCCGGGGGGCGTGGCGGGATTGCGATTCGAAACGGCGCGCGACGAGCTCTTGGAAAAAATGGGCGCCACGCGGACGTCGGGATGGGCGGTCCGATTGACGTCCGGCGGCGCCACGCCGGCACCCGTGCGCGTCGAGCTCGCATCAGGCGAGGCGATCGATGCGGATGCGGCGGTCCTCGCGTTAGGGGGGCTCGCGGGAGGCGGAATTCGCTTCGCTCCGCACGAGCCGTTCGTGCTCTCGCTCGCTTGTCCAGCCGTGCTCGCGTGGCGTGGGGTGCCGCTCGTGACGAGCGGGTCGCTCCATGGCTCCCCTTTCGAGACGTTCGCCTGGTCCGGCTACCGCACGGCGGCAGGGCTCGAGCGCGTTGGCGTTTGGGTCGACAGCGGTGGACGCCTTCGCGCAGCCGACGGCGCGCCTGCCCCCGTGCTCTTCGCGGCAGGGGATACCGTGGCTGACGCGCCACGTACCCTGCTCGACGCCGTTCTGTCCGGCCTCCGAGCGGGGCGGAACGCCGCGCTCGGCGACCGCGCCTAACCTGCTCTCCAGCTGCATCCCATGATCGCCCCGGGCTGTCGCGCGTACGGAGTTTATTTTTTCGACGTGAGGACGCCGCGCACGACCTGGTAGGCAATGGAGAGGGCGAAATCCGGCCCCCCCACGGGGTTGAAGGGAACGTCGCCCGCGGTTCGCGGACCTGGTTGTTCCAGCTCGGTGCCTTTCTCACCCGTGGCAGGCGAGGGACTGCGGAAGACCGGGACATTGCGCGCAGTGACCGCCCCTTCGGCAGGGAGATGCCCTTCCAGGTCCCGCTCGCGGGTGACGCGCGACGGTTCGACCGCGACGCGACTCGATTCGACCAAAATGTCGGGCTGAATCCCCTGCGCTTGGATCGAGTGCCCGCTCGGCGTGTAGTAGCGCATGGTCGTCAGCTTGAGACCAGCTCCGCCCGGCAGGTCGACGATGCTCTGGACCGACCCTTTGCCGAACGTGGGCGCGCCGACGACGGTGGCGCGGTGGTTGTCCTGGAGCGCGCCCGCCACGAGCTCCGCGGCGCTGGCGCTGTACTCGTTGACGAGGACCGTCAGGGGGAGCTCGGCCAGCGCCCCGCCGTCGCGCGCCGTCACTTGTTCGACGACTTGGCCGCGGTGTCGCGTCGAATAAACAATGCCCCCGCCGAGAAACTCGTCCGCAACTTCGGACGCTTCATCGACCAGTCCGCCCGGGTTGCTGCGCATGTCGAGCAGCACGCCGGAGAACGGACGGGGTGACTCCTTGCGCGCGCGCCCCACGGCCTCCAGGAGCTCGCGATGGGTGCCCTCCTGGAACTGCTTGAGACGCACGTACAGCACGTCGGAAGAGAGCCGCTTGCCGACGACGCTGGTGACTTTGATCTGCTCGCGCACGAGATCGAAGGTAAGCAATGTCTCGGTGCTCGGCCGGCGCACGCCGATCTGAACGCGACTCCCCGGCGTGCCGCGCAAGCGACGAACGAGTCGATCGATGGGTTCGCCGCGAGCCGATTGCCCGTCGACAGCGACGATCTTGTCCCCGGAGCGGACTCCGGCGCGCTCCGCCGGAGATCCCTCGATGGGTGCAATCACCGTGATGGCGTCGTCGCGGAGGTCGACCTCGATCCCTACGCCGCCGAATTTGCCCTCCGTGTCGCTCTGGAAGATGCGGTAGTCCTCTGGCGGGAGGTACGCCGAGTGCGGATCGAGCTCTTTCACCATCCCTTTGATGGCCCCTTCCAGAGCGCGTTTGTGGTCGACCGGCTCGACGTATTGGTTTTCCACGAGAACGAGCACGCGGGCGAGCTGCGCCAGGTCGCGGTAGGGGCTCTCCTCACGCGTCGTTGCGAAAGAGAGCCGGCCCATCGCGGCGCCGCCGGCAAAGGCCGCCAGAGCCAGCGCAGCGAGCACGGGTGTCGAACGAACGGCATTGGGCATGAAAAAAAGTCCTTCCGGGGGGGCTCTCGCTCGACGCCAAGGATACCCGAACGTAAAACCGTTGACGGCCCGGTGCGAAACGGTAGATTCGTGAAAGGGTAGAGGGTTGGCGTAATTCGCGTTAGGCCCTATCCCAGCCTCATTCCGGGAGGATCTCTTGGCGATCGGCGACAGAGACAACAACGCAAAAGCAGCTGCTGGCGAGGGCTCGAAGTCCGACAAACGGAAGCAAAGCCTCTATTTCCCAGAGGAGATGCTC
>DATHES010000162.1:0-38673 GCA_035318465.1 Polyangiaceae bacterium
GGGAAGCCGGCCTCAAGACAAGGTATCCCTGTCGCAAGACACTAAAGACCCCATGTAGACTACGTGGTTGATAGGCCAGGTGTGGAAGCAGAGCAATCTGTGGAGCTAACTGGTACTAATCGGTCGTGAGGCTTGACCATATTTCTAAGGCAGCATCGAAGCAGTAAGTCGAAGTAAAGCGCTCGCACCCGGGATTGGGATTGCGAATCGCGGTCTCCCCTACCCCACCAAAAAGGGGCGGCGGACCGCGGCGCTCTCGACGCAAGCAAGGACGCGCAATCCAATTGTTTCCGGTGGTGATATCGAAGAGGCTACACCCGATCCCATCCCGAACTCGGAAGTTAAGCTCTTCGGAGCCGATGGTACTGCACGGGAAGCCGTGTGGGAGAGTAGGACGCTGCCGGGATTTTTTTGAAGGCTTAATGCCCTCCTAGAAGCCCCGTTTTCGAAAGAAGACGGGGCTTCAGTTTTTTGTGCGCGTTTTCGCCTGGGCGGGTCGCGCGGACGCAAAGCGCGCAACCGACACCACGCGCTGGCCGAATCCCCTGCGAGAGGTTTCCCTTTCGTCCCATGCTAGCCTGGTGGAATCGCATGGCTTTCGTCATTGAGCCCGAATCGCCTGGAGCCTCGGGATCCGCCGAGCGCCGCTTCGTGCTCCATGGCGTCCCTTGGCGGACTTACGTCGCTCTACGTGACGAGCTGGACGAGGGGGGGGCCGGCGTGAAGATGACCTACTTGGAAGGGACGCTCGAGCTCATGAGCCCTTCGCTGCTTCACGAGGATGCCAAGACGATCATCGGTCGCCTGATCGAGGTGTGGGCGATGGAGACCGATGTCGATCTCCGCGGCTTCGGCGGAACGACGTTTCGTCGCGAGGCGAAGGAGCGCGGGCTCGAACCGGACGAATGTTACAAGCTCGGAAAGCTCGAAGAAGACGGCGTGCCCGACATCGCCATCGAGGTGATCGTGTCGAGCGCGCTCGTCGACAAGATGGCCGTCTACGCGGGGCTCGGGGTTCCCGAGGTCTGGGAGTGGCGCCCGGGAAGCGGAACCATCGCCGTACATCGTCTGGTCGGCGGGAACTACGAGCGCAGCGGACGCAGCGAGGCTCTTCCTGATTTGGACCTTGCGCTACTCGCGCGGTTCGTTCAGCCCGGAGAGAATCAGACGCGGTTGGCCAAGGCGTACCAGGCGGCGCTGCGATCGCATTGACACTGCTCCTCAATGATCGATTCAAATCCGGCCGTGGATGATCGATTCAAAGCGCCGGCCGGCGCTCCGCTGGTACGGATGAGTCGGCACGACATTGGGCCACTCGAAAACGAGTTCGCCCCCTACAGGCAGCGCTCGCCACAGTGGCGCGATCGCGTCCAAGCGGGAAACCACGCGCTCGACATTCGCGGCATTCTCGCTCCGCGGCACGGGCGCAGACCGCATGGGATCCGGACGCTGACCGTGCCTCCGTCGCCAAGCGACGTCGCAGAGCGCAGCGAGGCGCTCCGACTGTGCCATGTCAGCCGCATGGCGCGCATCCTGAGCACCCAGACCTCGCTCGCGTCTCTCTTGTTTGCGCTGTTTGCGCGCCCGCTCTCTCGGGCCGCCGTCCCGCTCTGCGGTCGTGATGAACGTGCCGGCGCCTCGTGCGGCGCGTCCGTAAACCCCCTTCGTAAGGCCCAGTTCAGCCTCGACGACGTAGTGCACGAGGTCATGTGGGATGTCGTCATCGTAACCTGGCGCTGGATCCATCGCACGAGGCGGCTCGCCTGCAAGCGTGACGATGACCGCATAGCGTCGTTCGCCGCTGCGCCTAAACCGGACGTTCATCGAGCTACTCTAAAGCGCCGGGCGAGCGCACGCGAACCCGCCACTCCGGCGCAACAGGATGCCGCTGGGGATCAATCCGTTCGAGCCCGAAGTCGGCGAGCGGGAAGGTGCGAGATCGGTGAGGCAACCGTGATCGGTTCGGCATGTGAGCAAAGGAAAGACGATTGGGGCGGTGTCCCCGAAGGGTGCAGAAGGCGCACCTTCGGCATCGCGCGGCAGCCACGCAGATTCGGCACGTTCGATTCAGGCCCGCCTCTCCGACTCACGGGAAAGCTAAGAAGTTCGGCTCGCCTCGCCGATCGGAGCCCGCCAAACGGGAATTCATTCGCGAAAGCGGGCTCCTACGAAAGTTAAGGTAAGGCACGGTCCGCCGTAGAGCTGATTGCGGTGAAAACATCCAAATTCCTCTTTGAGGGTCAACGCTTTCCTTACTTTGCGATCATTTCCGCCATCGCCCTGAGCACCGGCGCGTGCTCGGTCTACGGCGAGAATCCGATCGACAACGGGCTCGGCACGGGTGGCAGCGGCGGCTCCGGAGGAATCGGCGGATTGGGTGGAGCGGGCGGCATCGTGTCCGACGCTTCCACGACCGGTGGAGCGGGCGGCATTCCCACCGATGGTTCGGGCGGGAGCACGGGCGGGTCGGGCGGGACCGGCGTGACCGGCGGAACGAAGGGAGGCAGCGGTGGAGCGGGCGGCGCGACCGGCGGAACCGGGGGGTCCCCTCCAGGCGACGCATCCGGCGGATCGGGCGGCACGACCAGCGGAACTGCGGGCGCCGGCGGCACGACGATCGACGCAGGCACCGGCGGCGCCACGGGCACGGGAGGCGCGACCGGAACCGGAGGAACAACAGGCGGAACGGCTGGCGCAACGGGCGGAGCGGCTGGCGCAACGGGCGGAGCGGCTGGCGCAACAGGCGGAACGGCTGGCGCGAAGGGCGGCGCGGGCGGCGCAACGGCCGGAGCCGACGGCGGTTCTGGGACCGGCGGGGTCACGGGTGGGACCGGCGGCGCGGGCGGCACGATGGACGCCGCGCCCGAAGCGCCGCCTCCACCCGGGGCCGTTTTTGCCGTGGGCTCGTTCAACAAGAGCGGTAGCACGGGATCGCAGAACATCGCTCACGGGCTGGGACAAATCCCGAAGGCGCTGATCCTCTGGACCATCGGCAAGACCAACGAATCGCAGAGCAGCGGGTTTTATTACGGCATCGGGATCTCGGATTCGTCGGCCAGCTACGCGATCGCAACGACGGCGCGCGATGGCGTCTCCCCTGCGTGGGGCATTCGGCGCATTGCGAGCAAAGCGATGTTGATGATTTCGTCGAGCGGAACCAGTGCCACCGTTGCCGCCGAAGCCAATCTTCCCGGGTGGAACGCGACCAACTTCACGCTCGACTGGACGACGAATGACGGGCAGCCCAGCGTCCTTCACTATGTCGTCATCGGCGGCCCGCAAGTCACGGCAAAAGTCGTCACTTGGCTGGCACCGATCGCACCCGGCTCGAAGACGGTGAGCGGCATCGGATTTACGCCGGAAGCGGTCCTGCACTTTTATCCCGGTTGGGGATACGATGAGGCACCGGGGAGCAATGTCACGAATGCGGTCATCGGCTTAGGCGCGATGGACAAGACGGGCGCCCAGTGGGCGATCCAAGCTGGAAGCGTTCACAGCGAGAGCCCGACCATCGCGAGCCGCGCGCAGCGCACCGACAGCGCGCTCTATAGTTACACGGACACCGGCCCGGCCGTCACCAAGGACGCCAAGTTCGTCTCGATGAACGCTGACGGCTTCACCGTCAACTTCACGACGGCGAACAGCGCCGCCAGTCATATTTATTCGCTCGCGCTCGGCGGTTTGAAGGCGAGCGTCGGGGCGTTCAACAAGACGACGGGGACGGCGCCCGCGAGCCAGTCGGTGACGAGCGGATTTCAGCCTGGGGCTTTGTTATTGGCGAGCTTCCAGACCACGGCGCAGACGTCGGGAACGAGCGTGTCCACTGGCAGCTTCGGACTCGGCGCCAGCGACGGAACCAACGAAGCGAGCTCCGCGGTCGTCGCGGACGACAACGTCGCCACGGCCTCGGTCGAAGGCATCGACAAGGCGAGTAAAGTGTTCATCAAGATGAACACCGCGCCGCTGGACGCCGAAGCGGATCTCGCGAGCTTCGGCCCCACCGGTTTCACGCTCAATTGGACGACGAACGACGCGATCGCGTCGCAGATCTGCTTTCTCGCACTCGGTGCGCGGTAACGGCAGATACGATTCCCGTTTCACGCGGCCGCACGGCTGGGTCGCGCCTCCGGCTGTGGCGGCGCCCACTCCCAGCCCCGCTCCGACGAACGGCACGGTCGATCTCGCGGCCTTCGCGGCCTCGACGCTCGTACACGTGGTGATGCCGGACGCGTCGGCTTCGTCATCGCAGCAAAAGCGCTCGCGACATGGAACCCAAAGCCTCCCTTGACGCGTACCGGCTGTGCATTCCGACGCGCGGGCCGTGTATCGGGCCTGTCGCCAACGATCACTGCTGCCCAACGCACAAACGAAAGAAGGCGATTCCATGGTCACCAGGCAAAACCCGGTCTATCAACGACGCCACGCGGTGGCGGTGGCCATCACGGCCACCATGCTCACGCTCGCCCCACGCGCCGCCGAGGCGCAGGCTTTGGGGACGACGCTCGGCGACATCCTCGACCCGTTCTTGGAATTCTTCGAGTGCAGAACAGGCAATGCGGAGGAGCAGCTGTTATGCCGGGTCGTGCGCACACGGATCAACGACGAGCTCGCTCAGTCGAATATCAGCATCGACGCCAACGGCATCCTCTTCGGCTACGACGATCCAACGCACATCAAGATCGACACCGGCCACAGCTGTACGGTCACCGCCCGCATCGAGCGCCGGCGCGCGAGTGCACGCCTCGGTCGGGGGGCGACCTTCGACTTCCGTGGCAACGCGATCAGCGAGCCCGTGGCGATCGGCATCAAGCTGCCCGTGAGCTTCGACGTGATCTTCAACGTGAAGCAGTCGTTCGGCGTTCGGGACCCGTTCGGCTGCAACGGCCTCGGCAGCGATCACTACTCGGCCAGCGGCTCGCTGAGCACGGACGCCAACGTCGCGATCATGTTCACCTTGGCGCCGAGTCTGAGCTTCAATGCCGGAGGAGACCTGGTGCTGACCATCCGGCCGATGGTGCGCGTCGCCACGAAGCTCGAGCGCACCGACGTCGATCTGCGGGTGAGCGGCGTCAGCCCCGTGAGTGGGGTGGCAACGGCACTCCTGGCCGGTCCCTCGACCTTGCTGAAGGGTGCGAACGCTGCCGTGTTGCTCGACTTCGACAGATTGAAAGAGGTGTTCGGGATCAACACGGTGCTGACGGACCTTGCGCTACCCATCTTGCTCGATCCGGGTCCGCTCGGTAGTGCTACGTTCGATCTGGCGAGCCGCTTCGCGGTGCGCGCTGTGGATGAGCGGGCGCTCGCGTTCGGTGACGACCTGCAGGCGACGCTCATGAATGGCCTGCGCCGCGCGCTCAGGCTCGACGGTGAAGACAAGCGCGTGTTCGTGATCCGCAGAGATTTCGCTGCCATCGTGCAGGCGCAGGGCGAGCGCGCGGACATCTACCTGCCGACACCTCCCTCCGACTGCACGTTCAACGGCCGCACCATCGCGCACGGCAGCTCCGTCACCGCGTTCGCGAGCGCGACCGTGCCGGTGTGCGAGGTGTGCGACTCCCAGCAACGCACCTGCAACAACGGCGTACTGAGCGGGGGTTACACGGTGGCGAGCTGCACGCCGCGTCGACTCGCTCCCGGACAGCAGTGTCCGTAGCGCCTGTCCCTGCAACAAAGCGCGCACCTCGCCTACCCGGCGCGGCCAACCAATGTCAATCGGGCCGCCGACGGACGAGAACGGTCCCGGGCTTGCGCCGTCGACGGACCGATTCGACGTAGTGCAACGTCACGAAGTAGATGTTCTCGCGCCGGATGCCTTCGTGCAAACGTTTGTCGAAGAGCATCGACGTTACGAACCGCAGGCCGCCGCGAGCGCGGCCACCTCGCTTTTCACATCGACCTTCTTCCGAAAAGGCCGGCCCGCTCGCAGGTACCAATAAGCAGCGTTGTCCATGTCGCCCTCCAGAAGGTGCACGATGCCGTGAGCCCAGCACCCGAGCGCGGACTCGTCGTCTTGGACGATGGCATGCGCATTCTCCCAGTCCCCACTCGCGAGGTGTCCGACGGCGACTTTCAGCGACATGATGGTCTCGCGCAACAGATAGTCTCGCGTCCCGGCCGGCGCAATGATTGCGCTCGTCCCGAGGACATGCGATCGGGAAGCCGGCCATGCGGAAATCGGCGATAGGAACACGGGTGGCATTCGCCATCGTCACGGCTTCGTTGCTCCTCGTCGAAGTCACGCTCACGCGCGTCTTTTCGGGAACGATTGGCTACTACTTCGCTTTCATGAGCATCAGCATCGCCATGCTGGGCCTCGGGACCGGCAGTCTGTGGGTCACGCTGCGAGGTAAGCGCGCGGGGCTGCCCGAACGACGCGCGGGGCTCGCCGCGTTCGGGCTGAGCCTGTCGGCCGCATCGGCGACGCTTCTCTACCTACGATTTTACCCAGCGATGGGAAACGAGAGTTTCCAGAATCAGCTCGTCCAAGTCTTGCTCTTCGGTGCGCTCTTCGTGCCGTTCTTTTTCGGTGGCATCGTGGTCGCCGCCATTTTCGAAGCGTACGCCGGAGAATTTGGGCTGCTCTATGCCATCGATCTCATCTCGGCTGCCGCTGGATGCGTGCTGGCCGTCCCTCTTCTCCAGCATGTGGCGGCTCCCGAGGCGATGCTGGTCATCGCTGCGTGCGCCGGGGCCGCGGCGCCGCTCTTTCTTCTCGCCGTCGGCGAGCGGCGAGTGGCTACCGGTGTCTCGGGCGCCTTGATCGCCTTGTTCGCCACCCTTTTCGTGACGGTGCATGGATCACCCGTGCTTTCGCCGCTCGTCATCCGGAACCAACGGATGGCCGACGTCATCGTCGATCGATGGAACGACTTCTCACGTGTCCTCGTCAAACGAGGGCCATTTTTCACGTGGGGATTGAGCGAGACGTACCGCACCGAGCATCCTCCGCAATACGATTTGCTCATCGAGGGGGTCGCGGGTACGCAGATCCAGCACTGTCCCGACGGGGACGTCTCCAAGCTCGACTTCTTGCGCTACGACGTGTCGAGCCTTCCCCATTTGCTCCGGCCGACGGGGTCCGCGCTGACGCTCGGCGTCGGCGCAGGGCTCGACGTCATGATGGCGAAGCACCACGGCAAAGACCCTATCGTCGGCGTCGAGGTCAATCCGTTGGTCGGCGACATCGTCAACGAGCAGTTTGGTTCGTATTCGGGCCGCCCCTATCAACTGCCCGGCGTAACGGTCCACTTCGAGAATGCGCGCACCTTCGTGAAACGAGATCGGACTCGGTACGACGTCGTCACCGTCACCTGGGTCGATTCGGGCGCCGCAACGGGAGCGGGTGCGTTCGCGCTGACGGAAAACTATCTCTATACGGTCGAAGCATTCCGCGATTATCTCAATCGCCTGAAGGATGATGGCGTTCTCGCTTTCATGCGCGCCAGGTATTCGCCCGAGTACGACGCGATCAAAGGCATCGGCGTCGCCGTCGAAGCGCTGCGGGAAATGGGAATCGCGGACCCAGGCCGTTACATTACGGTGACGTCGGTGGCGAGCCCTCATTTCGGGCGCCGCGAGCTCACGCAGGTCCTCGTGAAACGCACGCCTTTTTCTCCCGGCGAGCTCGCCGTCATCGGTGAAGCGCAGAGCCGCCTGCACTTCAACCCACTCTACATGCCGGGCAGCAGCGACGGCGATGCCGACATCGCGCGGCTCATCACGGGCAAGGACCGCGCCGCGGTCTACGCTTCCTTCGGGTTCGACATGGAGCCGAACACGGACGACAGGCCCTTCTACTTCTTCTTGCGCGAGAGCGCTGGCCAACCAGGAGGACGCGAGGTACGCATCCTGCGCCAATCGATCGCGACGATCTTCGTACTGATCGGGGTGTTCGCGCTATTGCCGCTCGGGGTGCTGCTGCGGCGCAACATCGGTGGGCTGCGCGCAATCGCCACTTCGACTGCCTATTTCTCGCTCCTCGGATTCGGCTTCATGCTCATCGAGATGAAGCTGCTTCAGCAGAGTGTGCTCATCATCGGAAACCCGACGCTATCGCTCGCCGCCGTGCTCGCCGCTCTGCTCCTGTCGACGGGCGCGGGCGCCTTCCTCTCGCAGCGGCACAAGCTCGAGGGCGCGAAGGCCGCCCTGGCCTTCCTCGTCCTGCTCGCATCGCTCGTCGTCTCGCTGGCGACCAGCGGCGGGCTCGCGGACTGGCTGACCGGCTTTTCTCTTCCCGTCCGAACGTTGGGACTCATGCTGGCCATTGCGCCCGTCGGCGTCCTCCTCGGGCTTCCGATGCCCCTCGGCATCTCGCGCATCGCGTCGAGGCGCGATCTCGTTGCCTGGTGTTGGGGTGTCAATGGCATGTTCGGAGTGGCGGGCAGCGCAGTGGCGATTTACGTGGCCATTCACTTCGGGCTTTCCAAGGCATTCCTCCTTGGCGTCGCCTGTTATATCGGCGCCGCGCTCGTGTTTTGGGGATCGCTCGATACCCTCCCACGGAGCGACGACGTCCCCGCCGTCGCCCCGGCTCTCGAGCCTCGTAGTGGGCAGGACTGACATTAGGACAACCCCAAAAACACCGCAGCGCTGGCGTCGCGCAGCGCTCATTCGCGTAGTTTCCCGCGCTCAATCGTGCCCCCGACCCTCGGCTCCCTCCAAACCTTAAACGGCCCTCGAAGCCGGCGCAATAATCTAGCAACGCAGAAATTTGCGCAGATAGCGCGCGACGCCCGGCGTGCATGGTCAGACCAACGTGCGCCACGTCGACCTCCGCATCCGATTAACGGGCAAGCACCGCCGTTTGCCGAGCCCCGTTCGGCAATTGGAATTCGACCGAGACTTGGGTACCGGGGGTACCTCGCAGCAACGTCAGGGTTGCCTTCTCGCCGTATCCGGTCATATCACGCCCATCAATCGCTTGGATGACCGCTCCCGATACCAGCCCGGCGCGCGCCGCAGCGGAGTTCGGCGGAACATCCAGGACGCGGGGTAGGCTTTCGCCCTGCGAGAGCCGCAGCCCGGAACTGAGGTCTGCCCCGCGTAGCGCATCACTCGACGGTATGCGCAATAGCAGGATCGGATCGATATCGAACTCCGTTCGGTTTTCGGGTAAAGCGACGTCGCGGGTTTCAGGAACGTACCCTCTTTCTGCTCCGCGCGCCTGAATGCGGATGGTACGACCCGGCACGAGTCGCTCCAGAACGAATGCACCGTCCATGTCTGTTCGCGCCAGGACCTGCTCTCGTGCCGGGGTGACCGTCACGGTCATATCGACAATGCCCTTGCGGGTATCAGCGTCGACGATGCGCCCCTTCAAACGGAGCAGCCCAGCAACTGTGACGACCAGATTTTCTCGCGACTCGCCAGCGCGTAAGTCAATTCCAGCGATCCGCCCGGCGCCGCCCGCGGCAGTGGAGACCACCACTTCGTAACGGCCGGCCTTGAGCGCGTCTACCTCGAACACGCCGGCGGGATGGTTCACGCTCCTGCGAGCTGCATCGTTACGACTCGGTCCTGAGCGATTGGAATCCGGCGCCTGCGCGGAAACCACTTCGACTTCAAAGCTCGTCACCGGAGCGCCGTTCTCGCTCACCGCCTTACCCGACAAACGCGCTCCGGCGTCGAAGCGCAGTTGAATCCCCGCGGCAGGGGCGTCGACCGAAACCGGCTCGGTCGCCGGAAATCGCGGTTGAACAGCCCGCACCCAGTAGCGGCTCTTTCGTAAGTCACGAATGGCGAAATGACCTTCACGACCGGAAACGCCACTTCCCGTTGTCTGAAAGGACACGGTGGGCAGATTGAACGCCGATAGCCCCGGCTGCTCCAGCTCGGTTTCGATGAGAGCGCCCTCGAGGGGGTGGCCATCAGGACTCAGCACGGTGCCAGATATGGCCTCATTCTGACGGGTCACAACGAGCGCGATGCCGTTCAAATCCTGTCCGGAGACCACAACCAGCCCTTTTCGGTCAGGCTCGTCGGGGCCGCCATGTGACGTCCACTGCGCCCTCGTGACTTCGGCCTTGAGTGTGCCGCGGCCGGAGGGCAGCGGCCCAATTTCGAATTTGCCGTCATTGTCGGTGAAGGTGGAGCGAAGAATCGTTCCGTCCCAGCGCACGTTCACGCTAGCGGCGACAACACCGTCTCCGTACTGGACCGTCCCACGGATGAATGCGCCCTTTTGAAATCGAACTGTAACCTCCTTCTTCTCGGCGACACTAAGGGACATGGGGCTCAAGGATGCCATTCCGAATTGAGGGTGATCGGCGGTCACATTCACAAGGCCAGCAGCGAGCCCTTTCGCCACGAACCGACCGTTCGAGCTCGTTCGGCTGCGCCGCCAAGCGCGCACGGCGCTATCCACGGAGTCTCCGGCCCGGACTTCGGTCATGACCTTGCAGTCAGGCACCGGTTTACCGTCGGGCCCGAGGACGGTTCCAAGGAGCTCTCCTCCTGCAATCATAACGAAGTTCACCTGCGTGGCGTCCTCCTTTTTGATGAGAACGTCGCGCCATTCGCTCGGCGCATTGGGTACAGCGTCTGCAGCCAGCGCGAAATGACCAGGCAGCACGCCGTCAATCCGGTAGCGGCCGCTGACGTCCGTCAACGCCACGACGCTTCCGGAATCGCTCCCGGACACCAGGCTTCCCTCGCGTATCTCGCGCATTCTGATTTGTGCCGACGGCAACGATTGATTGCGGGTGTCGAGAACGCTGCCGGAAATGGAATACCCCGGTTCCAGGTTGATGATCACGTCTGCAACGTGGTCAGCCAATGCAACCGCGACTGGCCCCGACGAGAAACCGACGAGGTTCCCCTTCGCGGCAGAGATCAAGTAGCGCCCGGGATTGAGATCGGAGAAGAGGAACTCTCCCGCGGCGTCGGAGGTGATCTCTAGCGGGATGACGTCGCCTTGCAGAACGGCTCGGACCGTGGCCTCACTGACCACCTTGCTGGAAGCACCTTCGACGACTCGGCCGCTCACGCGCGCCGCGGGGTGGAGAAGGAAGTTTTGCTCGGCGTCACTCGAAACGTCTACGGTTTGACGTTGAGGAGCATAGCCATCGGCGTCGGCGTGCACAGCGTACCTGCTCGGCGCTAGTCGATGCTCGTACATTCCGCGACCATCGGTTCGAACGAGGGCGTAGCCCGACGCCGTAGATCCGGCGAATACCTGTGCGCCCGATATGGGCCCGCCACTCGAGTCTTCGACACGCCCACGAAGGACGACTCCTCCTCGTATCAGCGTGATGGTGACGGTCCGCTCGGAAGCATCGGCAACGACGACATTCGCGCGGCCGGGGGCGAAGCCGGACGCGCTCGCCGTCACGATGTAAGCACCCGGGCTGCGCAGCGCGAAGATGAATTCTCCCTTTGGATCGCTGCGCACAACCGCGCGGAGTCGAATATCCGCTTGATCGCCGAGGCGCTGATCTTGGGTGTCACGAATGGCCGTCAATTCGGCATCTGCGAACGGCTTGCCCTCCGGATCCAAAACCCGACCGGCAATCCGGGAGCCGCGAGCGCCAGCGGCAAACACGCGAAAAATGCCGGGATGAATTTCCGGGGACTCGACGGTGCCCATGGTGCTGTTAGGGTGGCCCGCTGGCTTCGTCGTTGCCAGCAGCCACGCGGCGCCGCCCAGAAACAAGACGAGTATGCCGAAACCTGGCAGCTTCCATTTCCCGAGCATCGTTCCCTCCTTTCGTAACCTGCGGGATGGGTCGGGCGCCGCCCTCGGGCGCGCCCTCGGGTATTCCCCTTCGGGAATACCCGAGAAATCTCATGCTTCAGTTTTCTGCGCAGCTGCCGTCAGAGCCATCACCTCCTGCCCGAGCTGCCTCGGCGCATAGTCCGCTAACATTACACTGGACGTAGGTCCCATAATCTACTTCCTGACACGACCACCAAACCGGCCCTAGTGCGCAGACACACCAAAGACCCGTCGAATCGTACGTCGTTCTAAAGTTACAGGCCTCCGCTTCCCCCGTCGTCAGATTGAGAGCTACAATCGACGCTATGAACAAGGCGGTCAGTAGTTTGAAACCGGTCCGCAAACGCATCAAGTAGACGTGTTTCATGCCTCTACCCTCCTTTGCGAAGTGCAAGGATGCATGGTCTCTCTCACCGCATCCTCTCAACACAGCGAGTACCGCGTATTGATTTAACGGTCAATGGTTCAGAGCAAGGCGGATTGTCGGATCCACCTTTCGTCCCGACGCATGCGCTCTTCCTAAACCGATTTTGATTTGAGGCTGGATTAGCAGCAATGTCTGAGATGTAGTTCAGCTTCGAGGGCAAGGTGGACGCTCTGCTGGGCTGCGGCATTGACGTCTTCGTGAAGTTTGCCGGTTCGGATGATGCGTAGGAGTATGGCGGTACCCGCAACTCAATTCCATGGGTATTGCCGCCGGATTACGAAGATACTCGCTGCCCGTACACCCTGAAGGGCTAGCAACTTGATAAGCGGAGCATAGATTTAGACCTGCCCACCATACTGACTCGAGAAAGGATCAACGCACGGTGGATCGATAAGCGTTCGATAAGGGACAGATGCTGCGCGATGTTGCCGCGCGGCAACACTCCGGACTAGCGGCCAATGCAGCGAGCAGGAGCCGCAGTCTGTCTTGATTCAGCCGCAACGAACTCAGACGAGGTCGAAGGCGGAGGGAGGTTGGTCGGTGTCGCGGGAGCAGCCCGACGCAAGCGATCCTCGGCCGCAGCGCATGCGCAGGCGAAGCGCCGGAGAATGTAAAGGACGGATTGCACGCTCTCCGTCGTCGCCCTCGACGCGTAGTCTTGCACGCCTATCAGTCCGTCGTCAGCATCGAGGCACTGTTCGAGCCTACGAATCGTCTTGCTGAAAGGATCGCGATGCCGGCCGCCTCGCGCTGGGCCGTGGTTGGTAAGTCCACCGACCTCCTCTTCGAGCCGGCGAGCAGACCACATGTTGACTTCGGCGGCTTGTAATAGCTGCCGTTGGTCGTCGGCATGCAATCGGAGGACGCTACGTATGTGCGTCGTCGACACGTGCTTCCAGCTCGTAATACCCAATCGTTCGCACAATTCAAAAATTGCCACGCTGCGATAAAGCGCCGCCGGACTCATCGGCAGGTTCGGATGTCGAGCGAGCTTTCGAAATGACTGGTTCTTTCGTACGCGTCGTCGCCAGGCGTTCAGATCGCCAAAGTAGATACCGTCGACAACGGCCCTACCGACTGTAAGCGCAAAATCGAGCGTTGCCCCCTTGCAAATGGCGTTGATCTTGAAGACGAGTCGGTCGACCGCGTCGTCCTCAATGGTCGACGCTTCTCGCCGCGCCTTGGCGGCAACGTTGCCAGACGGCGACCGTGTCTGACTATCGCCTGGCGTGGTGGGTATCGCCGGTGCACGCGTTTGGACGAGGAGCTTCATAATCTCAGGGCAAACGAACTGGCCCACCAGACGGCGCTCAACAAGCGACCGCGCGAAGAGACAATGGCACCGTCGCTGGCGGCCCGCAATGAGCAAATCCGTTTGTGAAGTTTTTACGCGCCGCGCATCAGCGCTTTGAGTTCTCAAACGTTGCGCTGTTATGTGGTCTAATTGCCGCACGCCCATTTTCTATCGCTACAGTTCCGTCGGCTGTGTCTGGAGGGTGGTGAGCGTGGAACGCGACTTACGTATAGTGACGTGACGGATCAGGCTTAAGCCCGATTGTGCACGGTATCGCCAATCGACGAGAGGAACCCCGACGCGAAGGGCGGAACCTGCCAACGCCAATGAGACAGCCTGAGGCAATGATTACTCTAGGAACCTGGCTCGTTGATCCAGACTTCGGCGCGCGGTTGGGGAGGAAAGGCCTGCCGTTTGGAAAGCGCTCGGGATGAAGCTGGAAGGCCGCGCGGAGGGCGAGAGCACGGTGGGCGGGCCGCTCGGCATGATGGTGTTGTTCGTTGTACCCCGAGCTCGGCAAGCAGAAGAGCGACGCTTGGACATCATTGAAGTTGCGCGATCGGCTTGGATGGTGAGCTGATCGGCTTGCACGTTTTGCCGGCGACAGCAGTCGGAGAGAAGGCGTTGCTGCGCTCTTCAGCTTGATACGAATTTGAGGTGCCCGCTTACGCCACAGCGGTGGGGGTTCCTCGTGAAGGTGACCGCAACGCCCTCCGAAGCGCGTCGGGAGCTGGAGGGGTCCATTCGACGAACACCGTCTCGCGATCGCTTGTTCTTACAGCAGAGCTACTGAGTTGCCAACGTGATTGCAGCACGGGACATGGTCAGCGTATAGGCTAGACATTATAGCCAGCGTATTCCTTCGAGTCCGGGTCGACCTTCATATGCTGCTCCACGGTCAGCTCGTATTTTCATGCGCGCGACTTTTCCGCCTCCTCAACTTAGGTGGACGTCGAGGTGCGGGCGGTGCGCGCTCCTGCCTCATCCGATCGCCGTCGTTTGGTCGGCGATCGTCGAGCCCGAGCAGCGTGCGCTATGGTTCGGCCCTACCTCGATCGATGCGCGTGGGGGGGGAATGCTGGAGATGACGGCGGAGGGCCCGCCTGCTCCGCCAGAGCTCCGCCGAATGAGCGGTCGCATCGCGATGTTATGATTGAAAACCAATTGACCCGATCCACGGTCATCCGTGGCCGCTCGATGGCGCGCGGGCTCACGTCGTCCCAGTCGAGGGTTCGCCTGCGCTCTTCCGACTCGTCTTGGGAAGAATGTTCATGTACGGAAATGGGCTGAGCCCGTTGCCGATATTGCAGAAGGCCGCGCGCGCCGCGCGCTTGCCCCGTACCCACAAGTTGACTGCCGCAAACTCGGGCCCGCGATCGATAGCCTCTTCCGCAAGCCCCATTTGTCGGTAGACCTCGAGGGTGCGCGTGCACGACGAGAGCGCGAGATGTCGTGCACGCGCTCCGCGGTCTTGTCGACGATGCGGACGTCGCCAAGCGCTTGAGCCAAAGCGCGAGAACCAAGCCAGCTGGGACCCGCATCGACGACGAGCACGTCCGCGGGTCGCTCTTCGTTCGTCATTCATGAGCGAACCGTCACCGCCAATGGTGTCGTCGCAAGGCGCGTGAAGTAGGGTCCCCTCCTTTTCCCCGCACGCCGCGGGCGTCGCGGTGCGCCCCCTCGGGGGCGCAGATATGCCTTACTGCGCGGCTTGCCGCATCGCCTCGAAGGCACCGGGCGGAAGCTCATCTTCTTGCTCGAGCGCGCTCCCCTTGCGATCCATCGCCAGCCAGATGGGAAAGAGTCCGCGCCGCGCCGGAAGGTACACCACCATCAAGCTGCCGGCGGGCCGGCGCGTGTACCAAAGGTCGAATGCATGCGCCTCGTCATTCTTGTAGAAGGTCGCCAGTGCCTGGTGCGCTTTCTCGAGCGGGGCTCCCTCGACCTTGCCATCGGTGTCGACGTCGGCTCTTGCTCGAGGCAGCGCTTTCCACGCCTCGGAGAGACCGCCCGCCAGAGCGGCCAGCGCCGCGCCGCGATTGGCCGCCGAGCGAAGACGCGCGCGCACGCGCGTTTCGTAAGACACCACCGGATCGCGCCGGCGCGAAAGCCGCACCACCGCCGCCGATACGGAGATGGCCCCGGCCAGGAGCAGAAGCGAGAGGCGCACCGGCGCACGCATCTTGTGGAAATGCACCACGCTGGTGACGATCGGCATGAGAAAAAGGAGCACCACCACCGCCTCGGCGGCCAAGGTTCCCATCGCGATAGGAAAAAAAGCGCGAAAGGCGAGCTCGGGCGGGAAGGCCACGAAGTACTGAATTGCGAGGGATACGAGCAGGAGGAGAAAGCTTGCCAGCGTGTAGCCTTTGAAAAGCAAAAACTCCCTTCGTGCCTCGGGCACGACGATCCAATACGGGGCAAGAAGGGGATAGAACACGTAATAGAGAAAGGGGCGCGGAGGGTGCGCTCGATAATACTCCTCGAACGCGAGCTGGCTGGAGAGAAGGACCTTGGCGAGCGATGTCCGCGCGGCGAGCCTTTGCACCGCTTCCCCGGCGAAGAACACCACCATCGCCAGCGCAATCTGCACGAGAGCGCCGGTGACAGGAAAAAGGGCCGCCACCCTCACGATGAGAAAGGGGACGAACGAGAAGAACGCCAAGCGAAGGGCGAAGTCGAATGCCGCTGTCACGTTCGGTCCGAGCACCGTCACATCGGCCGATTCGCAGGGCCTACTTGACTTCCCGGAATTCGCCGACGCTCGGAACGTTCGCCCTCAGGCTGGCAAACTGCGCGCTTCGGTCCTTGCACATGAGCGCTTCTTCGAGCGCGGCGGTGGTAGCGTAGTCGACCGCTTTGATGCCGGTCGCCATGTCGATGGTGCCGCAATCGAAAAGCGCCGGCAGCCCGATGATCACCGCCGAGTCGATGCCGCACACGCCGTCGGCTTTGGCCTCTTCGATGGCGTTGCGGCCGACCGCGTTCTTCTGGCAGAGATCCGTCATGACGAGGTGGCCGCCGCCGGCGACGCCGACGAGCCGCTTGGTGACCT
The DNA here is from genome assembly GCA_035318465.1 of Polyangiaceae bacterium. GTDB lineage: Bacteria > Myxococcota_A > Polyangia > Polyangiales > Polyangiaceae > DASWDH01. Next base: position 16,490 of record DATHES010000162.1, read on the forward strand.
CGGGCGGCCCGGGGGATTGTTGAAAGGCTTCGGTAACGGAGAACGAGAACAGCTCACAGACGACGTTGCCGATCGAGGGACCGTCATAGCCGATGACCGTGTCCACCATACCGCCGATGTACATGACCTTTTCGAGCGGGGGCGATGGATCGACGGCCGCGCTGCCGGCCATGGGAATGACGATCCGAACATTCTGTTTGGCGCTCAACGTGGCGGTGATGCAGCCACCCCGGCTGTGTCCCGTCAAGCCGACTCGACTCATGTCGATCCGCCCCGCGAGAAAAGCGATGTCGCCGGTCGGCGCCGCGAGCGCCTGGAACTGGGTCGCGACGTCGCCGGGTACGTCTTGAGCGCCGGTCGTCGGCAAGAGGCAATCCAGCGTCCCCGCCAGCATGTCGTGCAAGTACATGCCGGGGTAGTCCGCGGACACGACGACGAAGCCGCGGCTCGCCCAATGCGTCATGGCGCTGAGCGACGCCATGCGGAAGGACGACGTGCCGTGGATGTAGACGACGACAGGGTAAGGACCGTGCCCGCCATCGATGGGCAGATCGCGAAAGAGCTTGCCGCCGATCGGCCTGACTTCAGGCGAGTTCGCGTCGGGCACCTTGCTCCGCTCACGCTCGGGAATCCAGGTGCGAATGTCGTAGAAAGCTTCGGCTTTGCCTTGTTCGCCGCCGGGTTCGGCAGGGTAGAGGATTTCGGTCGTCAGCCGACCGATCTTCGCCGTGCGCACGCCCACCATCCAGGGCCCGCGCACCAACGGGTCGTCCGGAACCGGCAGCAACGTCGTGAGCCCGCAACCAAGTCCGCCGTCGTAGCCGACATCCGGTCTTCGATCCGGCCCACTGACGACGTCGGAAGGTGGATTCGCGCCATCGACCGTCGGCGGCGCGCCGCCTGCGCCTACATCGCGAACGCTGGCATCGGCGACGATGGGCGTTTCGTTGGCCGCGTCGGCCGGTGGGGGCGAAGCGCCGGCCCTGCCGGCCATCCCTCCCGCTCCGCCGCGAGCACCGCCGCTCCCGGTACCACCGCCCGTTCCGGCGCTGCCACCGTCTCCCGCGCTGCCACTGTCTCCTGCGTTACCACCGTCGCCGGCGCTTCCACCCGCGCCCGTGCCGCTGTCGACGCGCCCGCCACCATGGCCGCCCGTGGAAGGCGCCGCCTTATCGACGGTCGCATCGGCACCCCCACGCGGTTCGCCGAGGCCAGTGTCGTACACGGAGCAGGCCGCGAGCAAGGCCAGGGTGGATCCGACGATCGCCGCTCTCGCGACGGCTTCGTGCCGGCTCCACTTCTGCTCAGCGCGCATTGCCCCAGGTGCTCATACAACAATACCTCGGCACTGGCTTGGCGTCAGGGCTCATTCGCATAGTCTAACGCGCTCAATCGTGCTCCCGCCCGTCTGCCCCGTCTGCCCCCCCCAAACCGCAAGCGGTCGTCGAATCGTCGGTGCGCAATAATCTAGCGACAACGCAAACTTGAGCCATGGCGCGTCGAGTCGCCGAGGCCCCCTCACCGGGTCGCAGGTGGGGCTTCCGTGCCAGGTTTTGGGGGCGCTCGACACAGCTTGTCATCCTCGGCGTCGGTACCCATCGTGTGCCTCGCCTTGACGCATGACCGTCAAGAGGCGTTTGAAAGGGTAGACGGCGCGGTAAAGGCAGAGCGTCGAAAGCAGCCGCGATTGGCGGCCGTTCTCGTCGATGAAGAGGTGGATGTGGACGAGTTCGTTTCTGCCCACGACCACGCGCGGCGCGGTGAGCTTTTTTGCGCTGGCAAGAGGACGACGTCGATCAGATTGCGCCTTCGCTCCATGCCGGGCGCACGACGTGGCGACGAAAGCGTAGCGACTTGCGGAAAGCGCAGCCCGTCGATGCGTCGTTGGCAGGACGAGTCGCGCAGCCCTTCCCGGGGCGCACGCGCACCCTGCGCCGTCTCTTTCAACGCGGGGACGAACGGATCGAAATGTACATCGCGTCGTTCGGATCGGCCGAGCAAAGCCCTTCCGTCGCGGACCGTGACAAGGACACGGGTCGATGGCCTGAAGGCCGCCACGACAACGAGGTTCGGTCGCACTCGAGCCTCGGCTACCGCGCCCAAAGCTCGACGCACGCCGACGGTAGGCGACAGCACGGGCCCGCTGGCCGGTCGTGGTCTGGCTGACGTAGCAGCGGAATCTTGGGATTCCCCGGAAGACAGGGAGAGAAATCTCCTCTCGCTCACACCAATGTCGACGCGTGTCGCTGGTGGGATTTTAGGGCGTAAGTGGGATTTTCAGGCATAGCCGGATTTCCGGCGAACTGCCCCGATGCGCGCGCGCCGCTGCCATTCCACAGTAAGCTCGCGCGTATTCGCGACAACCATTGATGCTATCGATATCGCGTTACCGCATTTTTGCACCCGGACCGTCTCGCCAGGGCACGGCGAACGTCAAGCCACTCGGCGTCCCGCGACTCTTGCGATGAGCAACCGCTGGGACTACGAATCGAGTCATGAAGTTCCAATCATCGATTCGGCTTCGTCAGATTCTCACCACGCTGGCCGCCGTCACGGTGACGTTTTCGGCCGCCGCGCAGGAGCGAGCACCCGAACCTCCGCTCAAATCGCGAGACGCGAAAACGGCCGAGGCAGCGGCGCCGGCGGTGGATTTGAAGATCGAGGGAGTCCGCAATGGTTTGCAGATACGCGTCCTGCCGAAAGAGGAAGGGCTCGCGCCTGGAGGCGCGACGCCTACTTCCTGCAAAGAGGACTGCGTGCTGAAATTGCCGGCCGGATCGTACACGTTGATCGCCAGCCAAGTTGAGCGGCCGGAAATGCCAGGCATGGACGTCGGTGCGCCACCCCGTCTCACGATGGGCGAACCCGATGTCGCTCGCCACCGGCTGGGCACTGCCCTCGGGGTAGGCGGCATCGTCGCCGCGGCGATGGGCAGCTATCTTGCAATTGGCGCGCTCGCGGCCCGAGACGGCACCAACGGAGAGTTCCCCTCGGGTCTCAACGGGTTTTTCTTCGCGGGGCTTGCCGGTATCGGTGTCGGCGCGGGGCTCGTGATCGGCGGTTTTTCACTCGCTGCCGCGAACCGCGCCGCGCCGATGGCCGTCGATCGAATGCCCACTGCCGTTCAACGACGAGGTCCGACCGACATGGGCGTCTCCTTGTCGGGAACCTTCTGAGCGCGGACGCACGCTCCACCCAATCGAAGCACGCGCCGGGCAAACCAAGGTGGACGGCGGCTCGCTGGTCCAAGCGCGTCATGCAGACGAGCAACGCGCACGAGCGCGCGGTGCCACCGCGGGCGGGGGTCGGACTGACTGGCCCTCGAGTGCGGTTGATCGTAAGAAGCGCCGATGGACACGACGATTGTCGGGTTTCATCCGGATGACGCGGGGGATTGGGTCGCGACGCTGGCCTGCGGACACGGCCAGCACATGCGACACGAGCCGCCCTGGCAAGAGCGGCCGTGGGTGACGACCGAGGAAGGGCGCCAAGGAAAGATCGGTGCGCGCATCGCGTGCGCGCTCTGCGATGGAATTCGCCTGCCGCTCGATGCTCGAGAGTACAAGCGTACGGCGATCTTGACGGAAGAGACCTTGCCAGCCGCACTGAGAAAAGAGCATCGCACGAAGGCCGGTACCTGGGGTCGGATCGTGGTTACCGAGGGACAGGTGGAGTTTCACTCGCGGGGGCGCGTGCACGTGCTCGGTGCGGGTGACGTCGGCATCGTGGAGCCCGAGGTTCCGCACCACGTGACGCCGCTCGGTGCCGTGCGCTTGCACGTCGAGTTCTGGAGGGTCGGCTGAAAGAGAAGTCTTGTCAGGGTCGGACTTCGATTTGGAAGCGCTTTACCCACGTCGTCCCGGTCCCGCCCATCACTTCGTTACCGAATTCGACGCTGGCGACGTACTCGTCCGTTCGCACCAACTGTTTTTTGATCATGTAGCGGAGGAGCGTGTGAATGCTGATGGACCCTTCGTGCTGGATGGTCGGACTCTTGAACGAATAGAGCACCCATCCTTTGCCGCCGCCCATGTCGCCGATGTTGTCCGCTTTCCACAACTCGTACTTGACGCCATCGATCATGGGCTCGTCGATAACGACACCGGCGGGCCGCGCGCCGTCCTTGTAGTCCATCCAGAACATGATCTCGGCCGTAATGAGCCTGGGGTTCGGCTCTTCCGACCACTGGCCGCTGCGCGTCAACCAGATCTCCGGCGCGAGATTGTAGGTGCCGCTGGCCTTGGTTTCGACCGTGTAGTGCATAGCCAGATGTTGGATGTCTCCCACCTGGAGGGGGAATCGCGGATCCGACGGTCGTCCCCCCGACCAAGGCTTCCAGCCAAAGATGATCTCGGGATAGGCAAACACGCTCGGATCGAGGCCGGGCCAGTTCCACGTCCATCCGACTTCGGTCTTTCCTTCTACCGTGCGTTTGAGCAAGCACTGCTCGAACTTGCCCTTGGCCTTCTGCTTGCCCCACTGGTTGTTCTCGTACTTGTAGGGCCCGTCCACGTGAGCTGCCTCGGCTCCGCACAACGCGGTTACGCCAGGACCGCCTTTGACGGGAGCGCTGCTGCCCGACGGCGGTTCCGACCAGCTCTGACGGGGAGGCATGATGCAGCTCGCGAGCACGAGCATCGCCCAGACGGGCGATGCTCGTATCGTCATGTGGTTGACTCCGGTTTTGGAACCGAACACGTCAGCGGCCGAGGAAGTTCATGAGCCAGGTCATTGCCGGCCGAGGAGTGTCATTACGGATGAGGCCACTGTAGGGCGCCTGCGACCAGGTCGATCCGTAAACATAGCCCCAAAGCGTGATGCCCTTGATCTGGGGTGTATTCCAAAAGAGGGTGAACTGCTGCTCCATAATCATCTGCTGCTGCGCATCGTCCTGAATGCTGACGTCATATTCGGAGATGTAGATGGGCAGGCCGACGGCGATCAGATTGTTCAATCGGGTCTGTAAGTCGCTGAGGGTCTGGGTCTCCTGGCCATGGGACTGCGAGCCCAGCGCATCGATGTAACCAGAACCCTTCACGGCGTTCGCAATCGTGATGAAATTGTCGGCGTCGGCCCAACGCAGGATGTTGTAGTCGTTCAGAATGAGGATGGCCCTGGGACAGTACTGGCGCGCCTTTTGGAAGGACCAGATGATCCAGTCGTATCCCGTGCTGCCCGCACCGCCGATCGCATTCATATACGGAGGCGTCGTGTGAGGAGGCGGCTCGTTCACGACGTCGATGAGCGCGACATTGGGATAGCGCTCGCAAAACAGCCGAATCCATTCTTCGACCTCCGCCGCTTGCTCGGAGGGGGACAAGCTGCTGATCCAGCTCGGCTGCTGGCTGCCCCACACGAGGGTGTGCTGTTTGAAGGGGATGCCTTGTTGCTGCGCGTAATTGTAGACAGCATCGAGGCCCGCCCAGTTCATCGTGCCGCGCGTTGCTTCGACGGAGCCCCACTTGCCTTCGTTCTCCGGCGTGATCTGGTCCCAATACCTGATGAAGTCCGACCGCACCGCGCCACTGGTGGTGATGTTGCCGACGAACTTGGGGCGCACAGAAGGCCCATCGGTGCCGGCGTCTCTTGCCGTCGCATCTGCGTCGCCCGCGTCCGCGGCGCCGTCGTTACCCCCGGCTCCGCCTCTGCCTGCTCCGCCTGCGGAGTCCTGCCCACCGTCGGCTGCTCCCGAGTCTTGGATGCTCGCGTCCCCGGCGCGGCCAGCCGCGCCGCCCGAACCTCCCGGACCACCGTCGGCACCCGCGGTATTGCCAGATCCCGCAGTACCTGTGCCCGCAGTGCCACCGCTCGAACCTGCAGTACCTCCGGCGCCGTTGCCGCCACGTCCCGCCATCCCACCTCCCCCGCCGCCGGCAGAGCCGGCGTCATGGCCGCCGCTTCCCGCCATCCCGCTCCCACCACTGCCGGCCGAAGAACTTCCGCTGGCTCCAGCGGCGCTCCCATCGGGTCCGCCGGTTTCTCCAGGGGCGCAGGCAACGGTTCCATTGCTCCCGGCCCACATCGACAAAAAGAAGATGAGCGTCGAGGGCGCGCGGCGAAAAACGCTGGTTTGGCTGGTACTGACGCTGTCCTTGGGAAAATTCACGTGATGAGCCTCCGCATCGACATAGTCGCGGAGCCCACGCGGCGCGGCGCATGAAAAGGACGAGACTGCATGCGGCGACCTTACTCGGAAAAGCGGGGGAGCGCGTTCAGCAGCGCCTCGCCACGCGGCGAGACGCGGTAGCCGACGGGCAGACTCTCCGTCAGCCCAAGCGCCTTGAGCTTTCTGCGTTGCCTTTGAAGACATCTCTTGCCTGCCCCATCAGGCGACAAAGGTCACCGGCGCGAACACCGGGATGCGCGCGGAGCACCTCGAGCGTGCGCGTCGTCCAGGGGCCATCGGGCGCGCGCGCATCCAGTCGCCGCAACCGGTCACGTAGATCAGTGACCGCATCGCCATCCGCGAGCGCAGACTCGCGTAGCGCGACGCGCGGATCGGCCTGGAGAGTTCCGAGCGTCCCTCCGCCCCGAACCGTGGGCCGGCGCCAGCGCCGAAACGCCAGCGTGATTGCGCCGCGGCGAATGCCGTCCAGAAATTCTCGTCGAAAGATCAAGCGGCGCTGCTTCCGGTGCAGCGAGTCGACACCGCCACGCAGCACACCGGTTCATGGACGCGGCCCCGACACGTCGACCTGCGTCGAGCGCGCCTCGAGGAACCGCGCGGCGGGCGTTGCACGGGCGCGCGCGCCGGTTTTTTCAAAGAGGGCTCGCCCGCCGGGCCTGCGCAAAGTAGAGTCGTTCGTGATGTCACCGAAGTTCATAGGCATCGTTTCGTTGGTGGCGGTGCTCGCGGCCTCCTCTGCGCAGGCTGAGCCCCGCAAAAAAGGGGGAAGCCGGAGCAGGGCGCATTCCACGAGAGCGGAATCTTCTTCCTCTATTTCAATGATGTCGGTAGCACCCCCATCATCACTCCTGGCACCGTCTCCGCCCGACGCGTCCGCGCTGCCTCCCACGGATTCGAAATCGAACCTAGCGCCGCCCGAAACTGCGGCGCCAGCCTCGGAAGATAGCCCGCCGGAAGCGGATGGGGACCGCCCCCGGATCAGCCTCCTGCCGCTGGTCCTCGTGGGCGTCGAGCCGCTATGGGAAGGTCGTGTTTTTAGGCAATCGACGGGGCCGCAGCCGGACGGCCGCAGGTATGGGGCGTTGGGTTATCCATCGGTTGCGCTCACGGCCGAGCTCCATCCGCTCGCCAACGTGAAGTCGAAGTTCTTGCGGGGGTTTGGTGTCACCCTTCAATTCGCGAGCGCGTTCGGCTTTGAATCCGACACCGCGCGACTCGCAACTTTCGCAGACCGGAACGAGCCCCCCGCCGATACCTCTTTCATGCGTTACGCGGCGGGCCTGCGTTATCGCATTCTTACGAACCCCGAGAGCGAGACGCCCTTCGTTTTCAGCACTTCGGCAAGCATGCGCAGATGGAGCTTCACTTTCGCTCCGGAATTGCCGCTCGGTCCCGATCTCGAAGTGCCGACCGCTAACTATCGCCTGGTGCGATTCGGCTTCGACGGTGGGCTGGAGCTTCGACGACGAGTCACGCTCTATGCCGCTGCGTACTACCTGCACGCGTTTTCCATCGGCGCACCGAACACCCGGGAGCTCGAGTCTCTCAATTCTCGTTATCTAGCCAATGCGCCCGGTATGGGTGGCGAATTTCGCGGCGCGCTTGGCGTGAGGCTCGCGCGCTGGATCGAGCTTCGGCTCTCCGTGGAATACGCGATCGTGGCTTTCCACCTCAAATCGCTTGATCCGGACGGCAAGTCGGATTCCGTTCTCGATTCGTATTTGTCGGCGGGTTTGGGTCCCTACGTGAGCTTTTGAGCGCGAGGAAACGCTTCATTCTCGTCGAAATCACTTCTTCGCTTTTGCTCGTCGCACGGCGACGCGTTCGTCGGCGCTTGCCCATCCTGCGTCGAAAACGCGGCCCGGCTCGTCGATATCGACAACGAGGGGCGCGTGGTCAGAAGGAATCGGCTTGCCTTTTCGTGCCTCTCGGTCGATCTCGGCCCAGATCGTACGCGCGGCGACGGGCGCGCTCGCGAGAATGTGATCGATGCGCATCCCGACGTTGCGATGGAAATCTCCGGCCCGATAATCCCACCACGTATAACGGTCCGGCTCCGGATGGTGTCGTCGGTAGACATCGACGAGCCCCCACTCCACGAGGCGCATGAAGGCTGCGCGCTCGGAGGGCGAGACGTGCGTCCCGCCATGGCACACCTTCGGGTCCCACACGTCGGCGTCGTTCGGCGCGACGTTGAAGTCCCCGCCGATGACGAGAGGCTCTTCCTTCTGCCGCGTTTCCAGCCAGCGCGCGAGGCGTTCGAACCAGACGAGCTTGGCTGCGAAAAAGCGACTGCCGACTGCGCGGCCGTTGGGAACGTAGACGCTCACGACGCGCATTCCGCCGACCGTCACGGCGAGGAACCGGGGCTCGGCGAACGGCTCGTCATCGGCGACATCGGGCGTGGTCTCCCTCTGTAGAGGCTCGCCGAAGTTTGCCTCGAAGTGGGAAATCGGGAGCCGGCTGGCAATGGCGACGCCGTTTCTGCCGCCCGGTGATCCGTGGTGCGCGAGCTCGTACCCGAGCTTGGCGAAGGCCTCACGCGGAGCCTCCGCGTCGGGCAACTTGGTCTCCTGGAGCAGGAGCACATCGGGAAGGGCTCGTTCGATCCACCACGTTACTTTTTCGAGACGTGCCTTGAGCGAGTTGACGTTCCAGCTTGCGATGCGCATGACGCTTCCTTACGAAAGGGAGTTCTCTTCCGGCGTCAATATTCATCGCGCAACGTTGCACACGGCCCGTTCGCCCGCGGTGCGGGGTTCGCACGTCGCGACTGTCAGCCACTATTGACAACCTGGTAGAGGGCGGCCACGCTCAAGATCGAAGCAAGGGAGGTTTTCGTGGGTTCGACGTACGCTCAATTTGCACCTCGCCGCGCGCTTCGCGCTGCGCGTACGCTGGTCGCCGACCCCGATGACCTTCCCCAAGTCTTCACCATCATCGAGTCCCTGTCGGGGAACACCCTTCATCGCATCTGGAAGCGCCTGAACAAGACGGAGAAGGGGCAGCGCATTCTCCGAGAGCGGCCGGACATCGTCTCCCTGCTCGACGATCGTGCGGCGCTCGCCCGGCTTGCGGAAGGGAGCCTCGGGCGCGCCTATCTCGCCTTCGTCGAACGAGAGAAGATTTCACCCGCAGGTATCCGCGAAGCGGGAAGGAAGGGCATGACCAACGAGATCCCTCTCTCGGATCCTTACGACTACGTGCACGCGCGCATGCGCGATACGCACGATCTCTGGCACGCCGCCGTCGGCTATCACGGTGACGTGCTCGGGGAAACGGCGCTCCTCGCTTTTACGTTTGCGCAAACGCGCAATCCCGCCATCGCGTTCATCATCGGCATCGGCCTTTTGAAGACGATCGGCGCGCCAGAGGCTCGAGCCGTCATCCTCGACGGCCATCGACGCGGGCGCGCCGCCGCGTGGTTCCCGGAACAAGCGTGGGAAACGCTGCTCCCGCTGCCGCTTTCGGAAGTGCGAAGCCGTTTGCATCTCGAAGCGGCGCCTGTTTACACGCAGATTCGAAGCTCCGACCTCAAAGGGCAGCGCGCCACCGCGTAAGAACGCGTCGACAGCGACGAGGCTCCGTATCTTGACGCCGTCGCCGGCCTGCTTCACGCTCCGAGACAAGTCGATGCGGACGAAGCTCGCTCCAGTATTGTGGCTGGTCGGAGTGGGAGTCGTCAGCGTGACGGCGCTGACGCTGCGGGCTCATGCCTGTCAGTACGTCCGGACCAACTTGGAGGACGGCGTGATTGACGGCTGGCGACAGCGCGATCTTCCATTCAGTCCGGCGGCACGCAGTTGACGACTGGCGACTATCTGGATGAAGCGCCGCCGGCCGCGCCCCAGATCGTCGATAGCATCGTGCGCCCCGACGACGGCGGTGAGGGGTGCGGGGGTGGTGCGATCATCTGTGAGGGGATGACGAACCTCGGTGTCACGCTCGCTGCGCCCGCGCAAGACGATCATGCACCGGCGGGGCGCGTCGCCTACCTCGTCTATCTCGAAAGGTCCGCCGACGCCGCGCGCACCACGCGCACTCCTTTCGCGCTCGTGCGCGAGAGGGGAATCAACGCGACGACTTTGTACGTGCCGCTGGACGAATCGTGGGTCGACTCGGACGCGTTCGTGTCGGTGTCGGCGATTGACTGGGCCGGCAACGAGAGCCCCCGCACCGAACCGCACCCGGCCCATTCGAACGGAGTCGGATGCGCCGTGAGTCTGCCGGGCAAGCACCGCCCCAGGGTCGCCATCGGCCTCGCGATGCTGACCGGGCTCGCATGGATACGAAGATGGAACCGACGGTGTTCGTCCCTTCCAGCCTAGCCCTGGACGCGGAGCTTCGTCGTTGTCGCTTTCCGAAGCGTCGATGCAGTGCGAACTCATCGAGCAAGGCGCACGATCGGCCGTCGTAAAGTCGCGGTGACGTTAAGGTGACGTCATTTGCGTCTCACATTGAACGTTCGCGCGGCCTGCGGGCACGTAGATGACGTTCGACGAGCACCGACAGACCGTCGGATGATGAGGCGGCTAGCATGGCACGTAAGCGACACGCGACGGCGACGGATTTTCTCACGCTCGCGCTGGCGGTAGGGAGCGCTGCGCTTTGGGGTTGTGGGGGTGAGGCGACACCGTCGTCGGAGCCGACGTTTTGGCAAGACGTCGCGCCGATCATGGCGGCGAAGTGCGTCCCTTGCCATCAAGAAAACGGGATCGGCCCCTTTCGATTGGACGACTACAGCGTCGCCGCGAGCCGCGCGAGTGCCATCGATCGCGCCACGCAAGGCGGGCACATGCCACCATTTCTCGTCGCTCACGACGGTTCGTGCGGCGATTTTCGCGACGAGGAGGCCCTCACGTCGAAAGAGCTGGAGATGATTCACCGATGGGCGGCAGGCACGCACGCCGAGGGCACGTACGTCGACATCCCGCGTCCCCCGCTGCCGACGCTCGCGCCGGCCACCGAGTACGCTACGCCGCTCATCGTACCTGTCGCCGATTCGACCAATCCGCTCGGTTCGGAAGACGAGTACCGTTGTTTTCCCTTCGACCCCGGCATCTCCTCGGACCGTTTCATCACTGGCTACCAGGTCGTGCCAGGCACCCCGGCCATCGTGCACCACGTGAGCCTCTACGTCGTCAAGCCCGCCGCTCCTTCGTATCTGGAGGGAAAAAGCAATCACGATTTGATGACGGCTTATGACGCTGCCTCGCCCGATCGGCCGGGCTGGGATTGCTTCGGCGCCGCGGGGGACGGCATCACCTTCGAATCTTTTCCCGTCACGTGGGCCGCAGGTCAGATGGTCGTCGAATACCCCGACGGCGCCGGCGTCGCCGTGGCACCGACCGACCGGTTCGTCGTGCAACTCCATTACAATCTGCATAGCCGTCCTGGTCCGAGCACCGCCGATTCGACGCTCATTCGACTTCGTTATGCGGATACCGTCGCTCGCCGCGCCTTGTCGCTCGGTCACGACCCCTTTCTCGGTACGCTGTTTGGAGCGGACGCGCCCGCCATGTTGCCCCCGGGGGAGAGACGAACGCCCTACACCTGGAGCAACACGCGCGAGGAGATGGGATTGGACCCGTCGCTTCCGGCGCTGCAAGTCTTGGGGATCTTGCCGCACATGCATGGACGCGGCCGCACGTACGAGCTGCGCGTTCGCTCGGGGACTCGCGACGAATGCATCGCCCGCGTGGACGACTGGGACATTCATTGGCAAAAAGTCTATTGGTATCAGTCGCCGCCCATGCTCGAGCCGGGCGCATCGCTGCAGCTCACGTGCACGTACGATACGCAAGGGGCGGTCGCACCGATATTGCCGGGCTGGGGCAGCGCCAACGAGATGTGCATGGCGACCGCGCTGCTCGCGTTGCCCCCCGGGCATTGAGGGCGCGGAGGCGTGTCAGAAAACCAGTTCGGCGTGACCCCCCAATGCCAGCCAATCCACGGCGCCAACACCGTCGCTCGCGTCCAAGCGATTGTAAGCCGCGTGGGCTCCGATGTTGATGAGGGGCAGCAGCGTAAAGTCGAGGAACGCTCCGGCGTCGTAACTGAGCGCGCTGTGGGTCGGGTCCGGCGGTGGTCCATCGGCGCTCAATCGCCCGAGGCCGACGTGAGCAAAAATGCCAGGGCGTACGATTTCTCCGACCGCGAGACGCACCCCAGCGGCGCCGCGATACACGCTGGCCGGGTAATCTCCCCCAAAGCCATAGTAGGAAAACCCTAGCTCGGGCGTCACGATGATGAGGGGGATATGTGCGTGATAACCGAGTCGCAATCCAAAACCAGCGCCAGCTGCGAGGCTCGAGTCGATGGGGCTCGCGAAGTCGATATCGCCAGCAAGCGCCGTCTCTGCGCGGGCCGAACGGGCGAAGAGCATCGAAAGCGCAAAGAGCACCGGACAGATAACAGCAGGTAACGTGAAACGAACGAAAGGCCGCAAGGTCATTTCTCCTCGGAGAGACTTCACTCCGTGTCGGGCGAAAGATGCACACCGCGTAGGCGGCTCAGCCTCAGTGCAGGTGACGTGCCATGAGGCTAGCGCTTCATCAGGCGACGGTCGGCAAGGCGACATCACAGTCGCGGTGCGACGATGGCAGCGGCCTCGGATGACGTCATGACCGGGATGACCTCGAAGTCGACGAGATCGTTCCACTGGCTCATCCACTGATGCAGGAGTGCGGGATCTTCGCACTCCATCAGTTGATAGCAGCGCGTGAGATCGGTCGTGACCCAGCTGTTCACGTAACGAAGCGCGTCCGGCGCCAACCGGCCCTTGTCGCGAAAGCGACGATACACGGGCGCAGGGTCGCCCTTGAAGTGCTCGATGATCATGTAGAGCATGGCGAAGTCTCCGAAGTCGTCTCGAGGAGCTATCGAAAAACGCTACACCTGCCCTACCAACTGGGCAACGCCTCGCGGCGCGCTCGGACGGCACGCCACGCGACGCCGCCCGCGAGCGCGAGGAACACGAGCTGCGCGATCAAAGTGAACGACAAACGGAGGGGCTCGATTCTCGGCATCGCAATGCGCGAGGGCAGCACGATCCAGAGCGCCAAGAAGGCGAGCGCGATCCACGGGGAGCGCGTACGGCGACCGTCGCACGCCACGAGCGCGAGCAACCAAAGCGCGGCCGCACCAGCATACGCATCAGGGATGAACGGTGCTCGCAATGAGGCGAGCCCGAGAAACGCGAGCCACATCTGCGCTGCGCGGAGCCGGTCTTCGTCGCCCCTCCGATCATCGGCCGCGACGCTCGCCTCCGCATTCTTAAGGCGCGCCGTTCTCATGCCTGCGACGACCGCGCCGACCAGCAGCGCGACCGTGTAGAGCAAGGCCACCCTCGAGGCGCCGACGGGCCCCATGGGAAGGCCGAGGGCACGAAGCTTCAGTGCAAAGCCGAAGATGCCGGAGTTCACGGTGCCGAAAAGACCCGGTGCTTCCCACGGGGCAGCGTCGACGGCGAACAGCTGCGGCAATTGAAAACGCAAGAAGCTCTTCCACGGTGCCGTGCCGAAGAGGACCACCGTCGCCGCGGTCTGGGCGACGAGCCATCCCAATGTCCACACGACCGGTTTCAGCTTTCGACGACCTAGGAGAACGACCAACAAGATCCCCGGGAATACCTTGGCGCCTGTGGCCACGGCCAAGCAAAACCCCGCCCAGCCGGGGTGATCCTCTTCGACGGCCACCATGCCGATCACGGCGAGAACGACGGCCGCTACGTGGAAGTTCCCCATCTGCAGCCCCAGCAGCACCGGCAGACCGGTAACGACGAGCGGGAGCCATAGGAGACACCGTGCCCCCGACCGCCCCCCGACCCAGACGGAGACCGAAGCGAAGGTCCAAACGAACAGGCCGAGCTCCACCACATACCAACCGACGCGTACCACGGCGAACCGATCCGATAGAGCGGCCGCGGCACTCGGCCAGAGCAAGAACGGCGGCGGATAGAGGAACGCATCGATGTCGAACCCGTCGATGGTGTGCTTCTCATACAAAGCCGCGTCATAGAGGTTGACGACGCCTTCGCGCGCCAACGCAGACGCCCGCCAGTAGGCCGTGAGGCAAGAATGCGATCGGTAAAAGGCGTCCCCCGGAAGCGCGCCAACGTCGAGCCGAGCATCGACCATGAACGCACCGAGAAGAAGGAGTCGGACCACCGCGACTACGGCGGCCAATCGCCAACACCAGCGCCATCCCGGATGCTCGGCCAGCACCGTCTTTGCTTCGCGAAACATCGCGGCCCAGCGCCTCGCACGTTGCACGGCGGGACTATAGGGCGCCACCGAGGGTTGGACAGGGGGAAAAGCGCGTGATCTTCGCGGTCGAGCGAGACAAGATGGTTCGCATGTCGGATCGCGTCGTGCTGGTGACGGGGGCTACCGGGCTGGTCGGCAACGCCATCGTGCGGGCGCTGCACGCTCGCGGCGATCGCGTTCGCGCGCTGGTGCGCGATCCCGAACGAGCGCGAGGCATCGTTCCCGCCGGCGTCGAGCTCGTGCCCGGAGACATTCTCGTGCGCGAGAGCTTGGACGCGGCAGTCGTCGGCGCGTCGCTCGTTTTTCACGCCGCGGGGATGCCGGAGCAATGGCAATCCGACGAATCGGTCTTCGATCGCGTCAATCGCGTGGGCACGAAAGAGGTGCTCGACGCGGCGCTTCGCGCGCACGTCACTCGCGTCGTCTATACCTCGACGATGGACGTTTTCGCCGCGCCTCCCGGCGGTACGCTGGTCGAAACGGCCATCGACGCCCAGCCCAAGCCGACGGCCTACGAACGATCGAAGCAAGCCGCTGAGCGCGAAGCTTCCAAGATCGAAGCGCTCGGGCTCGACGTCGTGCACGTGAATCCCGGCGCGGTGTATGGGCCCTCGCCCGTCGTCGGTACGTTGAACGCGTTCCTTCAGCGGCTCTTGGCAGGAAAGGTGCCGCTGCTTCCGCCCGGTGGCATGTCCATCGCGTTCTTGGAGGGCGTTGCCGCGGTGCATCTCGCGGCCGCTGATCGCGGGCGCCGCGGCGAGCGCTATTTGGTCGCCGACGAGCACCTTTCGACGACCGAGATCGCGCGCGAAGCGTTGTCCGCCGAAGGGCGTGGCCGGACTGCTCCCAGGACGGGCCCGCTGTGGCTCATGCGTGCACTCGCCGCCGTCTCGGCGCCCATCGCGCGCGCGTTGGGCATCAAGCCGCTCATCGCCCCCGGCGAGCTCTCGTTCTTGACGTGGAACGCCCATGTCGACGCCAGCAAAGCGAAGCAAGAACTCGGATTCAGGCCCACCCCCGCGCGCGAAGGCATCCGAACGACCGTCGACGCGCTCTTACACCCTACCAAGAGCGCCAGCGCATCGGAAGCCAGCGCGAGCAGCTGAATCGGCGAGCGCAAGGGCCGATGGCGCTTGCCATCGAACCGCCAAGGTGGCCGGAGCGCGGGGCGTCTTCCACAACGTGACGACGGGTGACGGAGCGGAGGCGCTATTGTGTCAGGTCCGCGTCATCGGAGGCGGCGGCCTCTGCGGCGACGGCGTCGGGCGTCGCGGACGGGCCAAGGAGCACGGAAATGGCCTGCAAAAGGCTCGGCGCAACGAGGGCGTCGTGCGGCCAGCGACCGGGGGGATTGACGTGCTCGAACCAATCGTTGCCGGGTGGATACTCCTGTCGAACGATCCCGAATCCAATAGCGAAGTCGACGACCTTCCGATTCCAAATGACCGATTGCCAATACGTGGCGATTCGGGTCGATTCGCTGGCCCGGGCCAGCGCTTGGCCAACCTCCCCGTCGAGGCAGGTATCGAGGGCGACGATGCCGATCGGTCGAATGGCGCCGCGGTCGGCGGCGATCTTGAGAAGGCCACCCGTGAGGTTGCATCCTGCACCACTGTGCCCGGCCACGATCACCTGATCGTGCGAAATCCGCGCTCGTCCCGCGACCGCCCGCTCCGCGGCCGCGACGAATTCATCGAGATCGATGCCGGTCCACAACATCGCTGGCCATAGGGCATCCCGCGTTTGGCTCGGCGCCGCGAGCACTGCGGGAGGCAGATCGCCTCGCGCGATCCACTTGTCCATCCTCGCTCTCAAGTCAGCCGGCCCCGACCCGAGCCACATATGAAGTCGGTTGCGACGGTTCACGCCGTGCAGGAACACCACGAGCGGCACGGGATCGTCGGCCGTCACCTGCGCTGGCACGTAAGCGCGGCCGCTTCCATGCTGGCGCGGGAGCAGATACTCCTCGTCGTGGAATTCGAAGTCGAACGATTTCCCTGCGCGTGAGGGCGCCGAGAGCAACAACGTCGAAAGGACGATCGCAAGCGCAGGGATGACCCTTGCAACGACGCGAAGGGAAGACTCTCGACCGAGGCGCTCGTGTCGCTCCACTTCGTCACCGTAACATGCTCGATTCGTCCGTGCATGAAGCCGGCATTTCCCCGCGTTTGGCCTCCCACGGGCGGCACGTTCTCCCGAGCCTCGCGCATTCAGCGGCCGCCTTCGAGCCGCCTTCGAGCCGCCTTGCGGTCCCTATTGAATGTTGGTGGTCTTCGTGCCCCGCGTTTGCAGCAAGAATGGCCTCCACCGTTCGTCCCCTTCCAGAAACACCTTTTGAAAGGCCAGCGCCGTTTCTCCCGAATTGCCGCCACCCGCGTCCGCAGGATTGAACCAGTTGAAATGAGTTGCTCCTGCAATGCTCACCATCATCTTCGGTGTGTTCCCGGTGATCGCAGGGTAGACGCTCTCGGACATGCTGCATGGTGCGACCGTATCGGAAGAACCACACAAAAGGAGCGTGGGCACCTTGACGCCGGCGCCATTTCCTCCCCAAGCGGCGAGGCCTATCGAGGTTTTCAGCGTCGAATCCGTGTTCGAGGCGAGGGTTGTGCCACCGCCGCCCATGGAATAGCCGGAGGTCCCATACCGACCGGCCAGCTTGCCATTGAGCGGGCTGCCGCTCTTCGTATTCTCTGCTTTCAGCTGGGTGAGGGCGGTCAGCAATTTGGTCGCGCGAATGTCGGGCCCGTCGGTGCCGAGTGTATTGGTGACGACCGTCACGATTCCGTGCGACGCGTAGAACGGTCCCCACGGTGCCATCTCGGGTCCTGAATTCGTGAAGCCTGGGCAAATGGAAACACCCGCCAACGGAGGCTCCGCATCGGTCGGATAGTGGACCGTTCCCGCCGCCACCGTGAAAGTAGCGGTCTTGAACGGTCCGGCCTTGGACGTCAAACCCGTCGGAGCTGGTCCATGACATAGACAGTCGCCACTTGGACAGCAGGTCCCTTTACCGCCGCCAGCGTCCGTAACGCCACCGCCGCCAGCGTCCGTAACGCCGGTTCCAGCCGCGCCGCCGATGCCTCCGCTACCGCCGGCATCCGGCGGAGCCACGCCGCCAGCACCGCCAACTCCAACGCCACCAGCACCAGCCGGACCGGTGCCGCCGGCGCCGCCAACCCCAATGCCGCCCGCGCCGGCCTGGCCCGAGCCGCCAAAGCCGCCGCCCGCGCCAGCGCTACCCGCGCCACCGAAGCCGCTGCCGGCAAAGCCGCCCGCGCCAGCCGTACCCACCCCGCCGAAGCCGCTACCGCTGAAGCCGCCCGCACCGCCCTTGCCGGAGCCAGGATCGAAGCCGCCCGTCGCGCCTGCGCCCGAACCGCCGCCTCGCGCCCCGACTGGACCGCCATCCTCCTCCGACATTCCGCCGCATGCGGTCAAGAGAAGGAGACCACCCAAGAGTCGGCGCACCTGGAAACCCATAGCGACCTCCAATACAGCGAACTCCAGTACTTCGGAGACGCTGTTCCGGGCCGGAGCATGCATCAAAGTGCCCTAACCCGTGGCGCCATATCGGTTCACCTTCCTGGCCATCTCGCGCAGCATTGGGACGGTCTGCGGCCGCTAACTCGTGACACCGAAAAGCAGGTCGGCAAAGCGCCGTCCAAAGAATTTCGAGCACCGGTTCTTCAACGATCAGGTGCTGTTTCTGATCGCGCCTCCCCTGCTCGAACGCGAGCGCAGACTCAGAACGTCGAGGGGGCAGCTTCTCGCTGAAGGCGCCCGACGCACGGTGGCGCAAATGCCGCACGGACATGTGCCAACTGTGTCACGAAGCGCGTGTTCCCACCGCGGAGCGCCATTCGGGCGCGGCCTCGAAATGTCGTGGACAACTCGATGGATGGCTCGCAAGTGGGCCTGCGCTTCGAGCGGGCATCCAAGTTGCTTTATTCCCATCGGTGAGGTGCTCTCGCAGGCACAGAGCGGGAGCACTTGCCGAAGGACTGCTCACGCGACGGATCAAAGGGAACTCAAATTTCCAGCCACTCGTGCGCTCTCGGGAAGGAGCGCCCGAAAACGGTACACGCGCCGCGGTGACATCGCGGTGAGGCGAGGCACACGTCCATGACGAGAACTGTTTGGTTCGGGTTTGCGCTGCTGGGCTTGTCGGTAACGGCGTGCGGGGCATCACCTTCTTCCGAGACCTCGGGGGACCCGACTTCCGGTGCGGGTGGTCGCGGCGGATCAGGGACATCGACGGGCACCGGAGGCTTTGGCGGTTTTGGTGGTTCGGTCCCTCCGGTGACCGGCGGTGGTGGTTTTGCGGGCGGGTTTCGCGACGGCGGGTTCGGCGGAGGGGTGAGCGGCCCCCCTATCGACGCCGGTACGTACATGGAAGCCGTGGTGGAATCCGAGGATTCGCCGCCTCCGCTCGCGGGCGGTACGCTCGCCATCATCGGCGGCGGTGCGCGCGCCGCTGTGTCCGATCCCGATCGCGATCAAGTCGTGGCCGTCGATCTCGATGCGATGTCGATCGTTTCGACCGCGGAGCTCGCACGCGGCGACGAACCGGGGCGTCTCGTCGAAGACGCTGGCGGTCGCGTGCACGTCGCGCTTCGCGGCGGCCGCGCGGTGGCCGTCGTCGATCCCAACAACGGAACCGTCTTGGGGCGGCTGCCCGTTTGCCATCACCCGCGAGGTCTTGCGTACGACGCGGCGCGCGACGCGATCCACGTCGCTTGCGCGGGAGGAGAGCTCGTGAGTTATGCAGCCTCGTCCGGCGCACTGCTGCGCAAGCTCCGCCTCGAACGCGATCTTCGCGACGTCGTCGTCGATGGCGATCGGCTGCTCGTCAGCCGATTCCGCGCCGCCGAGCTTCTCGTCGTCGAATCGAACGGAACCGTATCGGCCAAGTTGCGCCCGCCGGCCCCCCCACCTGCCAGTCCGGCTCCTGGTGTGCCGCCGATTCCAGCGCTCTCGGCCGTGGCGTGGCGCACTGTCGCGTCACCCGACGGTGGGGCGCTCATGGTTTACCAGCTGCTCAGGGCGGGCAACGTGCAGACGACGCCGGGCGGCTACGGCAGCGGCACGTGTGGCGGCATCATCAGCACGTCCGTTGCTCACCTGCGCGTCGACGGCTCCGGTGTCATCGTTGACGATGTCGGTGCGGTGCTTCCCGTGGATCTTTCGACGACGAGCTCGCGCGCGTTTGCGGTGGCATCGGGCGCATGGTCGCCCAAGTCCGTCAACTCCAGGCTACAATCGTTCGTCTACGTACCCCCTCCTCCTCTCCCGGCAAAACCACCGACGCGTGCGTCATTTTGCAGGGGGGCGCCGCCCATCCCTCCGCTGCCCCCTCCGCCGCCCGACGGCGGCGTCCTTCCGAACGAGGGCGGGGTGGTTCCTCCGCTCGTCAACGGGGCGCCTTTTACCGTAACCCCTCCCGGGCGCGTCGTCGCACTCGGATTCCGATCCAGCTCCGAGCTGATCTTGCAAACGCGCGAGCCTGCCGCGATCGTTTTCGGACAGCGCGTGCTGGTGCTGCCCGGACCTACCCGCAAGCATACAGGCTACGAGCTCTTTCACCTGGCCACGATCGGCGGCATCGCGTGCGCGTCGTGCCACCCGGAGGGGCACGAGGACGGTCAGGTGTGGACCTTCGCCGGCTTCGGGTCACGACGCACCCAAGCGATCAACGGCGGCATCAGCGGCACCGAACCGTTCCACTGGAACGGCGACATGAACGACTTCGGGACGCTCGCCCACGATGTCTTCAATAGCCGCATGACCGGACCTTCTCTCAGCGATGCACACGTGGGCGCGCTCTTCCGCTGGATCGACAAGATTCCGCGGCTCGAAGTCCCGCCCCCCGACGACCCTGTCGCCGTGGAGCGCGGGCGCGCGCTGTTCAACGACGGCGAGGTCGAGTGCGCGTCGTGCCATTCCGGCGAAAAGCTCACCAACAACGCCAGCGTCAGCGTAGGGACCGACGGCGCGTTCCAGGTCCCCTCGCTCATCGGCCTCGTGTGGCGCGCGCCGTACATGCACCAGGGATGCGCCGCGACATTGGCCGATCGTTTCGGTTCCTGCGGCGGTGGCGACGCGCACGGCAAGACCTCGCAGCTGACCGCCGAACAGCGCGCCGATCTCATCGCCTATCTCGAAACGCTCTAGGCAGGATTGTGGTGTGCAACGGAAACGTCGGGGGATGCTGGGCGGACGAGTGCGTCAGTCGAGCTTGACCTCGAAACGCGTGAGCGCGTCTGGGTGGGCGAAGATTTCGATCTCCGCCACCCTCCCTGCCACGATCGTGAAGGCGAACACCGCCCGCGGTTGACCGCCGGGAGCCCACGCGGCGCCCGCAGCACCGTCGACGGTCGCCGCCCGCGCTCCTCGCGCGTTGCCGGCGAGTACTTTGGCGACCGCTTCGGCGCCACGCACCACGCCGGAGAGCGCGGGAGCACCCTGCCGTCCGCGGTTGGCCTCGGCGGTGGCGATCGCCGTCGCGTCGGCGCGCAGAACGACGTCGGGGTCGAGCACCGCGAGCAGCCGGTCGAAGTTGCCTTCCCGAGACGCCAGGAGGAACGCGCTCACGACTTCGCGCTGCCGCTCGACGTCGTCTTCGGGAAGGGTGGCCCCTTGAATCCGGCGGCGCGCGCGGCTGGCCAATTGCCGCGCCGCGACGACCGAGCGCCCAACGATCGGTGCGATGTCTTCGAATGACATCCCGAACAGGTCGTGAAGCACGAACGTGACGCGCTCCGTCGGCACGAGCGAATCGAGCAGCAGGAGGAGCGCCGGCCCCATCGCATCGGCGAGCAGCACCTCGTGCTCGGGATCGCCCGGCCCCTCACCGCCCCGCGCCGAGACGGGGCCCGCAGCATCGAGCGCCTCCTCGCGGCGAGACTTGCGTGATCGAAGCATGTCGAGGCACACCCGGGCAACGACGGTCGTCAGCCAACCTCCCATGTTCTCGACCTCGCCCGAATCGGCGCGCGACAGCTTCAGCCAGGCCTCTTGGACGGCGTCGTCCGCCTCAGGGGCGGAACCCAGCATCCGGTAAGCAACCGACCGCAGCTTTTCACGTTGCCCTTCGAACTGCTCGGCGAGCCAGTTTTTTTCATCCATCGGTCACCTTCTCTCCGCGTGATCCGTCACCCGTATGACGAAGCAAAATCCAACCATGTGACAAAGGAGACGACCATGACTGCACGTATCAAGAACCCAGCCGCTGTCCTTCCCGATACCCTCCCGGCCATTCAGACCTTGATCAAGGCAGCGCACTCTGCCGGAGTGCCGAGGCAAGTGCTCGAACTGGTCCACCTGCGGGTCAGCCAGCTGAACGGTTGTAGCCCCTGCGTCGACGGAGGCGCTCGGTCCGCGCGGAAGGCGGGTGTCAGCGACGAGCGGCTCTTCGCCGTCGCCGCTTGGCGCGAGACGCCCTATTTCAGCGAGGCGGAGCGGTCCGCGCTGGAGCTCGCGGAGGCGGCGACACGCCTCTCCGATCGCGCCGACCCGGTGCCGGATGCGGTGTGGAACGCCGTCGCCGCTCATTTCGACGAAAAGCAGCTCGCCGGGCTGGTGCTGTGGATTGCGACGACCAACCTTTTCAATCGGGTCAACGCGATGACGCGGCAGCCGGCGCCGCAGAACTGGAGCTGAGAGTTCGAGCACCGGTTCTTCAACGATCAATCTGCGCCGGAGTACGCCCGCCTGCGATTGGGGCGGGCGCGAGGCGAAGTTTTTGTCGTGTGGCGACCGAAAATTCTGACGGAGCCGCGGATTCGGCG
>DATHES010000163.1:0-3308 GCA_035318465.1 Polyangiaceae bacterium
AGCTTGTTGTCGCGCGCCGCTTTCTCCATCACGCCGGCCAGCGCCGGGGCGCGATTGACGTAGCGAGCAACGATGGCTTCGCGCTTGGCCTGCCTCTTCTGCACGTCTTCGCGCGCATTTTTGATGGCGTGAATGGCTTCGCGGAGATTGCGGTTGGCTTCGCGGCGCGATCCGAGTGCGAGAGACACGCCGAGCGGGATCAGAAACAACAAGAAGAGCGAGACGGCGAAGCCGAGCACGCCCATCAGGCGCCGCTCGCGCGGCGCCAACTTCTCGAACCACTCGCGCACACGATTGGTCGCTCCGCTCACGGCTTGCCTCCGCTCGCACTCGCCGCCGGCGCGCCGGCAGATGGTTTCTCCTTGCCTTCGACCGGGCATTTCACGTCGAACTCCATGACGTATTTCTGGCGCTCCTCGCCGACGACCTGGTTGGTCCTCGTTATCTTGACGTCCTGAAAGCAGCGCAGGCTCTTCAGCTGTGTGGCGATCTGCTGAGCATCGGGAATGGTGGGTACGATCCCGTGCACCGTGGCGTGCCCTCGTTGTACGTCGAGCTCTTCGATGTCGTGGGTCACGGTCTCCGGCACCGCCTGAGCGATCTGCACCATGACGTCGAAAGCGTCGGCGCGAGGCAGCGGGTCTTCGTCGGAGCCGGTCGCCGTCTTGTCGAGGAGATCGGTGGCCCGCTGCGGGTCGGAGGTGCCCTCGCCGAGGACGTCGGTGGTCACCGACGTGAGCGCTGCTTCCAGCGTCGACTTCTCTTGAGCCAGCGCGTGCAGCTCGGCCCACGTAGCGAAGAAGAAGCTCACCGTGACGACCACGAGAAGTCCCGCCAAGAGAGGCACTCGCTCGCGCAAGAAACCGTATCCGCGCTCGTACGTGAGCACCCCGCGTCGCAAGTTGTAGCCTCGGCCGCGCGCGCCGAGCGCGAGCGCGAGGCTCACTGCCTTGGCAAAACGGGGCACCTGCGCCAGGTTCTCGGCACTGGTCTCTTCGAGGCGCGGCACGGGAAGCGGAGCGATCGGCAAATCCAGTTCTTCTTGCAGGAACTCGCGCGCGTTCGGCGTGCCCGAGCCCGGGCCGACGAGGTACGCCAGCTCGGGGCGCGCCCCTCCGCTCATGCGCCACGCGGCCAGCGACTGTCGAAACTCGCGCACCAGCATCGGCGCCGTTTGCGGCAATCCTTCCGTGCCATGCGAAAGCGTGCGCGCAAACAGCGGCTCGCCTCGCTCGAGAATGACGATCTCCGAGCGGCCCGGCTCGAGATCGAAGAGGGCAACCGTCTGCGGCCCGCCGATCTCGGGCAGGATCCCGGACAAGCTGGCGAGCGAGAGCCCTCCCGGAGATACGCGCTCCGGTTCCTCCCCGATGGCGTCCTTGACGAGCGCGATGCGCGCGCGGACGTCCTCCGTGCGCGCGACGATGGCGAAGACGGGGACCGCATCTTCGTCCGAGGCGCGCTTGAGAAGGGCGTAGTCGTAGACGGCCTCCGAAAGCTCGAACGGGAGCTCGGATTCGAGCTCGTAGGGCAGGACCTCGGTGAGCTGCCTGTGCGCGGCGGCCGGCACGTCGATGCGCCGCACGAACGTCTTTTCCCCCTCCAGATTGACGGCCACAGATTCGCCCGGTGAAACCAGGGGAGAAGCCGCCATGCGCACGACCTCCTCGAGCGTCGGCGCCGCGCGGCGGTCGTACTCCGTCATCGCTTCGATGGCGATGCGGCGGTAGCTCGTGCGAACCAGAACCGCGCGCACGTGGCTGCTGCCCACATCGATTCCCAGGTATTTGGCCATGCGGCTCTTCTCTCACTCCATTCTATGGTAGACGATGGTGCCGCCCGGGTTCGGCGCGAGCGCAGCCGCGAGCGCGTCGTTGGGGGTGGTGCCGGTCGCGGAAGGAGCCGTGGCCGTCGGGACGGGAACCGGGGGCGGCTTGGTGGGATCGGTCGCGGTCGGCGCGGCAGCGGGCGCGGGCGCCCCGCGAAAATCGACCACCGCGTGCAGTCGCACGCGGGTCTTGCGTTGGTACCCCGGTACCTCGCCAGTCGAGTAGATGCTGAAAACTTTGCTCTCCGCCGTCAGCGCCTTGTTGGCTTCGAGCACCGAAGCGAACTGGATCGGCTCGAGCCCGAGCGCCTTCAGCACCATGCCGATGATGCCCGAGCCCTGCCCCTGCATCACCTTCGTGAAATCCGACCCCTGACCGAAGACGGGTACGCCGCCGAGAAACGCCCGCACCAAGGTCACGCCCATCATGAATTTCTGCGCCTCGAGCGGGTCGTTGCAGGCTTTGGTGGTAGGCACGGCGTTGGCGCAGACGATGGCCCATAGCGTCATCGCGTTGGCCGTGTTGACGTTGACGAGACCTTGCCCCCACACGGTGACGACTCTCTTCTTGGGGTTGCTCGGGTCGGGATCGATGAAGGTGGCCCAGAAGGCGTCACTCACGCCGCGCACCAGATGCAGCTCCTCGAGGCTGTCGTAGGCGGCGTTCTTGCGAAAATAGGGCTTCTTTAGAAGCTGGTAGGAAATGTCTTCGGTGGCGCGCGACGTCGGGGCCGCCGTGCGCGGGTCGCACGCGTTCGCGTCTTCGTCGGCGTCGGCCCAATCGATGATCGCGCCGCACACCGTGGCGCGATCGGTGAAATTATCGTCGCGATCACGCTGCTCGAACATCGGGTTATACTGGTCGCCCATCATGAGCGCGAGCAGTTGCTGCGCCACGCGCGTCTGGGTGAACGGATCGCCGCGGGCCGCCGTATTGACGTTCAGCTTCGAGTCCTCGTCGATGATGTCGACGTCGAAGCGTCCTCCTTCGATGCCGAGATTCTTTCCTTTCGTCAGGTCGGTGTTGGTGAGGCTCGCGAAATCGGCCGTCCCGTCCTTGTCGTTGAAGGCACCGAGAATGCGATCGGAAAACTCCCACACCGGGACCTGCGCCGGCTTCTGCCCGAGCGCCAGCGAGAAAAAGGAGAGCCCTTGCCGGATGATGGGCTCGGAGGCGATGAGCAAGCGACTCAAATTCACGCCGCTCTTGGCCAGGTACTCGGCTTTGAGCGCGTCGCGATCGGCGAGCGCCGCGGACAGCTCGCTCGTCGCGTCGTCCTGGAATTCCGTCAACATCACGGTCATGATGGCGATGGACCCCAAGACCAAGATCAGGGCGACTCCTCGCTGATTCTTGCGCTTCTTCTTCATCGCGGCATCGCGAAAGTGAGAGGGGATTGCATGGGCATCGACACCTTCGTCAAAAAGACGATGGGCTTGTTTTGGAGCCCGCCCTTCAGAGCGAGGGTGATCTTGATCT
>DATHES010000164.1:0-9903 GCA_035318465.1 Polyangiaceae bacterium
GAGCGTGCGCCCCTTGAGCGGACCGCTGATGAAGCAGCGCGCGACTTGGTCGAGCGTGCTCGTGTCTTGGCTTTGCACGTTGGCCGAATCGAACGCGAAGTGCGCCTTCGGCGCCGCAATCCCGCAAGCCTTCAAGATGGCGTCGTCGATGCTGATCGAGCTCGCCGTGGGGGACGTGGGCGGGGGCAACGGGGCGGCTTGGGTCGGCTGCTGAGGCGGCGGTACGTACCCCGCAGGCGGTCGCGGGTCGGGCTTCTTGTCCCCACCGCATCCCATCGCCGCAGCAGATGCGGCACAAAGAAGACCCAGGAGCGCGCTGGCGCGCCGAGCCGTTGTTCGCGTTCGTGTCATTGGTATCTCCTCGTTGGCTTGGGTCATCGACCGTAAGGTCATGTCAGGTGCGCGAAATGATTACCTTGGCAACCGGGGCCAAGCCTCGGTTTATTCCTGCAAGTGCCGCGTGGCAAGGAATTGCCGAGAGCAGGGGGAAAAGAACCTACCATTACACTAGTGATTCGCCCTACCCGATTACGATCGGCCGGTTCGACCGAGGCGGTCACGCAAGACGCGCTGCAACCACCGGAAGGCCATTTTCGGACGAGACCGCTGCCGAGGGCGGGATCGTCCCAGGTGAGACCCACAAAGAGGTGCGCCGAGGAAGCCACGGGTGCGTGGAGAGAGGTGTAGGGTGGCCAAGTAGGCCGAGGCGCATTTCCTAGAGGAATTTGCGCGCTGGAGGAAGTCCGAGATGCCAGGCTCGTCTCTTGCGGCTCGCGCTTTGGTTATGCAAGATTAAGACACATGCAGGTCCCGTACACGCCCACACCTGCCAGGTTGGGCCCGTATGAGCTGCTGCAAAAACTCGCTACCGGCGGGATGGCCGAAATCTACGTGGCGCGCCGCGAGGGGCCGCACGGTTTCTCCAAACGGATTGCGTTGAAACGCATCCTCCCCCAGCTCGCCGCCGACCCTGAATTCGTGGCGATGTTCATCGACGAAGCGCGGCTCTGCGCGCAGCTCACGCATCCGAATTTGGTGCAGGTTTTCGATTTCGGAGAAGAAGCCGGCGAGCTTTACATGGCCATGGAGCTCGTGGAAGGGACCACGGCGGCCAAGGTCGCGCGAGCGGCGGCGGCGCGCGGGGAGCCGGTGCCGACCGAGGTGGCTCTCCAGATTGCGCTGTCGGTGGGACGCGGTCTCGCCCACGCCCACGATTCGAATGACGACGAAGGTCGGCCCTTCGGGCTCGTGCACCGCGACGTTTCGCCGGGCAATATCTTGATCAGCAATTCGGGCGCGGTGAAGTTGGGCGATTTCGGCATCGCCCGCGCCGCCGAATTCGAGCGACGCACCGATCAAGGCCAGCTAAAAGGTAAGCTCGGCTACATGTCGCCCGAGCAGGTAACGGGCCGAGAACTCGACGCCAAGAGCGATCAGTTCACCGCCGCCATCGTTCTCGCCGAGTTGCTCACCGCGCGGCCGCTTTTTTCCGGTCCACGCGAGATGGATGTGCTGGTCAAGATTCGCGACGCCGACATCTCGGTGCTCGAGCGTTACGGCCGGCATGTCCCCGCCGATCTCATGGTCGTGCTGAGGCGCGCGCTTGCTCGGCGGCGTGAAGATCGCTTTGCCACCACCAGCGACTACGTCGACGCGCTGGAAGAGGTCAATCGCCGGCGCCGCCTGGGCGCGACACCGGCGACGTTGGTCGAGTGGCTGCATCGCGTGGGGCTCATCAAACCAACGGCCAAATCGGGCGAGCACATGATTTCGGCGGTGGCGCCGGCCTCTGCGCGCGGCGGTACACCGAAGGCCGGCGGCGAGCCATCGGTTCCGATCAAACCTTCCGGTGCGCAGCCCATCTTTCGCTCGATTTTGAAAAAGGACGAATCGGTGGCTCCCACCGACACTTATCCGGGCGCGTACCGGGTGAAGCACCCCGACGTTCCGCGTCCCGTCCCTCTCCCCGAGCTGCTCAACCTGCTCGCCACCGGTCGCATCACCGGTGACACGATGGTCGCTCGCGACGAGGGGACTTACCAACCGCTGCGCGATCTGGTCGAGCTATCACGCCCCGTTCGAGGCCAGGACGCGCCTGTCACCGCCGACGAAGCGTCCGTCAATACGCCGAGCGTGGTGACCCCGTTTCGTGCGGGAGAGCTGCCGGGTCGCCTCTTTGCCCTCACCGTTCGTCGCGCCACCGGCCTCTTGGTGGTCAAAAATGGGGACCTCGAGAAGAAGGTTTACTTCACCGACGGCGCACCGGCCATCACCAGCTCGACCGACGAGAAGGAGCTGCTCGGATCGCTCCTCGTCTCGCGCGGCCTGGCGTTGCCGATGGAAATCGAAATGGGGCTCGCGCTTGCGCCCAGGTACGGCGGACGGCTCGGTGACGCGCTGGTGGGACTCGGCGTGCTCCGTCCGGTCGAGCTCGTGCGCGCCGTCGTCGACCAGATGCGGCGACGTTTCGTGGAGCTGGTCGGGTGGAAGCAAGGCTACTTCTCCTTCACCCATGGTGCGGTGACCCGCGACGAAGACACGATGCCTGAAGCCTTCAATGCGGTGGAGCTCATCGCGCGGGGCATCGTCGAAGGTTATGGCTACGACGATCTGGCGAACATCCTCGCGCCGCTCGAGGGGGCGCTCATCGTCCCGGTGCCCCGCGCCGCTGTCTCGGTGGCGTCGCTGAAGCTCGATCCCCGCGAGACGGCGGTGCTGGAGTGCATCACCGGGCAGCAGACCTTGGGGGAAATCGCCAGCCAAGCGGTGCTGCGCGGCGTATCGGACCGTGAAGGGACGCTGCGCGCAGTCTTCGTGGCGCTGTCGAGCAAGGCCTTCGTCTCGCCGGGATGGCCCCCAGCTGCGTATCGAGAAACGCTGCCCACCGTACCGCTCTGACACCGTACCCCGGGCGCTGGTCGCGCGGCGGGATGGGACGGCCTGTTCAGGCGGGCGGCAGAGCCAGCGATCGCGCGGGCGACACCGCTTCGAAGGCGGCTGCCACCGTGAAGAGCCGTTCTTCGTCGAGCGGCGCCGCCATGAGCTGCAATCCCACCGGCAGGGCGGGCCGATCCTCTCGAGGCGCAGTCGGCGCGCAGGGCAGGGAGAGAGCGGGGAGCCCTGCCAGGCTGGCCGGCAAGGTGTAAACATCGGCGAGGTACATCGAGAGCGGGTCCTTGACGCGCTCACCGAGGCGAAAGGGGGGGACCGGCGATGTCGGCGTGGCAATGAGGTCGACCTCGGAGAAGGCTCGCTCGAAGTCGCGGCGGATGAGCGTGCGCACCCGCTGCGCCTTGAGGTAGTACGCGTCGTAATAGCCGGCGGAGAGGACGTAGGTGCCGAGCATGATGCGGCGCTTGACCTCGTCGCCGAAGCCGGTGTCGCGCGTCTGCCCGTACATGTCGGCGAGCGTGCCGCGCGGAGGCTCGACCCGCAGCCCGAAGCGCACGCCGTCAAACCGGGCGAGGTTGGACGAGGCTTCGGCAGTGGCGAGGATGTAGTACGTCGCCACGGCGTAGGCGGTATGAGGGAGCTTGATGGGCCGGATCAAACATCCTGCGCGGGCAAGATCGTCGATCGCCGTGCGCACGCTGGCCGACACCTCCGCTTCCAGACCCTCGGCGAAGTATTCCTCGGGCACGCCGATGCGGATGCCGCGCGGACTCTTGCCGCACGCTGCTTCGTAAGCGCCGACCGGCTCGGCGAGGCTCGTTGCGTCGCTCGGGTCGTGACCGGCGATGACCTCGAGGACCCGCGCCGCGCCGCGAACGTCGACGGCGAATGGTCCAATCTGATCGAGGCTCGATGCGAACGCGACCAGCCCGAAACGCGAGACGCGACCATAGGTGGGCTTGACGCCGACGACGTTCGTGAACGCTGCCGGTTGACGAATGGAGCCACCGGTGTCGGAGCCGAGCGCCCCCGCCGTCATGCGGGCAGCGACGGCGACGGCGCTGCCTCCCGACGATCCACCGGGGGAGCGCGATCGGTCCCACGGGTTCTTGGCCGGGAAATAGGCGCTATTTTCCGTTGAGGAGCCCATGGCAAACTCGTCCATGTTGCATTTGCCGGGCAGGACCGCGTCGGCTTCCTTGAGGCGGGTCACCACGGTGGCGTCGTAAGGCGGATGCCAGCCGCGAGCACCGCGGGCGAGGATTTTCGATCCGCAGGTGGTCGGCACGCCGCGGGTGCAGAGCGCGTCTTTCAGTGCGACGGGGACGCCGGCCAGCTTGCCGAGCTTCTCCCCCCGCGCGCGCTTGGCGTCGACCGCGCGCGCTTGAGCGAGCGCGGCATCGGCCGACACCGTGAGAAACGCGCCGAGCGACGGATCTTTGTGCTCGATGGCCGCGAGACTGGCGCGGGCGATCTCTTCGGCCGAAACGTCGCCGCGCGTCACCGCCGCGGCGATTTCGCTGATCGGACGAACGAGCCAGGATTCCATCTTGGATACGGTTCAGTCATCGACGAAGGCCGGCACGGCAAAACCGTCGTGGGCCACGCGAGGCGCTTCGGCAAGGGCGTCGTCATGGGACAGGCCGGCCCGCGGCGCGTCCTCTCGGAGCACGGTGCGCGCGAGGCGCACATGCGCCATCGGGACCACATCGGTCGTGTCGAGCTCCCCGAGCTTCTGCACGTACCTCACGATGGCCGAGAGCTCGGCCGTCATCCGGACGATCTCGTCGGTCCGGAGCTCGAGCCGCGCCAGCTTGGCGACCTTGCGCACCTCCTCTTCGCCGAGAAAAGCTTGTCCCTTGACGGTTTCCGTCGGCATGCGCCGCCGATATACCACAGCCGATTCCGCTCGTCTCATGCCCTGTGCGCCGCGACGACGTGGGGTTCGGCCGGAGTCGAGACAGGTTCGGCGGCGCGTGTTAAGTCGTGGCGGTGAACCTCGTCCGCACGCTTCGCCAAGAGATGCTGCTGCCGTGTTGCTAGGAGCGCACGAATCGGTCGCCGGCGGCCTCGAAAAGGCATTTCATCGCGCCGATGCCCACGGGGACGAGGCGATTCAAATCTTCACCAAGAACGCCAATCAATGGAAAGAACCGGTGCTCGTACGCGAGCAGATCGCGGCGTTTCGCGCCGCGCATGCCGCCTGGGGCGGGCGGCCCGTCGTGGCCCACGGCAGCTACCTGGTGAATCTTTGTGCCGAGAAGCTCGACATCCTCGAGCGGTCGCGCGAAACGGTGTTCGCCGAAATGGTGCGCTGCGAGGGCCTCGGTGTGGACGGCATCGCGCTTCATCCGGGTGCCGCGCTCGATCTGGGCGAAGAGGCGGCGCTCGATCGGGTCGCGGAGGGTTTGAGCGGCGTTCTCGAGCGAACCAAGGGAATGCGAACACGCCTTTGCCTCGAGAATACGGCGGGGCAGGGGAGCTCCCTCGGTTGGTCGCTCGATCAAATGGCGAGCATCATCGATCGCACCGACGACGGGCGCGCGCGTCTCGGCGTGTGTCTCGATACGCAGCACCTTTTTGCAGCCGGCTACGACCTTCGCTCCGCGGCGGGGTACGACGCTTTCTTCGCCGAGTTCGAAGCCAAGATCGGCACCGGGCGGATCGCGGCGTTCCACCTCAACGATTCGAAGAGACCCCTCGGGGAACGTGTCGACCGTCACGAAGAGATCGGCATGGGACACATCGGGCTCTACCCGTTCTGGCGGCTGATGAACGATGCTCGCTTCGAGCGTACGGCGGGGATCGTGGAGCTTCCCCCGGAAACGGCGGCCACCAGTCTCACCCGCCTGAGAGCGATGCGCGGGGCACCCGAGCCGCGAGAAAAACGTCTGGTGCGGCCGCTCGAGCTGACGCCTCCGCAGGCCAAAGGTCCGCGGCGGAGGTAGAACGCCCCTACCTCGCGCAGCGTACGGCGAGTTCGAGCGCGCGGCGGACCGTCTTCATTTCGATGCCCGGAGCCGCGGCGACGCCGAGCGCGAGCACCCTGGCGCGCTCGCAGTCGCCGCGCGCTGCAGCAAGCTGAGCGAGACCGAGGTGCGCCTTGGCGCGCGTGTCCGCATCGTGCCACCCGTCGGCAAGTTGGAGCAGGAGCGACTCGGCTCGGTGGTAGTCGAGCGTGCCGAGCGCGGCGTTGACGTCGGCCCAGCTCGGGTCGACGCGGTCGACGGAGGCCACCAACTCTTTGACGTCCGCGCTTTCGGCGCGACGTGCTCGAGCGACCGTGGCGCGCGTGACTTTCTTCTTTGCTTTGGTGGCCGATTCGGCGGGAGCGGGTACCGGCGCATCCACCACCAAGTGATGCGGCAGGACGCCCACGCGCTCCTCCCTGGGGTCGCGCGGCCCGGTCGTTCGCTCTTGCGTCGCGGACGCTTGCTCTTCGGTGAGTGCGCGTGCGCTCGGACCCCGTCCAAACATTTCGCTGACGTCGGCCCAGCCGCCGCTGCCGGCGTAGGCGATACCCGCGATGGTGGCGAGGGCGCCCGAAACCATGCGCACCCGCCGTCCTAAGCTCAGCCCCTTGCGCGGTTGAAATCTCTCCGCGATACGTTTGGCTGCGCGCACCACCTCCATCTCGGTGGGGTACATCGAGCGCCACGTATCTCGTGCAAGCAAAAGCCTTCGTCGTTCCTCGTTCATGGTGCTTCCTGATCGAATAAGGGATCGTCCACCAAGATCTGCGCGAGCTTCTTACGGCCGTCGCGCAGACGCGAACGAACGGTGCGTTCGTTGGCATCGACGATGGTCGCAATCTCTTTCATCTCGACTCCTTCTAAATCGTGGAGAATGATAACGGCGCGTTTGCAGGGGGGAAGCTGCGCGAGTGCTCGATGCACGCTGGCTGCGCGACGCGCGCGGATGGCTGCTTGTTCCGTGCTCTCGGCAGTGTCTTCGGATTCACCGACTTGATCGTCGGCCAAGCTGAACCGGCGGCTCCACCGGCGGTACCATCGGTCCTGTCCGAGGAGCGTGCGGTAAGCGACGCCGTAGACGAAGGTCGACAGCGCCGATCGCCCTTCGAATCGGGGCAGCGCGCGGATCACTCTCTCCGCCGCACATTGTACGAGATCGTCGAGGTCGGGACGTGGCCCGGCCAGGACGCGCATTTGTCGATAGAGCATCTTCAGAAGCTCGACGGAAGGAGCGTGGGCACACTCCTCCCCGCCCTGCGCGAGCAAGGCGTGAATGGCGACCGCCTCGTGGCTTATCGGAATCGACATGCCGTCATCAGCTGCTTGAAGAGTGAGTTGCCGATCGCTGCGCTCAGGATCGGTCGGACCTGCGACTAACTTACCGCGAGAATGTTCCTGAAGCTGGCGAATCCATGGGAGACTGGTAGGGGCATGTATCGAAACCTTGCGGAAACGAAGGCGCCGCGCGCTCCCGCGCCCACGTCGCGGCATAGGAGTAGGGGCGCAAGCGCTGGAAGCGGCTTGGTTTTTGCGCTTTTGACCGCATCGGCCGCGCCGGCATGGGGGGCCACGGTGGACATCCGGTGCTCCCGCCTTTCCGACGCTTCCAGAGGCGAGCTCGAGGCACGGGCGCGCCTTTTTCTTACCAGCGCCGACATGGAAAGCGCTTCCATCGGGGTGGAGTGCGATGCCACCAATGCATGGCTGATCTGGACCGACGGAAGCAAGACGACCATCGACGCGCGCACCAACATCGTCGAAGGGACGCTCGACGCTATCGAGGACCGCATCGCACGCGCCAAGCGCGCCTCTCCCCCGGGCAGTTCGAGCGCGGGGGGCAGTTCGAGCGCGACTGAGCAACCCCCCGGAGGCGCGGGAGCCACGGGCACATCGACCGTGGGCAGCTCCGAGACGCCGCCCGACGACGCGAGTTTTGGCACATCGGAAACGCCGGCGCCGACCGAGCGCAGCTCGAGCATGGACTTGGAAGGCGGCGTGGGATTGGCGCTCCTCACCGAGTTTTGGTCGGGCGACTACAGCCCCGGCGTCGGGCCGCGCCTCGACGTCGGTGTCGGGCTCGGACGCAAGCTCTCCTTTGTCATCAGCGAGGGGGCGAGGTTCGCTGCCGGCTCGGGATCCGGCCAGATGATGACCTTCGATCTGCAAGCAGGCATTGCCTATGGCGCGCCTTACCAGACGCGCACCGGGTTCGGCGTCATGATGCTCTTTGGAGCGGAGCGGCTCGCCTCGTCGCGCGACATCGGTGGATATCAAGGGCTGTGGACGTGGGCCGCGACGGCCTCGCTCGGCGCGCGCGCGAGCCTCGCCACGGGACCGCTCGACGCTTGGATCGGCGTCGATGGGATGCTGCGCTCGGACACCATCGAAACCGGGCAGCCCAGGCCCGCCAGCGTGCCGACACTTTCGGCGATTCTTTCGATCGGCTGCTTTTTGCCGGCTTTCGCGGGCGGCAAAGAGGAGCCGCGTCCGCAGACGGCGTCTCGGTAACAAAGGCTCGGACGCGGTCGCGCGAAATGGCGTGATCCACTTGGGCCGGCGTGCAAAAGGCGCGTTGCGCAGAGCGGAACCATGCCGGGGGAGCGGCGCACGATGCCCGCTCCCCGCCTTCGTTTACCGATTGACTGGCGCCCGCTCTTACTGAACGGTCACGTTGACCGAGTCCGAGAACGTGGGCATGGTGCCCATGGGGTAGGTGTACGACGCCCTGATGGTGGCGTTGCCTGAGGAGACAGCGGTGACCACGCCTCTCGTCCCGGTGTTGGAGACGGTCGCCACGGCCGGACCCGCGTCGCCGCCCGGCGCGCTCGACGTCCAGGTGGCCGTCTGCGTCACGGTCTGGGTGGTGCCGTCGCTCATCAAGAGGAGCGCCGTGTAGTTCGTGGTGGAACCCACGGGGAGCGTGCCACCCGTCGGCGTGATGGAGAGGCCTGTCGGGGCTACGGGACCCACGTTGAGCGTCGCCGTACCGGTGACGCCGCGGAAGTTCACCGTGATCGTGACCATCCCCTGGCTGAGTGTACTGGCCTCACCTTTCTGTGCGCCCGAGTTATTGATCGACGCGATCGCAGTGTTCGAGGTGGTCCACGTCGTCAAGGCATTGCCGGTGACGTTCGCCATCGTGCCGTCGGCGTACGTTGCGGTCGCGGTGTACGCCACGACCGTGCCGAGCGCCACGGTGGAGTTGCCGGGCTGGATGTCGATGCGGATCGGGACCGGCGATTGGCAGTCGAGTTGGGCAGTGCCGGTCACGCCCGGAGGTGCTCCGGGAGTGTACGTGCACGACAGCGTCACCATTCCTTCCGTGAGGCAGGTGGCGGTTCTGTTCATGCCCATGACTTGGAACGTGGCGATACCGGTGTCGCTCGACGAGCAAACGGTTTGCGTATTGTTCCCGGGGATAGGCCTCGAATTGCCGTCGCTGTAGAGCACCGTCACCGTGTAATTCTGCGTCTGACCCAGCATCGGGTTGGCGGTGCCGGGCGATAGTGTGAGCCCGGTCGGCGTCCCTTCGACGGTCAGGGTCGCCGTGCCATAGACGGTAATGCCGCTCGCTACGAAGGAGACTTGGATCATCGCCACACCTGGGGCAAGCCCCGTGGCGACGCCCCTCGTCTGGCCCGTCGTGCTCACCGCTGCCACCGCCGCCGCATCCACAGCCACCGTCCAGGTGGCGGTGTTGGTGACGTTGGCGGTCATCCCGTTGTCGTACGTCACGGTGGCCGTAAATTGCACGGTTCCGCCAGTCGTCACCGTCGCGGGGTCCGGCGTGATGTTGAGCGACACCGGGACCGTCGGCGGAATGACATGCAGCGTGGCGGTACCAACCACCGTGACGCCCGCCCCGGTATAGGTGCAGGTGATGGTGGAGTCGCCGCCACCGCGCCCCGTTGCTGTGGCACCGCCCATGCCGCCACCCATGGTGGCCACGGCGGTGTTCGAGCTGGTCCACATGCACTGCCCGGTGACCGTGGCCTGCGTGCCGATGTCGTAGATGACGACCGCGGTGTAGGCCTGCGTC
>DATHES010000165.1:0-76238 GCA_035318465.1 Polyangiaceae bacterium
GGAAGCCGTCGGGCAAGTCACCAAGCTTGCCATCGAGTTCCGCCAGCTCTTCGGCAAAGACGTCGTGGTCGACATGTATTGCTACCGCCGCTACGGCCACAACGAGGCCGACGAGCCGCGCTTCACACAGCCGCTCATGTACTCGATCATCGACAAGAAGCCGAGCGTGCGGGAAGTGTACGTGCGCCGCCTCGTCGAGATGGGACAGATCACCACTTCGCACGCCGAAGAAATCGTCGGCCGGCGCCGGGCGGTGCTCGACGCCGCGCTCGACGAGGCCCGTAAGGGCGATTTCTCCTGGGCTCCTACGGCCATGGGCGGTCTGTGGAGCCGCTTTGCCGGGGGCGCCGACTCCAAAACCCCGGAAGTGCCCACCAGCGTGCCGCGCCAGGAGCTGATCGCCCTCTGCGAGCGCGCCGTGACGCTTCCCCCCGATTTTCACCCCCATCCCAAGATCGCCCGCCTTTTCGAACAGCGGCTGGACCGGGTGAAGAAAGGAATGCCGCTCGATTGGGCCATCGGCGAGATGCTCGCCTATGCGTCGCTCGTATCGACCGGTGTCCCCATTCGCATCAGCGGACAAGACTCGCGCCGCGGCACGTTCAGCCATCGCCACGCCACCGTGAACGACGTCAAGAGCGGCGCCCCGTACGTTCCGCTCGCCCAGATGGCGACGGGCAAGGCGCGCTTCGAAGTGTGGGACAGCCCGCTCTCCGAAGCGGGTGTGCTCGGCTTCGACTACGGGTACAGCCTCGATTACCCGGACGGGCTCACCATCTGGGAAGCGCAGTTCGGGGACTTCGTGAACAGCGCGCAGGTCATCATCGACCAGTTCGTCATCTCCGGCGAAGACAAGTGGCACCGCCTGAACGGCCTCGTTCTTTTCCTCCCGCACGGGTTCGAGGGGCAGGGCCCCGAGCACTCCAGCGCGCGCCTCGAGCGCTTCATGCAGCAGTCGGCCGAGGACAACGTGCAGGTCTGCAACCTCACGACGTCGGCACAGATCTTCCACGTTCTGCGGCGACAGGTGCTGCGGCCCTGGCGCAAACCGCTCGTCATCATGACCCCCAAGAGCCACCTCCGGCTCGCCACCTCGACCATCGACGACTTCGCCAACGGCTCGTTCCAGCGCGTCATCGGCGATACGTCGAGCGTCGATCCCACCGACGTGAAGCGCATCCTGCTCTGCTCGGGCAAGGTCTACTACGACCTCGAAAAGAAGCGCACCGAGATCGGCGCCACCGACGTCGCCATCGTCCGCCTCGAGCAACTCTACCCGCTCAACGACGCCATCGTGAAGGCCCTCGCTCCCTACAAAGACGGGACGCCGCTCGTCTGGGTGCAAGACGAACCGTGGAACATGGGCGCGTGGTACCAGCTCAATTCGCGGTTACCGACGCTCCTCGACAAGCGTTTCCCATTCACCTGCGTTTCGCGCGCCGAAAGCGCGAGCCCCGCCACCGGTTCCCACGCCAGCCACGAGCTCGAGCAAAAAATGCTCCTCGAGGCGGCCTTCAAACGCTGACCGGCCAAACCCCCCGCGCTACTGTTTCACGCAGCTGTATTCGCCGAAGAAGATGCCCGCGCGCGCGCATTTGACGCCGATGGTCCCCAGCGTCGACTGAAACTCGAACGTCTGCGCGAAGGGGTTGCGCTCCATGCGGGTCAGGTTGCAGACCGGGCGCGGGCAGCCGATCGCTTTGGCCTTGACGACGGTATCGGCGTTGTCGGAAAAGACATTCACGAGGCCGGCAATCGAGACGACCACGCAAGTCAAAACGAGAAACGACTTCAGGTAGGGGCGCCAGGCGGACATCGCAACGGTGACGGCATCCTATCACCTGGCGCCCTAGCCGTGAACGACGTCACCGCGGCGACGCAGACCGGTCACACCGCGGAAACCCCGCCCCCCGGGAAATGTGGTCACCTGAGGGACGACGCTTCCGCCTCGGAGAAGCCGATCAGCACCGGTTCCGCAGTGAGAGCCACGCCGAATCGATCGCCGACGGCCCCCCGCACCCGCCGGGCAAAACCGAGAATCTGCGCGGCGGTCGCGTCGCCGCGATTGACGATCGCCAGCGCATGGCGCGTGGAAATGCCTACCGCCCCTTCGGTCGTCCCCTTGGGGAACCCGGCCCGTTCGATGAGCCAAGCCGCCGAGAGCTTGACGCGGTCTCCGATCGGATAGCGCGGCATCGCTTGCGGCTCGACCGCCGCGGCGCGCGCCCGCTGCTCGATTTCGTTCCCTTGCTCGACGGTCACCATGGGATTGACGAAGAACGATCCCACGCTCCGGCGGTTGGGATCGGCGGGATCGATGACCATCGACTTCGAACGCCGCACCGCCAGCACCACCGCTCGCACATCGGCGAGCGAGCCGGGATCGCCGCCGCGCAGGGAAAGCTCGCGCACGATCTCCGGGTAGTGCACGCGGGGCGTGCCGCCCGGGGTAAGGGCGAGGGTCACCGTGAGAATGACGTAGTGATCACGCTCTTTCCCTTTGAACACGCTGCTTCGATAGCTAAATCGGCACGCGGCGTTGTCGAGAACCTCGACCTTGCGCGTCGCGCGATCCATGACCCGCACCGCGACGATCGTATCGGCAATCTCCTGCCCGTAGGCGCCGACGTTCTGGATCGGCGTGGCACCCATGTAGCCGGGGATACCGGAAAGACATTCGAGACCGCCGTAGCCCGACTCGATGGTATGAACCACGACGCGATCGAGCTCTTCCCCGGCGCCGACCTCGCAGATCACTCGGGTCGCGTCGCCGAGAACATCACGCTCTTCG
Source organism: Polyangiaceae bacterium (assembly GCA_035318465.1). GTDB lineage: Bacteria > Myxococcota_A > Polyangia > Polyangiales > Polyangiaceae > DASWDH01. The sequence continues at coordinate 2,792 of DATHES010000165.1, forward strand.
ATGCCGCGGATGCGCACGCGGATGACCAAGCCGTCGACGCCGCGGTCGCTCACCAGCACGTTGCTCCCGCCGCCGAGCAGCGTCACGGCAAGGCCACGTCTGTCGGCCCAGTCGAGCGCGGCGTCGACTTGCGCCTCGGTGCCGGCGTCGAGAAAGAAGCGCGCCTCCCCTCCCACGCCGAGCGTCGTCAAAGGAGCGAGCGGTACATTCGGTTGGAATGGATCGGTCACGAGCGGCGTCATGATAGCAACATCACCGAGGCGAACCGTCGAGCGACACGCACACCGTGGAAAAAATCTGCTTCACCGTCATTACGGGAACCATCGTTACCTCGCGCCGTAAAGCTCGCGACTCACCTCGAGCACGAGTCCGACACTCACCGTCGGCACGCCCCAGACGACCGCGCGATCGACAGCGACCTCGGGCCGAACGCCATGGAAGCGGATGTCGGGGCCGCCCGCAAAGCGCCACGCATCCTTTCCCAGCGCGTAGCGCGCCCGGACGATGGCGCCCCAAAATCCGAGCGCGTCGGAAGTCGGTTGGTACGGAACCTCGGCACTGACGAAAACACCGCCCACCAATCCCCCGACGCCCACTTCGAAGGCGCGCGCCGGTCCGAACTGTGCGGCGATGACCGCGGCGGCCCCGGCGACGCGCACCGCCACGACATCGCCCGCCCCGAACGCAAAATCGTATTCCCCCGCCAAGGAGGCCACGAACCCTGCCGGCAACGCGACGAAAACGCCGACGCTGGGGCCAACCATTCCCGTCCCGCGCAGGGTGAAGAGCGCAGCCTGAGCCCCCGCGGAGACACCCAAGGCCAATTCCCCCGGCAGCGTGGACTGCAATCTCGTGCGATCGCTCGACGGTACGGTGGCTTCGGGTGTCGCGGCGCGCTCCTCGGTTCGCGGTTTCTTGCCCGCTCGCCCAGGCGCTGGTTCGGTCTCTGCCGCATCGGACGCGTCGGTGGCGCCCGCTGCGATCGGATCGGGTGTTTCCCCTTGCTCCTTCGCGTCGCCGGTCGCGCCCTTGTCGAAGCGCGCGGCCTCCTCGACCAAGTCCTTCGACGCCACGAGCAGCGCATCGACGAGCGCGGCTGGCGTCGCCGTCGGCGGCACGACGCGCGCAAACCAAGCACCCGCACGCTCGCGCCAGCGGATTCTCGCCGCGAGGTGATCGCAGACGACCTCCAGCTCTCCGCCGGCGGTCGAACGCGCCGACAGATCCACCTTGGCGCGCGCTTCGAATTCGGCGGCTGAAACCTCCGAAAGGACCGGGCACCGCATCTGAACGGCGATGTTGCTGGGACCTGCCCATGCCGGTTCGGCCGGGAAAATCGGCCAGCCAGCACCTACACCGAGCAGTAGCTTTGCCGTCAATCGGCGCATGCGAGACAAGAGCCAGTTGGGGCAGGAACGCCGCATTCGCATCCACGCGGACGAGGGGCAACGAATGAAACCAGCACAAGCACATGTAATAACGAACATTTACGAAATGCACGCTTCGAATGCGTCGCGCTCTTGGGAGCGTCTGAAAAGGAAGTGCTCGCGTTCAGCATGACCAGGCACTCATACCCATGTGAGCGCTCCTCCCGAAACGGCTGTTTTCACGGATGCGGTCGACGAGTGGCCAGCCACCGCGCCTCGACGGGCCGACGATCGTCCGGCGCCGTCGAGTGAAGCAGAAGATCGCACGCAGCGTTTTCCTTCGGTCGCCGGCATGAGCAGCCGCGCTGCATCGAACGAGGTGTTTCCGCTGGTCTATCGGCAAATGCGCAGCCTGGTGGGCAACCGTTCCGACTTCGACGATCTCGTCCAGATCGCCGCCGAGCAGGTCTTGCGGAGCTTCTCGTCTTTCGAGGGGCGATCCAAGCTCTCCACCTGGACCTACCGCATTTGCTACCTGACCGTGCTCCGCCACGAACGCTGGTACCGGCGCTGGCTGCGAAGGTTCGCGCTGGCCGAGCGCGGCGACGTGGAGTCGCAGTCCCCCGCCCTCGACGAGCCGACCCTCGAAGAATTCGAGCGGGCCGGCCGGCTTCGTCGCGCCGTCGAACGGCTCTCGCCCAAACGACGAACGGTGATCGTTCTTCACGATCTGGAGGGACATTCGGTCGAAGAAATCGCGGGCATCGTGGCAACGAAGCTGCTCACGGTGCGGTCGCGCCTTCGCGACGGCCGCCGCGATCTCGCCCGTATCCTCTGCGCCGATCCTTACTTTGGCGATGAGGCCTGTCGCTTCGAGGAGAACGAACGATGAACCCGCAATGCTCCGAGCCTGATCTGCAAATGGCGGTGCTCGCCGAGGCGCGCGACGCGGGAACGCTGACGCCCGACTGCGCTCTGCATCTCGAGGGATGTGCGGCGTGCCAGACCGCTGCCGAACGAATGCGACGCATGGTCTCGACGTGGTCGGCCGACCAGGTTGACGACGACGCCGTCGCCGCCGCCGCCACCAGGTTCCAGGCGCGAAGAGTCGCCGCGCATGCCGCGCCAGGGTGGTTCGACGTCGTCCCGTTCGCACTGGCAGGCGTGGCCGCGGGTTACTTGCTGCTCGCGTCCACGGGGACGATCGGCCTTCCGTGGAAAACTCGACCGGCGATCGATGCGCAGCTGCCCACCGCGGTTCGAGCAAGCACCGCGGCCGTTGCGAGCAGCGCAACGCCGAACGACTTGCCCCGTTTCGCGCCCGTTTTTGCGGCGACGGACGAAGGCGTGAAGTGGGTACGCGCTCGACCGCACATCGAGACCACCCGCGGCGTCGCGCCGCTCGTCGACGGTCTGCGCTTGCAGCTGAACCAAGGTGAGTCCGCAAGCGTCGCCCTGGCCGATGGACGCGCCTCGAAAGTCGAGGGCCCGTGCCTTGTCGAATTCTGGTCGACCCCGATGGAGGTCGGTGGCTGGAGGATCCTCCGCGAAGAAAGCGCGGCGGAACCCAGCGTGCCCGTCGCGATCACGCCGACTGCGCCTGCCGTACCTGAAAGTGCCGTTCCATCGAACAAGAAGGGCGGACCAGGCTCGCGCGAAGGTGGCGCTGCCGCGGCTTTGAATGAAACCGTCAGCAGCAGTGCGCGCGACGTGGCCGGACCGGGAGCCAACCAAGTATCCGTCCGTGCTTGGGCACGCGCCGCGGCGGCGCTGCGCGAAGACGACTTCGACGCAGCGGATCGCGCCTTCGACGAGCTCGGGCACGCTCTCGACCCCGCGACGCGCGACGCGGCGCGCCTCGCCCGGGCGCAGCTCTGGATCTCGCGCGGCCGCGAAGCCGCCGTGCGACCCGTCTTGGAGCAGCTCGCGCAGAGCGGCGCGACGCCGCTCGTTCGCCAACGGGCCGCAGAATTCTTGCATCGCTGACGCACCCAGGAGGTCATCCCATGTGGCATCAAGGCGCTCGAGTCGCGCTCGTTCTAAGCTCTATTTTCCTTGCCGCTTGCGGCGCCAGGATCCTCGATTTCACGAGTCCTGACGGAGGCAGCGGGGACGCCGGAACCACGACGGGGTCCGGAGGCTCGACCGGTACCACTGGCCCTGGAGGATCGGCTGGCGCGGGAACCACGGGCTCGGGAGGTGGCACCGGAGCCACGACGGGGTCCGGAGGCTCGACGGGCGGCACGACCGGAACGGGCGGCGCGACCGGCGGCAATGCGGGCACCGGCGGCGCGGCTGGGGACGGCGGGGGACCACCGGGCCCCTACGTCACGCGCTCCTTCCGAGAAACGAAAACGTCCAAGGTCGACGTCCTTTTCATGATCGACAACTCGTCGTCCATGGTCGACAAACAAGCGATTTTGAGCTCTGCCGTTCCCGACCTCGTCGATCGACTCATCTCACCCCGATGCGTCGACCCCATCACCGGAAGAGTCATCGGGACGCAGATCAACAAAGAGTGCGCCATCGGCGAGCTCGCTTTCGAGCCGATTCACGACATTCACATCGGCATCATCAGCTCGTCGCTCGGCGCCCACGGGGCCGACGGCGTTTGTTCCGACGCCAACGATGTCCTCAATGGCCGATCGGATCCGCACAACGACGACCGCGCCCACCTTCTCACGCGCGCCGTCGGAGGGGCGACGGTTCCGACCTACATGAACAAGGGGTTTCTTTTCTACAACCCGAATGCGGCTGGGGCGCTTGCCTCCTCCAGCGCCGTCGCGACCCCCTTCACGGAAATGGTCAAAGGCGTCGGGCAGCACGGCTGCGGTTACGAATCGTCGCTCGAAGCAGTGTACCGCTTCCTCGTCGATCCCAACCCGTACGACACGATCCGTATCGACGACAGCATCGGCGGCTTCGGCCTCGCCGTGTTGAACGGCACTGATCAGGCGCTGCTCCAGCAGCGAGCCGACTTCTTGCGCCCCGATTCGCTGGTCTCGGTCGTGCTCGTCACCGACGAGAACGATTGCTCTGTGGTCGACGGGGGGCAGAGTTTCTACGCGCTTCTTCCGCCGCTGCGTGAAACGGGCAAGAGCCTTCTCAAGCACGGCACCTCGAAATGCCAGGAGAATCCTAACGATCCGTGCTGTTTCAATTGCGGGCAGGTGACGCCGCCAGCGGGGTGTCCCGCGGCCGATCGCGACCCCGAATGCATGAAGGGAGAGCTCTCGGTCATCGAAGATCAGCCGAACGTGCGCTGCTTCGAGCAGAAGCGGCGCTACGGCGTCGACTTCCTCTACCCGGTGCAGCGTTACATCGACGGCTTCACCAGCACCAAGGTTCCGAATCGCCAGTACGAACTGGTCGATAATCCCCTCTTTTCCGATCTTCTCTGCCGCACGGGCATCGGCTGCGCGCCCCCCCGCGACAAGGGCCTCGTGTTGGTGACGGGGATTGTCGGCGTCCCGTGGCAGGACATCGCCGTCGATCCCGCGGACCTGGTCAGAGGCTACAAGACCGCCAAGCAACTGGCCGCTGACGGCGTGTGGGCAGACATCGTCGGCGATCCATCCAACCCGAACGGCCCCATCCCGCCCCGAGATGCTCACATGGTGGAGTCGATTCGGCCGCGCGCCTCCCTTCCTGGACCGGGTAGCGCCCCCAACGCCGACATCAAGCACGGTCACGAGTGGGACCCGTCCAAGGACGTCACGCAACCGAACGCCGATCTACAGTACGCGTGCATCTTCGATCTCTCTCCGCCGAGAACCTGCATCGGGGCAGCGGACTGCGATTGTTTCGGTCCCAACCCGAGCGACGTCCAGAATCCGCTCTGCCAGAATCCGCAGGGCGCGTACACGACGACGCAATTGCGCGGCAAAGCCTACCCGGGAACGCGGATTCTCCAGGTTCTCCAGGGGATCGGCGATCAGGCCGTCGTCGGGTCCATCTGTCCCGCGAACGTTGTCGATCGCAGTCGGGATGACTTCGGGTACGCACCCGCCATCAACGCCCTCGTGGACAAGCTGCGCCAACCGCTCCGAGACCAATGCCTCTCCATCGCGTTGCCCGTCGACACGACGAGCGGGCAAACACCCTGCTCCATCATCGAGGTGTTCAACGAGCCCGGTCGTTGCAACTGCGACAACGAGCCAGGGCGCCGCATCGCGCCCGACGCGCTGCTCACCGACGAGATGAGGGCCCACGGCAATTGCCGCTGCGAGATCGAGCAATTGAGCGGCGAAGCACTGAGCACCTGCCATACGCAGCCGAATTGGCCTGCACTCACCGGTGATGGCTGGTGCTACGTCGATCCCTTCCAGCTCAGCGACGTGACATGCGACCTCGTACGTTCATGTCCGAGCGCCCAGCAGCGGAGGATCCGCTTCGTCTCGGCGAACAGCGAGCCGCGGCCCCTGGCCACCGCGTACCTCCGCTGCGAGGCGCCGCCCATCCCTCCCCCAACTTCGACCCGTTGCCCCTAAGCGATCACTCCGCGGACGACGCGCCCGACGCGGGTGGCGCGCCCACCACCGGTGTCGGCGGCAGCCCGAGCAGGCGCTCGGCATTGCCGTGGTACACCTTCTCCAAGACGTCGGGGGGCAAGTCGATCCCGTCGATGGTCCAGTTTCCCTGGATCGGCGTGGGGTGGGCAAAGCCCTTGTGCGCGGTCTCGAAGAACTCCCAGCTCGACATGAAAAAATGATCGACGTCTTTGCGCGTGTGCCCGTGAGCCTCACCCGCGCCGAGCACGAGCATGCCGCCCCCGAGTTGGATGTCGGTGCCGAAGAGCACGCGATCGGCGTGCGCCATGATGGTGCGCCGTACCTCGGCTGGCTTGCGGCCGATCTCGGGGATCCGGGCGGCGGTGTCGACGTAGAAGTTCGGATAGGTGCTGAGCATCCGCTCGATCCGGTCAGGCTCCTCCGGCGCATTGCCGAAATGAACGCCGATGATGGTCGTGTCCTTGGAGCGTTTGACGCGCTGCTCGAACTCGCCGTAGAGCGCCTCCCAGGCGGGAAAGCGGGCGCGGTCGGCGAAGCTCCACATCGGGTGCGACGCCAGCTCGTCCATACGCTCGTTGGACGGCCCCATGGGGTCGAAAAAAGCTTTGGGGTCCCCGGTGTGGATGGCGAGCGGCAGATGCAACTTGGCCATCGCATCGAACACCGGATCGAGCACCGGATCGTCGACCGGCACCCGCCGCCCATCGGGAAATTTCACGCCGAGGCCGAGGTTCTTCGCGATCTTCACCCCGCGCGCCCCTAATGCCTTGGCCCGCTCGAGCTTCGCGACTTCGCGCGCCGCCCATTTCGCCGTGCCGATTCCCTCGAAATCGATGTTGGCGAAAATGACGTAATACCCGCTGGCTATCTTCGACGCCCCCAGCGTCTCTTCCAGCCCTTCCCCCACCCAGCCGCCGGACAGATTGACGGCCCGGCCGATTCCCTGCGCCTCCAGAAAACGCCGCGCCGGCAGCGCGATCTCGGGGTCGATGTGCGTGTGCATATCGAGCTTGGCGATCGCGCGCGGCGACCACGCAGGAGTGACGTTGGCCGGCGCGCCGGCGCTGGCGACCGCGCCCGAAGGCAGTTTTTCCTCGCTCACCAGCGTGCGCTTTTTCCCGCAGCCCGGCGCAAGCAGAAAAAGACCGCTGAGCGCCACGGCCACGAGCACCAACGCGAGTCCCCGGTCTGTTCTCACCATGGCGCCTAGAATAACGAAAGCGCGGCCGAGCGCCCGTCGTCACGCCATGTTGACGCCCGCTGACGCTAGTGGAGTACGGCCCCCTGCCGCCCCAGCCGGTCGAGCAACTCGGCAATTTCCAGGCGGTCGACTTCGTCGACGGCGACGTACCGCATCGCCTGCAGCAGGCCTTGTGTCCAGACGGGTCGGGCCAGTGCCAAAATGCAGCGCTCACCCCCGTCGAGGGGAAGCTCCAGCCGATACGTCAGCCGAGACGGCCGCTCGGCCAGGACCCTGGTCCGTTGGACGACCAAGCCCCGGGCGGAAAGGTCGACGATCCTGCATTCGTGGCAAAAACCGTCCAGGTGCTGAATAGCGGGCAGATCCACCTGTCCTCGCAGGCCCAAACGACGTTCCATGCTTTCCTCCGTGCACTGCTACAAGTTTTCCTTCTTGCGGCAGGTGGAATCGTGACTGGACCTGCGTCGCGCGGCCAAGTTCGCGGCGAACTAGATACCCCAATCCTGCTCGGTCGACGCCGGCGGAGGGGTGGGCTTTTCGGCGGAACTCGCCTCGCTCGGAACGGACGGTGATCCCTCGGGGCTAGCCACCACCGGCGGTGCGGCTGGCCTTCTCACGCGGGGCGCGGGCGGAGGAGCACGGGGAGGTGCCGGCACGGGCGCGGCACGTCGAGGTGGTTCTATCCGCAGGGGCTCCGCGGGTCGCATCGTGGGCGGCCCCTGCACGCGCGCCGACGCGGTGGCGGCCAGATCGTCGGGAGCACGGGACGGGACGGCTGTCGTCGCGCCAGCGCCGGCGGTCGCCATGGGGGGGAGCTCGGCGCCCGGTGGTGGAGCGAGCACCGTGGTCGGCTGGGGAACGGCAACGGGAGTGGCTTCGATGAGGTATTCGAAAACGAGCCCACCCAGAGCGGCGCCGATCGCCAGGTAGTAGAGCCAACCCCGTCCCAGCACACCCTTCGCCCCTAGCTTGCGTGCCTTGGCAGAAGGAATGCTCCCCGAGCGATCCCATTTGCGCATCCCCGACGACGCCGGCGCGGGCCAGCGCGAGTCCGACGGGTGCTGCGCGGAAGGGGCCGGCAATGCGGGATCGATCCAGCGATCACTCGGAACGAACGAAGCGGGTTGCGACGGCGGAGATTGGGACGGCGGAGCGTACGAAAGGGGGGCGCCCGAAGGAGGAGGATAGACGAGCCCCACCGGCGTCTTCATCGCGCCCGCTTGACGCAGATGGGAGATGATGGCGGGACGCAGCGTGCTGTCGGAAGGCGAGCGGGATTCTGCCAGCGCGAAGAGATCGTTCACACGTTCGCGCCGTCGCTCGATGAGCGGTCCGACCAGCTGATCGACGACCATGGCCACCTCGTCGTTGGTTGCGAGGCGCACGCCGGGCGCATGCTCGATGGCATCGCCGAGCTGGGCCGCATTGGGGATGCGTCGCTCGGCGGTTCGTTCGAGTGCCATTTCCACGAGTGGAAGGAGCGCGATCGGAATGCGTCGGTCGCTTGCCTCGATCGCCGGAAGAGGCCCTTGCAAAATGCGCTCGACGACCTCGACGTCACTCGCTGCATCGAAGAGCCGCCGACCCTGGAGCACCTCCCACAGCAGGACGCCGACGGCAAAAACGTCTGCGGCAGGACCGATAGGTACGGCATTCACACCGATGCGAAGCTGCTCAGGGGCCTTGTAGGCAAGCCTTCGATTGCGCTGTCCGATCGCGCCCGCGAGGCTCGTCACGCAGGAGAGGCCGGAGTGCAGCAGCCTCGCGTCGCCGCGGTAGCTCACCAAAATGTTCATTGGGGCAATGTCACCGTGGACGATGGATCGCGTACCGCTGACATTGGGTCCGCGCGGGTGGCGCGCATGTAGGGCCGACAAGCCCGCGATGACATCGAGCAAAATCCGCAGCATGACTGGCAGCGGGATCTCGAAATGAGCTGCGGACGCTGCACGCCAAAGCTCATCGAGACGCGCCCCGAGAATGAACTCGGTGGCGACGAAGAGGTCCCCTTCGTGCACGAGCGTATCGGTCGGATGAACGAAATTCGCGTGGCGCACGCGCCCCGCCGCGCGCGCCTCCGCCAGGAAGGCCGCCCGCACCTCGGCTTGCCGAGCGAGGGTGTGCTCGACTCGCGTAAGCTCGACGATGCTGGTTCCGGTGTTGGGCCCACGCACGCGCGCTGCCATCACGGAGACGAAGGCTTCTTGCTGGAGCTCCAACAGGAGCTCGTACCGTCCTACGCGCGGTAGTTCTGAAGGGACGTCGCCGAGCGGGGAAGGCATGAACCCGTGAAAAGATTAGCATGCACGAAATCAAGACCACGCTTCAACATGCGGGCCATTGGTGTGACACCAGCAGCCTCTTCGCTGGAAGGTGAGCCGTTACCTGCCAGTTTGTCCTGGACGCCCCAAATAGCGAATCAGAACGCGGGGGTACCATGACTTACATTGGCGCTTAGGAACCTACTCCACCGGTTGCGCCCGCTCCACCAGCACCCGCGCCACCAGGCACCGACGTGCGTTCCGATGCCCGTCGCGACGCCGCGCAGCTTGCGCTCGCGATCAGGGAAGGCTTTTCATTTCTTCGAGGATGGCCTTGGCCTGCTCGAGATTCGGGTCCTCGATGAGGGCCTTTTGCGCCAAGAGCCGTGCTTTGCGAATGTCGCCGCTGTCTTTTGCCATGCGGCCGAGGAAATAATAGGAGAGTCCCTTGGCGGCCGACGTCGCCCCATCGCCGCCAGGAGGTGCCGCCTTCATGAAGGTCACCGAGCGGAAGGCGCGGCCGGCGAGCTCTTGATCGTCGAGATCTTTGGCGAGCAGACCGAGCTCGAGGGCCACCTCTCCATTCTGAAGGTCCATTTCGAAGGCGCGCGTGAGCGCCTCGAGCGCGGAGCTGAGATCCCCGCCGCCCAGCTGGATGCGTGAGATCTCGCGGTGGATCGCGGACAATTGCTTGGACCGCCGCCCTTTTCGCTGCGTCACCGTCGACCGGTAGAGGAGCAGCGCCTCCGGGGCGCGGCCGCTCGCGACGTAGGCGCGCCCGAGGAGCAGCACGACGGCATCGTCTTCCGGACGGAGCGCGCGCGCTTCCTCCAGCACTTCGGTGGCCTTGATGGGGTCTCCCTCTTCGCCCAACAAGAGCTCGGCGGCGCGCCAGAGGAGCCCGAAACGCGCGGCGACATCCGTTTCCTGCGCAGCCTCTTCCAGAATGAGCTGCCCCAGTTGTGCACTGGCGCCGCTTTTTTCGTAGATTTGGCGCAGCCGGGTGCGAACTTCGGGATGGCCGGGAGCGGCTTCGATCGCCCGCTCGAGGCCCCCTTGCGCTTCTTCGGGGCGACCCGCACGTTCGCACGCCTCCGCGAGTCGCAGCGCAACCTCGACGATGGCATCGCCTTCGATGACCACCACCAACCGGCTCAAGATCGCGCTGGCGGCGTCCCATCGCTCGCCCTTGGTTTCGATTTCGGCGAGCGCCATCAGCGCGTCGGCGTCGTAGGCGTTCTGCTCGAGCAGTCCCTCGAGATGTGTTCGCGCTTGGTCGACGAGGCCCGTTTGGCAGAGCAGCTGCGCCAGCCGCAGGCGGGTTCCGCGATCCCCGGCCGAGGAGCCGTGGGAGGCCTCGCGTTCGAGCGCCTGCACGAAGTCCGGCAAATGAGCCACGCCGCCGACCTCGTAGGCGCGCGCAAAGTCGCCAATCGCTTCACCGCTGCGACCAAGCGCCTCGAGGAGTGTGGCCCTTTCGCGGTAGAGCGGCGCCAAGCCAGGCGCCCTCCCGAGGGCGATGGTCACCGTTTCGACAGCCGCTTCGAGCTCGCCCAGGTTGCGATAGGCATCGAGCAGCGCGAACAAGATGGCCGCGCTGTCCGGCGACCGATCGAACGCCTCCCTCAGCAGGACGGCCAGCTCGCGGTGCGCGCCGCGCGCCTGGTAGCGCTGAATGAGCAGCTCGGACAGCTCTGTATTCTCCGGGCTCGCGTTGAGGCCGGCTTCGAGCGCGCGTTCGGCGAGCTCGGCGTCACCTTGCTCGGCGCGCAGCGCAAACAGGCGGCGAGCGATGCCCGCAGCCGTCTCGCCCGTTTCGACTGCCAAGAGTTTTTCGAGCGCCTCGGCGATCTCGAAGGAATCACCGCGCGTCTCGGACAGCCGCAGGATGGCATGCAGCGACGTCCTGGACTGGGGGTCCCAATCGAGGGTGGCGTGGTAAGTGTCGAGTGCTTCGAGAATGCGGCCACTCTCTTCCAAGAGCGTGCCGAGACGGGTGGAGAGCGACAGGATGGATACGATGTCACCGCGGTCCTTGGCGGCATCGAGTTGACGCGCGAGCAGCATGCTGAGCTGGTCCGTGTCGCCGCGTCGCTGGAGGAGATCCGAGAGCAGTACGGCCGCTTCCCGATGACTCGGCTCTTCTTCGAGAACGTCCTGGAGAAGGTCGGCCGCCTGGGCCTCGGTGTCGGGGCGCGCGAGGAGCAACTGCGCCTCCTCGAACCGCAGTCGGTTGCGTTCCTCGGGTGACTCGATGAGGGGCAGGGTGTCGGCGATGAGCGCGATCAGGCCCTCGGTATCGCCGAGACTGCGGTAGATCGCGAGGAGCGGCTCCCAGATGTCGCGGTCCGCCGGCTCCTGGTCGCGCAGCTTGGCGTAAATGCGCGCCGCTCGCGGCAGATCGCGCAGCGGACCTCGGGCCGTCTGAGCGACTTCCAAGAGCAAGGCACGTCGCTCGTCGCCCGTCGCGGCATTGGCAACCAGCTCCTTGAGATCGGCGGCCCGCGCCAGATCGCCGGCCTTGGTATAGAGCTCGGCCAGCATTCTTCGTGCCCAGGGAGTGTGCGCTTCATCGAGGTCGTCGCTCTCCAACAGCTTGGCGAGAATCGATGTCGCCAGGGGCTCGTTGGAGGCGGCGAGCGCGAGGCTGACCCCTTCGCGCGACTCGTCGCTGGTGGCGAATCCGAGGTCGATGAGACGGAAGAGGGCGTCGGCATGTGCCGCCTCTCGACCGCGACCACGCGTGACCCGCTCATAGAGACGAAGCACCCTTTCGTTCCTGCCGTCGCCTTCGACCGCGGGGCGCAGGGCCTCTGCCGCGCGGTCGGCTTGCGGCACGATGTCGAGCGCACGCTCGAGCAATTCGGTCCCCTCGGCGATCGTCTCCACGTTGGTGAGTCGTATCTTGGCGAGGCGGTAGAGGAGGTCGGCGTAGTCGGCCGTTTCTACCTCGGCGCCCGCGGCGACGCGCAAGGACAAGAGGTCGGCCAGCTTGTCGTGTTCGCCGAGTCGCTCGTAGAGGGTCTCCATGGCGGTCCACGCCACGTCCGAAGCAGGGGGCGATTCTTTGAGCTCGCGCAGCGTCTGATCGGCGTGGCGCTTGAGGCGCGCGTGCTCGTGCTCGAGCTTGTGCGTCTCGTCGTAGAGCAGCGCGAGATCGCGCAAGATGGCAGCGCGGGTCTCGGCCTGCGGCGAAGCCGAGAGACGCGCCTCGAGAGAGCGCGCCAGAAGTTCGAAGCTCCCCCTTTTGCGCAGCGCGCGCTCGAAGCTTTCGGCTTCGTGCGGATTTTCGCTGGAAGCGTGGAGCGCCGACTCGATGAGCTCATCGGCGCGCTCGGTTTCCTTCTCCTTCTGCGCGATGATGGCGAGCTCGAAGAGGACCTCACCCCGGCTTACCTCGACTCGTGCACCAGGAGCGGTGCGGCCGAGGACCAGAAGCAGCGCGCGCAGCGTGCGCTGGGCGCGCTCGAGCTGGCCTTCTTCGGCCGACAGTTTGCCGAGCATGCACAGGATGCCGGGGTGACCGGGATCGATCTTGGCGGCGAGATCGAGCTCGGCCAAGGCGCCTGCGCGTTCATCCATCTGGAGGAGCACGCGCGCCAGCTCGAAGTGCACGATGGCTCGCTCCTTCGGTTTGCGATTGCCGTAACGTTCGAGCTCCGAGCGAAGGATGCCGCTCGCCTCGTCGAGGCGTGACGCGAGCACGAGGGCGCGGGCCAGGGTAAGGCCGATCGACGAGTCGTCGGTGGTAAGCCGGCGAGCCTGGTCGAGCAGTGGAATGGCCGCGTTCGGGTCGTTGCGCTGATCGAGATGGAGATGCGCCGCTTCGCGCAGGAGCTCGAGACGGGTGGCCCTGTTGTCGGCCTCTTCTGCTTCGACGCGCAAGAGCTCGGCGAGCTTGGTGAAGTCGCGCTCTTCACGATAGAACTCGCGCAGGCGAGCGCGAATGGCCCGCGGCTGCGCACCGGCCGCCACCGCTTTTTCCAACCGTTCGAGCGCGTGCTCTCGATCGCCGGCGGCGAGGTACGCGCTGGCCAGGGCGAGCGTATCGGCAGCGAGGTTGTCGGGGGAGCGAGGTTGCGTCAAACGCTCCAGCGCTTCGGCGGCCTTGAGGTGCTCGCCCCCGTGGCCGTAGAGGCGCGCGAGCTCGCGCAGCGCTTCTTGGCCCCCATTGTCGGCGCTCTTGCGATAGTCGGCGATCGCGCGATCGATGTCGACCAATCGCTTTTCGGCGAGCTCGCCGGCCTTGGCCCACAGCTCGGCGGCGAGCTCGCGGCTTCCCGCACCTTGGTGGCGCGCGGCTTGCTTTTCCCAGAGCTCGGTCAAATCGGAGAAGGCGCTCAGCTGGGCGAAAAGCCGAGCCAGCTCCGGCACGACCGCGTCGGCCACGAGGTCGCGGTCATCCTCCGTCAAGAGGTCGCGGTAGACGGCCACCGCGCGCTGGGGATCGGCGAGATTCTCGAAACAGACGAGCGCCGCTTGCCGGCGCATGTGGCGCGCGCGAGCGCGGTCGAAGACGTAGCGCGAGCCGCCCAGCATGTGATCGACGGCTGTCGGATAGTCGTGATCTTCGATGGCCATGCGAACCAGCTCGTCGAGCGCCCAAAAAGCCGCTTCGCTCCAAGCGGCCGCCGCGCGGCTCGCCGGGTCGTCGGCGAGCGGCGGGAGCCAACAAGCGACGCAGACGTCGAAGAGCCGCTGGCAGACAGCGATGGCGAGAACCCGATCGAGCACGTGCTGCACGGCAAGCTCGGCCTTTTTCTTCTGATCGACCAGACGCAGTTCCGCGCCCGGCGCCTCCGGTGCGCCGAGCAGCTCCTTGGCTTCGTCGAGTACGAGCCGGGCGAGATCTTCCCAGCGGTCCATCGATTCGAACAGGTGCGACAGGGCCGAAAATGTCTCCTCGCCCACGCCGAAGCGCTTGCGAACGTCGAGCCACGCTTCGACCGCCCTCTCGGGCACGCCCAGTTTTTCGCAGTAAATGCGCGCCGCTTCGACCAGGTCCGCACGGGCGCGATCGCGATCGGCCATCGCGGCGTGCTGTTCGAGCGCATCGACGAGATCGGTCCAGCGCTCGGCCCGCCGCAAAATGGCGATGAGCCCTTCCCATGCTTCAATCTCGCGCCCGCCTTCGTCGATGTATTTGCGCCACGCGCGAATCGCGCGCTGCGGGTCGCCCACCTTGACCGTCGCGGTGATGGATAGTTCCGACAGGGCGGCGCGCCTCCCGCCGGCGTCGGTCTCCAACGCTACGATCTTCTCCAGCACGCCGCAGCGTTCCTCGGCACGACCGGCGCGGTCGAGCAGTGCGTCGAGGTCGCGCGCCGTGGCGAGCGCGAGATCTCTTTCCTTCGCGCTGCGGGCCAGCGCGGAGGCAAAGAGGTCGATGGCGCGCTCGTCGCGGCGCACATGGTCACGGTAGATTTCGGCAGCTTCCACCAGGAGTCGCGTGGCGAGCGGCTCGTCCGACGAGCTCTCCGCGGTGCTGACCAGGACCTCACCGAACCGTTCCCAGGCGGAAAGGCGGTCGGCCAGATCGGACAGGGTCTTGCGGTGACCTGTCATGCGCGGCTCGAGCGCCAGGAGGGCGGCGGCGTGCTCGAAAGCACCGCGGTCGTCCTTGAGCGTTTCGAGTTTGAGCGTGAGCAGCTCTTGGTGCTTTTTGGCGCGTTCCTTGTGACCCGGCGCGAGGGAGAGCTCGACCTCGAGGACGCGAGCCAGCTCGGCGGGCTTGGCCTGAGCGATGTATCTTTCTTTCAGAAGCAACGCCGCGCGTTCGCGGACCTGCAGGACGCGCTTCTTGCGCCGCCCTTTTCCGCCCGAAGCCACCTGCCCCGCCCACAGCGCGGGCGGCGCCACCGACGGCGGCTCCTCGCCGGCTCCCGGCGCCATCGAGGCAGGAGACGCATCGCCCTCGACGTCGGGCGGCACACTGGCGCGATCGACGGCGTGCGGCGTCGTTCCATTGGCCGCCGCGGTCTCCGGCGGCGCGTGCAGGACGATCTCTTCGAGCAGGGTGAAGGCGTCGGCTCGCTCGGGATCGTCGCGCAGCACCTCCTCGATGAGCTTGAAGGCGGAACCGTCGTGGCGCCGCTCGCGCAAAAAGAGCCCCGCAATGCGCAGACGCATCTGCTGGGCCTTTTCGCCGGTCAGCTTGGCGAGGTCGCGCGAGAGCAAGTCGATGAGCGGCTGGATCTTTCCCTGCCGTTCGTAGAGCCTTTCCAGCTGCGAGCTCACGCGGCGGTCGTCGGGACGCAAGACGAGGAGCCGCTCGAAATAACCGATGGCGCGATCGGCATCGGCAGCGAAGTCCTTCGCCGCCTGCGCCGCTTCCGCCAGGAGTTCGACCCGCTCGTTGTCTTTGGTGGCCCTGTCGATGGCGTCGTCATAGAGGGCGAAGAGCTCCTCCCAGCGTTCTCCCGAGCCGAAAGCGAGCTTGAGGCGATCGCGTGCCCATCCCGATTGAGGCGAAATTTCGAGCACCCGCTTCAAAAGGACGATGACGGCTTCGGTATCGTCGAACCACTCCTCCCGGTAGTCGACCGCACGCCGGCCGATGCTCGCAGCGAGATCGGGGTCGAGCGGCTGCTCGAGCACTTGCCGGTAGGCCTCCGCCACCAAGATTGGCTGCTCCAGCGAGCGAGCGAGCTTCTCGGCGCGCCCCCACAATCCTTCATCGGCCGGCATCTCCGCGGCCGCCGAGAGCGCGGTCAGCAGCGCGACCTTCGGCTCGGACTCGTAGTGATCGAGCAGACTCTCGAACCAGCGGCGGCGCGACGCTCGGAGCCCTGGGGCCTTGGGCATGGCCAAGAGCGTGCGTAAAATGAGGAGCGCCTGTTCCTCGTCCTCGGCCAGCGATGCCGCGCGCTCCAAGAGCGCCGCGGCTTTTTCCTGTCCGCGAGGGTGCTCGAGCGCGCGATAGGCGACGCCGAGCGCGCCGGCGTCGGTGGGACCCGCTTCGATGAGCGGGGCGACGCGGGAAAGGGCTTCTTCCGGACGATCGAGCGACGACAAAAGCAGATCGGCGATCTCCAGATCGCGCTCGCGGCGCGAAGGCCCCTCGCTCGAGTCCCGCAGCGCGATGAGCGCCGCCAAGGCACCCTCGACGTCACCCAATTGGCGCAGCAAGCGTACCGAGGCTTCGAGGGCGTCGCCGCGTTCGGGCTCGACAGCGAGGACGCGACGGTACACGTCGACCGCCGCTTTGGGATCGGCAAACGTCGATTCCTCGGCGTGGGCCCAAGCGATGAGAGCGCCGGCGCGCTGCCCTTCCGGCGCGTGATCCGCTTTCCAGGCGAAGAGAAAACGACGGTCGTCTTTGCGATCGGCGGGGGCGCACTTGGCCAAGAAGGCGTCGAACGCATCGACCAGCCGACTTCCTTGGCCCCGCGCTGCCGTGATGAGATCGCGAAACTCCCGCGCCGCCAGATCGGCGCGCGCCGGATCGGAGGCCAATATCCGGGCGCGGGCGAAACCGAGCTCACCTTGGTGAGCGCCCTTGGCAAGGAGTGGCTCGGCCAGAGCGAGCCAGGTGTCGGTGCCGCCGCTCGCTGCCACGTGCGGTTCGAATTCCAAAAGGCGCCGCGCCGCCTCCCCCTCGTCGACGGCATGATCGACCAACCCTTTGACGACCGCAGGGAGCTTGGCGAGACGCTGTCCGCGCACGTAGAGCTTCACCAGGTGCTCGGCCGTATCCCGGTCGGAAGGCACGGCGGCCGCCGCTTGCTCGTAAAGTCGGGTGGCGTGCTCTTCGTCGGCCAGGGCGCCCTCGGCGATGCCCGCGGCACGTTTGTACGCCAGAGCTCCCGCGCCGTGCTCGCCCAGCCGCGTCACGCGAATCTCGGCCAGCCGTTCCAGCCACGCGCACTGCTCGGGCGGATCGGCGGCGCGCGCCACGCGATGTTCGAGCACGCCGGCCAGCGTGGCGAAGTCTCCCGCGCGCTCGGCGGCGGCCGTTGCCGCCGCCACGATAGGCTCGCCGATCGATTCCCCCTTGAGCAACTCGCGGTAGTGCTCGAGGGCCCGCGCGTCGTCGCCGCGCTGGGTCGCCACCTCGGCGAGCTTCGTGAGAGCGGCCACCCGCCGCTCGCCCTCGGCTTCGGGCAATGCGCGCGCCAGCTCGTCGTAGAGAGCCCGCCAATCACCAGCCGCTTCGTACGCATCGAGCAGAGCGGCACGCGCCGCCCCATCAGCGGGATTTTCGGCGAGCGCCTGCCGCCAAGTCTCGATGGCCGCGCGCACGTCTTTGAGGTCGCGCCGCTGCAGGGTAGCGATGGAGTGAAAGAGCTCGCGCCGTCGCTCGGGCGTGGCGGCCTGCGCCAGCGCGGCACGGTAAAGAGCCATTCGCTCCTCGGGCCTTCCCCCTTGCGCCAGCAAGCCGTCGATCCTGCCCAAAAGGTCCTGCGATGACGGTTCGAAGACGAGGGCACGGCGATAGACCTCGAGCGCCGCGCTCGGATCGCCTGCGGCAACGAGCGCCGCTCCCGTGCGCCGCGCCAGATCGGCCAAGGCGGGATCATCGACGGCCCGATCGGCGAGCGCGTCGGAAAGGAGCTTGGCATGGAGGGCGAAATCCCCGGTCGCCCCCGCCAGGCGATCGACGACGTCGAGCCGCGCGGAAAGCGCCGCGCGATCGGTGACGAGCGCCGCCCCGAGGGCAACGCCCGCCAGCGACAGCGCGCGCCGAAAATCACGCAGATCGTGCTCGGCGAGACCGATGGCCTCGTCGAGAAGGACGAGCCGCGACGCCATGTCGGGCGTGGCTTCGGCGCGGGCTTCGAGCACGCGTAAGAGCGGCCCGCTCGATCCATCGGCGCGATAGACGGGCTCCAAGAGGGCTGCTACCTGGAGGCGCGTCGCCGGCAACGACAAGAGCTTTTCCAGCCCCTGCTTGCAGGTCTGATCGCTGGGATCGATCGCCCAGGCCTGCCGATAAAGCTCGAAGGCGGCCTCGGGATCCTCTTGCCGCGTCAAACGAACCTGAGCCAGGCGCAAAAGCACGGCGACCCGATCGCTCGGCGCGGCCAGAGCGAGATCCGCGGTGAGGATGGCGGCGAGCTCGGACCACTTTTTCTCTTGCTCGAGAAGCGGAATCACCTTGGCGTGCGCCTCGCGCGACGCCCCGTAAGTGCCCAGAAAATCCATCCAACCGCGGATGGCCTGCGCGCGGTCCTTCGTTTGCGCGGCCCGGAGCTCGGTCGCCCGGAAGGCGAGCGCTTGGGCAGCGAAGCGGTCGCTCGTCAGCGCCACCCGCTTGTCGAGCACGGCCACCAGCTCTTCGTGGGCATCGCTCGCCGTGTAGAGCCGGTCGAGCGCCTCGAGGGCGCGAGGCGCGAATGGCGTCCCCAGAAGCGATCGCCAGGCGTCGATGGCCCGCGCGTTCGACGAGAGGTCGTTCTCTGCGAGGAGCGCGAGCCTCTGCGTGGCGAGGTGACGCGCCTCATCTTCTGGTTCGATGCGCGCCAAAAGCTCGAGCACCTGGGCCAGGGCCTTGTGCTCTTTGGCTTCGCCGTGAAGGTCCGCCAAGGCGCGCGCGGCATGCAGCACCGAATCGGCATCGCCGTTGGCGGCATCCACGACGCCGGAAAACGCGCTCCGCGCCAACTTGAATTCGCCCGCCGCGAGATAAATGTCACCGACCTCGACGCCGAGGCGCCCCTTGAGCGTCGGCTCGCGCACTCCCACCGCGGCGCGCGACAAGAGACGCGCCGCTTCCAGCTGTTTACCGAGCTGCACGGATAGCCGGCGGTAACGCTGGCGCACGTCCTCGTCGCTCGGATCGAGCGCCACGACGGCCTCGAACATCGGATGGGCGCCCGCGGCGTCCCCGAGCTTGTCTTGGCGCACGATGCCGAGCCGCTTTTGCACCTCGGCGCGCTTCGGACCGCGCAGCGCCTCCATCGAAATTTCGAGCATGGCCGCGGACTCGGGGAACGTCTCGAGCCGAGCATAGGCATCCGCCAGCGCTGCCGCGGCGCGGCCACCGAACGATTTGTGCGAAACGAGTCGATGAGCCGCCCCCCGCGCCAGCTCGTGCCCCGGCGTGTCGCGCAGCACCTCTTCGATGTGCGGCAGCGCGCGATCCGGCTCCACCAAGTCACCGGCGTAGAGCGAGATGAGACGCTCGCGGATGCGCAGGATGTCCTCGGCGCTCGCCTCGGGCGCCGCCAGCTGCTGCTCGAGCAAACGCCCGAGCTCGCGGAACTTGCCCGCATCGCGCAACCGATCTTCGAGCGAGCGCCGCACCTTTTGATCGCCGGGCTCGATCCGGAGAATGTGTTGATAGATCTTGATGACGCGATCGTGCTCTTCGGAAAAGCCGTCCGCGAGCTCGGCCGCACGACGCAGCAGGGTCAACTGCTCGTCCTTGCCCGGGCGGTGCGCTGCGACCTGGGCATAGACATCGGCGAGCTTGAGACCGTTGCCGAGAGAGGTCAGCACGGCTTCGATCTTGGTGAACGCTTCGGCGTGCGCGGGACTGAGCACCAACACCTGCTCCAGGTACCCCACCGACCCACTCGGATCGCCGAACACGTCGGCGAAGAAGGTCGCGGCATGCATCAGCACCTCGCACTGCAGCGCGGTGGGCAAGAACTTGAGCTTGCGGTCTTGGGTCAGTCGCTCGTAGGCGATGGCGAGATTGGGAATTCGGCCGTCGCGCACGGCGGCTTCGTGAAGCAAGATCCAAATCTCGGGCGTGTTTTGCCCCCGCGACAGGCTCGACACCAGCGCGTCGAGCACGTGGATCTCGTCGTCGAGTTTGACGCGAAGGCCGGAAGCCAAAGAATCGGAGCGAATGGGAGGGCGGGTCGGTGGCCGAGTGGAGCGAAATTTTGTGTCTTGCGCCATAGCTCCGCCGAACCCAGGATGCGCACAAACACCTGGGGCGTAGGGGGGAGTGGTCAGCGTACCAAGCTTGCGACGGACTGGGCAGCCCTATTTCCGGACTGCGTCAGGTCTCCGGAGCGGCACCGCCATGGGAGTGTCCGACGTTCTCGGTACGCTGTCACTTTCTTTAGGACAATGCCGCAACGGCGTCCCCAAGACACGCGATTCCCGTATCGAGCTGTTCGTCCGTCAGGTACGGCGCGGGCCCCAGGCGGAGAACCTCGCCCCGGTAGTCGGCGAGCACGCCGCGCCGGCGCAGCTCCCGGCAGAGTTCACCGGCCCGCGGAGCCTCCAGCGCGAGAAATCCCCCCATCTTGGCCAGTGCGGTCGCCCGATCGCGGCGAATTTTCTGGGGATCGGCATCGAGCGCGTCGAACGCGGCCGCCAGGCGTCCGACCTGGTGCTGACTCACTTCGCGCAGCAGAGCGGGCGTAAGTCCTTGTGCTTCGAAAAAATCGAAGACCTTGGCTGCTCGATAGTGGCTCGTCGGATCGTACGTCGAGCCCGCGAATCGCCCGCCCCCATGTCCATAGGAAACGCGGCTCGAACCCGTGGAATCGGCGAGCGCATCGAACTCGGCAAACCACCCGGTAACGATGGGACGCAGCGAAACGCCGGGAGGGCTGCGCAGAAAGCAATTTCCTTCCCCGAGCTGACAGTACTTGTAACCGCCGCCGACCACGAAGGCGGGCCCGAGCCCTTGCTCCGCCAGCAAAAATGGCACCGCATTGAGCGCATGGTAAACGTCGACCAGCAGTGCGGCTCCAGCACGCTCGCACGCCTGCATCGCGACACGGAGCCCAGGCACGATGTGCGCGTTGGTAAAAAAAACAGCGGACACGATCACGGCGGCGGTCCGATCGTCGGCCGCGGCCGCCAGGCGCTCGGCAACATCGTCCGCGGGTCGATGGGGCACCCGCACCACCTCCAGCCCTTCCTCGGAGAGGCGATCGAGCTGTCGCCGCACCGAATGAAACTCGCCGTCAGTCGTGACGAGCCGCGGTCGCCGTCTCCAGTCGAGCGCCGAGAGCCACCGCACCAGGAGATCGTGCGTACTCGGCGCGAGCGTGTAGACACCGTCCCGATCGTCGAGCAGCTGCGCGAAACCGGCCTGGATCCGCGCCGCCTTGGCAAACGCGCGTTCCCACTTTTCGTCTGCATGCTCGGCTGCGTCCGACCACGCCTCGAGCTGTCCCACGAGTCCGCAATCCGGCCATGCCTGATGCGAGTGCCCGGTCATCAGGATTCGCTTGTCGACACCGAAGCGCACGTAGTGCGGCGCGAGCGCGTTGGGGGTCCGGTAGAGATCGGCGGGATGCATCGGCCAAGTCTACTGCGGCAGTCTCGTAACCAGAAGCTGACGCAGCCGTGCTAAAGCTGGGATCGGATCGCCCAGAGATCGGGAAAGACGGGCCGGTTCAGCGTGGTAAGGAGATACGCCGCGCCGCTCGAGCCGCCGGTGCCCATTTTCGATCCGATGGTGCGTTCCACCATCTTCACATGGCGGTAACGCCACTCTTGCAGTCCTTCATCGAGGTCGACGAGACGTTCGCAAAGCTCGCCCGTCACCGCCTTGGCTCGATAGGCCTGCACGAGGATGGCCTGGATCGCGGGATCGGGCGTCACCAGCTGGCTCGGATCGCGCGACAGCTGGGCCTCGGGGACGGCGTGGCCCTCGCGCTTGAGAAAGCGGAGAAAAGCGTCCCACACCGTGGGCGCCTTGAACCGCTGCTCGAGCTTGTTTCGCTCGGGAGAACCAACGGGATAACGATCGAGCACCTTGGCATTCTTCGCCCCGATGGCGAACTCCAGCTCGCGAAATTGGTACGACTGAAGACCGCTCGCGGTGTCGAGGCGATGACGAAACGACAGAAATTCGAGAGGGGTCATCGTTTCCAGCACGTCGACCTGAGCCACTACCACCTTGAGGATGGTGAGGATGCGCTTGAGCGTGTGGAGTGCGCGCGCCACCTCGTCCCGATCGAACAGCGTCACGAGATAGTCGATCTCGTGGAGCAGCTCCTTGAACCAGAGCTCGTAAACTTGGTGGATGATGATGAACAGCGTCTCGTCGTGCTCGGGTCCGTCCGATACCGGACTTTGCAGGGAGAGCAGCTCGCCGAGCTTCAAATACTTTGCATACGTCGCCGCCATGCCTGGCACCCTACCGCCAGGTGCGCCCCTTTCACAACGGGCGCAGCGCTCTTAGAGCGCCTGTCCGGGAATCCGGCCCGCTCCCGGTCCCGCCACCCGATTTCATCCATCGTGGATGACCTTGGCGAACTTGACGAGCTGGCCACAACGCGATCGGTGACGGAGTGGACGGAGGTCAGCCTGCCCGTGGCGCGCTCGGGGGGACGAGCCGTACTCTCTCGTCGTAGAGCGCGGCCCCCTCGCCGATGTCCGTCGTCGCCGCGCGCACCAAGACGTTGGCGCACCGTCCGTCGCGCTGGTGGCCGCCCTTGGGAACAATGGCCACGTCGCGACGCTGCTTGCTGTCGTAAGAGACGCGCACCTCGAGCGCGCCGATGGTCGACTCGAGACGGCCGAGCCCGCCGTCCTCGATGCCCGCCGCGGCATCGGGGTGAACGGTGACGACGAGCGGACCTTCCGGCTTGCGCGTCCATTGCGAACTTTGCGAGTCCGCCGTGGAGAGCGACATGAGCCATAGCGGATAGTCCGCTCGCGCTCCTGCGACCGCGTCGGGAGCGGGCAACGACGTCATCAGGTTCATGCGTCCGCTTTCCGTCTTGAACTTGCGGTCCTCATAAAGGACCTTCGTCGCCAAGGGGTTCTTGAGCGCGCCTTGATCGAGGCGATCGACGGTAATGCCGTGCCGCGCGAGCCGCGGCGCGACCATTCGTTCTTTCCATTCCCGCGGCGTGCCGGCCATGACCTCGGCAAGACCGAGACGCTCCGCGAGCGCCTGCGCAATCTCGAGATCGCTCTTCACCCCCGGCGGCGGCGCGATCACGGGGCGCGCGGTGGCGAGGTAGTGGTGACCATACGCGCCGAGGAGATCGTCCTCCTCGAGCAACGTCGTGGTGGGCAGCACGAGATGCGCGAGACGCGCCGTATCGGTGAGAAAAGCATCGACGACCACCACGAACTCTCGCGTACGCAGTGCCTCCGCGACCTTGGTCGCGTCGGGAAGCATCGCCGCCGGATTGGCCGCGGTGATCCACACCGCGCGCACCGGTGGGTCGGTCGCGGCGAGGATCTCCTGGCCGAAGAGCGGTTCACACAGCGTTCGCGGCGCAGCCGCCTTGCCGCGAATGAAACCGAGGTGGAACGCGCCACGGCGCTTGTAGTAAAAGCTGACGCCTCCGCCGGCCAGGCCGATGTTCCCCGAGATGGCCGTGAGCGCGTCGAGCGCCCGCACGATGGCCCCTCCCGCTTTGCGCCGTCCCATGCCCCATCCGACGAGAATGGCGCACGGCTTGCCGGGACCGAGCCGCGTCGCGACGCCGAGGGCCTGCGCGGTCGTCACGTCGGCATCGGCGCACCAGTCCTCGAGCGAACGCGACATGGCCATCGCGCGAAATTCGTCGAAGTGATCGCAAAACGTCGGCGCCTCGGGGTCGACCCAGCCGCGCTCGAAAAGGATCCGCGCCACGCCCATTGCCAGCGCGAAGTCGCCCGCCGGTCGCGGCTGCACGTAATCTTGGCACAGCGTCGCGGTTTGGTGATGGACGGGGTCGATCAGCACCAGATGCGCGCCGCGCTTTTTCGCCTCGCGCAGCACGGGGAGGGTGTGCGGGCTCGAAACGTGGACGTTCTTGCCCCAGAGGAGAATGCTCTTCGCTTCCAGAAGATCGAAGAGATCGTGCGCGTCCTCGTCGCCGAAATCAGTCAACTGCGCCGCGTCGCCGGCCCCGGAACAGATGTCGCCGCGTTTGACGGTCACCGGCCCGAACTTCTCGAAGAAGTAGTCGGTGAGGTGCTTCATCAGCCCCAGCGACCCGCCACTGCGGTAATGAAAAATCGCGGCCGGGCCCGACTCGTCGCGAATTTTACCTAACCGCGCGGCGCAGAGGTCGAGCGCCTCGTTCCAGCCGATAGGTGCAAATTCGCCGTTCGCTTGACGCAGCAGCGGGGAGAGGAGCCGGTCCGGCGAATACTGGGTGGGCAGGAAGTGGCTCGTCCGATAACACAAAAACCCGCGCGTGACGGGGTGCTCGGGGTCGCCCGCGAGGCGGGTGACTTTGCCGTCCTCGACCGTGGCGATGATCGAGCAGGCATCGGGGCAGTCGCGGTTGCAGGTGGTGCGACGCAGCTCGCTCACGACGCCAAGTTAGCCGATGGCCGCCATGCGGGCCAGCGATGGCGCCGAGCCAAGGCAACGTCCCCCCATTTCGGGGACGGAGTGAACGTCCGGGCGACTTACCTACGGACTGGGGATGCGCGATGGCGATTCGGGCAGCGCCGTCAGCTTGGTGACGGCTTCCACCAGGAGTTCGGGCTTGAAAGGCTTGATGATCCACGCCTTGGCGCCCGCCTTCTTGGCCCGCTCCACCTTGTCGACGCGCGACTCGGTCGTGAGCATGAGGATGGGCAGCTTGGGGTACTGCCCGCGCAGCACTTCGAGCATCTCCAGCCCGTCGAGGCGCGGCATGTTGATATCGCAGATGACGAGGCAGAGATCGGCAGCGCGCTCGCGGATGGTGAAGGCTCCCATGAGCCCGTCCGACGCTTCCAGCACTTCGTAGCCGGCGGCGCGCAAGACCGTTCCCACATGGGCTCGGATCGTTTCCGAATCGTCGATGACGAGAACGGTCTTCCCCCTGTGCATGGTGTCAGCTTTCGATGTCATGCTCGCTGGAATGCTCATAGGAGAATCAACCCGCCTGGGCCTTGCGGCACCTCTTGAGAAATAGCGTCGCTCGTATGGGCGAGGTCGACGTTCGACGTAACCACGAACATGAGAGCCACTTCACCGCCCGACGACCGGAGCACGAGCGTTCGTGCGTCGCCTGCCAGTTCCGTTTCCGGCAACTGAGCGGCAGGGTCGGCGAACTCGTAGGAAAAGTCGACACCGTGCCGGGTGAGCCTGGATTTGAGGCCCCCCAGAATCTGATTGGCGATCTCGCGGGCGAAGTCCGAAAGTGGAATGGGCCGCTCGGCCGGCACCGGTGTGGCACGCCCGAGGAGATCGCGCGTCGCGCACACCGTCAGTGCACCCTGAATGCGATCGCCCCCGAAGTAGACCGACCCTGCCACGTGCTCGCCTTCACCGAGGACCGGAGTCCAGTGGACTTCGTCGTGCAAGCTGACGCCGTAGTGCTCGAAGAGCTCGATGGCCGTGCTCGAGAGCAGGAAACGCCAGTTCCCCCACTGCTCATCCTCCATGATGGATGGCTCCCGTCTGCGAGCGAGTCCGCATCTCTACGTTCTTTACGGGACCCGTACTCATGTCAACCAAGTGCGGCTTTTATCCAATTAGCTTTAATTTGGAATGGCCCCCGTGGGCCCTTGTGATCAATCGTCGCACTTTTGCGGTCAAGGTACGGGAAAGGCGCCTCAGGTCGTGAATTCTTATTCAAGCCTGGGCGACGCGAGCCGTAAGCAACGAATAGGCAGATGACTGCGCGCACTTCTCCTACGCTCGAGCTCCGCAACGTCGTCCCCAGCCGATCATCGGACCCGGAAGGCTGAGCCCCATGTTATCGGTCGGGAGCAAGTTGAGTGCGGCGACGATCGCCCTGGCGCTCGTGGTTACGGCCGGGATTTACGTCAAGCTCAGCGCCTATCAACGGGAAAACCTGCTCAGCTCCAAAGAGCTGGCCGCATCCGCCGTGACGCGCCTCTTTGCCGACTCCTGTGCAGCGCCGGTCGTCTTCAACGACGACCCGGCCATCAACGAAGCGCTGACGACGCTGGGGCGCAACGAAGAAATCCAGAGCGCCATGGTGTGGAGCGTCGATCGCGCCGGGCACCTCAAGCAAAAAGTGGGGGAGCTTTCACGGACCTCCAATCCCATCGACGCTCCCAAGAGCCTTCCCTCGGCGGTCACCCTGGAACGTCATCCCGATCGCGTCGTCTTGAACTCGCCGGTTCGCGATCAGAACGGCCAAGCCGTCGCCGTCGCGACCATCACCTTCTCGCTGGCGCGCGAGAACGCCGCCATTGCCGACGTCGAACGGCGCACCCTCATCGTGTCCGCCAGCGTCGCCATCGGTTTGACCATCGTCCTCATGTTCATGGCCAGGATGGCCATCGTGCGGCCGCTCGCCAAGCTCGTCGTGGCCGCCAAGAAATTCGAAGAGGGGGGCGCCGGCGAGGTCGATGTCCACACCAACGACGAAATTGGCCGCCTCGCCACCGCCTTCCGCAGCATGGGGACGGCCATTCGGCAGCGCGAAGAACGCATCAACGCGCGTAACCGCGACATGCGGCTGGTCCTCGACAACGTCGGGCAGGGGTTCATCACCCTCGACGTCAACGGCAGCATGTCCGACGAGCACTCCAAGATCGTGGACGAATGGTTCGGCGAACCCAAGGGCGCGATGCCGTTTTGGGATTACCTGTCGCGGGTCGATCCCAGCAAGGGCCAGTGGTTCCAGCTCGGCTGGGCTTCGGTGCTCGAGGACGTTCTTCCCCTGGCGCTTGCCCTCGATCAGCTGCCCAAGGTCGTCAACAAGGACGCACAGACGTTCGAGCTCGTCTATCGCCCCATTCTTCGCGGCGACCAACTCGACAAGGCGATCGTGGTCATTACCGACGTCACCTCGCGCATCGAGCGTGAGCGCGCCGAGCGATCGCAGCGCGAGATGATGAGCATCTTCCACCACATCCTCGCCGACCGGCTGGCCATCGAGGAGTTTTTCACCGAAGCGACCTCCTTGGTCGACGCCATCCTCGCCTCCGACGGCACCGACCACGGGCTCATCACCCGTCACGTGCACACGCTGAAGGGCAACTGTGGCTTGTTCGGCATCGAGAGTGTGACCACCTTCTGCCACGACCTCGAAGATCGGATGAGGGAATCGCCGGAGCCGATCGGGTACAAGGAAAAGGAAGGGCTGCGCGCCTTGTGGAACAAGGTGCTCGATGTGCGCTCCCAGCTCGCCCGAGGCGAAAGCTTCATCGAGCTCGATCGCGAAGAGTACGACAGCTTCCTCGACGAGCTGCGGCGCCGGGCCGATCACGGCGCCCTCGCAGCGACCGCGGCTTCATGGAGATTCGAACCCGCCTCCAAGCGCATCGCCCTGCTCGGCGAGCAAGTGCAACGGCTGGCCACGCGCCTCGGCCGGGCCGAGGTCATCGTCATCGGCGAGCCCACCTTGCTGCGCCTCCCGACGCGCAAGTGGGGCCCGTTCTGGTCGGCCTTCGCCCACGTCATTCGCAACGCCGTGGATCACGGCATCGAAACCGCTGAACAGCGCCGGCAAGCCGGCAAGCCCGAGCAAGCCACGGTCACCCTCGGCGTCGCGCGCGATGGTCAAAATGCGATCGTGACGATTCGCGACGACGGGCGGGGTATCGATTGGGAGCGGATCGAAACGGTGGCGCAGGAACGCGGACTCCCCCACGAGACCAAGGCCGATCTCGAGGAAGCACTCTTCACCGACGGCGTCACCTCCCGGATGAACGTGACCGAAGTGTCGGGACGCGGCGTGGGCCTCGGCGCCGTGCGGGCGATGATCCGCCAGATGGGCGGCCGCATCGAGCTGGAGAGCCAGATCGGCCAAGGAACGACATTCCGGTTCATCATGCCGCAGGCGATGCTGACCGACGATGGCGCGGCGCGCCGTCAGGGCCCGCTTCCCGACAGCGGCCGCCGGTCACCCGGCTCCGAGCGCAGTCCCGTTCGCGTCGCCGGCTAAACGTCGCTCAGCGCGCATTGGAAGCGGTGGCGGTGTCTTCGCGCAGCGACAACTGTCCATCGCGAAGCCGCCAGGGCGATCGTTCGGCGACGATCCGGGCAATCTCCTCGGGACCGCGGGCGTCGAGCGTCACATCCCAGACGACGGTGTAGTCACGCCGGCCGGTGGTGAGCAGCTCGCGACCATCGGGAGTGAACCGCGCCGAGTAGGACGGACCGTGGATCACCCGTAGGATTTGGCCGGTGGCGGCATCCCAGATGCGCGCCGTGCCGTCCACGGAAGCCGTGCCGACCAACGCGGCGTCTGCGCTGAACGACGCGCGAATGAGGTTGTTGGTGTGGCCGGTCAAGGTTGCGCGAAGCTCGCCGTTTCGCGCGTTCCACACCTTGGCGGTGTGGTCGAGCCTCCCTGCCGTCACCAGCCATGCGCCGTCGGCGCTGTATTCGATGGCTTCGATCCACACAGGGTGCGCGTTGATCTCGACGATCGGCGCGCCGCTCGGAAGATCCCGAATCTGGATCCGCCCACCCGCGTCGGTGACGGCCAAGCGTGGCTCGGTAGGGCTGAAGGCGACCGCGGTGGGGCGGTTATCGAGGGTGATGGGTGGCCCGGCGGGCGCGCCATCGGCCGCATGCCAGAACCGCACGGCCTGGTCATCGCCCACCGTCGCGAGCTCGCTGCCGTCGCGGCGGAACGCCAGTGCGCGAATTCGGCGCCCGCCGTGCTCGAGGCGGCTGATCAGTCGCCCGGTCGCCCCATCCCAGAGGCGCGCCGCGGGCTTGCCCCCCGCCGCCACACGAGTGAGATCGGAGTTTGCCGCGAGAGCATAGCCATCGTCGGAATCTTCCCAAGAGGCGAGCTCGGCCCCGCTCTGCGTATCCCAAATGCCGAACCTGTTGTGCGCGCCGGCGTCCACCTCGACGCTCGCCGCCACTTTGGAACCGTCCTCGGACATGACGGCCGGGTACACGACGGAGGATTCGTGTCGCGTGCCGCCGAGGATGCGATACCCACCTACGCGATCGAGCCGCCACAGATCGGCGCCGGCGAGACCACCCGTGGCAACCGTCTGCCCATCGGGCGAAAGGGCGGCATTGAAAAGCTTGCCGCCGGGCACCGCGTCGATGGCATAGAGAAGAGCGCCGCTTTCGGCGTGCCAAACGCGAATCGCACCGTCTTGTGAGCCGGTCACGATGCTGCGGCCATCGGGAACGAAGAAGGCGCTCATCCAGTTGCTTCCCTCGGGCAAGAGCAGAACATGGGCGACTTCGCCGCTCATGGCGTCGCGCACGAAGAGGGTCACCTCGCGATCGCCGGTCAAGAGCCACCGGCCGTCGGCGCTGAAGGCCGCCGTCCCGACGTCGTTGTGATGATCGGCGCGGCTGGCGATCGGCGTCCACGCCGGAAGGGCCCAGAAGGTCACGACGCCGTCCCAGCTCGTCGTCACGGCCCGCTCGCCGTTGGGATGAAAGGCGATGGCCGAAAGGCGATCGAGGTACGGTCGACGTTCAACCGCCAATTTCCAGGTCGCGGTATCCCACACGTAGAGCCAACCCGTTTCCGAGCCGGCCGCCAGCCATTTGCCATCGCGAGAAAAGGCCAGACGAAATAGCCCACTGCGCGGCAGCTTCGTCACCAGAGCCCCGGTCGCCGCATTCCAGACACAGACGGCCCGCTCCGCGCTCGCCACCAGCTTGCCGTCGGGACTCCATGCCACATCCTCCACGCCCGACTCGGCGCCTTGCAAGACGCGCACGCTCTGCCCAGTCTGCACGTCCCAGAGACGCACCGTATGATCGTCGCTGCCGGTAGCGAGGGACGCGCCATCCGGACTGAATGCGACCGTGATCACCTGGCGTCGATGGCCGAGGAGGGTGTGCGCGTGCGCCGCCAGCGGGCGCACCGCCTCCGTGACCAGGTATTGCAGCGAGCGGTTGGCGGAGTCGTGCCGATAAGCTTCGGCCAGGTACACCGCGGCCCGTGAGGGACGGCCGAGCCCGAGCTCGCGCCGACCGTGCTCGGCGAGCAGCGCCCAGCTCTCGGCGTCGGCGCGGGCGCGCGATAATTCCGCCTGCCCGCGCAGGCGCTGTTCACGTCCCACGAAGGTCGCCGTGCCGACCAAGGCGGCGACGACGAACACGGCGCTCACCCAGGCGATGGCGCGGTGCCGCTTGGTCCAGCGATGGACGAGCTCGCGCCAGGAATAGGTACGCGCCTCGACGAGCTGACCGGTCGAGAAACGCCGCAGATCGGCGGCCAACTCGCCCGCGTTGCGATAGCGCTCGGCCCGTTCACGCGCCATCGCCTTGTCGACGATGGCCGACAGATCCGGCGGCGCATCGGGCGCACGCTCGGCGATGCGCGGAGGAGCGCGCGACACCACCTGCTCCAGCACGCCGTCCGGATCTCGGGCCACGTACGGCGCTTCGCCGGCCAGCACGAAATAGAGCATGGCTCCGATTGCATACACGTCGGCCCGCTCGTCCACCTCGAGACCGCGCGCCTGCTCGGGGGGCATGAAATGGGGCGTACCGAGTATCGTGCCCGCCACCGTCATTCCGTCGGCCGACGCTCGCCGCGCACTGCCCACGTCGTCGCCACCGGAACCGGACAGATCCTTCGCCAGACCCCAGTCCACCACCAGCGTCTCCCCATAGGCGCCCACCAGCACGTTGCTCGGCTTGAGATCACGGTGAATGATCCGTTCGCTGTGCGCGTAAGCGATCGCCTCCGCGACCGCCAGCACGTTGGAAACGAGCCCGAGCCGCTCGCGCAACGTTCCCGCGCCGGCCACGAGCTCGCTGAGCGGCCGCCCTCGTACGAGCTTCATCGAGTAAAAGAGCTTGCCGCTCGCCTCCCAGCGGCCCGCGTCGTGCACCGGTACCACCGAGGGATGCTCGAGCCGTGCCGTCAGTTTTGCTTCCCGAACGAACCGCGCTTCTGCCCTGGGATCTTCGAAGAGCAGTTCTTTGATGGCGACCGGTCGCTCGAGATAGGTGTCGGTGGCGCGCAGAATGCGCCCCATCCCCCCGCGCGCGTGTTCAGCGCCCACTTCATACCGTGGCTGGTCGGTGGGAACGGTTGAACCTTGGCCGCGGGGTTTACCGAACGGACCAAAGAGCGACAAGGTGTCCCGCTCGAGGAATCCTTGTGCGACCAGCGCCCGATGTTCGTCGAGCAGGGTCTGCAAGTCGGCGCCGAGACGCGGATCCCGCTCCAGCATCGAAGCCAACCACGTCGCTCGCTCCTCCGGCGACATCTCCAGCGCGCGATCGAGATGGGAAGCGACCGCGTGCCACCGCTCGGCGTCGAGATGTCCCATCCGCCTCAGTCGAGGGCGGTCGTCCGCATCGTGCGGTGCAGGTAAAGACGCGCCTTCTCCCAGCTCCGCTGCACGGTGCGTTCGGAGACCCCGCGCATGGCCGCTATTTCAGCGAAGGAAAAGCCACAGAAGAATTTGAGATCGACGACCTCGGCGAGCGCCGGGGCAAGCTCGGTGAGCTCGGCGAGGGCGTCGCCGATGCCCTCCAGTTCGCCGGCGTTCCCCGCGGCCGGGACGTCGACGTCGAGCGACGTGATGTAAAACTGGCCGCCCCGTTTCTGGGCGCGGCGATTGCGCGCATGGTCGATGATGAGCCCCCGCATCACGCGCGCCGCGTAGGCCATGAAATGCCCCTGGTCCGCGAAAGTCGCACCGCTCCGGCCACAGATGACCATGTACGCTTCATGGAGAAGGGACCTGACCCCGATGGTCACGTGAGCGCCCCGCTGATGAGCGAGCTCACGTTGGGCGAGACGACGGAGCTCTTCGTAGAGCGCGGAAAAGAGCGCCTCTGCCGCGCCCCGATCGCTCCTTTCCGCGGCCGCCACGAGCGCGCGCATGACGGAGTCCATCGTGACATCCTGCCGCTCTTCGTCAGACGCTGCGGTAAGGGTCCTTGGATCGGCATCCATCGTCTCTCCTGCGTCAGTGCCTGCGTAGGTGCGTCATCGCTCCCGTGCCGCGGCCCGGCCGAAGCCGTGCAGAGATCCCTCGCTGGCCGTTCTCGATCGCGGCGAGCGAATGTCGCTGATGAGCGTCGCCATGGATACGCATCAGCGCCCGGGCCTCGAAACAAAGACCGGGCGGCCGGCTCGCTTTGTCCAAGGCCCCGTGGCGGCCTGCACCCAAGCGGCCCGACATCGAGCAGGAATCCGGAGGGAGCCCACGTATCCTATACGCGGACAGCGCCGATTGGTTACCGGGAAACAGCCACCGAGCGAACCTAGGTAGACACACCCATGGTAGGCAGGGGACAGCCGGAGGGGCCTGTCGAACGGAGGTGCGAAGCCGGGCCTCCGTGCCGCAATCCCTCCGTGCCGCAGTCACAGGCAGGCAGAGGCGGGGGGTGGCTGTTCGGCGAGCCAGCCACGTGCCGGCGCAAAGACTTGCGCGGAAAGCACTTGCGCGGCAGGTGAAACATGTTCTAGTCTGTGCCGGAAAGCGCATGATTCTCGACCGATTTCGCCTGAAGGACAAAGTGGCCATCGTCACCGGTGCCAGCGCGGGCATCGGCCGGGGCGCCGCGCTGGCTCTGGCCGAAGTAGGCGCCCACGTCGTGTGTGCGGCGCGCACGCAGGACCGGCTCGATCTCGTGGCGGCCCAGATCAAGAAGGGCGGCTCGCGCGCCCTCAGCGTCGCCTGTGACGTCAACGACGCCGCCCAGATCGAAAAGGTCGTGGCGCGCACCATCGCCGAATTCGGGCGCATCGACATCGTGGTCAACAACGCCGGCGGCACACCACCCACCGCCGCGCTCGACCTCGAAGTCAACGACTTCGAGGCGGCCTTTCATTTCAACGTAAGCACGGCCTTCCTCCTCACGCGTCTCTGCGTTCCCCACATGGTCAAGACGGGCGGCGGCGCGGTGGTGAACATCTCCAGCGCGCTCTCACACATGGTGGAGCCCGGGTTCGTCGCTTACGGCACCGCCAAAGCCGCGCTTTCGCACATGACCCGGCTCCTCGCCTACGAGTTCGCGCCCCACATCCGAGTGAACGCTCTCGCGGTGGGCGCCACCGAAACCGACGCCCTCTCCTACGTCCTCGACGCCTCCGACGAGCTCAAGCAGCAGATGGTCGCACTCACCCCCATGGCGCGCCTCGGCACCCCCGAAGACATCGCCTGCGCCATCCTTTTCCTTGCCTCGCCGGCTTCCAGCTGGGTGACGGGCAAGATTTTCGAGATCGATGGTGGCACGGTGGCCTCCAATTGGCCCCTCAAAATGCCGAGCGGCTTGTGAGGCCGGGAGACGCTCCATGAAGTATCGCGTGATCCAGTGGGGCACCGGCAACGTCGGTACGTTCAGCCTTCGCGCGATCATCGAGCACCCCGAGCTCGAGCTGGTCGGTGTCTGCGTGCATAGCGACGCCAAGTCCGGCAAGGACGCCGGCGTCCTCTGCGGCCATGCGCCGGTCGGAATCCGCGCCACCAATGACATCGCGGCCATCCTCGCTCTCGACGCGGACTGCGTGTGCTACACGGCCACCGCCGATCTTCGCCCCTTCGAAGCCATCGAGGACATCTGCCGCATCCTCGAGTCCGGCAAGGACGTGGTCTCGAGCTCGGTGGTGCCGCTCGTGCATCCTGCCTCGTTCATCCCCGAGCTCCGGGACAAGCTCGCCCAATCTTGCCAGAAGGGGGGCTCCTCCTACCTCACGTCGGGCATCGATCCCGGTTTCGCCAACGACATGCTTCCGCTGACCTTGACCGCCCTCTGCGGCCATTGGCACGAAGTTCGGGTCCTCGAGATCATCAACTACGCAACGTACGACCAACCTCAAGTCTTGTTCGAAACGATGGGGTTCGGCAAGCACATGGACGACACGCCTCTGCTCCTCAGCCCGGGGACCTTGGAGTTCGCCTGGGGCGGCACGGTGAATCTCTTGGCCCAGGGGCTCGGCGTCACGGTCGACGAGATCACCTCGTCCTACGAGAAATTGCCGGCAAAAAAACCGATCCGCATCGGAGCCCACACCGTAGAAACGGGGACCATGGCGGCCCTGCGTTTCGAGGTGCGCGGCATCGTGGGTGGCAAGCCGGCCATCGTGGTCGAGCACGTCACCCGCCTCGACGACGACTTGGCGCCCGATTGGCCGAAGGGCAACGGTTGCTACCGGGTCATCATCAAAGGGTATCCGGCCATGCGCTGCGACCTCGAAATGGAAGACGAGAAGGGCGATCACGCGGTGGGCGGTGTCATTCTCACAGCCACCCGCATCGTCAACGCCATTCCCGCCGTGTATCGCGCCGCCCCGGGCCTCATCTCCGCGCTCGATCTTCCCGTCATCACCGGCAAGGGACTCTACCGGCCCGCGCCGTAGCAACCCCGGGACGTCCCGCCCTCACATCGACGCGTCGGGACGACAGGCGAAGGGGGAGCAGCCGCTGCCGATCGTGCCGGCGATGCAGAATGCGCCCGTCCCGCATTCCTGGTCCATCGTGCAAAGCGTCGAGCAAAACCACTTGTCGTCGTCGATAGGAGTCAGATCGCGGTAGTCCGCCGTACAGAAGCGCGGCCCTGCGTCGCTCTCGCAATCGTTCCGGCCCGGCTCGCAATAGCCACCCACGCCACGTTCGTTGCGGGGCGTACCTGGCTTGACGCAGTTGGCATTGGGGTCCCGCGGCCGACTTCCGTCGTCGCCGACGACGTCCGGAGCTGCCGCCTCGGCAATGCTGCTATCGACGAGCGAAGGCGTGAACCGAACCTTGCTCGGCAAGATGTCGCCTTCGCTGCTGCATCCGGCGAGCACGGCGATACATCCTATGACCATTTCCCTCATCGGTCCGGCCCCCCCGCAGCGACGCTGGACGTTTTCGCCCTCACGGAGACGCATCCGGAGCGCAGGCGAAGGGCACACAGCCGTTGCCGATACCGCTGGTAATGCAGAAAGCGCCCGTCCCGCATTCGTCGTCCATGGTGCAGGCCGCCGATACGCAAAACCACTTGTCGTCCTCAACCGGAGTAAGATCGCTGTAGTCCGCCGTGCAGAAGCGCGGCCCTCCCTCGTACTCGCAATCGTTCCGGCCCGGCTCGCAATAGCCTCCCACGCCGCGCTCGTTGTTGGGCGTACCTGGCTTGACGCAGTTGGCATTGGGGTCCCGCGGACTCTTTCCGTCGCGGGGAGCTGCAGCCTCGGCAACGCTGCTGTCGATGAGCGAAGGAGTGAATCGAACCTTGCTGGGCAAGATGTCGCCTTCGCTACTGCATGCCGCGAGCACAGCGATGCATCCCATGACGATTTCCCTCATCGGTTCTATCTCCGAATCGCGCAACCTTCGCCCAAGGCGCATTTCAGTCGCTCGTGAAGCAGATGTCGGCGCACGGCCCATTGGAGAAGCACTGAAATAGATTGGACGCGAGCTTCAGGGTCGGATCATCAGGCAGCAGTACGCCGGCGGCGGAGACGCAAGGGAGGCCACACGCCAGGAAAGCTCGCCGCGACCCAAGGAAACACCCTGCGTCGAACCCGCACTGAATAATGACGCCGCACTTCTCGTTATCGGTGCAAGTGGTGTAGGTGGTCCGACAACCGGGGCCCGGTTCTTCGGGTGCCGCCAAACATGCAGCGCATACCGCGAGGGGATCCGGTGCGTCGGCCGAGGCGTCCCGATTCACCACGGGGTTCCCCGTTTTCTCGAGTTTCGCAAGGGGCATCTCCAGACAAGCGCAAGGGAACGCAATAATGAACATCCATCGCAAAAGACTCATGAAACGCATGGGAACAACCAAATCCTTTTCTACTTAGAAATCATACTGCATTCCCACGCCGATGCGGAGCCGGTCGACAGGAATGAGTTCCGGGTTGAAATACTGGGTTTGAATCACTCCCGTCGCGGGATCGCGAAATCCAGTGTAGGAGCTGGACTGACCAACACCGATGACGTACGGCCCCTTCGCGGTAAACGAATAGTTGGCCGTAGCGCGGTATGTCAGCCCCTTGACGCCCGGGAAGGGTCCCGTGATGGTGAGCCGCGCCTCGACGAAGGGTGGCGCGGACGCCGCGGGCGAGAAGAAGAAGGCACGATCGGCAGGCCTAGCACCTTGGTAGTGCGCGGCGAGCGCCATCGTCGGCCACCCTCCGCCCAAATCATAGGCGATCCGAGCGTTGCCAAAGACTTGCGGGGCGACGACGAGCGGCGCATCGGCAAGGCCAGGTTCCACCCGGCGGGCAATGGCGCCGGTAGCGTTGAGCCCATAACGCCATCGGTTTTGCCCAAAAGTGCCTTCATAGCCGGCGTTGAAACCATAGTTCTCGATCGAAGAGACGTTGCGGTACTGCGTCGCTGCCACGGGAAGGTAGAGAGGCAGCCAGCCTGCCAGCTGTCCTTCGCGGACTTCGCGGTCATTCAAGAGATGGAGTTCGACCAGATCACTCCACCAAGAACGAAAGATGCCGAACAACAAGCGATGGGTACCGAGCCGCTGTTCGATGGCGCCCTCGACCGATCGGACCGTCTCCGGCCTCAGATTGTCGGCAAGGATCTGCGTTTGGAAGGCAGTGGCGGATTCTTGCCACGACGGCGCGCGGAACGCCTCGGAGTAGATGCCTTTCAACGTTCCGCCCTGCCAAACCTGGAAATTGGCCGCGAATCGAGGGGACACGCGGGAGCCAAAGCGCTGATCGACGTCGAGTCGGGCGCCGCCGTTCAAGGTGAGCCACGTCACGGGAGACCAGGTCTGTTGCGCATAAGCGCCGAACACTTTGTCGTGCACGCGCAGCACGCTGTCCGTGTCGGCCAGGGCTCGGCCGCTGTTGGCGTCGAACACGTCGAACTGCGATCCAACGAAGCGGAGGCGCCCGTCGACGCCGATCAAGCTGACCGCCGAACCATCCTTGAGCCAGTCGAACGACGCGGAGATCTCGGAGCCGACCCAGCGCGAAGCGCCCGAAGAAACCTTGCGACAGGTGGTGACGCCATACGAGCAGGTAGGCCCTTCCGCCGACGCGTTGACGAAGCGCTGGTAGTCGAAACTATCGCCATAGAGACGCGTCTGAATTTGGGCGACGGCGGAGAGCGGGATCTTGTAGCGGGCATCGCCGAAAATGGAGCGGTCCCGCTCGAAGTTTTCGCGACTGTCGAAGTCGGACTCGGGCCATACGAAATCGTGATTGAAGGGTGATCCGCGCTTGTAGATCGAGCCGTGCAGCCGCAGCTCGAAGTTCTTCAGGCGGAAAGTGAACAGACCCGAAGGAACCTCCGCATAGTGGGAGTTATTCAGGTTTCCACCCCAGATGCCAGTGTACTGCCCTGGCCCGAACGCCCACGGGCGGTTATCGACGGCGTTGAGACCTTGATTCTGCGGCCCCACTTGGAAAGCCGGCCCATCTTGCCTGTAGTACTGGAGCTGGAACGTTACCGAAGCTCGATCCTTCAGGAGGTCGAACTCGTAGCCGCCTCCGACGCCGGCTCGCCACGACTTGCCAATTTCCGACTCCACGACGAGATGGGTGCCGGCGAATTCACGGGCCTGCTTGGTGACGACGTTGATCACGCCGAGCATCGCGCTCGAGCCGTAGAGCACCGATCCCGGACCCAGGATGACCTCGATGCGGTCCACGATCTCCATGGGAATGCCCGCGCCGCGACCGAAGCGCGCGGCGCCGTACAGTGCTTCGTTGACGGCATGACCGTCGATGATGAGGAGGAAGTGGTCGCCTTGATCTTTGGTCATGAGAACGCCCCGGCTCCCGATCTCCGGCGTCCGCAAGGTGTTCGACGTGGCAGCTCCCAGCGACAGAAAGTCGATGGCTTCGTCGATGCTGCGAATCCCGTAACGGCGCATGTCGTCCGCGGTCAGCGTCGTGGTGACGGCGGGTGCGGTCGAGCCTTTCTCGGCCGACTTCGAAGCGCCCACCACGACGGTCTCGCTGAGCAGATTCTGCAGATCGGACGTATCGTCGGCCGCGTGCGCCGACGCGCTCGCCGTCATTACGACCGCTGCCCCCCACAGCGCGATTCTCTTGCTCATTGGAAGACCTTCATCAACCTCAGCACATCGGAACGAAGTGCCACCTTCTGACGCTTGGCTTGCGGCAGATTGACGAGCAGCTCCGGTCGACCGGAGGCCACGTCGAACCCGAGGACGATGCCCGCTTCGACGTATTCGGGAATCGCGCTCGCGGTGAGCACGTCCACCCCGTCGAGGGCTTCCCGAATCGCCGCAATGTCATCGCGGAACCCAGGGCCAAAAAAGACGATGGCCGCGCGCTTTTCCCGGCACAAATTGGCGAGCTCGGCCGCGCCGCGATAGGGCGTTACCACTTCATCGTGGGGAAGGCCGCCAATCTCCGACGCGCGCGCCAGGCCGGCCTCGACTTGTGCCGCGACGCGGGTCGAATCGCCGTTGCCCGGTTTGGTAATGATGAAGATGTGGGCGCGATCGCCGGCTCGCTG
Source organism: Polyangiaceae bacterium (assembly GCA_035318465.1). Lineage (GTDB taxonomy): Bacteria > Myxococcota_A > Polyangia > Polyangiales > Polyangiaceae > DASWDH01. The sequence continues at coordinate 41,283 of DATHES010000165.1, forward strand.
CTGGAAGTTGCGATCGTAGGACGCAACCTTGACCAGGAGCTCGACCTGAATGGCGATGGGCAGCGCGGCTTCTTCGGCACGACCTCGATCGCTCGCCAGCACGATGAGCATGCAGGCAAGAGCGGCGAGAACGCGGGCGAAGCTTGACGCACGTCGAGGATGGGAAGAGTGCACGAGAGCCCGTTGGATCCTTCGCGACAGTCGGGGCGAGCCGCGACAGTCCCCCGCAGGATCCCGCCGCACCATGAAGATACCCCTCTTGGGTATTCAACGGACGTGATTGCAACATCTTGACTTATTCGACGCCAGCGCTGTCCGACATGCACACACGACAGGTGGCGGATAGACGCGTACGACTTACATCGAATCGTTCGGCGAGCTGGCGCGCCGCTGCGCGCGAAGGGCGACGAATTGGCCGTCTTCGGGCGAACGTTCGTTCGCCACAAAAGCGAACCCCGCCGAAGTCACCTCCGGCGGGGCAGCGTGGAGCGATCGAACGTTGGGCTACGCCGTGGCGCGGTTGGCCCGGTACGTCCGGATGTCTTCCTTGAGCCAGCCTGCGATCTCTTGCGCCTTGTAGGCCCCGCGCGAGGCCGCCTTCGTCAGAGACCGAGGCGATCGCCGCAGCACATCGGCTCCCGTGCTGACGACGCTCTTCGCCGTCTTCACGGTGCGCTCGAGGCGCGTCGTCGTAATGAGCGGAGCGATCTCGCACACGAGATCCGCAGCCGACCCCGCCGCCGCGTGCGGCGCCTTGTGCAAGGGGGCCGAGTAACGCGGATTCGCCTCGAGGAAGGCGCGTGCTTGCTCGACGGTGATGCCGCGCTCCTTGCACACGCGCTCGAGCTCGGCGATGGCCGCCGCCTTGGCCTTGAACAGGTACATCTGCACGCGCGAGTAGAAATTGACGCGCCCGTCGCCGCTCGTTTCCACGGCGCAGAAGATGGTGCCCGGATATTTCTCGGTGATGAGCGATTGCACGCCGTCGGAGACGCCCGCGCTGGGCATGCAGCCGAAGGGCTTCACGCTGAGTGTCATGTGCGCTTTCGACATGACGACATTTTGTATGAGCTTGCCGACTTCCATGTGTCCTTCGCCGCCGCGAAGGTCGTTGTTGTAGTGGTCGTTGGCGACGTGGGCGATCTTGTCCATGTCGGGCAAGTGATAGCCGTAGAGCCCGCCGGCGTGGGCGAACGTCTGGAAGACGACGCGCGTGAGAATATCGGCCGCCCACAGCGTGACCTCGCGCTTGGCCACGCCCCACGTGCCGAGCTCGGCGAGCCCGTACTTGGAGAAGTCGACCCCGCGCAAATCTTTACGGTTCTTGGTGTCGTTACGGCTCTCCCAGAGCATGTAGAGGAGCCACGCGGCGACGAGCTGAATATCGGCCTCGGCCCCCTCCCCTTCCAAGAAGCGCTGCAGCTGGTAGTTGCCGTCCCCCTCCGTCGTCATGGCCCAAAACTCGCCGATGATGCTGACCTTGGGCTTGGGCATCAGGCGATCGAGTTTGACGCTCGCGAACGCGTCTTTCGCGTTCCAAAGGGCGAAGAGGATCGACTTTTTTGCGGTGAAGGCTTCGTAACAAGCCTTCTTCGCCACTTCCATGGCGCGATCGGTGGCGCCCGCCTCGACCTCGTACGGACGAAGCCGGTACCCGATGGCATTGATGACGTCGCCGGCGAGGACCGCCTTGGTGAGCGAGGTGAAGAACGGAAAATCCATCTTCAGCCCGACGTCGTCACCGGTGGCTTGCGAAAATCCTCCCGTTTGCTGAAAGAGGATGACGCGAAAACCGTCGAAGCCGGCATCGCGCAGCGCTTTGCGGTACTCGGTCACGTACATGCCGAAGCGGCACGGCCCGCAGGCACCCGCCGTCACGAAGCAGTAGCTCTTGACGATGTCTTCCGAGCTCATGCCTTTTTCGTCGCGCATGTAGCAGAGGAATTTGACGAGATTGCCCACCGTGAAATACGTGGGGTTGCATTGGCCGCGGTTGCCGAACTCTTTGCCGAAGCGGAGCGCCTCGTTGGTCGGGCATTCGAGGGTCAGCACGTTGTAGCCGAGCCCCTTCAGCGCCGCTTCGATCAGAAAATCGTGGGCGATGGTGAGGCCGGCGATGAGCAGCGTGATCTTCGGACGCTCGGCGGCCGAAAACTGTGCGTTGGCCATCGTCTCCAGCCACTGCTTTTCTTGCTTGTCGAGGCCGAGCCGCGCGCGTTCTTCGGCTTCGAATTTGGCGAGCTCGTTTTCGATGTCGAGGTCGGACGCGAGCGGGAGGCTCTTCTTCGCCTTGGCCTCGATCGTCTTCGCATTGGCGTTCTCGGTGTGGAGGGTCGCTTGGGTCACGGTCGTTCTCCCTTGCTAGACGGTGTCATCTCAACTGAAAAAATCTGGGTGGGTTACTGCGCCTGCACGCGAACGACGGTCCCGTCTTCGCGCTTCTTGCCGAGCTGCACGATGCCTTTGGGGAGCTCCGGCGCCTGCGGCGGAGCCTGGTATGCTTTGACTTTGGCGGCGAGCTCTTCGATCTGACGAATGAGCGCCACATCCGTCTGCTTCAAGCCTTCGAGCTGCTTCTTCTTCAACTCCAGCAGCTCGAGGCGCTTCGTGTCGAGGGCGATGGCGAGCTGCTCTTTGCGGCGCGCCGAATCCTGCAATCGCTCTTCGTGGAGCTTCAATGAATGGGCGTACGTCTTCACGCGGATCTTGATCGATCCCCCGGGCTTGTTGGCGTCGATGTCGTGGAGCGCGGCATACGGCGTCTTCGAGGCGTCGATGATGGAATCGATGAGCCCGTAGGTCGGCGCATCGTGCCCGCACTTGAAGGACGAGAGATCGAGCACGACCACGTGGGGATGGTGCGCGGCAAAAGACGCCGCCCACACCTTCTGCGCACTGTTGGCCGAGTAGTTCTCGGGCCAGACGTGATTGAGCTCGAGCGGGCTCTTGATGGTCCCGTTGGCGAGCTCCTCTTTGTAGAAGCGGTCGAGGTACTCGCGCGTCTTGGGGATGGAGCGAATGGAGAGGATCGGATAGCCGAGCACCTGGAACTCTTCCGGGATGCCGTGATTGAGGCCCGGGTCGGAGTGGTACGGGCGGCCGATGAGGAGAATGGCGACGCGGTTCTCCGCTTCGACGGTCTCCAGAATCGCGCGCCCCTTGTCCTGCACGTCGTTCTCGAGAATGGTGAGCGCCTTCCACGCTTCGCGGCAGGCGTGATCGTTCTCGTCCTCGGTGATCCCCAGGCGCGGGCCAAAGACGTCGAACATGCGCCGCGCGAGCAGCACGGGCTCCATCATCGACACCGCCGGATCGAGGTATTCGATGCCGCGCTCCGCGAAAAAGTCGACCTCTTTGGTGAAGGCCGCCTTCATGACGTCGGGCGCGCCGGCCACGATGGGACAGCTGGCGTTGTCCATCGTGTCGCTGACGAACGAGTTCACGTGCGTGAGGATGGGGAAGAAGACGTAGTGGAGCGGCTTCTTCTCTTCCGGCGCGTGGTGATGAAAGAGCAGGTTGTGGATGTGCGCCTGCGAAACCTTGGACGGGTAGCAAGGATCGATCGACCCGTACTTGCCCCCCTCGACCCACATCTCCTCCGTCGTGGCGTCGGAGAAGACGACGTTCTGCTTCTGAATCCCGATCGACTCGAAGTACGTGCGGAACCACGGCGCCGTCATGTAGATGTTGAGCACGCGCGGGATGCCGACACGGATCGAGCGGCGCTTTTTCCAGCTTTCTTCGCTGGAGCGCACGAAGGGGCGCTTGATCTCCACGCGACGGATACCGAAGAGACCCTTGCGTACTTCGATGTCGCCGATAGGCGAACCGGATTCCGGCATGGGGACCGGATCGTAGAAGTGGCGGAAGGACTGCTTCGACTCGTAGTCGACCATATTGGGGAACTGGCCGGCGATTTTCTTGCGATCGGCGACGAGCGCGATCATCGCCTCTTTCGACTCGACCGTCCCCTTTTCGCAGGAAAATCCGGCGATGTAGCGGCTGGTCGCGCCGTCGGGGCGCCGCGCGTCGATGAACGTGCGCTTGCACTCGTTGGGGCAGAAGTGACAGACGGTCTCGTCGTCGTTCTTCGTCCAATATTCGAGATCGATCGCGGCATCCATGCCGATGAAGCGGCTCTTGCCCTTGCGCTTGATGACGCGGAGCGTCTCCATGGCGGCGCCGATGGCGCCCGCTTCGCCGGTGTGCGGGTGCACGAACACTTCCGCGCCGGGGACCCGCTCTTTGATGTAGTCGACCTGCGCTTTGACGGCGGCCATGTTGTACTGCGTGCCGCCCTGGAGCACGTATTTCGTGCCGAGCGCGGCGAGCCGCGGGATCTGCACCACGTATTGCCAGACGTTCTTGGGCAGCACCTGGGCGAGCCCGGCGAGGAGCTCTTCCTTGGAGTACCCCTCTTTCTGGAAATTGACGCGATCGGTATCGAGGAAGACCGCGCAGCCATAGCTGAACTTCGGCGCGAGCTCGGCCTTGAACGCCGTCTCGGCATAGGCCGTCACCGGCAAGCCGAACTGGTCGGCCATCGCTTGCAGCAGCATGCCGTTGCCGGCGCTGCACGAGTTGGAGAGGCGGAAGTTGGCGATGTCGCCGTTTTTCATGAAGAGGACTTTGATGTCCTGTCCACCGATGTCGCAGATGACGTCGACGTCGCCGAAGAAATGCACGGCGCTCATCATGTGAGCGACCGTCTCCACCACGTTGACATCGGCCAGCACCGTGTCCTCGAGCACGTCGGCGGCGTAACCCGTGGCGCCGAAACCGATGACTTCCAGCGTGGCCCCTTGATCCTGGACGTAGCTGCGCAGCTTGGCGAGAAGCTGCTTCATGTCTTTGATCGGGTTGCCTTCCGACAGCTGGTAAGCCTTGGCGAGAATGTTCTTGTCCTCGTCGACGAGCACGGCTTTGGATGACGTCGACCCGCCGTCGAGGCCGATGGCGGCGCGGACCACCTGTCCCGGCTCGAACTTGGCGGGGGTAAACTTCGGAATCTTGTAGAGCTCGCAAAACTCGTCGGCTTCGGACGACGCGCGCACGAGCGGCGGGCCGGCGGATTCCCCGAGCCGCTCTTTGCGGCCGTGGGTGATGTACCGATCGAGACCTTCCATGCCCTTGAAGAGCCCGCTCTCGTCGCTTTCCGAGAGGCCGAAGATCGAAGCGCCGAGCGCCGCATAGTACTGCGCGTCCTTCGGCACGAAGATGAGCTCCTCGACCGGCACGTCTTTCGGATACTTGTAGCCGCGCTCATCCCAGGTCTGCGGGATGCGGAGGCGCCAGCACTCCTGCAAAAAGGGCAGGTACGTGTTGGGGCCGCCCAGCAAGAGCACGCGCGCCTGCAAGGTGTTGCCGCGCGTGAGCACGGAAAGATTCTGCAGAACGATGGCGTCGGCGAGCGAGCAGAGGACTTCGTTCGACGGAATGCCGGATTTGATCAGGTTGACGATGTCCGTCTCGGCGAAGACGCCGCATTTGGCCGCAACGTGATGGAGCTTCGAATCGTCGAAGTGAAGCGACGTCACCATCTCCGGCGGCGCGTTCACCTTGAGAAAACATTTGTCGATGGTGGCGCCCGTTCCGGACGCGCACTTGTCGTTCATGGATGCGTTCGGCGTCTTTCCGCCCGTCTTCGCGTCCTGCTTGAACATGATGATCTTGGCGTCTTGTCCGCCGAGCTCGATCACACTGAGCACGTCGGGGTGCAGATGCTCGACGGCCAGGGAGACGGCGTTGACCTCTTGCACGAACTTTCCGCCGGTCGGCTTGACGAGCGGCCCCGAGCCCGACCCGGTCAGAAACATCCGCCAGATGCCCGCATCCTCGAACGGACGCTGCGGGAAGGCCGCTTGAATCGCCCTGAGCAACTCCAGCACCTTCTCGGGCTGCTTGGTGAGATGGCGCTGATAGTCGCTCCAAAGAATCTCTTTGGAGTTGGGATCCATGACGACCGCCTTCACGGTCGTCGACCCCACGTCCATGCCAATCACCAGCTTCTCGGGTGTACTCTCTCGAGTCATCGCGCGATTTCCTCCTCACCCGCCCGCTCTCCGTCGAGAGCTCGAGAAGGCGAACGGATGCGGAACCGAAGCCCACTGAACTGACGTGTCAGTTCATGGTCACTACAAGGGGTTTCTTTCGCTGGCAAGGCAAAACGCCTCGTTCCCTCGGACCCCTATCTACGGCCCTCACAAGCGAAATCGGCAGGCCTCACGGCGAACCCCGTCGACAAGCGCCGCCGGCCCCGGCAAACTGACACGCGTGTCAGCGAACGGGATTCCGGCGCCTGGTTGCGACGACGGGGGCTGCTTTTCAGGTAGAGGGTGAGCTTTTCGAAAATGGACAAAATCGAGCGCCGAGCCCAGATCCTGGCGCGAGCGCGCGATGTCTTCGCCAAGCGCGGCTATCACGCCGCCAAGATCGAGGACATCGTGGCCGCCGCCAAAGTGGCGCGCGGCACGTTCTATCTCTACTTCGAGGACAAGCGCGGCGTCTTCGTGGAGCTCGTCGACCGGTTCCTCGCCCGGCTGCACCTCGCCATTTTGCGTATCGATCCGCGCGACCCTTCGCGCAGCGTCGCTGCGCAGATCCGCGAGAACATCGTGCGCGTGCTGACGCTGTTCTTGCAGGACCGCGCCATGACCAAGATCCTCCTCACCGACGCGCCCGGGCTCGACGCCGATTTCGACCGTAAGCTGCGCGCCGTCTACGAAGAGGTTCTCAATTTGCTGGCCGGGAGCTTCACCGAAGGGCAGACGCTCGGCATCGTTGCCGCCGGGGACACGCGCGTCTTCGCCTACCTCACCGTGGGAGCCATCAAGGAGCTCCTCTACCAATCGGTCATGCTCGATTTCGACGAGAAGAGCGCGGAGCGGCTGACCTCCGAAGTCTTCTCCTTTTTGTGCCGCGGTTGCCTGCGTATTCCCGACGAACCCTGATGCTTTCGGCGGTGACACGTGCTTGACTCATTGGCGCGATGACCGATCTCGTCATCCACGGGCATTTCTATCAGCCGCCGCGCGAGAACCCGTGGACCGGATGCGTCGAGCGCGACCCGCAAGTGCGGCCGTTCCACGACTGGAACGAACGCATTTACCACGAGTGCTATCGCCCCAACGCGTTCGCCCGCATCTTCGATTCGTACGGACGCGTCGAACGCATCGTCAACAACTTCGAGCGCATCAGCTTCGACGTCGGACCGACGCTCCTCTCCTGGCTCGAGGGTCACGATCGCGCGACGTATGACCGCATCATCGAGGCCGATCGGCGCAGCGTGGCCCGTCACGCCGGGCACGGCAATGCCATCGCTCACACGTTCAACCACGCCATCCTTCCTCTCTTGGGCGAGCGCGATCGCTTGACCCAAGTGCGCTGGGGGCTCGCCGACTTTCGCCGCCGCTTCGGGCGCGAACCGGAAGCGATGTGGCTTCCGGAGACTGCCTGCGACGACAAAACGCTGGGCACGCTCATCGATGAAGGCATCCACTTCGCCATCCTCTCGCCTTACCAGGCCGAGCGCGTGCGCGACCTCCAGGGCGGCAGCGAATGGAGGGCCGTCGGCGATGGCAGCATCGATACCGGCGTGGCCTACGAGTATTTCCACCGCGACGGTTCGGCGCGATCGATCGCGCTCTTCTTCTACGATGGCCCCCTGGCGCGCTCGATTGCTTTCGAAGGCTTGCTCGTCTCGAGCCAGACCTTGGTGTCTGCGCTCGCCGCGGGCCGCGGCGGGCCGGGGCGCATCATCCACGTCGCCACCGACGGCGAGAGTTACGGGCACCACTTTCGTCTGGGCGAGCTCACCCTGGCCCACGCGCTGATGCTGGAGGGGCCGACCAAGGATCTCTCCTTCACCAACTACGGCGCGTACTTGGCGGCGCACCCTCCGACTCAAGAAGTCGAGATCAAAGCCGGGCCGGACGGCGAAGGTACGTCGTGGAGCTGCGCCCACGGCGTGGGACGCTGGTACCGCGACTGCGGCTGTCAGACCGATGGTCAAGACGGCTGGAACCAGGCCTGGCGCACGCCGCTGCGCAACGCGTTCGATCTCTTGTGCTCGTTTGCCCACGAGCGTTTCCAGGAGGGCACTGCGCCGCTGCTCGTCGACCCGTGGAAAGCGCGCGACGCCTACGCCGATTTCTTCCTCGATCCGGCCCGCCCGCGCGACGAGTGGCTGCGCCGTCACGCCCGGCGACCGCTCGACGATGACGAGAAGGTGCGCGTCTTCACGCTCCTCGAACTCGAGAAGAGCGTTCTCCTCATGTACACGAGCTGCGGCTGGTTTTTCGCCGATCTCGCCGGTCCCGAGGGTAGGCAGGTGCTCGGTTACGCGGCCCACGCGCTCGACATGATGCGAGAGCTCGGGCTCGAGCCGCCACGCCGCCAATTTTTGGAGATCCTCGACGAGGCGAAGAGCAACCGGCCCGGCATCGGCTCCGGCGCGGACATCCTCGCCAAGTCGGTCGAGCCGTCGCGCGTCACGCCCGCTCGCATCGCCTCCCACCTCGCCATCTCCAGCCTGGTCGAGGAGGGGGACGAAAGCGGCGCGGTCGGTGACTACCGCTTCCGGCGCTCCCACTTCCAGCGTCAAAGCCAGGGCAAGGTGCGGCTCGCCGTATCGCATGTCGCCATCGAAAAAACGACGACCGGGCGCCGCCACGAGCACGCGGTGGGATCCATTCACCTGGGAGGCGTCGACTTCTACTGCGCGGTACGCGAGTACCCGGGACAAGAGCAATTCGCGGGCGCCACCGCGCGGGTGTGGGCCGCCTTTCGCACCGCTTCGCTCCCCACCATGCTGCGGGTCTTGCAGCAGGAGCTCGGCCCCGACGAAGGCGGGCTCGAGAGCGTGCTCGCGGAAGGTCGCGAGCGGATCTCGGAGCTCGTGCTCGGCACCATCGTCGCGAGTTTCGCCGAGGGTTACGCGCGCATGTACGAGAGCCATCAGCGAGAGCTCGAGCATTTCAAGGAGGCAGGCTTCGAGCTGCCCAAGGAGCTCAGTGTCGCCGCCGAGCTCGCGCTGGGACGTCGGTTCAACATCGAAATCGAGAGAGCGCGACCGAGCGCAGACCCCGCCGCCTACGCCAAAGCGATCGAGATTGCCGACGAGGCGCGCCGTCAGGGTTACGAGATCGACCGCTCCATCGCCAGCCGGATGCTGGGCGACATGATCGCCGAGGCCGTCGCTCGCGCCGCCAGCCACAACTCGCCCGAAACCATCCAAGCGGCGACGCTGCTCGTCGAGCTGGCGCGGCATTTGCGCGCCGACGCGCATCTTGCTCGCGCGCAAGAGATCCTTTACCGAGCCCTGGTCGAGCAGGCCATCGCCCCCTCCGCAATGTCGGCGCTCGCCATCGCGCTCGGCTTCTCGCCGTCGGTGGTCGGCCGCCGTGAGTCGCTGCTGACGGAGCTACGCCCGTTCCTCGGGCTCGGGCGCAGCGGCGCGCAGCCGTAACATCAGAATCGGCCCGCGACGCCCGCTGCATTGCCGCCCACCCAGGGGTAGATGGCGGGACGCGCAGCGGAGGACGATTCGGATTTGCCGCTCATGACGAGCATCACGACGCCCGCTGCGATCCCCACGCCGCCGACCGCGAAGCCGACGACCGAAAGAGTCGATGCGCTCTTGGCGTCACTGTCGAGCTTCTCGACGTCGGCCTTCCTGTCGAGGGGGCACGCGCCACCCGGAAGGTTGCAGAGCGCGTCGGCGTCGGATCGTTTGCTCCCCGATTGGAGCAGGAACACCGTGCCGAGGCCGAGCCCGACGGCGCCGACTCCGAGGGCCACGTAGGCGCCGATGCGCATGCCACCGCCCGAGCTCGTGCTGTCCATCGACACCGTATCTTGAACGGCCGTGCCGGGAGGCGGCGCTGCACCGGGCTGAAGAACGGGTGCGGCAGCGCCCGGTACCGCGGCGGGGGCCGCGCTCGGGTCGACTTCGAGCTTCAGTACCGTCGACACTTTTTCGCCGTCACCGAGACGTACCGTCTGCGGCTGCGCGCGAAGACCTGCCGCCGACGCCTCGACGCGGTGCTCGCCGGGATCGATGGGCTGCGGCACGCCGACCAGCACGCTGGCGATCGCATTGCCGTCGATTTTGACGGAAAGGTCTTTGGCGGTCTCCCCGCCCTCGACCTTGATCTCGAGCGACCCAATCTTGGGATTGATCGCATTGAGCTCCTTTTGCGCGGTCGACTGCGCGTCGCGGAAAGCTGGCGGCGCGTTGGACGGCAGCTGCTCCTTCGTGATCCGCAAATACGCCTCGCGCGCCTTGACGAACTGGCCGAGCTTGGAGTGCGAGCGCGCCACATAGAGAAGGTGCGGCGGCGCGTGCATGAGTGTCTCGGCCTTCGTGAAAAGGTCGACGGCATCTTTGTAACGACCGTCGTTGAAGGCAGAAGCGCCCTCGGTGGCGAGGGAGCGGGCGCCGGCGCGCTGCTCGTCCGTCTGACCCAACGCTACCGAGCTCACAATGCAAAACGACAGAGCAACGGCGCAGCTCGTTACTGCCGAAGATTTGAGATATCGCATGATCTTAATCAGCTAAGCCTATCCGAGTGCTTCCGAGCTCGGCAAGATTTTCAAGCCGCGGCACACGCCCTCAGGAGGTGGGCGGATGTCGTCGACTTCTCCGCTTCATGATGAGCGCGGGATCTTCTTCGGACGCATCAGGCGCTCGTCGATGTCATGACCGTTGCAGCAAGCCGCTCCTTCGCGCGCGGCTCGAGGTGCTGGTCGGCCGTCAGACGCGCCCGCGACAGCGTGGCGGCTGAGAGCCAGCCGCGGCGTTCGAGCCGCCACCAGAGGATGGCCGAGCTCACGATGATCTCCAGACAGAGCCCGAGCCATCCGCCGAAAGCGCCCAGCTTGTAATGCGCGCCGAGCACCCACGCCAGGGTGGGTGTGCAGAGCCAGGAGGTAAGCACGCCCACCACGGCCGCATACCGGACGTCGCCGGCGCCGCGCAGCGAACAGCGGGCAACGATGTTGGAAGCGTCGAAGATCTGAAAGACCGCCGCGACGTAGAGCAGCCGCGTCGCCACCGAAACGACAGCCGGATCGATGGTGAAGCCGGACACGATGAGCGGCGCCCCGAACGCGAGCAGAAGCGACCACGCCAACGCATACGCCGCCGTGATCCCCATCGCGAGATGGGCAACTCGTTTGACGAAGCCGAAACTTCCCGCGCCGACGGCTTGTCCGGTGAGCACCGAGGCGGCTTCTGCGACCGCCATGGCGGGCAAGAAGGAGAGATGAATCACCTGGATGGCGATGTGATGGGCCGCCATCTCCACCTCGGAAAAGAGGGAGATCATGAGCGACAGCGTCGCGAAGGCGCCCACTTCGAGCGCGAACTGAAGACCCGTGGGGAGCCCCATCCGAAAGAGCTCCACGACGTGCTGCCGGCGGACCGCGCGCAGGCCGAATCCGCGCGAGCGCTGCGCCCAATAGAGGGTGCCCGCCTCCACGGCATGCGCGAGCACCGTCGCGAACGCCGCTCCGGCCACGCCCCAGTGCAGGACGAAGATGAACGTCACCGCCAGGAGGATGTTGGTCGCCTGCGCTGCCACCGTGGCCCGCATGGGGCTCCGTGGATCCCCTTCCGCGTACCGCACCTCACGGAGCGCCACATAGAGGAGCGCGAGAGGTGCTCCGAGAATGCGGATTCTCAAGTACGTCCCCGCGGCCTGGCCGGCGGCCTCGGTCGACGCGAGGTGACCGATGAGCAGCGCTACCCCTTGGCCGATGAGCACCGTGATGAAACCGACGACGAGCGCGGTGCCGATGGCGGCGCCGAGGTAAGCGGAGGCGCGGTCCGAGCGGTTGGCGCCGATGGCCTGCGAGACGAGCACTTTGGCGCCTTGGAGCAGCCCGAACGAGAAGCAAAGGAGGACAAAAGCGCTGATGCCCCCGAGTCCGACGCCGGCGAGCTCGGCGCGCCCGACGTGACCGATGAGGAGCGTGTCGACGACCGTCATCACGCTGTACGAGACCATCGAAAGCGCGATGGGCCACGCCAGCCGAATGAGCTCGCGCAGGGGCCTTTCTTGCCAGGGGAGATTCATGATGGAGACCCGAAGAGTGAATGGGAACAACACGTCGAAAGCGAAATGGACTGCGGGGAAAAAAAAACCGCGGCGTTCCTAGCGGAGGCCGCGGTGCGTCTTTCTCGGGGAGGGTTTCAGTGCGTCTGCGTCAGCTGATCTCCTCGGAACGCGCCGCGGCGGCGGCCCCATCAACGACCACGCTGGGCGTGATCGTGATGAGCCCGCAGACCGGGAAGTGGAGGTTCGGTTGCATGAGCGTGCCCGAGCCGGAATAGCTAGCACACCGCCCGACTTACGCAAGGAGCGTCCTGTGAACTTCGCCTTGTTCGGGCCCGGTTCGGCGACGCCGGACGTTACACAATCGTCACCCTACTGGATCGGCCACGCCACGCGTGTCGTGGAAGCTACGACTCCATGCGGCTAGCTGTTTTGGATCTCGGGTCCAACACCTTCCACCTCTTGCTTGCACAGGTGGACGCGAGTGGGCGCATCACCAAGCTCGGTAGTTTCAAGCGAACGCTGCGGTTGGGCGCCGAAATCCCCCCCGGCGGGATCATCGACGAGCCGACGTGGCAGCGGGCGATGGATGCAATCGACGAAATCCTGGGACTCGGGAGGCCATTCGAGTGCCGCACGCTGGCCGTGGCGACATCCGTTTTTCGCGAGGCCGCCAACGGCGCTGCCTTCGTCGAAGCGGTCCGCCTGCGGTTCGGGGTGCCCGTCGACCTGCTGACGGGCGCCGAAGAAGCGCGCCTTGCTTATTTGGGAGCCGTCAGCGAGCGGCCCGCGCCAGAAGGGCCGGTAGCCGTCATCGACGTAGGTGGTGGCTCGATTCAACTGACGGTAGGCGAGGGGGAAAGATGCTTGCTGGCGACGAGTCTCCCTTTCGGCGTGCTCCGTCTTTGCGATGCTGCCGCGGCGAAGACGTCCGATGCGCGCGTCGCCGTCGATACGATTGCGGAAATTCTTCGACGCGAAGTCAAGCCGGTGGCACGCGCCATCGCCGCGCTTCGCCCGGTAGCGCTCGTCTTCGCGTCAGGCACGGCGCGCACGATCGCATCGCTCCCCTTGCTCGATGCCTACGAAGAGAACCCGTCCCCGCGCCGCGCCGATCCGCCCCAGGGACCCCCGATGGCCACGCGCGTCAGCCGTGGCGGTCTTGCCGGGCTCGGGGCCGCGCTCATCGGGCTCGACGCCGCTACGTTGAACGGACTCGGCGTTCCTACCGACCGCCAGGCGACGGTGGGACCGGGCGCCGTCGTCCTCGAGACGCTGATGGAGCTCATCGGTATCGAAGAAGCGACGATCGCTACCCGCGCCTTGCGCGAAGGTGTGATCGTACGCGCGCTGCAAGCCGCGCGCGAGATGCGCGCGGCCGCCCCCCGTGCGGGCCGCACCGTTCCTCTCGTCGCGGCAGCTCTTCCCTATTTCGTCGAGGAGAGCTGACGCAGCACATACTGCAGGATCCCGCCGTGTTGGTAGTAGAGGATCTCCTGTGGCGTATCGATGCGCACGAGCGCGCGGATCTCGCGGGCGGGGCCGCCATTCGGCGTCACACGCACGGTAACCTCGCGCCCTTTGGCGAAGTTGGTCGCGAGCATCTCCGGTAGCCCGACGATATCGTACGTCTCCTCGCCGGTGAGGCCGAGCGTATCGGCGTTCTTTCCAGCAGAGAACTCGAGAGGGATGACGCCCATACCGACCAGGTTGGAGCGGTGAATGCGCTCGTAGCTTTCGGCGATGACCGCCCGCACGCCGAGCAGCAGCGTCCCTTTCGCCGCCCAGTCGCGCGAGGATCCCGACCCGTACTCTTTGCCGGCCAAGATGAGGAGCGGCACCTTGTCGGCCAGGTACTTCTCGGATGCTTCGAAGATGCTCATCTGCGTGCCGTCAGGGAGGTGCCGCGTGAAGCCGCCCTCGGTGCCCGGCGCCAAGCGGTTACGCAGCCGCACGTTGGCGAACGTGCCGCGCACCATGACCTCGTGGTTACCGCGGCGCGAGCCGTAGGAATTGAAGTCCTTCCAGTCCACACCGTTGGCGATGAGGTACTTGCCGGCGGGGCTGTCCTTTTTGATCGAGCCTGCTGGCGAGATGTGATCGGTGGTCACGCTGTCGCCGAGGATGGCGAGGACGCGCGCGCCCGTGATGTCTTTCACGGGGAGCGGCGTCTTCGGCATGTCGACGAAGTAAGGGGGGTGCTTGACGTAGGTGGAGCGCGCGTCCCAGGCGAACGTTTCGCCCGTCGGCACGTCGAGCGATCGCCACTGCTCGTTGCCTTCGAAGACGTGGGCGTAGACCTTGGTGAACATCGGCGCCTCCACGGCGCGTGCCATCGTCTCGGCGACTTCGCGCGACGTGGGCCACACGTCTTTGAGAAAGACGGGGTTGCCGTCGCTCCCCGTGCCCAGCGGATCGGTGTGGAGATCGATGTCGATGCGGCCCGCGATGGCGTACGCCACGACGAGCGGCGGCGACATCAAGTAGTTGGCGCGGATCTCGGGGTTGATGCGCCCCTCGAAGTTGCGATTACCGGAAAGAACGGATGCGACGACGAGCTTGTTCTGTTCGATCGCTTTGGAAATGTCGGCCGGGAGCGGCCCCGAGTTGCCGATGCAGGTGGTGCAGCCGTAACCGACGGTGTGAAACTTGAGCTTCTCGAGGTACGTGTCGAGCCCGGACTTGTGGAAATACTCCGTCACCACTTGCGAGCCGGGAGCGAGCGACGTCTTCACCCAGGGCTTGACGGAAAGACCGCGCTCCACCGCTTTCTTGGCCAGAAGTCCGGCGGCGATCATGACCGACGGGTTCGATGTGTTGGTGCAACTGGTGATGGCGGCGATCACCACCGAGCCGTGGGAGATGTTGGCGGTGGGGGCTTTCGCGGCGTCGGCCGTGGCGCCCGGCGGGAGCAGGGACGGCAGGGCCTTGGTGAATGAACGACCCGCGTCGGCGAGCCGCACCCGATCCTGCGGACGCTTGGGACCCGCGACGCT
The DNA here is from genome assembly GCA_035318465.1 of Polyangiaceae bacterium. GTDB lineage: Bacteria > Myxococcota_A > Polyangia > Polyangiales > Polyangiaceae > DASWDH01. The sequence continues at coordinate 56,335 of DATHES010000165.1, forward strand.
CGGTTCGACCGTCGACAGATCGAGCTCGAGGGTGTCGGAATACGTCGCTTCGGGCGTCGACTGGGAGTGAAAAATCCCCTGCTCGCGGCAATACGCTTCCACGAGCGCAATCTGGTCGGCCGGACGCCCCGTCAAACGGAGGTACTTGATGGTCTCGGCGTCGACCGGGAAGATGCCGCAGGTCGCGCCGTACTCAGGCGCCATGTTGGCAATGGTAGCCCGGTCGGCGACGGGCAAACCTTTGAGTCCCGGACCATAGAACTCCACGAATTTTCCGACGACACCGCGCTTTCGCAGTGTCTCGGTCACGGTCAAAACGAAGTCGGTCGCGGTCGCCCCTTCGGGCAGCTCCCCCTTCAACTTGAAACCGACGACATGGGGGATCAGCATCGACACGGGCTGCCCGAGCATCGCGGCTTCCGCTTCGATCCCGCCCACGCCCCACCCCAGCACGCCGAGCCCGTTCACCATTGTGGTGTGCGAATCGGTGCCGACCAGCGTGTCGAGATAGGCGAGCTGCTGCGTTCCGCCCGCGGCGGGCGCGGCAAAAACGACGCGCGCCAGGTACTCGAGGTTCACCTGGTGCACGATGCCCGTATCCGGGGGGACGACCTTGAAGTTGGAGAAGGCCGATTGCCCCCAGCGCAAGAACGCATAGCGCTCGCGATTGCGGCGAAACTCCAGATCGGCGTTCTTGTGCAGCGCGTCCGCGGAACCGAACTCGTCGACTTGCACGGAGTGGTCGATGACGAGCTCCGCGGGCTGGAGAGGATTGATCTTCGACGGATTTCCGCCGAGCTTGACCATCGCGTCGCGCATGGCCGCCAGATCGACCACTGCGGGGACGCCGGTGAAATCTTGCAGCAGCACGCGGCTCGGCGTGAACGCGATCTCGCGCGAGGGTTCGGCCTTGGGGTCCCAGTTGGCGAGCGCGCGAATGTCGTCCGCGCGGACGACCTTGCCGTCCTCGGTGCGGAGCAGGTTTTCGAGCAGGATTTTCAGAGAGAAGGGAAGATGCGTGGTGCGGATGCCGGCCTTGTCCAAGGCACCGAGCCGAAAGAAGTCATAACTCTTGCTGCCCACGCGGAGGGTGTCGCGACTTCCGTAGCTGTTCGTCATGGGCAAGAAGATAGTCCAGCTTGGGGCGGGTGGCACCGGAGACCGCCATGAAGTCTGGCCGCCGATCTGCTCGGCGTGGCCGAGCGGCGCCCAGCGTCGCGCTTTACGCCGACGGGGCCTCGCTCACCGCCGCGAAAAAGGCGGTCGAGCGTGGAAAGTCGGCGCGGGATCCACTAGCCTACGCCCAGCGCCATGATGAAGATCTGCCCCCGCTGCGGGGGGACGTTTGCAGGAGGGTCCTTCTGCCCGGGCTGCGGGGTTCGACAACCGCTCATCGACATGTCGTCGGAGGAGGCGAAGCCCTATCTCGCCGGCGCCGATATGCAGCGGGCCGTGCTTTCCCACTACGCCGAGCGATCGGGGATGGTGCGGTCCGCGCTCGGATTCTTGGTCGGCGTGCTGGGCGGCCTTTTCATTCTGCGCTTCGCGGTGGGGGCCGAGGGAATGGCCGGTCGGCTCTTCTGGAGCGGCGCAGCAGCGGTCTGGGGCCTCTTTTTCGCGGGAGGATCGGTTCTTTTGGCGAGGCGCATGGCCCGCCGCGGCAACGAGGGGGTGCCCAAGTACGTGTGCGTCGACGAGGACCAGCCCGTCGAAAAGTTCCGGCCCGCGCCGCGCCGCGGGCTCGGCTGGCTGACGTGGTAAGTCGGGACTTCCCCCAAGTTCCTGTTTTCGCAACGCGATGACGCGTGCGGCAGTGTTGAGCTTTCGGTGTTGACCGTGGGGCGGCAAGAGGAATAAAGCGGTGCGTCGGCTGTTGGACCGCCAACCCACCCCCCAGAACGACCAGCCGTGATCGAAATCCAAGCCTTAACGAAGTACTACGGCGACCGCAAGGCGGTCGGCCCTCTGTCTTTCTCCATCGCCAAGGGGGAAATCGTCGGCTTGCTCGGCCTGAATGGCGCGGGAAAGACGACCACCCTTCGCATCCTCGCTTGCGACCTGCTTCCTTCGTCGGGCAGCGTGCGGGTCGACGGGCTGGACGTCGTCGATAACCCTGACGACGTGCGCGCCCGCGTGGGGTACCTGCCCGATCATCCGCCGCTTTACGACGAGATGACGGTCGCCGAGTACCTGATCTTCGCCGCCAAAATCCGCGGGCTCACGGGCGCCGAGGCGCGCAAGCGTGTCGACGAGGTGACCATCTCCACGGCGCTCCGCAGCGTCCGCGACGACGTCATCAGCACGCTGTCGCACGGATTCCGGCAGCGGGTCGGGATCGCGCAGGCCATCGTCCACAAGCCCCAGCTGCTGGTGCTCGACGAGCCCATCTCTGGCCTCGACCCGGTCCAGATCGTGGAGATGCGCGAGCTCGTGCGCAATTTGCGGGACGAGCACACCACCCTCATCTCGAGCCACTTTCTCTCCGAAATCAGCCAAACCTGCGACCGCTTGCTCGTGCTCCGCGACGGGGAGATCGTCGCTTCCGGCACCGAAGAAGAGCTGTCGACCCGTCTCCTCGAAGGGGGGAGCATCATCGTCACCGTCCGCGGCGACGGCGCGCACGCCAAGCGCCTTCTGTCGACGATCAAGGACGTTCGCTCGGTGGAGATCGTCGGCGGTGCGCCCCACGCGAGTATCACCACGCTGCGGGTCGACGCGCCGCGCGACATTCGCGAGGACGCCTGCCGGACGCTGGTGCTCGCCGACATCGGAATTCTCGAGCTGACCCGCAGCGAACGCGAGCTCGAATCGATCTTCCTCACCTTGGCGCAACCGGACGGGCGTCCGGAGAACGGAGCGCGAGCATGAGAAACGCTCTGCTCATCGCCGGTCGAGAGCTGCGCTCGTACCTGCGCTCGCCGCTCGGCTGGATCGTGGCGTCGGCGATGCTGCTCCTCGACGGCCTGCTCTTTCAAGTGGGGGCGATGGGGGGCGCCAAGCTGTCCGCGCAGGTGCTGGCGGATTTCTTCTACTACATGAGCGGCATCACCATGGTGGGGGCCATCGCGCTCTCGATGCGCCTCATCGCTCACGAGCGTGAAAAAGGGACTCTGGTCCTCATCAACACCGCCCCCATCCGTGATTCGGAGATCATCGGCGGCAAGTTCATCGCTCTCTTCACCTTCATCTGCGGCGTCACCTTGCTCACCGCTTACATGCCGGCGCTCATCTTCGTGAACGGCCGCGTCTCGGTGGGACACATCCTCGTCGGGTACGCCGGCATCGTCTTGCTCGGGGCGGCGGCCATCGCCATCGGCCTCTTTGCCTCGGCCTTCGCGCGCACGCAGGTCATCGCTGCCGTCTTGGGGGCCGCCATCCTGGGGGTCATGTTGCTGCTCTGGATGGCGGCGAAAGTGGCCGATCCACCGGTCAGCAGCTTCGTGCTCGCCTTGGCACTCCATCACGAACGACAAAGGGCCTTCATGAACGGCGTGCTGCGCCTGGACAACGTCGTCTACTACGTGGCCGTCACCTACTTCTTCCTGCTCGCAGCAATCAAGACGATGGAGGCGCGCCGATGGAGGTAAGGCAAGAGAGCCGCCTCGTTCCGCTGGTCGTCTACCTGGGCGGCCTGGTCACGATGTTCCTCGGGACGCGGGTCTTTCCGACCATCCCCGCAGCGCAGACGACGCTCACCGCGGCTGGCTTCGGACTATCGATCTTCTACCTTCTTCTCTGCGTGAAGGGAGCCTTCTCGGCCAGCGGGGAGAGGGCTTCGATCGAGAGGCTTTTGGCGGTGTTCGCGCTGTTTTCGCTGCTCGCGCTGACACTCGCCTTTTTCACGACCGAGACCGGAGAGCGGTACCTCTCTCCTATCGCCAAAGCGACGACCGAGACACGCGAAAAGTTCGAGTCGATCGCCACGGTGATCTGGGTCTGCCTGCTGCTCATCACCGCCATTCCCATCCTGTTCGCGGAACGCGCGCTCTACCCCATGCGGCGCGCCGAAAACATCGAAGGGCGGCGGGTCATTTTCGCGGAGGCGGCGGGGCTCACGCTGGCCATGGCGGCTGCTTACGGCGCACTCTTCACCTACGCGGCCAGCGAGCTCGCCCTCAAAGCCGATTTTTCCTACTTTCGCACGTCGCGGCCGAGCGACTCGACCAAGAACATCGTGCGCGGCCTGGAAGATCCGGTGAAGGTCAACATCTTCTTCCCCCGGATCAACGACGTCGGGCACGAGGTTGCCTCCTACCTGAAGGACCTCAGCCGCGTCGGTACCAAGTTCACGTTCGAGGTGCACGACCGTCTGCTCGAGCCGAACCTCGCCAAGGATTGGAAAGTGACCCAGGACGGCGTTCTCGTCGTGGCGCGCGGACCGACCGAAGAAACGCTGAGCTTCGGGATCGACATGGAGGGTGCGCGCGCCAAGCTGAAGTCACTCGACACCGACTTCCAGAAGGCTTTGCTCAAGGTGTCGCGCGAAACGCGAACCATCTATTTCACGATCGGCCACGGAGAGCTCAACGAGTCGACGGACACGTCCGAAGGACGCACGGCGGCGGGCGCGAAGAGATTGCTCGAATCGCAGAACTACACCGTCAAGGACTTGGGACTTCCGCAGGGGCTCGGCATCGAGATCCCCAAAGACGCCACCATCGTCGCCGTGCTGGGCCCGGCTCGGCCGTTCCTGCCCGGCGAGGTGGCAAGCTTGAAGAAATATGCCGAGGCGGGTGGACATCTCCTGCTCGCGCTCGACCCCGAACCCAACATCGACCTCGAGCCGCTCGCGGACATCGGAGGCTTGACGTTTGCGCCGGTGACGCTGGCCAACGAGAAAATCCACGTCCGGCGCCACTTCAACGACTCCGATCGTGCCGCCCTGGTGACCAACCGCTATTCATCGCATGCCTCGGTCTCGACCTTGAGCCGCAACGCGGCGCGTGCCTTCGCCGTCTTTCCGGGGGCCGCGGCGCTCGATAGCAAGCCGGGCAACGCGGCCTTCACCGATTTCACGGTCAAGGCCATGCCGGACACGTTCGTCGATCAGAACCGCGACTTCCATATGCAGCCGGCCGAGAAGAAGGCGACGTTGAACCTCGCCGCCGCGGTTTCCAAAAAGATCGGCGCGCCCGGTGACGATGCCAAGGCGCAGAAGGAAATGCGGATCTTCGCCCTCGGTGACGTCGACGCCGTCAGCGATGCCGTGCTCGGCAACGAGGCCAACGCCATTTTGCTCATCGACGCCGCGCGCTGGCTGGGAGGCGAAGAGAGTTTCACCGGCGCCATCGCTACGACCGAAGACATCAAGATCGAGCACACCAAACAAAAGGACTTGGTCCTCTTTTACGGCACCATCTTCGGAGCCCCCTTGCTGGTGCTCGGTTTGGGTTTGCTCGTGAGCCGCCGCGGGCGGACCAAACCGTCGCCCATCGCCTTGGCACACACCGCCGAGCGCAAAGGAGCGTCGTCGTGAATCCGCTTCGTTCCACGGCCCTGCATGCGTCGTTCCTCGTCCTCGGCGGCGTGGCGGCCGCCTTCGCTTTCACCAAGGAGCGCACGCCGCAATCGGCGCAGGAGACCAACGTCACTGTCTGGACGGGGCGGCCGTCGGACGTGCAGCGCATCGTCTACGAGGGCAAGGACAAGCGAATCGAGCTCGAGGCGCGCGACGACAAAAAAGGCGTGCGCTGGTTCCTCGGCAAGGGGGATTACAACATGATCCCGCCCGCCTATCCCGACGGAGGATTGGCGGCCCCTGTCAAGAAGACGTCTGCTTTTTCTTCGGTCACCGCGGCCAACAAGATCGTCGACGGGATGGTGCCGTTCAAGGCCGTGCGCGCGCTCGGTAAGATCCCCGATGCGCGCCTCGCCGAGTTCGGCCTGGAGAAGCGAGAGACCTCCCTCACCATCACCATCGCCGGCAAGGAGCGAAAGCTGCTCATCGGGGCCATGGCGCCCGGAGGTACGGATTACTACGTGCTCGATCCCGCCAGCAACGAAGCCTACGTCACCAAGGCCGACGCGTTGCGCGAGCTGGAGGGTGGCGACAGTCGGCTCTTGGAGCGTGAACAACACGCCTTCAAGGAGATCGACATCCGCTCCGCCAAGGTGATCGCCAATGGCAAGACGCGAGAGCTCGTACGGGGTGGTACGGACAGCAAGAAATTCTGGGCCGACCCCGCCGACAAAGACAAGGCCGACGAGACGGCGGGCAATTGGCTTTCCAAGATCGATCGCCTCAAAGTGAGCGAGTACGTCGCACAGCCGACCGAGGGGCAGACCGTCGTGCTGCGCGTCGAATACTACGGCGGCCCTGGTCTTCTCGGATTCTTCGAGCTCGGCAAGGGCGGCCCCATCGCCAGCGGCCAAAAGTCCGATTACTGGATCATCACCGAGCACTCCCACCTTTGGGGCAAGGTCTACCAGACCACCGCGGAACAGATCGAGCAGGACCTGGGGTCGATCGTCAAGTAAGCTGCCCGGGAAATGAGCAACCTTTCCCTCGCGCGGCAGGTCAAAAACGCGCTCTTGGCCCAGTTCGGCAAGGAGCCGTGGTTTGCCGGGGCCGGAGCGACGCGCGAAGACGGCATCGGCTTCGTCGTCAAGGTGAGCGTCCGACCCGGGGTGGCGCGCCCGGCGGGTGTGCCGCCGGAAAGCATGGACGGCATCACCATCCAGGTCGTCGAATCGGGCTAGCACTACTCTGTCAGGTCTTCGCCATACCAGATCGCGATCGGCCAATTCAGCGAGGCGGCCACTTAAGATGCGGCGAGGCCGCTGCGCAAGCCGCTCTGAAGACCACGGCCGCGAGGCGCTCGCCCTTGCTGGATTCTCTGAAGGGTAACCTCGCCTGTTCGCTCAGGCGGGTGAGTGGGGGCATGGCTACTCCGACGATCGATCTGGCAGCGAAAATCTGACGGAGTAGTGCTAGCACCATCGTTCACGCGAGGAGACGTCGAACGGAGCCGTGCTACGGTCGTCGCCATGGCTGTAGAGAGCAAAGAGATCGCGCTCGGTTCGCCCTGTCCGCCCTTCCACTTCCCCTCGGTAGCGGGCGGGGAAGTCGATCGCGACGACTTCGCGAACGTCCCCCTGTTCGGCGTTTTTTTCTCCTGCAATCATTGCCCTTATGCAAAGGCCATCGAGGGGCGGCTCATCGAGCTGGAGAAGGACTATCGCGACCGGGGGTTTCGCTTCGTCGTCATTTCCGTCAATGACGCCGTCTCCCATCCCGAAGATAGCTTCGACAACATGAAGAAGCGCGCCGCCGAGCGGGGCTATGCGTTTCCCTACCTCTACAATGAAGACCAGACGATCGCGCGCGCCCTCGGCGCGGTATGCACGCCGGATCTCTACGTTTTCGATCGCGACCGCAAGCTCGCCTACCACGGACGGCTCGACGACTCACCGATGGAGCCCGCCAAGGTCAAGCGACGCGAGCTACGCGAAGCCGTCGACGCCCTTTTGGCGGGAAAAACGCCCAGCGCGGCGCAAAACCCGTCCATCGGGTGCTCCATCAAGTGGAAGTGACGTTGGCCGAGGGCTCGCTAGAGGATTTTTTCAGCGAGCAGCCAGCGATCGTTCGATGGAAGCGATCTTGCCGTCGGCAGCGGTGACCTGTTCACGCAGGGATTGGGCCTCGCCGGCAATGTCCTCGAAATCGGCCTCTCGCGCGGCGGCGACGAGATTGTGCGCTCGTTCCAGCACCTCCGCCAAACGCGCCCGCACCTGACCCAAGAGCGTCAGGACTTCGCCGCTGACCGCGCCGTCTCCGGACCTCTTTCCGGCCAGATCGAGGACGAGGGCATTGAGCTCCGCGGCTTTCTCCCCGATGGCGCCGTATCGCTTGAGCAGATCGGCAGCCACCGCGGTGCGCCGGGCGATCTCCTGGGCACGCTCTTGAATGGCCTGCGCCTGCGTCTCCTGTGTCCGGCGCGCGGACGTGAGCGCGCCCACCAGGTCCTGCGCGGCCACGCCGAGCCGCTTCTCTGCTTCGCCGATCTCTTGGAACGCACGCGCCGCGCGTTGCAGATTCTTCTGCGAGTTGAGGGGCCCCTGGCGCGCGGTCTCGGCCAAGTCCGCGAAGCGGGCCAGCTGCGCGTCGAAAGTCGCCGCCGCTGCCATGAGCTCCGAGGCCTCTGCTTTGTCACTTGCCATCGTGGCCGAGATTACACGAGCTGCCGTCCGTCGTGGCCTCTTAACCGCGTTCCGCGCGCCGAGCGTTGCATTCGTTCCGCCAGCCGCCAGGCGAGGCGCGTGGCCATGGTCATGATGGGGACCTGCGAATTGACGCCGATGCTCGTCGGCAAGATCGAACCGTCGGCGATGTAGAGGTCTTCCACTTCGTAGCTTTGGCCATTGGCATCGACCACGCCGCGGCGCGCGTCGGTCGCCATGCGGGCGCTGCCGAGCGGGTGAAAGGCGATGCATTCGATGCGGCGCGCATCGAGCGGCGCTTGCTCGAGCTTGCGCACTTCGTCCACCGATCGCACCGGTGCCTGCCCGAAGATGGGCAGGTAGAGCTCGCTGGCACCGCCGGCAAATGCCATCTCTGCGAGAATGGTGATGGAGCGGCGCAGGCGCGCCAGATCGCGCGCCGCCATGCGATAGCTGAGCACGGGTTCGCGGCCCGGCCCGAGACGCACCGCCCCTCCCCCCTCGTCGTGCACCATGGCGCCGAAGATGCCGTGGCGTGGCATCTCGGCGACGAAGCGGCGGTGCGTCGCGCCGGCGCCGGGAAGAGCCGCGGCGAGGACGTTGACGGCCGAGTAGACACCCACCAAGGTGATGCCGTCGCGGGCAAATTGATTGGAGTACACGCTCTGCAGCGCGCCGTTCCACCCGTCGAGGACGTGATCGAAAAGAGCCGAGACGCGCAGGGCGGGATGCAACGTGATGTTGCGACCGAGCGACGGCGTAGACCGACCGAGGCCGCTGCGTAAAAGTAGAATCGGCGTGTGGAGCGTGCCGCACGCGACGACGACGGCGCGCGCGCGCACCTCGAACGGGCTCGAGGGGCGCCCCTCTGGACCTCCGAGGAGCCTCCCGCGAACGCCGACCGCGCGACCGTGATCGACAATCACCCGTTCGACCAGCGCGTCGGAGACGACGCGCCCGCCGCGCGCGATCGCGGCGGGAAGGTACGAAACATCGACGGACAGCTTGGCGCCACTGGGGCAACCGAAGTTGCAGCGCCCATTGCCGACGCACCCCTCCGTGTTGCGCTTCATGGAGTGCATCGCGATGCCGAGGCGCTCCGCTCCGTGCACGAACCTTCGCGTCGCCTCGGACCGCATCGACTCTGGCACCTCGGCGACGCGAATCCGCCGTTCGACCTCCTGGTAGGCGGATTCGAGGCTTTTTTCCGAAAGCTCATCGAGCCCGAGCTCGTTCACCCACTGAGCGTGGATATTGGACGGGATGCGGAAGCAAACGCCGCCGGTGAGGACCGAGGAACCTCCTACGCATCGTCCCGCGGAGAGGCCGATGACCGGCGTCTGCCCGAGCCCGAGCGCCACGAGAAGCCCCGATTCGCGCCAAATCCGTCGCATCGACTCCGTCGGTCGAAATGCCCCGTACTCGGCGGGCGTGTAATGCGGCCCCTCTTCGAGAACGATGACCCGTTGACCGGCCTCGGCCAGGATGGCTGCCATGACGGCGCCTCCGGCGCCCGATCCGACGATGACGACGTCGCACGTCTCAGCGAATCCACGCCCGATCTCGCGCCCCTCCACAACCGCACCATCGGGAGGCAATGCTGCGAGATTCATCCCCGCCCCTGCTCGATAGTCTCGGGAAAAGCGGCCGGGCGCGCCTCGTCGGTGAGCGCGAGCTTGCGCACGAGCCTCGGAGTCGAAATCGTCGTTCGATCGAACCCGGTCAATCCGAGCTCGGGGGCGAGCTCGAAGGCGATCATGGTGAGCGGGAGCTTGAAGGCCACGAAGAGCGTGGCCAAAAGACCGATCTTGGCGTGCTCCAGCCGGTGGAGGTAGGTGAGACGACGCGCGAGCGAGAGACGACTCGCCCGGGAAAGCTCGGCCATCACGAAGAGGGGCAGCCATTCGACGATGAACGCGAGAAGGCCGAAGCCGCGGCGCAGATCGCCGCTTCCCGCGCCGACCAACAGATCGAACTCGTCGGCAACGCGTTCCGCGAGGACCGCCGGGGCCGGCACGAGCCCCGTTTCGTTCTCATCGCTGAACATGGCCTCGGCGAGCGCCGCGATGCTGCGCCTCCGCGCCGGGGAAAATGCACGCCGGCCCCAATCGCGGTTCTTGCTGCGTTCCCCCGGCACACTCATGGGTTCGCCGGTGGCGCCGCCGGCGCTGGAGGCGGAGGCGCTGGAGCCGGAGGCGCAGGCTCCGCCGCTTTTTCTTGGGAGGCGCGCTGGCGCGTGGCCTTGCCTTTGAGCTCTTCCTCTTCGAGCATCTGGCGCAGCTTCTTCTCGCGTTCGGCGTCATTGCCGGTGAAGCGCCCGACGTCGAACGTCAAGAGCGGCGTCTTGTCTCCGCCTTGCATGACGGGCAGTTTACCATCCCAGCGCTCGATGGCCCGGTACTGCAGCACCGCACCCGACGTGGAGAGCCGGATGATCTCGTTCGCCCGTGCGTCGGCGCGCGCCCGGATGAGCACGGCGTCGGCCTCGCCTTCCGCGCGCTGCCGCGCTGCTTCGGCCGCGCCGTGCGCCTGGGCGATGGCTTGGTCCGCCTCGGCGCGGACCTGGCGCACGCGATTTTCCGCCTGGATCGCGTTCTGAGTCGCCTCCATGGCGCGGTTGATGGCCGAGGCGACGTTCTCCGGCAGTCGCAAAGCGCCGTTGATGGTCAGCTGATCGATGAGAAACCCATCCTTGCCGAGGATATCGTTCAGCTGACCCGTCACGTCGGCGACGAGCTTGCCCTTGCCCGCGCCGTAAATGTCTTGCACGACCATGCGCGAGGCGACTTGGTTGAAGGCTTCGCGCACGGCGTTGCGCACGTAGCCGTCGGCGAGCAAAAGCAAGTTCGGCTGGCGGAACCTCAAATAGAGGTGCGGGGCCAGCGCCGGCTCAATATGAAACGATAGACCGATGTCCGCATTGATGTTGACGCCTTCCCCGGAGGAAAACGTGATCGACTCGTCGCGCCCGCGTCCCTCGCCGTGCGCCTGCGTCCACACGACGTTCTGCACGCTGATGGGAAACTGCTCGATCTGCTCGATGAGTGGATTGTAAAAGACCCACCCCGTCACCACGGGAATGTCCTGCACGCCGCGGGCGCTGCCCGCGAGCTTCACGCGGATACCGACGTGACCGGCGTCGATGCGCGTCAGCGTGTAGGCGGAGATGATGATGGCGGCGATGACCAGCAAGATGCCAAAAAGGATACGGCGGGCGGTTCGCCCGCCCGTTCCCAGGTCGAACTGCACGGGTTTGTTGGCCACGGCGGTACCTTTTCTCTCTCGCGGCGAGCGTTCCCGAGGAACGCCGAGCCGGGAAAGCGGTTGCTAAGGGCGGGAAGGCGGACGAATCGACCGAACCAGAGCGAAGATTGTGAACAGGAGAGGGAGGATGAGGAGGACGACCGCGGACCAGAACCGTGCATCGCTCGAGGCGTTGAGCCAAGGATTTAGCACTTCCCGCAGGACGAAGTGTAGGGCAACGCCGGCCACGGCCGGCCAGAGGCTCCACACACCCCCCCAACGCTTCTTCACCGGCTCGGTCATGGTCGGCGCCCACGGCCGCGCGGATCGGGCGGGCTCGCCGTGAGCGGATCGGTCGGCCACGCGTGGCGCGGATAGCGCCGCATCAGCTCGCTTCGCACGGTGGGATAGGTACGCGCCCAAAAGCCCGCCAGATCGGTCGTCAGCTGCACGGCGCGGTAGTTCGGCGCCAGGAGATGCAAAACCAGCGGGAGGCGATCGTTCAAGATGGTCGGCGTGCGGGCGCCGCCGAAGAAGTCCTGCAGCCGGCTCTCGATCCACGGCGGACGCCCCTCCTCGTAGTGAACCTGCACGCGGCGCCCGCCCCCCAGGGTCACCTCCTCCGGCGCGAGCTCGTCGAGCCGGCCGAGCGCCGCATAGCCGACGGCCGCCTTGATCTCGTCGAGGAGCGACCCTTCCCGAAGCTCGGCGAAAGACCGTTTGCCGGCCAGGCGCGCGACGAGCAGCGTGCGCAGCGTGGTCTCGTCGAGCGCCGCAATGCCGGCGCGCTCCGCCAGATCCGGCGCTTCCCGCGCCACGAGCTGCAGACGGCGCGTGAGCCGATCGAATGCATCGGCGCCCGCGAAAGCTCCGATTCCGGCGGCGAGTGCTTTTTCGGTGAGCAGCCGCGCCGCCGCGTGGTCCGCGGCAGCGCCTGCCGGACGCTCGTCGAGCACGAGCCGGTCGTAGGTGAGGCGCTCCATCGCTTCGACCCGCTCTCGTTCCGCCGACCAGCTCACGTCCACCGTCTCACTCACGGCGCCCGGGTAAAGGTCGATGAGCCACTCCGGTTCGATGGCGCTCGCCATCCATACCCGCGTCTGCCGTTTCTCCGCCGGGCCCCCACGACGAGCCGGATCCCCTCCCCGCCGGTCACCGGCTTCCACCGCCACGAGCCACGGCGCGGTCTTCACCACGCTCGTTTCCGCGAGCATCGCCGTTCCACCGCTGGACAAAAGGAGCTCGCGGGCGACACCGAGCCGCGTGCTCCCCTCGGGCGCGGGTCGACGCCGCGCGACGCGATCGGGGTACGCTGCCAAAACGGCGCGGCGAATGGCTTCGTCCGCGGTCATCGCGTTCCCTTCACGCGCCTCCGTCACGCCTGCCGCGCGGCACGCGCGCAGGATCTGATCGGCGCCTTTGCGCACGGCCATCACGCTCTCCGGCACGAGACCGAGCCTCTTGGCGCGCTGGCGATCGAAACCGCCCTCGGTCGCTTCGGCGATGCGCGCCAAGCGTGCGCTGAGATCGCAGAGCTCGTCGGCGCCGGCCGGCGCATCGCCCGCTCCGTCCCACGATCGCGCGTAGACGTCGCGCCCCTCGGCGAGCATGGCGGCGACCGTGCACCCCTCGCGGAGCGCACCGCGCGCGGCGGCCTCGATGACGAGCTTCGACAAGCGCGGAGGCAGCCCGAACATCGACATTTGCCGCCCCAGCGGGGTAAGCACGCCGTCGCCGCTCTGAGCACCGAGCCGTTCGAGAAGCTGCTCGGCGGCGCGCAGCGCGACCTCGGGGGGCGCGTCGAGCCACGCCAGCTGTCGTACGTCGGTGACACGTGAGGATCGGAGCATGAGCAGGACTTCGGCCATGTCGGCCCGCAAGATCTCCGGCGCGTCGTGCTCGGCGCGCGCCTCGAAGTCCCCTTTGGTGTAAAGCCGCACGGCCCGACCCGGACCGAGCCGCCCCGCGCGCCCGGCACGCTGCGTCGCCGAAGCACGCGAGATGCGCGTCACCTCGAGCGACGGCCGCCCCGACCAGGGATCGTACTTGGCAACGCGTGCCAAGCCGGAGTCGATCACCGCTTCGACACCCTCGATGGTGACCGATGTCTCCGCGACGTTCGTCGAGAAGATCACTTTTTGCCGGTCCACCTTCTTGATGGCCAAGTCTTGCGCGTCGGGCGAGAGATCGCCGTGCAGCGCGACGAGAAGCAGCCCCATCGCATCGGCTAGCGGAGCCGCTCGTTCCATGGCCCGGCGAATCTCCGCCGCGCCCGGCAGAAACACGAGGACGTCCCCGGTCGTTCCCGCCTGGAGAAGCTCACGGATGGCGCTCGCGATCTGCGATTCGAGAGGGCGCTCGTCTGCTTCGCGCGCATAGGTCACCTCGACGTCGTACTGGCGTCCGGCGCTGCGCACGATGGGCGCCCCGAGAAAGGCGGCCACGGGAGCCGCGTCGAGCGTCGCCGACATCGCCACCAGAACGAGATCGGATCGCGTCGTCTTGCGCAACTGCGAAAGGAGCGCGAGCGCGACGTCGCCTTGCAAGTGACGCTCATGAAACTCGTCCAAGATGACCGCACCCACGCCGCGAAGCTCGGGGTCGGTAACGAGGCGACGCGTGAGGATCCCCTCCGTCACGAGCTCGATGCGGGTCGCCGCGGAAACCACCCGCTCGAATCGCACCTCGTAGCCCACCGTCTCCCCCACCCGCTCCCCCCGCTCCTCGGCGATGCGCCGCGCGGCGAGTCGCGCAGCGAGCCGCCGCGGCTCGAGCACCACGATCTTCCCTTCGACTCCTGCGCCGAGCAGCGCGGGAGGGACGCGCGTCGTCTTGCCGGCCCCCGGAGGTGCCTCGAGGACCAGCGTTCCGGCCGCCTGCGCCCGTTCGACGACTTCGGGTAGCACCGCGTCGATGGGCAGCTCGGACAGGCGTTTCTCGGGCATGATCTCCGCTCGGCGCGGCGGCGGAGCGGAAAAGAGTAGTAACACCTCGAGCGCCGAAGGGCGTGATGGCCGCGCGCACTTTTTACCGCGGACTTGCCTCGGGGAGCCGGCACCGGCAATGCGTCGCCGCCAGCGAAACCAGCCGTTTGACGTCGAGAGGCTTGGGGAGCAAAAGGGCCCGCTCTCCCCCGCGCACCCGACGGTAAGCCTGCAGAATGGTCGGATTGGCCGATATCAACGCGAGGGGAATGTCCTGGAGGGTCGGGTTCTTGAGCAGTCGTTCGACGAACTCCCACCCGGCTTCACCGGGCATCATCGCATCGAGCAAGATGAGGCATGGCTTGGCCCCCTCGTGCAGCAAACCGATCGCCGCGCGACTGCCGGCGGCCGACACGGTCGGAAAACCCTGATGCCGGAGCCGCTGCTCGATCAGGCTTCGGCTCGCTTCGTCGTCGTCGATTACGAGGATCACTGCGCGCCCCCCCCGCGAGCCCAGCGCCTACCGCCGAAAAGCCCAGTTTCCAGCATACCCGTAGGCCGAACCACGAGCGACGGCTTTACTGCTTTCGCCCAGGACATCGACCCGAATACGCAAATCCTATCGAAACGACCCACCCGGCTGTGCTAAACAGTCCCGCCCCGCGCCCGTGGGTGAAAATTGCCACCTTAGCTCAGTGGTAGAGCAACGGTTTCGTAAACCGTAGGTCTCGAGTTCAAGTCTCGAAGGTGGCTCTCAGTGATGACGCGTGATTGGCCTTGCAAGAGGCTGCCGCGTGAACCCCGATTGGATCCCCGATTCACCGCGTAAGGCCGTAGGTTCTGCACGCAGGGCAAACGCAGGGCAGATCTCACCCGTCCGTCTCGTGGCCGCACCCGGCAAAACACGAGATGCATCGCAAGTTTGCGATCGGCTCGTTGCGAGAGCTACGGTTTCCCGAACCGTACCTCTCGCAGGTGAACGATCTACTCCCCTTCCTCGTCCTCGCTCTCCTGCAATGGCCGACCCGACGCTTCCGCTGACGGCGTCCTTCATCACCGACGCCCCCAACCTGGCGTATCGCGTGGGTGACCTTGATGTCGGAATGACCGAGGTACTCCTTCACCACCTCGAGGCGCCACGCTCTCCCCCACCATCCCGCCAGAAGCGACGACGCACAGGTGTGTCGGAGATCATGCCAGCGAAAGAACTTCGGGATCTTCGCCCGCGCTTTCGCGACCTGCCACCAGGAACGCTCTCCCTTCGATCGACGCTCACCCCGATGATTCGGAAACACGAGTCGCGACGAGCTCTTTCGCATTTGAGTGGGCATTTCTCGTAGCCACGCTCGCAGCAACTCCGCGGCGCGCGGAGCAGGAAAACATCGCGCGCACGCTGATCCCCGCACTGCTCCTTCACCGGGCCACCCTGCGAGCCGAACCGAATCCGCATCCACGGATGCTGCTCGTCAAGGTGCACATCGGCCCGCTCGAGGTTCCATTGCTCCGATTGCCGTAGCCCGGTCCCGAGGGCAAAGAGGATCAGCACCCGCATGTACCGGTGAGAAAGCGCAACGCCTTCGATCCGCCGCTGCCCTTCAAGATCTAGAACGTGCCATTTGTCACCTGTGACATCGTTGCCCTTTGCTCGCGCCGGTACTCGCAAAGACCGGAACGGATTGCTCGGGGCAAGCTGCATCCTGAGCGAGCAAAGCAGCGCGACCAGATCGAGCAAGCCGCGATCGTGCGCTTTCGTCTTCTCGGGGGACCAATGCCTCGTGGTGGCGGTGTAGACGGATGAAACCCGTTGGACGTACTATCCGCTGGCTGCGAGGGACAAGGTGCGGCAAGTGTCGCGTTTCATCAATACGCGCCGGTCGGGGACCGGTTAGCACCGGCGCATGAAGCAAGTGAAGGGTGCGCCATGTCTTTGAATGCCTACGATCTATCTGCTGGCCTGTTCGTCCGCGGACTGATCAACCTGAAAACGCAGTTGACGAAGGCCGAAGACCATGCCGCTGCCAGTGGCAGCGGTGAAGCCACGTTGCTGGACGCGAAACTCGCCGCGGGAGAGCGCGTGCGCGGCGTTGCGAGTGGCGCGCCGACTGATCTGCACATGTACACACTCGCCGCTCAAGTCCACTGGGCCGCAGAGGGAGCCAAGTTGGCGATCGCGCAGTTGCTGGGTGCGCCACCGGTGCCGGCCGCGAACGATGCAAAGAGCTTTGCGGATCTGCACCAGCACCTCGATGCGACGATCGCGTATCTCCGAGAGATCGCGCCAAGCGACCTCGAAGCCGGCCTCGATCGAGCGATCGTGATCGAGCACCGCCGTGGCTCGATGCGCTCCAGCGGCGGCCAGTTTCTGCTCGCACTCGCGATCCCCCACTTCTTCTATCACGTGACCACCGCCTACGGCATCTTACGCAACCAAGGCGTGCAACTCACCATGGGCGACTTTTTGGGCAACTGGGGGACGAGTTGAGCTGAACGACGCCACCCGCCGCGCTGGGGGCTGGCTCGGCTCGATTGTAGAGTAGCTCGGGCCAGTCGCCCGGCCCGAGCCCTCGCCAGATCCGGACCAGGAGATTTCCAGGCTGGCGGCGCATCTGCACTACCTAGAGTCTGACGACTAGCGTCGTCGTCAAGAAGGGCGGCGGGGAAGAAGGCGAGCCTCACTCGCGATCATGTTCGTATCGATGATCGACTGGAACGGGCGCCAGGAATGTTCAGGAAGGGGATCCGCGTCGCATACGGGAAGAGCTTGGGCGGTCGGGTTGCGTCTCGAAATGGACCCGAAATCGCGACGAGGGCACACCCGTGAGACTGAATCTCGGTCCTTTGGTTGTAGCCGGTGTCGAGCGTCTCGACGCGACGTCGCCGAGCGACTTTCGGCGCCGGACGACGCTCGCCGCTTCGTGCGCGAACGTAAGGACGCTCGCGTGCTACGCCGTATGCGGCCATAATGCCGCAGATGCAACGGGTGCGCGAATCAAGACCGCACATGCGGCGGCTCATCGTCGTGACGATCGGTGCAGTTCTCGGCGCGACGATCGGGAGGCGAGATGCGCGCGCCAACGGAAGAATGCCGGGCGCGACGGAGCTAGCGATCGACGCCACCGATGCCAAGCACATTTTCACGCGCACGACGTTCGGGCTGGTCCAGAGCTTCGACGGCGGCGTCACCTGGAAGTGGATCTGCGAGCAGGCGATCCGGGTGAGCGGCGAATTCGATCCGCCAACCGCCCTCATGTCCGACGGCAGCATGGTGCTTTTGCCGCCCACCGAGGGAGCGCTGATCAGTCGCGACAAGGGTTGCACGTGGTCGGCGGCGCCGGAACCGCTCGAGGGCAAAAGAGCCGTCGATTTGACGCTCGATCCGAGCGATTCAGCGCACCTTGTCGTTCTCTCGTCGTCGGTTGACCATATCGACGATCAAGGCGTCGTGACCTTTTCCAACTTCTTGGCCGAGACCCACGACAACGCCCGAAGTTGGTCCAAACTGAGCGATCTTCCTGCGGACCTCGCCGCGGAGACCGTCGAAATTGCGCCCTCGGATGCCAATCGCATCTATGTCAGCGGCACGACGACGGACGTGTCGATCGGTATCGTCGAGCGCAGCGAAGACGGGGGCAAGACCTGGTCCCGTACGACGGTACCGCGCCCTTCCACCGCGGGTAGCGTTTTCATCAGCGCCGTCGATCCTCGCAATCCCGATCGCCTTTGGGTTCGCCTCCCGGCGCGAGGCGACACCTTCGGCCGCTTTCCGGCGAGCCTCTCGGTGAGCCACGACAAAGGGGTGACGTGGGTCACCTTGGCCGATACGCAAAGGGGCATGTTTGGCTTCGCGCTGTCACCGGACGGAAGCGAGCTTGCTTACGGCGGGCCTTTCGACGGGCTGTTTCTTGGTTCGTCCGACGGCAGCGGCGGGTTTCGCAAGGTAACCGATCTCCAGATCCGATGTTTGCGATGGCTTTCCTCCGGCCTGTATGTGTGTGGGTCGGAGCGCCCGGGGCCGTTCAGCGTCGGGGTTTCCCAAGACCACGGCGTCACCTTCGATCCCCTCTACAGTATGGCCAACACGTGCCCAGAAACCTGTTCCGACGGTGAGCAGTTTGGCATGACGTGTGGCGCCGCGTGGACGGTGATTGCGCCGGCGATCCTGGCTTCGGGGGCGACCTGCAGCGTGCCTTGGGCGCAGGTGGACGGGGGACGCGACGGCGGAAATTCAGGCGGAGGTGAGGCGGACGCCGCGCGAGCAGATGCCGAGACGGGTCTTCCCAATCCGTCGGGCGCTGGCTCGAGCGGATGCTCCTGCGAGTTGCGTCGGCGTGGGGAGACAGGGCACGGCGTCCTGTGGGCAAGCGTGCTCGCCTGCCTCTTGGCCGCGGGACGATCGCGCGTGCTCGCGAGCCCCGTTACGAGGCGTCACCATCGACGACATCGCACCGGCGCCATTCTCCTGAGCGGGCTCGCCTACGCTGGCTGTGGTGGAGGCGCCCCACCGTCCGGCGCGAATGATGCCGGTCCCAGCGTGGAAGATTCCGCAGCGACGAACGATGGACTGCTCCCGGTGGAGTGTCCCCAACTGGGCGCCACGCTTGCCAATGCCGATACGTACGTCGCCGGTCTCGAAAAGACGGGCGGTCGGGGCGTGTTCAATGTCAAGCTCATCGAAGCCGAACCGCCGCCTCCTGCGAGGGGACTGAATCGCTGGAGGATTCGCGTCACCCAAACGGCAGGCGCCCCCGTCGGGGATGCTCGATTCGATTGGACTCAGTCTCCCTGGATGCCTTGCCACCAGCATGGCACGACCGTCGTCCCCGAGGTGATCGCCACCGACGTCGAAGGCACCTACCTCGTCGATCCGATTTATTTCACCATGCCCGGTATCTGGAAGACGACGTTCAACGTCCTTTCGACGGAAGGTACGAGCGACAGTATCGACTTCCATTTCTACATTGCCCGCTGAATTTTCGCCGGGTGCGCCTGGCCGCTGGCCCGGCCCGGAGTTTCGTCTAGCGGCAGCTCTCGTTCTGATGCTCGGGGGGTGAATACCAATCCGAATCGAAGTTCACGCTGCCAGCCATCACACACGAGCGCGTGACGAGAGCATCATTCGACGGCCGCGGTATCGCCTCGGTCGGCGTCCACTCCAGGCTGTCGAGTTTGGTGTTTCCTTTGGTGGGCCGAAGGACGCTGAAGACGGGCATTCTGTCGAGTACGGCGGGATCGAGATCGGGAACGGCGTCGGGATCGCCGTCCGGGCTCGGCTTCGCCAGGAGCTCGAGCACGTCTTGCCCCACCGGCTGCAAGAGCACCCGCAGCGTGACGCGGTCGGGCACACCGGCGATCGTGGAAGGCGTCGAGTCGAAGAGCGGATACCTGCGAACGATGTGCGCGGCATTGACCCCGGGATTGCTGGGATTGCCGCTCGGAGCGACCGGCAGCTGATTGCCATCTGAAACTGCGGCCTCCCAAAACATGTGCACTTCATTGCCGCGGGCGTCGAACATGCAATCGCGAAGGAGCCAGAGGTCGGGATCGACGCGATGGACGTCGACGACGCGCGCGCGGCTC
>DATHES010000166.1:0-10644 GCA_035318465.1 Polyangiaceae bacterium
TCTCTTCTCCTCGGTTCGTATCCAGGTAAAAAAGCGTTGAATTGACGATTTGCGAATAGGCAAACATGACCGTCCTCGTATTCTCTCCTTCTCGCGATGCGCGGCCTCGCTCGCTCGATGCGCGGCCTCGCTCGGTTGCAAAGCACCAATGCCAATCGAAGCCATACGTCTAGGCACGAGCAAGGGGTTACGTTCGTCGATAGGGATCGAGCGCCCGGCTTCCTTCCCACTGTGCCCAAACGAGCCGCGACGATGCTCTGCGGCGTGATCCTTATTGTCAATCAGGAATACTCAACAAGCGACGATGTTGTCGCTGAACCGCCACGAACGTCACGCATGCGTAGGTTCGCCGCGTGCCCATTACGGCACCCTCCTCCTGGAGACGCGTCGCGCGATCGGGCGCTCGCGTTCTACCTTTTCTCTCTTTTGCACGCGGCTCGGCGCTCGGTCAATTGCTTTGAGTTAACCAAAGCGACCAACCGTTCTCATCCAAAACCGACATCTCCTCCACCCGTTTGCGTAGTGTCGGGCTGATGGAATAGCCGATGGGTCGAATGGTTCGATTGTCGATAGCGGAACCGCCACGGCGAGTCGTGTCGTTTGCCACGTGCGGCGTGACATTCATCGAATGACAACAGCAGCAGCAACCGATCGGGCGGCGATAATCTGACAGCGTAGCGCTAAAACGTGACCGATCCGTAGAGGCGGAAGAACCCTCCGGCTAGGGCGAGGCGGCCGAGATTGAGGTCGCCGGTGCGGCGGGGGTCGTCGGGGGGAAGATCGGGATGCATCAGGAGGGAGGCGGAGCTGGCGTAGCCATAGCCGCCTTCGGCAGCGAGCCACCATCGCACGGGGGACGTCGAAGAGTCAGCGTGCGGTCCGAGGAGGAAGGCGGCGCCAGCGCTCGCATCGAAACCGAAGTTCCACGCGCTGGCCACGAAGTTGGCCGCTGCGAGCGGGTCTTTGAGCACGGCGCTTTGCTGGATCGCGCTGGGTGTCAGGCGGACGAGTCCGTAGGCCCAAGGCGCGAAGTGGTAGCGACCTTCGAGCGCTAACGCCAGGCGATGGCTACTGAGGCTGGCCGCGTCGCCGCGCGCGGTCGCGCTGCGCGCGCCGTAATCCCAGAACAGGCCGGGGGCGAACGAGAACGCTTCGTAGTCGAAAATCGTGCGCGACACACCGAGGGTGAAGGTCGTCAACACGTTGTCGGTGGCGAAGGGGTCGAAGCCGGGGTCGGTGACGAAGGTCGAACGCATGCCGACCTGCCCTTGCCAGAAACTTTCGCGGCTGCCGTAGAGCGCCTCGGCCTGGGCCGGAAGCGCGACGGAGAGGGAGGCGCCCAGCGCTGCGGCGAAAAGGACGGGCGACAGAAACGGCCGCCTTACCGCTCTCTCTAGCGACGATCGAGAACGAAGCCTCATGGAGCCAGCCTTTCCAGCATCACCGCTGCGTAGCGCCGACTCTCGGCGGCGTCGGGGGCGAGCGCGTCGAAGACGGTGACCCCGATGCTGGTACCAGGGAGGGAAGACGCGCCTTCCGACGGGCTCGGCGTTCCCACGGTGTGAAGGGCGAGAAGGGCCCTGCCCCCGTCACTGCGCTCGATTTCCACCACGTCGGCCACCGGCCGATCGACGTCGACCGAGACGATGTGCGCCCCCGCCAGCGCGATCTGCGCCAGACCCTTCTGCGAAGGCTCGAAGGCCCAAGCGCGGTCCCCCTCGCGGGAGTAGCGGAGCGTCACGTTGCCGGTGGTGCTGAGCGCATTGGTAAGATGTTGCTCTGGATCGAGCACGTAGAGTGCGCGGGTGGAGGTTTCCACGATTTTGAGGTTTCGCTCGGGGATACTCATCACCGAGGCGACGGAGCCGTTCAAATTCAACGTCTCGATGCTTTTCAACGCGTCGAGGTTGCCGACGGGCGGCACCTTGTTGAGGTCCCAGAACGCGATGGAGCTGGTTCGCCCGTCGGTCGACCAGAGCATGATTTGATCGCCGACCCCGCCGCCGTTGGAGGCAAACCCCGCCACCAGCGACATCACCTGGTATCCGGCGGTGAACTTGGCGGTCAGGGTATGGTTGTCGTCCACATTGATGAGAAAACCGGTGGGCGCCGAGGAGGGGACCAGGACGGCGAGACGGGGGCCCTGATTCGTATTCACGAAGGCGATATCGCTCGGCACGCCGCCCACCACCGCCGCGTTGGGCGTGGCGATGAAGTCGTTCTCGGGCGGCTCTTTGTTGGAGGGTCCGAGCGTGTAGATGATGACGTTGTCGTCGGCGTTGGTCCGGATGGCGAGCGCCGGGTGTCGCCCCTCACTGCCGGATTGACCGGGGTCGACGGTGATGCCGGCCGGAGAGAGCGCGCGCGAATCGGTGCGCGGGTCCTTCACCGGGAGGCTGACCTCTGGCCGATCGGGATGCTCGAGATCGAGCAGCATCACGTCGCGATCGGTCTCCACCACGAGCAGCCGCCGATCGCCGGCCGGAAGGTGCAGGGGCGGAGTGAAGGTGAGCCGCTTGGGCGAGCCGCCGATGTTGCTCGGCAGGTTGCGTCGCGTCGGGTTGACGTCGCTCGGTGCGGCCGCGAGATCGACGATGATGAGCTCGTTGGGGTTCTTGATGAAGCGCCCTCCCGTCGCATCCCCGGCGTAGACGATGGCGTAACGGCCCGCGGGGTCGAGGGCGAGCGACGTCAGTGCGTCGGGTAGCTCGTAGCGCTTCACCTGCTCGGCGTGGCCAGCCTCGAGGACACTGAGCGCCGGACCTTCGTCGTTGGCACGCAGGCGGACCTCGTCACCCTGGGAAAGGACGAACGCGCGCTCGCGATCGGCCGAGGTCGTCGTGGAGACGATTCGTTTGCCCAGACGCACGGCGGTGAAATCGAGCCTCTGCTCGGCGCCAGCCTTCATGATGAGGCCACGATGCAAGGTCGTATCGACGAGCACGACAGCATCGCGCAGCCGTCCCATGTAGAGCAGTTGCGGGGTGGAGTCCCATTCCGCCGCGCGGTCACCGCACGCGTTGAGGAGAACCGCGCCGGCCATGGCGAAGAGACGGATGCCTCCTCTCATCATTTACCTCCGTCCTTCTTCGTCCACTCGACGACGCCGGCCCCCAGCTCGAAACCGGTGATGGTCCGCACCTGTTCGGTGGCGGCGTCGATGAAACTGACCCGCCCACCCGGGTACTCTTGGGCAACGAAGGCTTGCCCCGCCGAGCCGACGAAGCCGGCGGCGGCGGGCGGGCTCGCGAGCGCGTAGCGATCGACGACGAGCGACGGCATGCGGGCGAGGTAAACGGCGTAGACCTTCTTCGTGTCGTCACGAACGGGGATGATGGCGCGGTCCCCGGCGGGGGAGATTGCCACTGAAAGCACGGGCGCATCGGTTGCCTGGATGACGGGCGTTTGGCTCCCGAAAAGGGGCATCACACTGAAGGCGCCGGGGCTCGTGAAGGCTTGACCCTTGAACGAGTTGTGGACGACGACCGCGTGTTCCGCCGTCGGTGAAGGAAAGACCGAGAGGACAGGCGCGTGCAGCTCGATGGGGCGGTAGCCGGGAGGGCTGCCGAGTCCGAGCACGGTGATGCGGTTGATGGCGACGGCGTTGGTGTAGAGCAATGCGAGGTCGCCGTGCGGTGCGATGACGACCGAGCCCACCGTTTCGCCCGCGACGAGGATGTCGTCGAAGGGGCTCGCGACGCTACCGGGTACCGGGAGCACCGCGATGCGCCCTTCGTTGCGCACGACAGCGACAGCGCGGTTGCCGGTGTCGGCCAGGTCGAGATCGGTGACGGCACCGGAGAGCATCCAAGACCAGCGCGAGCCGTCAGCGAGGTCGATCACGGTGACGACCGCGCTCCCCTCGCGCCGGAAGATGGCGAACGCACCATCGGGGGTGATGGAGACGTCGGCCTTGCCCGTCGGGGGCGGGGTGGTCCCGCCCTCGATCGTGGCATCGGTGCGCGCGTCGGTCGCGGCGCCAGCGTCGCGCGCGTCGGTGCCGCCTTCCGCGCCGCGTCCGCTGTCGAGGGGAGCGCCGTCGGTCGGCCCCACGTCGGAAGTGACGTCGGGGGTCGTACCGGAATCACTGGCGTCAGCGGGACCCGCGTCATCGCCGTCGCCGTCCACGGTCACGTCATCGGTGTTCCCGGCGTCGTCCGCATCCGCTCCGCCGCCATCGGGCGCCGATGCGTCCACTTGCGGCAGCGCCTCCACCACTTCGGAGCTGAGCGGTCCGTTTCCGTCGAGCTTGAGGGTCCGCAGCACCCGCGGGTCGCGGGGGATGGATAGGTCGACGACGGTGATGCCGTCCTCCGTCACCGCGAACGCGCGCGGCGGATTGGCTGCAAACGTGATGCTGCTCGGGCGAAAGCCGACCGTGCGCACGGGCACGCGCGACGGCGCGGCGTCGTCCTCGAGATCGATGATCGAAATCTGCTGAAACCCTTCGATGACATCGGGCCGCACCACGCGCGAGACGTCGGTCCAGGCGATGGCCCACTTCCCGTCGGGCGAGATCGCCCACGCGTTCGCGCGCGGCGCGATCTGATAGGTCCGCACGTCGAGCGTCCCGTCCTGGCGCTGCGAGAGGTACGTGGCGTCGTTGGACAGCACGTTGAGCACGATGGCGCGGTCCCCCTGGCCGGGCAGCGCGGCGATGAACGTCGGTCCCTGCCCGGCGGCGACCGTTTTCACCTGGAAGGTCGTCGCGTCGATGAGGGCGACCCGCCCCGTCTTCGGGTTGGTCGCCCAGACGTAGCGCTCCGTCGCCACCGGCGCTTCGAAGGCCTTTTCGATCTCCGTTTCGGGCGGGGCCGCGTCCGCGCGCCCCCCGCCGGCACCCGGGTCGATCCCCCCTCCGGTGCCCGTGCCTGACCCCCCTGTCCCGCCCGTGGGTGCCGAGCCGGTTCCGCGGCCGCCGGACGCCGATTCATCCGCGGAGCCGGCACAACCGATGGCGGTCAAGAGGCCAAAGCCAAGGAGCCAGCCGCTGGGAAGTCGTCGCATCGCGCCTCGAACAGCGGCGCCGGGTGCGCCGCACGTCACGTCGACCGAAGTGCAATCTACGAGCCAACACGACCGTTTTCGGAACTGCAAGGGGAATTGCGCGCGACTGCCGGAAGCGAAGCGCCCTCCTGCGCGACCGCCGATTGCCCACATGACAGCGATGTCGCGTTGGCTCAGCGGACGTGGCACAGCCGCGACAAGGGGCCCGGCGCATCGATGTCGATCCCGCACCGCGCGGCAAAACGCGCCACGGCTGCCGCGCGGGAAATGCGCGACGGTGGCCGCTCGCCTCTCTACAGCTTGGTGCGGCGAATGACTTCGGCTTTGAACTCGGCCGGGTCAGCCGGAAAATCGGCGAGCAGCTGGTCAGCCGGACACTGGCCCTTTGCGACGAGCGACTCGAGGGGCGCAAGGTGCACGGTTTCGTCTTGCCCATCGGACGAGCGCCGCCCGCGACGCGCGAGACCTCGTTGAGCAATGCCGAGCAGCGTTTGGGCGGTGTCCGCCACCGGTTTGCCACGCAGCCGCGCCGCCAGGCCGAGCTTGGCGACTTCCGAACGGAGGGACTCCATTTCGTCGAACGTGAAACTCGCCACCAGCTTCTCCGACTCGGCGAGCGCGGTGGCGTCATAGAGGATGCCCGTGAAAAGCGCCGGAATGGCGGCGGCAAGATGAATGGACTGGGAGTCGTTGCCTCGCACCTCGATGGTGTGCTTGAGCCTCACCTCGGGAAAGAGCGTATTGAGATGAAGCTCCCAGTCGTGGACGTCCGCCTTCTCGCCCTGTAAGCCCTCTTTCCAGAAGGTGCGGAACGTCTGACCGGTATTGGCAATGACCTTGCCGTTCCTTTTGATGAGGAACATCGGCACGTCGAGTGCCCATTCGATGTAGGCATTGAACGAGCTGTCCGCTTTCCAGAGCGAAGGCAGAAGGCCCTGTCGATCGGGGTCGACGGCGAGCCACACCTTGGCGCGCTCGCTGCGCTCGCCGTTGGGCCTCCCCTCGTAAAAGGGAGAATTGGCGAACATCGCGGTCACGATCACGGAAAGGCGCAGCGCTACCCGCATCTTGCGCATGGCGTCCTCTTCCGACTCGTAGTCGAAGTTCGCTTGCACCGTGGCGGTGCGGCGCATCATGTCGAGGGCGCGGTGCCCTCGCTTGGGCAAATACTCGCGCATGATGGCGTAACGGAGCTTGGGAACCCAGGACAGGTCTTCTTGTCGTGCGAAAGGGTGAAAACCCAGGCCGAGCCAGGCGATGCCGAGCGGATCGCTGACCGCGTGCAGCTCGGCGAGGTGGGCGCTCGTCTCGGCCGCAATGGCGTGCACGTCCTCGAGGGGAGCGCCGGACAGCTCGAGCTGTCCACCCGGTTCGAGGGTCACCGACGCTCCGTCGCGCGTCAGAGCGACGATCGGTCCACCGTCGACCTCGGAAACCGCCGCCCAGCCGCGCTGCTGGAGCGCGCCCAGAATGGCGGTGATTCCACGTTCACCCTCGTACGGCACCGCGGCGCCGGTCGCGGCAATCACGCCGAACTTCTCCGCCTCGGCGCCGATGCGCCATCGGTCGCGCGGTTTGATGGCCTCGTGGAAGGGGATGAGCAAGTCGTCGCGGGAAAGGGCCATGGTGCCGCACGGTTCTACGATACGCGTGACCCTTGGGCCAGCGGATCCGCGCGATCACACCATTCACCACGCTGAATTGCGCACGCCGACCCTCGGCCGGTGCGATCGGGGTCTCGGATCGATGGCGCCGGACGGCGACGACGCCCCGTGCGACCCACGGCTCCGTTCGGCCGTTACTCCTTGGCTTTGAGCTCGGACTCCAGACACGCGACCACGTCTTGGAACTCGAGTCGATCGGACTCGCTCAGCGAGACGAGCGTCCGGTGCGCATCGAGCATGGTGTGGAGCAGCTCTTCCTGGGACTGCGGCTCGGCTTCGATCGGGTCGTCACCCTCGGCCGGGACGCCAGTGGGGTCGGTTACGATATCGAAGATCTGGTCGAAGCTCATGCTGCGAAGCACGCAGTTGATGTTGTCGCTGGTCGAGACGATGACGCTCCGTCCTCCGCCCGCCGTGCGCACGCGCTCGGCAATCCGCGCCAGGAGCCCGAGGTTGGTGCTGTCCAGGTTCTCCGCCTCGGTGAGGTCGAAGATGAGCCCCCCCACGCCGCCCTTCTCGATGATGCGGTCAGCGAAACGGTTGATCGACGTGGCCAGCATGTAGTCCACCCGGCCGAAGTACCGCAGGACGTGGTAGCCCTCTTTCTGGGCATGGGTGACGTGTCCGTTAGGCATCCTGCTCCTCCCAACGAATGAAGAGCAGGGCCACGTCGTCGCTGAAAGCGGTCGATTCGTCGAGCCCTAGGCAGCTCAGCACCGTTTCGAGATCACGCGCTTGCCGCGTGATGTCGGCGAGCTCCGCTCGTTTCGCTCGATGGGTCTCGCTTCCGTGCAACTCCAGCACGCCGTCGGACACGAGAAGCAGCCGCCCACCCGGCTTGAACGCCGCTTCCCCTTGCACAAGGGGCCCGCCCCCCGGCAGGTTGAGCGGGCAGCCGCTCGATTCGAGCTCGATCACCTCCGAGCCATGAGCCAGGAAGGGAAACGGGAACATCCCGGCGTTGGCATAGATGAGATGCCCCGTCGCGATGTTGGCAACGCCGTAGAACATGGTGATGTGCTTTTCCAGCCGGTGCGTCATCAGGTCGGCATCGAGGCGCTGGAAAAACTGCGTCGGGTGCAGGATGGTCTCGTCGCCCCGCGAAGCCAAAAGCTCGCGGTATTTTTCGACCAGCGTCGTCAGAATCGCCGTCACGAAGGCAGACGCCGCGCCGTGGCCGGCCACGTCGGCCAGATAGAACCCCGCGAATCCGTCGCCGAGCGGGAAATAGTCGACGAAGTCCCCGCTCAGAAGCTGAGAGGGAAAGAGCCGCCGGAAGCAGCGGTAAGGACCGATCCGCATTCCGTCGGGCGGCAGGAGCTGGAACTGCAGCTGCCGCGCCGCACGCTCGTCGGCGCGCAGCTCGTCGAGCGCCGAGGTCAAGCGTTTGTTCATCTGCTTGAGGCTTTCCGCATACTCCCGATTTTGCCGCAGCAGGGCGGCCTTCTCGAGCCCGCGCCAGATGCCGCGCAGCAGGATCTCGTTGTCGACGACCGGCTTGGAGACGAAATCCCAAGCTCCGCGGCGCAGTGCCTCGACCACGTCGGTCATCGTCCCTTCGCCGGAGACGACCACGACCGGCGTTTCCGGCGACTCCTCCACGAGGGAGCTCAGAACGTCGAGGCCATCGAGGCCGGGCATGCGCAGATCGAGCACGACGGCGCTCGGAACGCGTTCGCGGAAAGAGCGGAGCCCGGAGGCGCCGTCTTCGGCTTCCAGCACTTGCACGCCGCCCCGTTCGAGCTCCCGCCGGAAGGCGCGGCGCACGTACTTGTCATCATCGATGATCAATACCGTTGCCACGTCGCCCATCTTCCCCCCGAACGCTGACCCGGAAGCTGACGCTTGACAAGCTCACCACAAGCCTACCAGGCGCCCGACCTTTCCGAAAGGCCGCGCCCGGGAGGCGAGGAAGGTCGGCTCAGGGGACCTTGGTCCAGCGGAAGCGCACAGTGAGCGCGTTGTGGTCGGAGAGCGGCATGCCATCGGGCCGCACGAATTTGTCGCGCTCGAACCGATGGGTCAGCGGGGTGATGATGATGGCGTCATTGCTCCGGAAGGCGAACTTGTCGATGATGGTGCGATCGGCACCGCATTCGACGGTTTGACAGACGTCGCTCAAACCGGTGTCGGCGAGAAGGGTCTGCCAAATGGCGGCGTCGGGGTTGGTCGATTCCGTGTGCAAGTTCGTATCGCCGCCGAGGATGACGGCATGGCCGCGCGAAAAGTCGTTGATGAAGGCGGCGAGCTGACCATAGCCCGCTTCCTGCAATTGCTGATCGGTCGCGGTGCTCCCCGCTTCGCCGTGCAAATCGTAGACGTCGACCTCGACGCCCGCCGAGAGAACGTGCACCGCCACGCTGAATCCCTTCATGGCGCCGCAATCGGAAGCGCCCCCATCGCTCGCTCCCAGCGCTCCGAAACACCCTTGCCACGCCGTGCGGGTGAGATCGCGAAACTCGAAGCGGGAGAATTCGTTGAGCCCGTCACTGACGAGCGCCGACGGTCGCGCCGGGTTTGCGCCGCCGGGGCAGGGCGCCGGGATCGACTGGAAGGGATGATGGGCCGACGCTGCCAGCACGTCGTGAAAGAGCCGCATGCCGGTGGGATTGGGGTCGGGGGTCAGCCAGTCCTCTTGCACGAGCACGAGGTCGTAGTCGTCGAGCAGGGGGCTGATGTACTGCGTATTCATTGCGGGATGCGACCCGCTGAGACCTTCGGGAAGGCCGGCCACATTGTAGGTGAGGGCGGCAAACTCGCCGGCCGGTGCACGGCCGTCGCCGGATCCACCCGCGTCGTCGTTCGGCCCGAGCGCGTTCGTCGCATCGCTAGAGCACGCGGCGACCAACGCCGCCATCATCACCGGGGCAAGGAGCTCGATCTTCACGGTTGCGGCGGGACGTTACGACACCAGCGCAGCTCGTGGCAACCCCCCGCTGCCCCGGGCTTGTCCACCGCGGGTGGGGCCAGGCGAATACCAAGTTGGTGAACGAGGCGCCTGCCGGCATGCTATTTTTCGAGTTCTCGCGTGGGGCGTTCCGTTGCGGGCTTTGCCGCTAGGGCGGACAACTCGGGATTCTCGCGGCATCTGCCCGATGCCATGGAGAGAAATTGAAGATCGAGATCGTCAACGAGCAGTTTCAGCTGCCCACATTGTGGCAGATCGTGCGCGATATTCGGGCCACGCTGGGCGTGCGCTTCGCTCACCTCGATCCGCAACTCTTGGACGCGATCACGCTGACGGTCTCGGAGCTCGCCGAGAACATCGTGAAGTTTGCCGCGCCGGACGCGTCCCACCTTCCGAGCATCGAATTGGAAGCAACGCCCACCGAAATCCGAGTACGCTCGGAAAACACCGTGCGATCCTCGGAAGATGCACAGGTCGTTCTCACCACGATCGAGCGCATCCGCTCTCACGACAATCCGACGGCCCTCTTCGCACAATCGATCGAGGAGTCGATGGATCGACGGTCAGAGGGCAGTCGTCAGGGCTTTTATCAGATCGCCGCGGTGGCTGGATTTCGACTCGAAGGGGAACTGGTCGGCGATCGGCTCGTGGTCGTTGCCGAGCGGCGGTTGAAATGAACGAGTATCACCAGGACGATCTGCACATCACCGTCGTTACGTCGCACGACGACGTCGTCGTGACTTGGCGAGGCGAAAGCGACGCCCGCAATCCGCGCGAAAGGCTGGGCCCCTACCTCAGCGAAGTGGCGCGCAAACTCGGCTCCCGAACGGTTCGCGTCACCTTCGCCGAGCTCACGTTCATGAACTCGGCAACGGTGCTGCCCATCATGGATTTTCTCAAGGACCTCAGCAAAAGCGCGACCAAGGTGACCGTGGAGTACCGGCAGGATCTGCAGTGGCAGGTGACGTCGTTTCGCGCGCTCCGCATCGTCGCGCGCACCTGGGGCAACGTCAGCGTGGTAGGTGTGTAGGACCGCGATCGTCAAAAAGGGGGAGCATGTCGTCG
>DATHES010000167.1:0-53580 GCA_035318465.1 Polyangiaceae bacterium
ACGACCAACCACGTCGAGTTCACTTTGAAACGCAGAAGGAGGACGGCACTGCCGACGGCGAGCGCGGCGGTGAGCATGTCGACGATGGCGGCTCGCGCGAGCTGCACGGCGACCACGGCCATCAGCGCGAGCGATGCCACGTTGACGCCATCCAGGAACGCTCGAAAGCGCGATGAGCGTCGCAAGACGGGAAGGAGGACACCGCTCAGTGCGACGAAGAAAAAAGCGGGGAGGAAGATGCCCACCGTCGCGACGACAGCGCCCGGGGTTCGCCCGAGCAGGTAACCGATGAACGTCGCGGTCGTGAAGACCGGACCAGGCGTTACCTGACCGGCGGCGACGGCGTCGAGCAGCTGCGCTTCGGTGAGCCAGTGCAAACGGTCGACGAGATCGCTCCGGAGAAACGCCAGCAGAACGTAACCGCTGCCAAAAAGTACGGCGCCAATCTTGGCGAACACCAAGAAGAGACCCACCAGGTGAAACGGTGTCGCCGCCGACGTCGCCAGCGCCACCGGGGTGAGTCCTGTCGCCAGCGGGCCCACCGCAAAGAGGGCGGACAACGTGGGACGGCGCTCGAGCGCCACCGCTGCAGCCCCAGCGAGCGCAAGGATGAGGAGCTCATTGACGCCGAGCGCCGCGCCGACCGTTGCCAGGACGCCGAGAAGGCGAAGGGGAAGCGTCTTGGCTGCGGCGGGACCGAGCCGAAAGAGCGCTTGAACCACCACCGCGACCACCACCGCCTTGACGCCATAAAGAACGGCGGCGCCCGCGGGAAGCGAGCCATAATGGACATAGACCCACGCCAGGGTCCCCGTCATCAGCGCTGCCGGCAGAATGAAGGCCGTGCCAGCGACCAAAAGGCCTCGCCATCCGGCCCGGTCGCGCCCGATGTGCATGGCCATTTCGGTCGAGTTGGGACCGGGAATCAGGTTCGTCGCGCCGATGAGGGCCAGAAACTCGTCGCTCGTCAGCCACTGGCGCCGACGAACCACTTCGTCCTCCATCATGGCAATGTGCGCTGCCGGGCCGCCAAACGCGCTGACACCGAGACGAAGGAACAAGAGCAGCAGGGCTTTCAGCTCGCCGCGTCCTGCGCTCATCGGCAGGAGACTACCCTACGACGCGCTGTCTCCCGGCTCCGCCATCCGACTGAAGAGGCGGATCGGGCGTACAGGAAGGTCCGGAGGTCGCGTCGAACCGGTGCAGAATGGGCACGAGGTGTGCAACAACGAGGATGTCATGGATATCCTCCTGTTCATCGCCGTGGGCTTGATCGTGGGCTTCACGGGTGTCCACGCGGTCCCTTGGCGGCGGAACGAACGAACCGGTTGGTCCATGCTCGTCGGAATCCTCGGCGCATTCGGCGGTGCGTTGGTGGGCCGCATGATCGGGTACGCCGGAAGCTCGCCGCCGATGTTCGTCATCTCGGTGCTCGGCGCCGTCACGACCTTGGCCATCTACCTCGCTGTGAAAGATCGCAAAACGATATGAATGTCATTGCAGCTGCGAATTCACGAGGGCTCGCAGTGTCTGCAACGCAAACGGCTTTTCGAGGCGAGCGTTGGGCACCCTGGCGACGAACTCTCTGGCTCCCGGCGTGAAAGCTCCGCCGGTGAGAAAGACCATGCGCTCGGCATGACCCGTTTGCGCGCTCGCCAGAGCGGCGTGGAGTTCCATTCCGGTCATGACGGGCATCATCAGATCGCAAAGGATGACGTCGAATTGAGCGCCTCCGGTGATTCGTTGCAGGGCCTCCGCCGCGTTGGTCGTGGTCTCGACATCGTGCTCGTCGCTGAGCATGCGACGGATCGTCCGTCCGACGGCCAGCTCGTCGTCGACGACCAGAACGCGCCCACGGCGTCGTGCCTCGATGACGAGCGGCGGCGCGGAGGGCCTCGCCTCTGGCACATGCGCCGTCGCGCGGAGCACGACCCGGAAGGTCGTTCCTTTTCCTTCTTCGCTGCTCACCGTCATTTGGCCACCGAAGCCGGTAACGATGCGGTGGCTGATGGCGAGACCGAGGCCGGTCCCCGCGCCCACGGCTTTTGTCGTAAAGAACGGAGTAAATAGCCTCTTTACGACATCCGCCGGCATGCCCTGACCCGTGTCGGACACCTCGATGATGACATTGTCCCCGGTGAGGTGGGTGCGGATAAAAATCTTGTTCGAATCGGCGTGGCCTTCGGGAATGGCCTGCGCCGCGTTGACGACGAGATTCAGGAAGACTTGGCCCAGCCGGGATTCGTTGCCGACGACGAGCGGGATACGGCCGTACTCCTTGACGACGCGCGCCCGATGCCGCGTCTCGTTTTGCGCCATTCTCAAGGTCGAGTCGAGGACGTTGTGGACATCGGTCGGACCGTGTCTATCGTCTTCGCCACGCGAGAAGGTGCGAAGATCGCGGACGATCAGTCGCACGCGATCGGCGCCCTCCCGCGCGTCTTGAAGTTCGGCTTCGATGTCGCCGAGGTCGGCCCCCGGGGCGAGCTTTGTGGCGAGGCCATGCACGTCGCGCACGGCCATTTCGAGGTTGGCGGTGACCGTCGTGAGCGGGTTGTTGATCTCGTGGGCCACCCCAGCCGCCAAGGTCCCTACTGACGCCATGCGGTCCGACAACATGAGCTGCGCATGCGTTCGAATTTGCTCGGTCACGTCGCGCCCAATGGCGAATACCAATTGCTCCCCACTCACTTCGGTGGTGCGAAGGGAGAATTCGATGAGCACCGTCTCCCCGTCGGGCTTCTCCATCTCGATGGCCGGCGTTCGTCCTTCTCCAGCGGCCATCGCGCTACGATAGGCATCTGCGTACTGGGCCCGACGACCGGGGGCCGCGAAGTCCGCGATAGGACGTCCGACCATCTGACTCCGCGGCAGGCCGAGCATGCTTTCCAGACGTCCATTCGCTTCGCGGATGACGCCGGCCGGGGTGAGGACGCAAATCGCGTCGTGCGCGCTTTCGGTCAGGACTCGGTAGCGATGCTCCGAAGCAGCGAGGCGCGCAAATGCGTTCGCCAGCTCGAGCGATTGAGCCAGCTGGTTGGCCATCGCTCGCGCGAATGCGACGGCCTCGGCGCCGACGAGGTCGCTGCCTTTCGGCGCGAGAAGCATGGCGCCGAGGCTGTTGCCTTCCACGACCAGTGGGACGATCTCCAGCGACGAGACCTTCGCGTGAGTGAGTACGTCTCGCAAGGGGCCCGGGCCGATTGCCGACGATGCCAGGCGGGCCGCTGTTCCTCGCTTGACGATATCGGCGATGATCGCGTCCTTGACGAAGGCGTCCGTCAGACCGCTGACCTCGTCGTCCGAAAAACCAATCAACTTTCGCAAGGTGAGCACGTCGTTGTCCATCAGCAGGATGGCTCCCCGTGAAATGCCCGCAGCGTCGAGCGTGGCGGCGAGGACGTCTCGCAGCGCCACGTCGGCGTTGCCCTTTCGCGCCAGGGCGTCGGCGACTCCGCTGAGGAGGGAGATCTGCGCCGCTTGAAGCGTGCAGCGACGAAGGAGGCCCGAGCTGACATTCAGCTGCCGTTCGAGCTGCCCAATGACCGCTTTGGCGTGCTCCAGCTTCAGGTGGTCGCTCGGCGCTTCCGTGGGCGGTGGCGCTTGGCTGCCGAGCGCGTCCAGAAAATCGCTGTCGAGCCCGGCGAAGTCGGGCGTCCGCTGTACGAAGGCGTTGGACCCCACGCGGCGCGCGAGATCGCGGTCGGCGTCCGTTTGGTACCATGCCGATAGCAGCACGACCGGTACTTTCGCCAGGCGCGGATCGCGCCGCGCTTCGAGACAGAGCTGAAAACCGTCGACGTTCGGCATGAGGACGTCGGAGAGGATGGCGCTGGGGAGATGAGAACGCGCCAGCCGCAACCCGTCCAGGGCAGTGGTGGCGGTCATGACCTCGTACCCGAGTTGCTCGAAATGCATTCTCGTGAGCTTGAGCTGAACGGGATCGTCATCGACGACGAGGAGCCTCCTGCCGTGCGCCCCCTGTGCGATCGATTCGCGTTTCGGGCAATAGGTGCGGATGCAATCGAGCAAAAGGCTCGGCTCGATCGGCTTCATCAAGACGTTGGTGAAGGCCGCTCCGCTGGCGCGCGCTTCGTCGATGCGGCCCACGAAACCGGAGAGGGCGACGATGGGAAGATCCAATCCATGCGGCAGCGCGCGCAGCTGGCGCAACAGCTCGAAACCGCTCATGTCGGGCAGAACGAGATCCTGCAGCACGAGGTCGGGCATGCGTCGTTGGACGGCCGCCAAAGCATCGCGCCCATCGAATGCTTGAACGGCTGCATACCCCTCGCTCTCGACGGCGACGCGCAGCATCTTGCTGGTGAGAGGATTGTCCTCGACCAAGAGGATGGTGGGAGGAGGAATCACACGCCCCTCCGCCCTGCTTTTTCGAGGCATCGGGCCACCGTTTTCGGTAGCGCATCGGTATCGAGCGGCTTCGTGACATACCCGTCGCATCCCGCCGCGAGGGCCTTCTCGCGATCGCCCTTCATCGCGTACGCAGTGAGCGCCACGATGATGATATCGGTCCGCGCCGGATCGCTCTTCAGTTGACGGGTGAGCGTGAGCCCGTCCATGCCCGGCAGCTGAAGATCCATCAAGATGAGTCGGGGATTGAACGAACCGAGCACCTCCAGCGCATGCTCGGCGTCGATGGCAGTGCGCACGTCGTAGCCTTCACCCGTCAAGAGGATGCAGGCGAGCTTCAGGTTCTGTGGATTGTCATCGACAATCAGGATCGATTCACAAGCCATGGTCGCTCCCCGCCCGTGTCAGGGATCTGCTCTCGGATCCGGTCATGACGCGCGGCAGGATGGCCGAGAAGGTGCTGCCTTGTCCGGGCGTGCTCTGGACCTCCACGCGCCCTCCTTGCGCGTCGACGATTCGTTTCGTCAATGCGAGACCGAGTCCGGTTCCTTGGTACTTCTTGGCGGTGCTGCCGTCGAGCTGCTGAAACTCGACGAAAAGCCGGCCGAGATTCTCGGGTGCGATCCCGACGCCGCTGTCGACGACGTCGATGCGGAAATGCTTCGACCCCGCGGCCGAGACGTGAACGGACACGTTGCCACCGTTTTCCGTGAACTTGATGGCGTTGGACAGGTAGTTGTAAAGAATCTGTTTGACGCGGCCGGCGTCGACGATGACCGCGGTGACCTCCGCGTCCACGTTGGTTTCCAGTCGAATGTGCTTGCTCACGGCAAGCCCGCGGATCACGTCGCGCACCTCGGCCACGAGCTGGCTCAGGTCGACGGGCTCTGGTCGAAACTCCATCGTCCCGGATTCGACCTTGGCGAGATCGAGGACGTCATTGATGAGCTGCAGCAGGTGCCGCGAGCTGGTGAGGATGTCGCCCAGGTACTCCTGGTGCTCGGCCGACACCGGTCCGACCTTGCCCTTGTGCATGAGCTCCGTGAAACCGATGATGGCATTGAGCGGCGTGCGCAGCTCGTGGGACATGTTGGCCAGAAATTCGCCCTTCAAGCGACTCGCTTCTTGCATTTTCTGCTCGAGCATCTTGCGATCGGTGATGTCGCGAATGGCGCTGGAGACGAGGATGCCTTCTGCGGTCTGTAGCGGGCTCAGGCTGATCTCGATGGGAAACTCGGTATGGTCCTTGCGCAGACCGTAGAGTTCGAGGCCGGAGCCCATCCCGCGCACGCGCGGATCGTGGAAGTAACCAGCCCGATGTTGCGGGTGCGCGCGCCGAAATCGCTCCGGAACGAGCAGCTCGACCCATTGGCCGATGAGCTCCTCGCGGCGGTAGCCGAAAAGTTTCTCGGTCTGAGCGTTGACGAGGAGAATACGCCCCGAGGCGTCGACGATGACCATGGCGTCGGGTGCCGACTCGAGGAGCCCCTTGAATTTGTCTTCTGCTTTTTTTCGCTCGCTGATGTCGCGAATGGCGCTCGATACCAGAACCTCGCCCTCCGTCTCCAGCGGGCTCAGGCTGATCTCGACGGGAAACTCGGAACCGTCTTTGCGCGCACCATAGAGCTCCAGCTCGGAGCCCATGGAACGGGTGCGCGGCTCGGTAAAAAAGCCTGCTCGGTGCTGGGGGTGCTTCGAACGAAATCGCTCAGGAATGAGCATTTCGATCGTTTGCCCGACCAGCTCTTGTCGCGTGTAGCCGAAGAGGCGCTCGGTTTGAGCATTGACGAGGCGAATATTGCCGTAGCGGTTCACGATGACGATGGCGTCGGGGGCCGACTCCAAGAGATCGCGAAAGAGCTTGGTTTCGGTGGCCAGCTCGTCGCGCACCCGGCGGGCCTGGGTGATGTCTCTTATGGCGCCGGCGATGAAGGGCTCGCCGCCGGGCAAAGATGCTCGGCGCATCGCAATGTGAACGTGAATCGACGAACCGTCCTTGCGCCGTCGGACCGAGTCGAGTCGAGCCGACCCGACGCGCGCGGCTTTGGCAAACGCGTCCCGCGCCTCCGCGACTCGCTCGGCCGGCACGAGCAAAGCGTCGAACTTCTTTCCCATCGCCTCTTCGGCGCCGTACCCAAACGTTTCCTCAGCCGCGAGATTCCAGAAAAGGATGCGGCCATCGAGACTGAGTCCGAGGAGCGCCTCCGGTGCGGACGCAGCCATGACCTGCGCGAATTGCGCTCCATTTCCGCTCCCGTCCCCACCCGCCATGGTCCCCCTTCCATGCAACCACTTCGGTCGGACAAATCCTAGGCCGACCGCCGGTGAGGATCCATGACGAAGTGGGACCTACATGTGCATTGCCGCCGGCCGATCCCGATTGCGTCGCGATTCGCAACACGGCGGTGTCGGGCCGCCTATGTAGCGCGTGTGCCGTGGTTCAGGCGCTGAAATCCCGAGCGCGAATGCCGAGGTGTTTCATCTTGAGATGCAGCGTTTTGTAGTCAGTGCGGAGCGCTTTCGCCGCTTGGCTCTTGTTTCCTTGCGTCGTGCGCAGCGTCTCGCAGATCGCTTGGCGCTCGGCCGCTTTCGCTGCTTCATCGGCAATCTCGCGCAGGGAGCGCTCGGATTTTTTCGGCATCGGAGCGGGGACGACACTCGTTTTGCCGATGAGCGCTTTGACGACTTCACGCCGGATGATGAGATCGTTCGTCTGCAAAACTGCGCGTCGGATCAAGTTGCGCAGCTCGCGCACGTTGCCTGGCCATGCGTAGCGTTCCAGCAGGTGGAGCGCCTCGGGAGCGATCTGCTGGACGGGGCGCCGCAGCTCGATGCTCGCTTCCCCGACGAAGCGCGTGGCGAGGTAGGGAATGTCGGTGATGCGCTCGCGCAACGCCGACAGTGAGATGGTGTATTGCGCAAGTCTGAAATAAAGGTCGGCGCGGAAGAGCCCACCCGCGACGCGCGCCCGCAGATCGTCGTTGCTCGCCGCCACGAAACGAACGTCCATCGACGCTGCCCTCGTCGCGCCGATGGGTTGGACCTGCCTCGACTCGAGCACCCGCAGCAGCTTGGCCTGAAGAATCACGGGCAGGTTTCCCACCTCGTCCAAAAAGAAAGTGCCCCCCTGCGCCAGTTGGAAACGACCCTCGCGGCGTCTTTCGGCGCCGGTAAAAGCTCCCTTCTCGTGCCCGAACAGCTCGGATTCGAGCAGATGCTCCGGAATCGCTCCGCAGTCGACGGCGACGAAGGGCTTCTGCCGACGCTCGCTTTGGCGGTGGATCGCCTGCGCTACCAGCTCCTTGCCGCTCCCGGTCTCGCCTTGCACGAGAACGGTGAAGTCCGAGGCCGCCACGATCTTCACCTGTTCGATCACCTGCTTGATTTCCTCGCTCGGACCCATTTGCGTAGCGAGACTTCCGCTTTCGTCGACTTGCCGCCGGAGC
Organism: Polyangiaceae bacterium; assembly: GCA_035318465.1. GTDB lineage: Bacteria > Myxococcota_A > Polyangia > Polyangiales > Polyangiaceae > DASWDH01. The sequence continues at coordinate 7,818 of DATHES010000167.1, forward strand.
TCCTCCACTTCGGCTTGCAGCGCACGTTTCTCGAGTGCCCGCCGGACCGCCAGCACGAGCTCTTCCTGGTCGACCGGCTTCGTCAGGTAGTCGAAGGCGCCGAGCTGCGTCGCGCGAACGGCGGTCTTCAAGTGGTGGTGCGCGGTGAGCATGATGACCGGCAAAGATGGAACTTCGGCCAGAATCCGCTCCAGCACTTCCAGTCCGTTGGAGTCTGGCAAATGGAGATCGAGAAGAATCACGTCCGGTCGGTCGGCGACGGCACGTGCAACGCCCGACGTGCCGGCATGTGCCGCAAGAACCTTCAGCGGTTCCGCTTTGAAAATCGCCTCGACGAGCCGGCAGCTCGCTTCGTCGTCGTCGATGACAAGCAGCTTCCCCCGCATGGCGCCCCCACCATGGCGGCCCTACCATAGATCGGGTGCCTGCACCACACAGCCGGCGCCGCAGTAGCGCGTGATTGAGGCGGAAATGACTGCGTTCATGGCGACGAGCGATCCGTCCCGCCGCTCTCTTGCGCCGGCACGATTCGAGCATTTGAGCGATGCATGCGCACCGAGAACGCGGCAGCGGCCCCAACGGGCGCAAATGGCGGCGGCGCGACCGGAGGCGGGTCTTCTGTCTCGTCGCCCTCGAGGCAGGAACTTCTGCGAGGCGTCCCCATTCTCGTCGTCGAGGACGATCCGGCGGGCGCCAAGCTGGTGACGCTTCTCCTCAAACAGCAAGGAGCCTATGTGCGTATGACGCCGAACGCCGAGGAAGCGTTGCAGGTCCTCGCGGAATTTCGCCCGCGCCTGATCGTGCTGGACCTCGTCCTGCCCCGAATGGGGGGCCTTCTTCTCGCGCGGCAAATCAAGGCCGATCCGCGCCTTTCCGAGACGTTGATCGTCGCCACCACCAGTATCCATGGTCCGCAGATGGAGCGGGTGGTGCGCGAGCATGGCTGCGTCGCGTACCTCCGAAAGCCCATCGATACCGAGACTTTCGCCGCCACCTTGGCGGCCTGTCTGGCGGACAAGTCATGACGCTAGCAACGACGATCGGCGAGGGGTCCAACGAGGAACGCGGGAGCGGCTCACCGAGCCCCCGCGTGCCTGCCACGAGCGCGACCGAAGCGCCGTGCCTCGTACTCCTCGTCGACGACGACCGACTCCAGTTGAAGCTTTGCAATCTGCGTCTCTGTCAGGCCGGGTTCGACGTGGAGACGGCCGGGAGCGCCGTCGAAGCTTGGGAGAAGATCGGCCAGCGCCGACCGGATGCGATCGTCAGCGATGTGCTGATGAGGGAGAAGGACGGCTTCGCGTTTTGCCGCGAGGTGCGAGAAGACGCGAGCCTGACCGGCGTCCCGGTGATCCTCCTCAGCGCCCACTTTTGTGACGAGCCCGACCGCAATCTTGCGCGCCACGTCGGCGCATCCGCCCTTTTGTCACGCACGGCGGATTTCGAGGTGGAGATAGCCGCCTTGCGCAAGAGTTTGGCGGAAGGATCTCCGCCGGTCACCAGCCGCGGGGATTCATCGCTCTACAAGGACCTCTTGCGCGCCAATCCGACCGAGCTCGCGAAACTCGTCGACCAAGTGCGAAGCGCCAAAGACCACTATCGCTCGCTCTTCTTCAACAGCGCCAACGATGCCATCGCCCTGCTGAGCGTGGAGGGCGTCGTCATAGATGCCAACCAGCGGTGGGGCGACCTTCTCGACGTTCCGCCGGAGAGTCTGGTGGGAAAGCACATTCGCGACTTCGCGCCGCAGGGCCATGAAGCCGACAACACCGACCTCTACACGCGATCGGTGGGCAAGGGTACTTCCGAGGTGGTCGTTCCCATCCGCCGACCGGATGGTGGCGTGCGTTACATGGAGTTCTCGAGCAGCAACGTGGACGTCGGCGACGAGCACCTCGTTCTCGGCATTGGCCGCGATGTGACCGACAAGATCGTCGCCGTACGAGCCTTGGCCGCCGCAGAAGAGAAATACCGCACGCTGGTGGAGCGAATACCGGACGCCATCTGGTCAGCCAACGAAAAGGGCGAGCTTACTTTCATGACCGCCAACATCGTCAACATCCTCGGTTACACGGCGGCGGAGATCTGCGGCGATGTGAACGGTCAGACCACGCACGTGCATCCCGAAGACTGCGCTCGCACCGAGCAGGCATCGCGCGGCTTGACGGAGGACGGCCGATCGTTCGACATCGAATACCGGCGACTGCGCAAGGACGGCGAGTGGACCTGGGTGCGGAGCCGCGCCACCGCTGTCTACGACCGCAATGGTGTGCGCCATTCCGAGGGGATGATTACGGACATCACCCAGACTCGGAAGCTCGAGGAACAGCTGCGTCAAGCGCAGAAGATGGAGGCCATTGGGCGCCTCGCCGGCGGCGTCGCTCATGACTTCAACAACATGCTCAACGTGCTGCTCGGCTACACGGTGATGCTCCTGGAAGACATCGACAGTACGCATCCGACGCATGAGCCGCTCACCGAGATGAAGCGCGCGGGGGAGCGTTCCGCCGACCTGACGCGACAGCTCCTCGCCTTCAGCCGGCAGCAACCGCATACACCCCAGATTCTCGGCATCAACGAAGTCGTCGCCAGCATGGACAAGTTCACCCGGCGCGTCGTGGGCGAAGACGTGGAGGTCGTCACTCACCTTGCCAGTGACCTGCCGCCCATCAAGGCCGACCCCGGGCAGATCGAGCAGGTCATCATGAACCTCGTCGTCAATGCGCGCGATGCGATGCCGCACGGCGGCAAGCTCATCATCGAGACCAGCCTCGAAAACGGCGAAGAGTTCATCGTGTCCGATCACGCCGTCACGAGCGGCGCCTACGTGTTGGTCGCCATCAGCGACACGGGTGTCGGTATGGACAAGGAGACGCAGAGCCGCATTTTCGAGCCCTTTTTCACGACCAAAGAGCAACGCACGGGAACGGGGCTCGGGCTCTCGATCGTCTTCGGCATCGTTCATCAGTATGACGGCCACATCAGGGTCTACAGCGAGCCGGGAAAGGGCACGAGCTTCAAGATTTACCTCCCCGTTGCCGGGGCGAAGGCGCAAGGAGCGAGCTCCCTCGTGCCGTTGGCCGGTTCGCTGAGAGGCAGCGAAACGATCCTGCTGGTGGAGGACGAAGAGCAGGTTCGCTCGTTCGTGGAGACCGTGTTGAAGCGTCAAGGCTACCGCGTGCTCGTCGCGCGAAGCCCGCTGGAAGCCGTTCGCGTGATTGAAGGGCATCCGGGCACGATCGATCTCTTGCTCACCGACGTGATCATGCCTCATAAAAGCGGTCGCCAGTTGGCCGACGAGCTGACGCCCAAGTTTCCCGCCATGAAGGTGGTTTACATGTCTGGCTACACCAACAACGTCGTTCTCGATCACGGCGTGCCCGAAGGGGTGGCCTTCCTTCAGAAGCCAGTCTTGCCGGAGACGCTCAGTCGCAAGGTGCGCGCCGCGCTGGACGCGAAGCCCACTCTGGAGAACGGTAAAGCCGCGCCAACCTAGCACCGTCCAGTTCCACCCCGGCGCACCCCAGCATCGCCATGGGCGCACCCTATCGATTGGTGTACAATTCGCTGCATGGGGCGGGAGGATCGCTACGGGAGTTGCGAGTCGTGCGAAAGGATCGGCCAGCTGCGCTTCAGCAAGGCGCACGAGGAGACGTTTCGTTGGATCTGCGTGCGCTGCCGGGCGAAAAGTGGGCAACCACTGGCTCCGGCCGAGGTCGACCTTCTCCAGGCCGAGCAGTTCACCTCCGATCGCCTGCTTCGAGCGGCGGCGGCGCTGCCTCCTGTCCCAGCAGCTGAACCGCCATCGGGAGTTGCCAGGGGTGAGACGATTCTCGTCATCGAGGACGACGTCGATACGCGCAACGCCGCTTGCGCAGTCCTCAGCGTCGGCGGGTTTTCGGCTTTGCAGGTCGGAAACGGCAAGGAAGGTCTCGATCTTCTCGCCCGGCTCGAAGCCAAGCCGCGCCTGATTCTCCTCGATCTGGCGATGCCCGTCATGAACGGCTGGGACTTCTACGAGCACCTCAGCAGGGACCGCGAGCTCCGCTCGATTCCGGTGATTGTGCTCACCGCGTACGATCTGGAAGTCGCCTCGGGCTCGCTCCGATGGCTGCGCAAGCCCATCGGAATGGATACGCTTCTCGAAGCGGTTCGCGCGAGCTGCGCGAACTGAGTGCGCTACGCGTCGCGCATACCTGCGCGCCCCCCCACTCATGAGTGGGGTGCTAGGAACGAGCCGAACTTCACACGTCCGAGATCGGGCACGGGCCTGCCGCTCATCACCGCGACACGTCCACCTACCAGCACGGCAGCTACCGCGGCGTCATTTCTTCGGACCATCCGGCGGTAGTCGCCGAACTCCGGCATGATCGCCTCCACATGGTCCTCGAGCGCGTCAGTGAGGCCTTCAGGATCGACGATGGCCACATCGGCGCGGGCGCCCTCGGTGAGCCGGCCAGCGTCGAGGTCGAGCCAGTCGGCGATCTCACCGGTGAGGCGCCACACTGCTTTTTCGATCGATAAGAACGGGACGCCGTCGCGCGCAGCGTCGCGCACCAGCTTCAGCATGCGCAGCGGAAAATTGTAATACGCCATGTTGCGCAGATGGGCGCCCGCGTCGGAAAAGCCGAGGAGAACGTCGGGGTGGGACGCGATGCGGCGGAGGGCGAAGGGGCGGTCGTTGCCGATGATGGTGAACCAGCGCAGCGCGTTGCCATGCTCGGCAGCGAGATCGAGAAAGACGTCGAGCGCTGCTTCTCCGCGCTCACGCGCCACTGCGGCGAACGACTTTCCGACGAGCGCGCCGTCGGGACAGGCGACGATCTCCGACTGATTGAAGTCGCGGTGGAAGACGTGGGGCAGTAGCCAGTTCGTCCATTGGCGGCGAAACCAGCGGCGATACTGCACGTCGCGGAGCAAGCGGCTACGCGCTGCCAGATCGGCGAGGTGAAGCGCGGCGGTCCCCGCGCCGAACTCTTCGAATACGGGAGCGTCGATGCCGTCGGCGAAGAGCTCGAACGGCACGGGAAGCGCCTGAAAGCGCACGTTCCCGCGCAGGAAGCGGTTGATGAGCCGAGCCAAGCCTCCGACGGCGCGATAAAGGAGGCGATTGGTTCGCACGTCGAGAAGGGAAACGAGCGTCGTCTTCAACGGTGGCCGTGCGACACCGATGCTCTCCCAGAAGTAGAGAAAGAGGTCGTACTTCGCCGAAATGTTGGGAAGCCCCTGCATCACGCGCCCGCGTTCGCGCACCGGGCGGAGCAGGCGCCGGATCTCCGACCACCGCGCGAAGGTCGAGGGAAGCGGCGATGAGCGATGGGTGCTGCCGCCGAGCTTGTCCCAGCGGTTGGTGTTCAGGGAAAGTCCGAGAAATCCTGCGTCGAGCGCGCTGCTGACGAGCGCTTCCATGGTGGCGAGCTCCGCCTCCGTCGGCACCACACCCTTCGTGATGGCGCGTCCAAGCCCCATGACATGCGCGCGAAGATCGGAATGCCCGAGGAAGGCGGTGATGTTCGGCCCGAGAGCCAGGGTGTCGATGTGGGCCCGGTACTGGGCCGGCGTGGACCAGTTCTTTCTCGCCTCGAACAGCGGCAGAACGAACTCGTAGGGCACGGCTTCGACGCGAGTGAACATGTCCGCGATATCGACCGGCCGCGAGAGCACCGTTCCGAGCGAGCAGCTTCCGAAGGTGACCGTCGTCACGCCGTGCCGCAGCGATTCGGCCAGCCCCGGCGCCGCTTCGACCTCGGCGTCGTAGTGCGTATGGATGTCGAGGAACCCCGGCATGACCCACTTGCCTTCGGCATCGATGCGCTCCGCCGCCTCCTCGGCCGGAATCGGTTTCTCGCGGATCTCGGCGACCCGTCCGCCAGAAATACCGAGACTCTGCAATCGCCCTGGTCTGCCTGTTCCGTCGAACAGGAGGCCGGAATTGATGGCGATGTCGAAGCGACTCATCGCGCCTCCCTGGACAGCGGCGTTGCGACCAGCCGTGCATACCATGAATGGTCATTCATGTCTCGGCCGCGGAGGGCCGGCGGGCCCTGATCGTGCGGCTATCGCGGCGGGGCAACCTTGAGGTTGAAAACGTACTCCACCGAGACGGGCTTGCCCTGCAACATCGCCGGCGAGTAACGCCGCGTGGCGAGCACGTCGAGCGCGGCCTTGTCCAGAAACGGCAGCCCTTTGATGATGCGACAATGGCGAAGCGTCCCCTCGGCGGTGATCGTGCATTTGGCGACGATCGTGCCGCTGACACCGGCCACGATGGCTTCGCGTGGATAGGAAAGCTCACCGCCGGAGACGAGCGCGGGCCGCGTCATTTCGGGACCGAAGGCAAGCACGGCCGGCAGCGCCGATGCCGGCGAAGGCGCGGCCGCGGTCGCTGTGCCGGGAGCCGGGGGGTTGTCGGCGTTGGCAGCCGCCGCGGCCGATGTCGGTTTCGAAGGCGGTGAAGTTTGCGGCGTATCTCCGGCAACGGCAACGATGGGATCGGGTGCAGGCGAAGCCGCGGCCGGTGAATCGCCCGCGGCAGCTGCGGCGGCTGCATTGATGCTGGCACCTCTAGCGCCGCGTGTTCCCGATGCAAGTCCTGCCCGACCTTTGCGGGGGATCATGACGACGGTGCGCGATTCGGATTTTCCCGACATGGACTCGGTGATGTTGAGGACGACCGTCGCCTTGAAGTATCCGTCGCGCGAGAGAACGAACGTCTGCGGGCCGGGCAACAGATCGATCAACATCGGTGTCTGACCGATGATGTTGCCGCCCCATTCCACCTGCGCTTCGAGCGGGTCGCTGCTGAGCGTCAGATGGCAACCCTGTTCGGTTTCCCCGAGCGGGGCAGGGGCGGCGGTGGGGCCGTTTTGCGATCGCGGCGCGGCTTCTTGCGTCCTCGCGCCGTGGGCGGGGGGACCTCCGGTCAGCAGGCCCGATCGCGCCAACAAGAAGCCTCCCCCGGCGAGCAACGCCAGGGCAACGATGCTGGCTGGGATCGTCAGCCAGGAGGGGGGCGGCGGAGCCACCGGCGTCATCGGACGTACGCCAGACGAGGGCCCCAAAGGATCGGAGGGCGTCGGGCGCAAGCTGGCCGGCATGAGGGGCGGCTCGGACGTCATGCTCGCGTCGCTCGAGCGCGACGCCATGTACATCTGCACCGTCCTCGCCATCGTTTCGCGCGCTTCGCCGAACAACTCCTGCATGCGTGCGGCAACGTCCTCGCGCCGGATGAAGCGCTCCGAGCGCCTCACGCAATCGGAGAGCTCCTTGTTCATCTCGAGCGCCGTGTCGTAGCGATGCTCCGGCGACCGCGCCAAGGCCTTGAGGACGATGCGATCGAGCTCGGTGGGGATGCCTCGTGCCAAAAAGGAGGGCGGCTGGATCGGCGAAGACATCACCGAACGCAGCGTCTCCATCATGTCCCCTTTGAAGAGCTTCTCCCCCGTGAGAAGCTCCCAGAGAACGACGCCCACCGAGAAAATGTCCGCCCGGCGATCGACGTCCCCTGCATTGAGCTGCTCGGGCGCCATGTAGGAAACCTTGCCCTTGAGGACGCCGCTCTGCGTATCGGTGATGTTGCGCGCGCCCTTGGCAATACCGAAGTCGAGCACCTTGACGGTCCCGTCGTAGGTGACGAAGACATTCTGCGGGCTGACGTCCCGATGCACGACCTCCAAGGGGGTTCCGTCGTAGTCGCGCATCTCGTGCACGTAGTGGAGCCCCTCCAGCAACTCGCTCACCAGATGCGCTGCCAGCACCGGGTCGAAGCGACCATCGTGCATGCGCAGCGCCTTGGCCAAACGGCGTAGCGACTGCCCTTCGAGGTACTCCATGACGAGGAGGTAACCCTCGGGTGATTCGTCGACTTCGTAAGTATTGACGATGTTCGGATGATTCAGGCGCGCGGCGAGGCGCGCTTCGTCGAGGAACATCTCGACGAGGCTCGGGTCCTCCGTCCCGTTGCGAAGCTTCTTGATCACGACGAGCTTGCTGAACCCCGCCGGGCCGTCGGCTGCGCCGAGATAGACGTCCGCCATGCCGCCCCGTCCCAGGGTGGCGAGCAACCGGTATCTGCCGGCGAGCAGTTCGTTCCGAACTACGGGACGTATTTCCGAAGGAAGCTCGCCCTCACGAGCCGCCGGCAAACTCGGCATTTGCCCATTCTTCGCCCGATTTCGTCAAGGTTCAATCGATAAAGAGGAAGAAAACCGTGTGACATTTGCGGTTTTCGCTTTCGAACAAAATTGCCCCGTAAGCAAACGGTGAAAACCATCGGAAAGCGCGGGGTGCCGCGGTCCCTTCTGGCCGCGCCATCGCTTTCGCCCCGATTGGTTTTTCGATCGTGTTAAGCCGCGGAAATAGCTTCCGAACCGCAGCTAGACGCGGCGCACTGAGCCTCGTAGGCGCAATCTTTGCTTACAGTGGACGACAGTGTCGCTCAGCGGAATCGGGCAGCCTTGCGCGAACCACGGGCAAAGTGATCGTACCGCCACATCGGTAGGTCGCCGGGCGAGTCGCACCGTCGATTGGCACGCAAGGAGCGGCAGGTCGCCAGCGCCCTTATCTCCCGCGGCAGACGAGAAGACCGCCCTTGTGGTTGACTGGCGGGCGATGAGCCTCGTATCGACCGCTCTCGACACCCTCTTGATGTCGATCACCACCGCCTGGGTGGTGATGGGTCCGGTGGTCCTTTGGCGCGTGCGGCGGCGTGGTGCATCGGCGGTGCATGCAAGCAGTGACGCCGAGCCCATCTCCGTGCTCAAACCCGTGGCAGGCATCGACGACGGTCTGGAGGCGAACCTGCGCACCTTTTTTGCTCAGGACTATCCGCATTACGAGATCGTATTCGGCGTGCAGGGAGAAGAGGACCCCGCGCTCGATCTCCTGCGCAAGCTCATGCGTGACCATCCCGAGGTCGATGCGCGCGTCGTCGTCCACGACGGCGGTCGCGGCATCAACCCCAAGGTGAGCAACCTCCGCGCCATGCTCACCGCCGCGCGCCACGACCTGGTGGTGGTGAGCGACTCCAACATCCGCGTTCACCCGCTCTACCTCGGCGAGATGCAGGCGGAGGTGGCTCGCCCCGCGGTCGGCCTGGTGACGAGCCTTTTTGCGGGCGTCGGGGAGAAGACCTTGGGAGCCTTGGTGGAGAACGCACATCTGAACGCGACGGTGGTGGCGGGCGTCGTCGTGCCGACGGAGTTATTCGGTCATCCCATCGCCGTGGGAAAATCGATGATGTTCCGCCGCTCGCTCATCGACAAGATCGGCGGGCTGGAGAGCGTGGCGTACGTCCTTGCCGAGGATTACGTGATCGGGCGCATGTTTCACGAGGCAGGTTTCGACGTGCGGCTCTGCCCGACGCCGGTGGCGAACGTGATCGCGCGTAGCACGCTCTCCAGCTTCTTTCGGCGTCAACTTCGCTGGAACATGATCCGCCTGCGCTTGCAGCCGTTCCCGTTTTTGCTCGAGCCGCTGACCGTTCCGCTTTTCACGGCAGCGATCGCGCTCTTGCTGGGATCTCCGCCGTGGTGGACCCTTGGTTGGGCCGTGGGCATCACAGCGGCGCGCGATGCCGCGCAATGGATCATGATGCGCGGCGCCCCGGGCCTCGGGCCGGCGCTGCTCGTGATTCCATTGCGGGACATCCTCGTGGTCGCGGTTTGGATCGCGACATTTCCGAAGCGACGTATCACCTGGCGCGGCAATCGGGTGCGCGTCAGCGCGGGCACGCGCTTGTACATGGAAACGCTTCCGTCCCCCGCTCGGGCGCTGTTCGTCGAGGACCGAAACGGACGCGTCGCTGCGGGCGAGCGCGAGGCGAGCGGCGCCTGACCGCGGTCCCCGCGGAGCCCGGCCAAAATCAAGGGACATTCGCGGAGAGGGTCACCCAGTCGATGTCCCAACCGGCGCCGCCGGTGGTGGCGTCCGTCGTCATTCGGAACGTGATGGTGACCGTGCTGCCGGGGAGGACATTGAAGGGCGCTCCTGAAAGGTTCACCTCGGAAATCCATTCCGCATGATCGCCCGACCATCCTTGGTACATTCCCGGCATGTTCGTGAGGTTGCAGTTGGCGGGATTGGTTTGTCCGCCGCCGGTATAGCCGCCGGTCGTGAACGTCGTGACCTGCGTTGCCGGCAGGCCATTGATGGAAATGAGCAGTTGCCCCGCGTCGTATTCGGGCTCGGTTTCGAACTTGTGACTCATGCGGAGCGTGACGTTCGACGCGTTGAACGGAACGAGGACGGCGGGGCTCGAAATGCGGCTGACGCCGATCCCCACGAGGTCGGTGGCATGCGCGTGCCCCGCGACGTTCGACCATTGGGGCGGGCTGGCGCCGCAGACATTCGTCGGCGATGAAAATGTGCCGAGCGCACTATCGAAGTTCTCCTGGTAAAAGATGACGGGGCCACCATCGGCCGCGCCGTCGTTGGCGTCACCGCCGTCGGGGCGGGCGTCGGCGGCGCTTGCGTCAGCATCGCTCGCCTCGTCGTTGGCATCGCCGGGCGCGCCGGAGTCGCTCCCGTCGATGGGCGCGCCGGCATCGCTGGCATCCACGGTGGTTCCCCCGTCGCTCGTGTCGGCGCGCGCGTCGGCGTCGCTGGTGTCGATGTCCGTCGCGGTGTCCGTGACGTCGGGGTTCGTCGTGACGTCGCTCGCCGGCGCGTCGAGACCGCGGGCATCGGCGTCCGTCGCATCGCCCATCGTGACGTCGCTGTCGAGCGCACCTTCATCGCTCGCGCCGTCCAGGGAGTCGTCGGCGTCCTCCGTGACGGAGATGTCTCGCGCGTCCGAGCGGGCCGCATCTCCAACGCCCCCTTCTCTGACATCGGAGTCGGCGCGTCCGTCGGGCGCTTCATGCGTTCCGTCGCGCGGATCGGATTCGCTGATGCAGGCCGATAGCGCGAGCAACGCTCCGAGCAGCCCGAGCCAAAGAGAACCGCGAAAGCCGGTATCGTCGGCCATGGCGGCGGAGGGTCCCTCGATCATGAGCTCCAATTATAGAGGATAGAGCAGCGGTGATGTGCTCGATTGCGCACAAGCGTGACTCTGACGCAACGAGCAAGGCCAGTCCCGTCCCATGCGCTCCTGCTGAAGAATGGTCGGCACTCCGTCATCCCGTGCCGAGGGTACACCTGATGGCGGCGGGCCTGGGCGTCCGCGCAGGGTTGCGCGAACGGGCCGAGAGGTGAAACCTGGACGCGCACGCACCGTACTCCTACGGTCATCGATCCCCGTTCACGCCCCGAGGAGCCTACGCCATGGATTTTCCGACCAACCGCTTTACCCAGCTTGCCGACGAGCTGGGCGCGACTTTTGCGCCACGCGCTGCCAAGTGCGACGAGTCGGATACGTTCGTCGCCGACAACTATGCCGATCTCAAGGCGCGCAAACTGATCGCCGCCGCGGTGCCCGAAGAGCTCGGCGGCGGCGGCGCTACGCCCGCCGATCTGGCGGGTTTTCTCCGCACGCTCGCTCATCACTGCAGCTCGACGGCGCTCGCCTTTTCCATGCATACCCACCTCGTGGCCACTGCCGCGTGGCGATGGCGAAACCAGAAGGCGCCGGTGGAGCCCCTGCTCAAGCGCATCGCCCAGGAAGAAATCGTACTGATTTCCACCGGCGGCGCCGATTGGCTGAAAGGGTCTGCCGCGGCCACGAAAGTCGAAGGCGGCTATCGCGTCACGGGGCGGAAAATCTTCTGCAGTGGCGCGCCCGCGGGGTCGCTGATGATGACGACTGCCGTGTTCGCCGATCCGGCCGAAGGTCCGACCGTGCTCCAGATCGCCGTGCCCGTCAGCGCCGCTGGCGTGAAGATCCAGGACAACTGGAGGACGCTCGGCATGCGCGCCACCGCCTCGCACGACATCACCTTCGAAGACGTCTTCGTGCCGGATGCGGCGGTCGCGCTCAAGCGAAAGAGCGGCAAATGGCATCCGCTCATCGACATCGTCGTCCTCGTCGCTATCCCGCTCATCAACTCCGTCTACCTCGGCGTAGCGGAAGCCGCGCGTAACGTTGCCATCGACATGGCCCAAAAGAAGCGCGACGATCGCGCGGTTCAAGCGCTGGCGGGCGAGATGGACAACGAGCTTACCGCGGCGCAGCTTGCCCTGGCGCGCATGATCGATCTGACCATGACCTCGCAGCCGAGCGCCGCCGTATCGACCGAAATGATGCGCTGCCGCGCGCTCTTGGGACGCACGGCGCGCGCCACCGTCGACAAGGCGATGGAGGTTGCCGGTGGCAGCTCATTTTATCGCGCCAACAAGCTGGAACGCTTGTTCCGTGATATCCAGGGCGTCCGCTTCCACCCCCTTCAGGACAAACCGCAGGCCATCATGGCCGGCCGGCACGCACTGGGCCTTCCGCTCGACGACGAGTGAGTGTACCAAGGGGTACCGCTATGCCAATGCCTGTTCTCAAAGACGCCAAGCTCTTTCGCACGCAGTGCTACATCGACGGCGGTTGGTGCAATGCCGATAGCGGCAAGACCTTCGCCGTCGTCGATCCTGCCACTGGCTCCAAGCTGGCCGACGTTCCGGACATGGGCGCCTCCGAAACACGGCGCGCCATCGAAGCCGCGTCCTCCGCGCTCCCTGGCTGGCGCAAAAAGACGGCCAAGGAGCGAGCCATCATCCTGCGCCGATGGTTCGACGCGCTGATGGCCGCCCAGGATGACTTGGCGCTGCTTCTTACCTCCGAGCAGGGCAAACCTCTCGCCGAGGCACGCGGTGAAATCGCCTACGGCGCCTCTTTCGTCGAGTGGTTCGCCGAAGAAGGAAAGCGCGTCTACGGCGACGTGATACCGACGACGCAAGCCGACAAACGCATCGTCGTCCTCAAGGAGCCGGTCGGCGTCTGCGCCGCCATCACGCCGTGGAATTTCCCCAACGCCATGATCACGCGCAAGGTGGCGCCGGCCCTCGCGGCAGGTTGCACGGTGGTGCTGAAACCCGCCGAACAGACCCCGCTTTCCGCGCTCGCCATGGCCGAGCTGGCCGAGCGCGCCGGCTTGCCGCGTGGCGTGCTCAACATCCTCACCGGCGATGCCCCCGCCATCGGGGGCGAGCTCACCGCCAATCCCGAGGTCCGCAAATTGTCATTTACCGGATCGACGGAGGTCGGCAAGCTTCTCATGAAGCAGTGCTCGAGCACGGTGAAAAAGGTTTCGCTCGAGCTCGGAGGCAACGCGCCTTTCATCGTCTTCGACGATGCCGATCTCGATGCCGCGGCCGACGGCGCCATCGTCTCCAAGTACCGCAACGCGGGGCAGACGTGCGTCTGCGCCAATCGTCTGCTCGTGCAGGATGCTGTCTACGACGCGTTTTGCGCCAAGCTGGTGGAGCGGGTGCGAAAGTTCAAGGTCGGCAACGGCCTGGAGGAAGGCGTGACCATCGGCCCGCTCATCGACGAGCCAGCAGTCGTCAAAGTCCGAAGCCACATCGACGATGCCGTCAAGAAGGGCGCCAAGCTCGTTCTCGGCGGCAAGCCTCACCGAGCGGGCCCGCTCTTTTTCGAGCCGACCGTGCTCACCGACGCCACCCCGGCCATGCTCCTCGCCCGCGAGGAAACCTTCGGCCCGGTCGCGCCGCTCTTCCGCTTTCGCGACGACGCGGAAGCGATCCATCTCGCCAACGACACCGAGTATGGTCTGGCCGCCTACTTCTACGGCCGTGACATGGCGCGCATCTGGCGCGTAGCCGAGGCGCTCGAGTACGGCATCATCGGCGTCAACACCGGGATCATCTCGACGGAAGTGGCGCCCTTCGGCGGCATGAAAGCGTCCGGCATCGGACGCGAAGGGTCGAAATACGGCATCGATGAGTATCTCGAGATCAAATACGTCTGTCTCGGCGGACTCTAGCGCTAGCTCAGTGCGCGTGCTCCTCGCTCGTGAGCGGCACGGGCGCGGGTCCGAACGCGACGTCGCTTCGCGCGAGCTGGTAGGCGAAGACCGCCATCGCGGCCGTCGCCTGCGTCAGTTGAGCGCGATCGATGGCGCTCATCGTATCGGTCGGCGCATGATGAAAGTCGAAATAGCGCGTCAGATCCTGCTGCAGCTCGGCGACGGGAACGCCCGATCGTGACAGCGGGCCGAGATCGGCGCCGGCGCTACTGCCGGTGGTCGCCGCGGCGACACCGAGCGGCGTGAGCGCAGCCAACAGATTGCGGATCGTCGTCGTGGCCGCAGAACTCGCCTGGAACGTCACGCCGTAAGCGCGATCGCCGCCGAGGTCGGCTTCGATGGCCATGACGTGATTGTCCGACGAATGGGCATTCGCATAGGCATTGGCGCCGCTCAAGCCGAACTCCTCGTTGGCAAAGAGGACGACGCGCACCGTGCGTCGCGTATCGGCCGCATAGACGCTGATGAGGCGCGCGGCCTCGGCCGCCATCACGACGCCCGCGCCGTCGTCGTGGGCCCCTGTGGCAAGGTCCCACGAGTCGAGGTGCCCGCCGACCAACAGGATCTCGCTCGGTGCCTGCTTGCCCACGAACTCGCCGGTCACGTTGGCCGCTTGTACGCTGGCCAGCGTCTGGCATCCGAGCGTAATTCTCACGCGGGTGGCGCCGGCCCTGACGGCATTGGAAAGGACGATCGCGTCCGCGGGCCCGATGGCGACCGCAGGGATCGATGCGCTGTTCATGTCGCCCGTGTGGGGCGCGTTGTCCGTGGCCGGCGTGATCGACCGGACGATGTACGCCACCGCGCCTTTCGATGCCGCCGTCGAGGCTCCGCTCCGGCGCGCGCCCACGGCGGCGCTATAGCCCGATGCGTCCATCGCGCGCTGGGTGACGACGTTGACGAAGACGATCTTGCCTTGCACTTGGGTGTTGGAGAGGGCATTCAGGGCCGAGACGGAAGCCGCCTCGATCACCTCTGCTTCGACGCCTCCCGACGGCGTTGCCACGGAACCGCCCAGAGCAGCGATCGCTAGCGTCGTTTCCGTCGCGCCGAGGAGCTCGGCGTGGCCGGCGCCGCGCTCCCAATGGGGAACGGTGACCGGTTCGGCCTTCACGTTCTGAAGGCCGAGCGCCGTCAGCTTGGCCTGCGCCCAGGTGACCGCGTTGGCGTAGCCCGTCGTTCCCGCCAAGCGCGGCCCGACGTTGGTGGTGAGATCCTCCAGCAATTCGTAGGCTCTGCCGTACGTGAGCGCCTGACATCGAAAGAGGTCGACGCCGGTGAGCGTGGAAGCGCACCCTGCGTCGCCCGTCGGACCGCCGACATCGGGCAGAGGCGCATCTATCCCACCGCCCCCGCCGGTATCGGTCGGTGGAGCGGCGTCGTTGATCGGAGGCGACGTCGAATCGACGCCAGCATCGACGCGGATCGTATCGGCGCCCCCGCCCGCGTCGGCGCTGGTGTCAGCGTCGTTCGGACGACTGGTGTCGGCGGCGTCGGCCGCCTCGGCCGCGGCGTCGTTCGGTCTGCGCATATCGGCGGCTGCATCGCCGGGCGGCGGTTGGCTCGCGTCACCAGGTGCATCCGTCGTCGAGGAAGCGTCGGCCGCGGCGTCGTTCTTCACGCTCGCATCGGGTTGACCCCCAGGCGGCGGACCGCCGCCGGTCGTGTTGTCGCCGTTCGCGGGTGGATCGCTCGAACAACCGACCACCGCGATCATGAACGCCGTCGCGAGCCAACAAGCCTTGATAAGCCAAATGTGCCTTCGCAATGTCGTCACCGCCGGGCAGCATAGTCCTGCGGATTCTCGCGTCTACGTGTGTAATGATCCACCAGCGCACGCTTACGCCCGCGTCGGTTTGATTTGCTCTTATCGTGATGACGACGTCGCGCAGTGTGATGAAGCTGACGAATTCCAGTGACGCCGCCGAATCGTCTTCGCGCGACGAGGCGGAGTCCGGCTCCGATCGTCGATGCTTCGACATCTCTGGACGCGACCAACCCGACCGCGGCCGTAGCTGTCTACCGCCACCCACAAGCGGGGCCAATGAAGGATTCCAGGCCTACCATGGTGAATGTCGGTGCGACTCGGCCAGGCGACTCACCCACAGGCTACGCTATGCACGGTCTCTGCAAGCGTACACGAGTTCACCGCGTAAGAAAGTTACTCAAGGCGTTGGCAACTTCGGCCGTAGTGCCGTTGGTCCACCTACGTGGGACAAAACTTCCTCCGAAGCAAACTCAAACTGAGGAGTCAATGACGATGGCAGTCGGCGCCAGTGATCAACTCGAGCGTCACCCCGCCCGGCCCTACTCATTCGCGCGTCCGACACAGGGCGGAGCGCAAGTGCGAGGAAGCCTGGCAGCGCCGGTGCAGCTCTTCGTGCGCAACTACTTTGGCGCCCATCGTTGGGACGAATTCCTGAAGCGACTCGACCCGATCGCCGCACAGGTCCTGCGGGGAGAATTTCAGGCTCTCAGTTGGTATCCCTTCGTTGTCATCTCTTCCGCTGTCGACGCGATGGTCGCGATGCGGAGCGAGGCGGCAGATGACACATTGAGGAAGCTCTCACATCACAATCTCGATCGCGCTACGAACCTGATCTTCAAAGCGATCTTCAAGGTCGGTTCTCCGGAATTCATGGTCGGCAAGTCGGACCAAGTCTGGAAGAAGTACTACTCGACCGGATCAATGCGCGTGAGGGAGGCTGCCCGAGGTTCCGCGGTCGTCCAACTGCTGGATTTTCCCGAGATGACGCAAAACTACAACAAGGTCGTTCTTTACGCGATCGAGGCCGTGATCGTAAAAGCTGGCGGTCGCATCACAGAACTTGCTGTTACACGCGATATTCATCGTGGCGATGATATGTGCGAGTACTCGTATCGGTGGGCGTGAACGACCTCCAGAAGCCCGACATAGCTAAGAGTGTTGTGGTTGCAGCGGACGATCTCGCGCCAAAGTGATTGGTTCCGCGCCAGTTGCTTCCTGCTTCGTATGCATTGCGGAGCGCAGGCATTCGCCCAAGAAGCAACCATACGCATCCAGTGCCGCGGATCCCGCGAGCGCCAGGGGTCCTGCGCAGTTCGGAAGGGCTTCAAGCAGCTTTTCCAGCTCCGCTTCATTGAACTTCGTATGACCAACGTCAATCTCGACGTGCTCGGCGAGAAAACTCAGATTCTTGATCGTTCCCGACCCCAGTAGTCGGTGGCATTGCCTGATCAGTCCCGGCCCGAGACTTACCGAGAGCCCTTCGATCTCGAGCTCAATCGCGATTTGACAGAAAGGGGTCTCGCCGGCGATCGCCTGCTCGTGAAGCCTGACGTATGATTCAATAGCCGGTGTTGGGGCGACGCGAACGAGCTCCTCCACGTTCAGCTGGAGGTCATGCCTCCGGTTCCAACTGCTGACGAGTCGGTCGAGGTCGGCGAGCAACATCAGGTGGTGATTCGCCTCGTGATGCGAATGGATCTTCAAGGCGCGACCGAGATGTGCGAGGCCGAGCTCCTCGCATCTCGAACCCGCTCGGTAAATCCATTGCTCTACCGGTTCGGTCATTTGCACGGCGCGGCCACAGTAATAGATGAGAAAGAGTTCGAGGCTCAGCGCGTCCAGAGACGGGTCAAGGAGCTTTGTCGCGATTCCGAGTTCGAATCGAGACCTGGCGGGAGCGACAAGCGGAGCGTAGAGGCTACAAACGAGGTGGTTCATTGTTCCTGGCTCACTTGGGCAGTCACGGGATCTGTCTGCGGCAATGCATTTTTAAGTCGTCGACCTCGCGTCATCTGACCCATCTCGAAATGAATGAAGTTCCTCCACTGCCTGAGACCATCGAGCGACGTGACCCAGGCCGCCATGGTCTCGGCGATGGTGAGTCCAGCCGAGTGGGCAAATTTGACGTTGCCTTCGGGCGCAACGATGAGCGGGTCGAGAACATGCAGATCGCGATAGTATCGACGCACCTTGGAAAGAAGCGCGGTTTCCGCCAGTCTTGCAAGGTCGAGTTCCATCGGCTCGACGAGGAAAACATAGGCAACGTTGAGAATATTGAAAAGTGAGAGTCGGCGAGCCCCGGTTTCACAGACGGCGGTCCCCAGGATTCGACTGCCCACCTTCGCGACGAACGTCACTCGGGCGCGGTCGAGGCCGAATGAGGTGTGTTCGTCACAAAGGTTCGTGGTCGAGATCCACTCGACGTCCATCTGTAGGGCGTCGGCAAGCAGCTTGGGAAGATGCACGCGGGCCAAGGTCACGGCAAAAGAAAGCTCGTCCTTCGAAGCTTCCCCCACGCAGATTCTCCCATCCACGGCTGCAAGTGGGAGGTCGAGATCAATCGCCTCGAGCCGGTCGAGCCCCTTGGTCACCGACAACTCTTCTGATCCCACCCACTTGAGGAAGGCTCCTTGCATGAGCTGATGCCACGGCTTCGTCGGATCGAAGTACGCAATGACGTAGCCTTCCTGAGTGTCTGCTAGTGCCGTCGTCCATTCCGTAAGCTGGAGGTAGAGGGGATAGGCGATCGTCGCGCGCCGCAATCCCA
Source organism: Polyangiaceae bacterium (assembly GCA_035318465.1). GTDB lineage: Bacteria > Myxococcota_A > Polyangia > Polyangiales > Polyangiaceae > DASWDH01. The sequence goes on from DATHES010000167.1 coordinate 26,263, forward strand.
CGGTCGCTAGCTGATGGTAAATCCAAGTGCGCCGGTACAATCGCAGACACGACACGTGTCCAAGAACGGATCCATTATCGCCCAAATAGGCTGTATCTAGACTGAGGGACTCGTCACCGGCAGGTGCATGCCAATCGGGGTCAGGCGTCGTACCTCGTCTCAGGTCCAGATAACCGGATTCCTGCATGAACTTCGTTATAGCGGCGGGATCAACGGTGTGGCGTTTGACCAAGTTTCGGCAGCGATGCAACTGGCAGACCTCGGCAAGCAGAATGGTGTCCGCCCGCTGGAAGGGGCGGACCGACAATCCCACGATCGAGTCGGTGTTGTCGGCTTGGTTGCAGTGGTCAACCTCGGCGAGTAACGACATCGTCAAATCGCCAATCCTCAACGTGACTGGGAAAGGCGGTGCAGGGAAAAGGTACAACGCGTCACGAGGGAACCCGACTCCGATGCCTTGCGGCGACAGGTCGACGACGCGGCCTGCGCGGGTATGATCAGGGTCGAGCGGGTCGCGCCATTCCAGGACGGCCTCGGCGGGCGGGATGAGGACGCGCTGGCAGCGGCGTCGTCCAAGGCTGAAGAGCCGCCAGGGCGCGGACAGAACTAGGTCGCCTCCTACTCTTGTCACTCTCCCCCGAAGGAGCAGCTCGCATTGTCGAAGGTCGAGTGCGATGGTGATGACCTCTTCATCAGAGCATGCGAGCTCAGCGCCCTCGCTTCGGAGCAGGAAGCTGGACGGGACGTCGTGGGACTCTTCAAGAGCTACTCGAAGGACACGATCGCGTCCCAGTCGAACCGTGCCGGTTATCGGACGAGCAACGATCGCTTTGAAGACAGATGCCTTCAGCGCGTCGTCACGAATTTCGACTATGTCCCCGTTGCGTGGCAATGCATTTCGCGACGTCGGAACGATTTCTACCTTTTCGAAGGCGCCTCCCACGATCATGCCCGCCGTTGACCGAGAAGCGTGGACCACCCGGACCTCCAAGGTGGCGATGTGAAAATCGTTCTGATGAAGGCGGACCGCGAGTCGATCCTCAATCGACAGGGGCAGGTGCGCGGGGATTAGAAGGGCGATGCCGCCGTTGCTGACGTTCAGCGGCTCAATCCTGTGGCCTTCGATGGTGACACTGAAGACCCCGAAGCGGGCACGCCTCCTGCGGTTTGCGCGCCGATGATTTGGATAGGAAATGGTAGGTGTCTTCGAGTGCGTTTCGCCCGTTATCGCCTTCGATCCGGCGCGAGAATCGGCTGCCATCGGCTCGGATCGAGAAATCTCTTGTTCCATGTTGTGGGACAGAAGCGAGCTCATAGGCTCCTCAGGTAAAAAGAGCTGTCATCCGTGATTGCCACAGCATTTTTGTTCGAGGATCTCCAACGCGCGACACCTGTAAGTACGGTCATCAAGGATGCACACCTCCATGAGATACTTCCATTTCGTCCCCCCGGCCGTGATGCTGCGCCAGCCTTGGGATCTGCCCAGATGTATCGAGTATCGAGCACCGAAGGGCTCTCGGTGCTGCTCGGGATGAGTCTCGGAGGAAAGCAATGGGCCACGACTCCACTTCTTCGCGTCTGAGAACTCCGTGGCCCCCGCTCATCCGACACGAATGGGAGGAGAGTAGAACCTGTTTCGACCGATTGGTCAATTGATTAATGACAACGCCCGTCGATCAATTGCCCGTTTTCTTGGCGACCGCAATAGCTGCGCGGCGCAACGGTTGCGCGCTCTGACGAGACGCGGCGCTGCGTGCATTTCAGAAATGAACTCGCTACGGGCACGCAGCTTGCTCCATGAAGGAAGATTCGCGTCCAATTCCAATTCGACATCGACTACCGAGACGAAGCGCTGGACGTCTTTGCCTTGGCCGAGTCAGGCCACCCTCCGCGAGCATGCGCGCAGAACCCTGGAAAGGCTCCCCCGACATCCTTAAGTAGTGGGCCCGCCGGAATGTTCCCGGCCGAGAAGCGACTCATTTGCTCCCTCGTGTCGAATATTTGATCGGTATTGTCGGCACGGACCACCAATGCGCGCGACGACGCGTCCATCCTCAACACCCGTGCAGTAGCGCGGCCTGCCAATAGAACGGCGGATCTTCTGACGGTTGGGTGTCACTAGAGGAGGGGATCGGCCGTCGCTTGCTCCGACCGTTTGGTTTGCCGGGCGCGAGCTCTCGATCTTGCGCACGAGATGGCCCAGGGCTCTATCGGCATACGCCATCGTCATGAGCGGGCGACCCTCGTCTGCAAACGGTGGGCGAAATGTTCCAGAAACGCCGGCGCCGAGATGGTCTTGTGTCGTTGGAGACACATCCTCACGACGCAGCTCGGGGGGCAATGTCGAAATGTCGGTCGCAGTCATCTTGTGCGGCCTGCCAAATTCACCGAGGTGCTCACAGGTCGGACGATCCATAGCCAAGGCCGTTTCGAATCTGGCGTCGCGCGGGCGTCGGGCGCGCACCTTAGGGATGAGTCCTCGCGTCGACGTGGAGGGGCACGCGCGGACCAGCGCGGGTGCCGTGCTTTCCCACGCGAAGCCCGACACGTCTGGATCAGGGTGAACGACCGTCGTAACGGGACGTGAGCCAATCGAGGCGCGAGGCCCGATGGGAACTCCTCTTGCTCGCGTTGGGCATCGTCCTCGTCTTTGCCGAAGGACTCGGCGGTCGAGTGCCGACCATGCGCGATTTTTCCGGGTTCACGTTCCCGTCGCGGGCTGCCTTCCGCGCTCTCTTCGAAGGCGGCGACCTCTCCTCCTGGAACCCACTGGCGGAGCTCGGTCTATCGAGGCTGGCTGCGCCGGTTCATGGTGCGCTCTATCCCGGGCACGTGGTGCTCTTGGCGGGCGATCTGGCAAGCGGCGTCGTACTCACCTGGACCCTGCACGCGGCGTGGGCCGCAGTCGGCGGCTATTTTCTGGCGCGGGTGACCGGCGTCCGACCTTCACCGCCGTCGCGGTCCTGTTTCTGCTCCTCGCGTGGGGCCGACACACGCCGTTGAACGCTCTCTTTTGTCAGGTGGTCCCCGGCCTTTCGCTCTTTCGATATCCGGAAAACATCTCGTCGCGGTGGTCGGCCTGCTCGGCCTGCTGGCGGCGCTGGGTGCCGAAGAAGCGCTATCGGCTCGCGTACCTACTGCGCGTTTGCTGGTAGGTCCGTCCATCGTTCTGGGATTGGCGATGATGCTCGCTCCTGCCGCGCTGCGCGTCCCTTTCTCCAGTGGGCCGAGCGGCCCCTCTTGGTGAGCCCCTTCGCCGACGTTCTTCAGTCCCGTCTCGGCGGGCCACCCCCACGGATCTACCGCCGCTCCGCCGATTTCGAGGACGTCATGACGTTGCCCGGCGCGGCGGGGCAGCTATTCGGCATCGCCGCCTTGCCGGGGCATGATCCGGCCAGCAGTCTGCGGCTGAGCGCCCTTCTCAAAGTCCTCGACGGGCAGCCAGAGCGCATGGCGCACCTTCTTGCGGTCGACGCGTTCGTCCTGCCCCCCGACGCGGTCGTCGCCATGACCCCCGCCGCATCGCTGCGCGGGACTTCGCTCTGCCTTCTGGCGCCACCGCTGCGGGCGTGGATGGTCGCGGCGGTGAGGTTCGCGTCGACGGCGCAAGCGCTCGGTGCCATCGCCTCCGAAGGTTTCGATCCGTATGGTGAAGCCATGGTCCCCGCCGATGACGACCCTGCCATGCTGGCGCTGACGCGAGGTGCGCGAGGGAGCGCCGGCAGGTGCGCCATCATGGACTACGACCGGGCCCACCTCGTCGCTGCTCCTTTTGCTCGGACTCTTGCTGGGGCAGTCGCGCGCGCGGGTCACTTCGATTCGGGGGGGCGTTGATTGAGCACCAGCCAGTAGAGGCCGAGTTGCTTGACGGCATCGACGAACTGGTTGAAGTCGATCGGCTTGCGCACGTAACTGTTGGCACCGAGGGCATACCCTCTCAAGAGGTCCTGCTCCTCCACCGACGACGTCAGGACGACCACCGGCAAGAGCCTGGTTCGTTCGTCAGCGCGCAATTGTCGCAGGACTTCCAGCCCGTCGACCTTGGGCAGCTTCAGGTCGAGGAGGACGAGCTCCGGATTGCCCGCCGGCCTGCGCGCCGCGTATTCCCCGCGCAAAAAGAGATAGTCGAGTGCCTCGGCGCCATCGCGCGCCACGAAGACGGGGTTCAAGATGTTGCTCTTCTTCAAAGCGCGAAGCGTGAGTGCTTCGTCGTTGGGATTGTCTTCTACCAGAAGGATGATTCGCTCGCTCATGGGGTGCTTACCTCGTCGGCAAGTGTGAAAAAGAACGTCGCGCCTTGGTCGATTCCCCCCTGTGCCCAAATGCGGCCGCTGTGTCGTTTGACGATGCGCTGTACGGTGGCCAAGCCGATGCCCGTCCCCTCGAACTGCGTCGCATGATGAAGGCGCTGAAAGACGCCGAACAGTCGCTCAGCGTACTGCATGTCGAAGCCAGCGCCATCGTCGCGAACGAAGAAAACCTTGACGCCGTCCTTTTCGGTCGCGCCGAACTCGATGTGTGCATCCTGTCGTTTGCTCGTGAACTTCCAGGAGTTGCCCAGGAGATTTTCGAGGACGACGCCGAGCAGTCCCTCGTCGCCGAAGGCGCTCAAGCCATCGCCGATCACGACCGTGATCTGCCGGGCCGGCTCGATACTCTGAAATCGCGCGACGATGGCGCGCCCGAGTTCGCTGAGGTCGACTCGTTGGCGCCGCATCTCGGTCCGCGTGACGCGCGAAAGGGTGAGCAGGTCGTCGATGAGCTCGGCCATGTGCTGCGCGGCCCCGCGCACGCGCTCCAGGTATCCGCGCCCTTCCTGGTCGAGCTTGTCGCCGTAGTCCTCGAGCAAAGCCAGGCTGAATCCGTCGATGGCGCGCAGCGGCGTACGCAGGTCGTGGGCAACCGAATAGCTGAACGACTCGAGCTCGCGATTGGCGCTCTCGGCGGCCTCCTTGGCCTGGAGAAGCTGTGCCTGCGCGCTGCGGTGCTCGGTGATGTCCTGCGAGATACCGAGCAGATGGACCGGCGTGCCTTCGGCGTCGAGGATGGGCACCTTCTTGGTGTGCAGCCAGCGCGTGCCGCGGACGGTCTGGATCGGTTCCTCGGGGATGTCGATCATCGCCTTGGCGGCCAGCGTCTCGCGGTCTTTTTGGATGAAGAACTCCGCTTCGGCCTTGGGAAAGAAATCGTAGTCACTCTTTCCCATGAGCTCGTGCCGCCCGAGGCCGAGGAGCTCTTCGCCGGCGCGGTTGAAGCGCGTGAAGGCCAGCGTGGTGGCGTCTTTCACGAACACCATGTCGGGGATGTTCTCGATGATGGCATCGAGGAAGCGGTTGGCGCGCGCCAGGTCTTGCTCGGCTCGGCGCAAGCGCTCGCTCTCGAACAAGGCGGCCTCCGCCTCGAGTCGCCGATCGGCCTCGCTCCGAGCGCTCTTGAGCAGACGACTGTTGGAAATGGCGAGCGCGGCGTGATTGGCCAAGCTGCTCGCCACCTCGACGTCGATTTCGTCGAGAGGCGCGTGCTCCGGGCGGTAGCGGACGATGCTGAGGGTGCCCAGCGCTTCGTTGCGCACCCGCAGCGGGACCACCAAGACGCCGTGGGCACCGATCCGCCGGTGCAGCTCGTAGCTCTCCGGCGTCGTGCGCCCACGCAATGTCTCGATGTCGAAACGGGGAATGCAGATCGGCTTTCCCGACTGCATCGCTTCCCGCGCGACGGTCGGTTGGCTCATGGAGATCCGTCGCTGTGCCACCGCCGCATACTGGCGGGCCACCTCGGGGTCACGATCGTAATAAGTCGTCCCCTCGAGCGACTCCTTGTCGTCCGACAAGAGGAGCACGCTGCAGACGTCTCCGATGCTCTCGGCGACGCGCTTGGCAATGACGGCGAGAAGGCGCGGATAGTCGGAGGTGGCTTCGGCGAACTCGTGCAGCGCCTCCGCGAGCAGGCGCATCCCCTCTTGCCGTCGTGACGCTTCGCTCTTGGTGGCCCCGCTCTCCGTCATCTTGGCGCCGGCAGTCTATCGCGCCGCCAGACGTAACGATAGAACCCAGCACCGATCCGAGACGGAAAGCGGAAACTCGCCCCGCGCGCGTCGGTTACTTTTTTCCGCGCGCCTCGTAGAAGTAGTAGGTCGCCGTGTAGTCGACGCGAAGCGTCTCGCCGACGTGGGTCGCGTCGCAACCGTTGGCTGGTGCTTTACCCCCCGCCGTCTCCAGCCGGTGAATGAAGGTGACGTCGGTCATGCGCCCATGACCGGCGTGGCTCGTCGCACCGAGGAGCAGCCAGGGGATGGCGGGATCCGCGGGGTACTCGGCCAGCTTGGCGGCGACCACCGTGCTGCCGTCCTTGGCCTGCCAGGTCGGGCCCGCGTAGTGGGTTCCGGCCGGCTTTCCCTTGTGACCGTAGAGGTTGGCTTCGGGCGCGCGGAAGATCCAGCCGTAACCGGTCGCCGTCGCGTCGCAGCCGTAGATCTGAACGCCAATGGCGTCGTAGGAGAAGGCCAGCTTGTTTCCTGCGGGAACCGCCAGCGCCGGCGGCACGTGCGGTGGGCACGCCGACGTGAGCTCGTCACTGCTGTCATCGACAGCATCTGCCACCGCGTTGGTGCAGCCCGCAAAAAGCATCATTGCGGCGCTCGACATCGTCGCCCACGAGGCATTGCGTAATTTCGATGTTTTCATGACTCCTCCTTCGAACGTGATGACGCTTGGTCGAATCGGCGACAGCGGCGTCTGTGGACGGTGCTGGACACCCGAGGCCGATACGCACGCTGCGCGATATGGTTTCGAGGCGCGAACTGCGGCGGTAGGAGGGATGTGGTCACGATTCTTGAAACCAAATCGAGAACGGTGCGTATCCCCCCCCACGCGGTTACCGCCATCAGGTCAGGGCAGAGGAGCACACCAGAGAACGGGGTAAATCTTGGTGATGGAATGGACCAGCATTGGCACCTTCCGAGACGACGCCGCCGAGAGGGCAGCGCGGGAGGCGCGCGAGGATCGCGCACCTGACGCTGAAGGGCGGGTCGAGCCGCGATCGTCGGACGCGGCGGCCGACCGTGCCATGGATCGCTATGCATCCGGAGAAGACGCGGCGTTCTCCGAGCTCTACGATCTACTGGCTCCTCGGCTCTTCGCTTTTCTCTTGCGCACCACCCACAGCCGCTCGGAAGCGGAGGACCTCGTGCAACAAACCATGCTGAAGATGCACGCTGCCAGGGGGAGGTTCATTCGGGGAGCGGGGGTCGTCCCGTGGGCGTTTTCCATCGCACGCCGGCTGGTGATCGATCGGGCGCGACGTTCCAAGGTGCGAGGCGTGATGAGCCATCCGGGTGACGCCGGCGACGCGATCGCACACCTGGCGTCGCTGGACCTTGCCGTCGATGAAATCGTCCATGCGAAATGGCTGGGCAAGCTCATTCAACGAGAGTTGGAACGGCTGCCTACGAAGAACAGGCTCGCCTTCGAGCTCGTGAAACGGGATGGCCTCACTCACGCCGAGGCGGCCAAGGTGCTCGGCATCACGGTCATGGCCGTCAAGCTGCGAACCCATCGCACCTGCGTGGCGCTGCGCGCAGCCCTCCATCAATCGCTCGACGCGAGGGACCCATGAACCAGGCCGTGCTCTCGGAAGAATTGAAGAGGAGAGTTCTCCACGCGGTCGAGGCCGCGCCTGCACCTACGCGCAGCGCAGAATCGAAGCGCACGGCCTGGCTCGTGGGAGGCGCGCTGGTCCTGTCCTTCGTCGCCTACCTCGCCTATGGAGGTGTGCGCATCACCAACCGCCCGACGTCACTCATGGTGGGCACGGTGGCTGGAACGGCGATCATCGCCGCGCTGGCGATCTGGATGACGGTGGGAAGAGGTCGCGCCATGCTCGGTCGATCGAGCAGCGTGCTCATGGCCGTCGCCATCGGTTCGCCCGTCGCGCTGTTCGCTTGGAAAATCATCTGGAGCGCAGGGTACGAACGTGGCCTCGATCGCTGGCCAACGCGCTTCGGCCTGCGCTGCCTCGGGGTCAGTTTGACGCTGGGAGCGCTCCCACTCGCGGCCATGCTCTTCAGTCGACGCGGCACGGACGGCGTGCATCCGGGGCGGGCGGGGTTGAGCATCGGCGTGGCATTCGGGCTCGGTGTGGCCACGCTGGTCGATGCCTGGTGTCCCGTCGCCTACGTGCCGCATTTCTTGGTGGGGCACGTGCTTCCGTTGGCCATGCTGGGCGCAGCTGGTCTCTGGTTCGGCAAGAAGATCCTCGCCCCCTAGCCCCACTGCCGCAGATTCGATGCGTGCGACGGCGCACTTGGCCGCGTTGCGCTGGTATATATTCCCGCGGGTGAGCCCCTCCGCCCACCCCAAGGGGGCCGCGTCCGAGGAGAAGCTTCCCCCGACCGAGTTCGCCGATTACCTCTTGGAGATTGGCGGCACGCTGGTGGCTTACGGGTGCCCAAGCTACCGCCTCGAAGAGGTCATCCGCGTGGTGGCGGAGATCGAAGGCTACGCGGCGCAAGCCTTTGCCATCCCCACCGGCCTCTTCGTCAGCATCACCGTCCCCGGGCAGACGACGCCGGTGCTCCGCATGATCCGCGTCAAGGAGTGGGGCACGAACCTCGACCGGCTGGTGCTGGTCGACACCATCTTCAATGACGTGGCCGCCGATCGCATCACCATCAAAGAAGCGCGCCAGCGTCTGGTCGATCTCGACAAGCGGCCGCCCCCCTACTCCCGCGCACTCACCTGGGTCGCCATCGCCGCGGTTTCCGTGGCCGCGGCGGTGTTCTTTCGCGGAGGCGCGCTCGAGGTTTTCGTGTCCGGCACCACCGGCATCTTGATCGCCCTCATCGCCTCGCTCATCGGCCGAAACGCCAAAGGTCGATTCCTCATCGACTTCGCGGGCGGGCTCGTGGCCGCACTTCTGCCGTGGGGACTGGTGCGGCTGGGTCTCGACTTGTCGCAAGAGGTCGTCGTGCTCAGCGGAGTCATCGCGCTCATTCCCGGCATGACGCTCACCACCGGTCTGGCCGAGCTGGCGCAGAAGAACCTCGTATCCGGCGCCGCGCGCTTGATGGAAGCTTTTGTCGCATTCCTGTCCATTCTTTTCGGCATCGCGCTCGCCATCGGCATCGAGCACATCGTCAGCACGGAAACGAGCCCCCCGCCGCTGCGTCAGGCGCTCTCCCTTCCGTTTCAGGCTCTGGCGCTCGTTGCCGCGTCGCTCGGTATTGCCGTCGTTTTTGCCGTGCCGCGGCGCTATCTCGGTGCCGCGCTCGCCAGCGGCGCGATCGGCTACATCGCCACCGCCCTCGGTACCCGCTACCTTCCGGGTCATGTTTCGGCCTTCGCAGCGGCACTCGCCGTCTGCCTTTTTGCCAACGGGCTGGCGCGCGTCACCGATCGCCCGTCGCAGCTCTTTCAGTTGCCGGGGATGATGCTGCTCGTGCCAGGAAGCTTCGGCTTTCTGAGCCTCGAAGACTTCTTGCGCGGCGATTTTCTGAACGGCGCCGCCAAGGGCTTCTCCATGCTGCTCATCGCCGGCGCGCTCGTCACCGGCATCCTGCTCGCCAACGCGGTTCTACCAGCCAGGAAACTGCTCTAGACGACGCTGTCGGCTGCTTCGCGGCGTCAGCCGGGCGGTGTCCCCTTGAGGGCTGTTTCGATCAGCCCCGACACCACTTCGAAGTTGGTGGGATTGGCCACGCGGGTGCCGTTCACGAACATGGAAGGCGTGCCGTTGACTTGCACCTTTTCCCCGAGCTTGAGATCGGCGTCGACCATCGGCGCAAACTTGTGCTCGTCGAGGGATTTTTTGAAGGCCGCCACGTTGAGTCCCGTCTGCTTGGCGTGCTCTTCCAGGGCGGGGCGATCGAGGTGACTTTGGTCCTTGAACAGACGGTCGTGGTACTCCCAGAATTTCCCCTGGGTACCGGCGGCCAGGGCAGCTTCCGCCGCCTCGCGGGCGTTGGGATGCATGGGAAGAGGGAATTGGCGGAACGTAAAGCGCACCTTGTCGCCGTACTTCTCGCGGATCTGGTGCACGACGCTCGCCGCCTGCGAGCAAAATGGGCATTGAAAATCGGAAAATTCGACCACCTGGACCTTGGCGTTGGCGGGACCGAAGCTCGAGGGCGACGTGGCGGCGATGGCCGCTTGCAACTCGGCACTGAGGGGCTTGTTGGCGTCCTCCATGGTCTTCAGCTCGCCGATCACTTCGGGCAGATGCTGCATCATCATCTTGCACTTTTCTGCGCCGAACTTCTTGGTCTCGCCCGCCACCAGCTTGCAGCTCTGCGTCTCGGGCCCTACCGCTTCGCACAGCTTCTGCACCAGCTCGTCGCAAGCCTTGTTGCTCTGGGCCAGCTTCTTGACGCTGTAGTCGATGTTCTTCATGCCGGCCGAGCAGGCCTCGGGTGGCATCAACTCGGTGGCCGCTTTGACCGATTGGCACGTGGGAGATTCGGCGCCCGCCTTTTCACAAAGACGATCGGCGTAGACGCCACATGGCCCCGCCGCGGCGATGTCGACGCTCGCCGCCGTTGCCGGCGCGGCCGTTCCCGTCGTGGGTTTCTTACAGCCGATGAGGCTCACGCCGATGATGACGGCGAGCCCCAGCGAAAGCCCGGCGCTGGGCAGCGGCGTACGTCTTCGCAGTGTCGCTTGCATGGTCTTGTTCGTTTCGCTGAAAGGGGGAAAGCGGAGCCAAAAGGCGAGGGATCAACCCTATAGCAAGCCTTCGACGCCGGCGCTTCTCAGCGCTCGGGAAGCGAGCTCGTCCCAACCCCGGTTGGCCGCCGGGCTGGCTGGGCTCGGGTGAGGAATGCCCGCCACGTGCAGGTGCGGGATTCGGAGCGATTCGATCTTCTTCGTCGCGTACTGGCCGACGCCGATGGCGGTCCGGGGGGCGAGGGTCGAGAGTGCGTCACGGAGGTGCTCGTCGCATGCCGTTTCGAGCGCCTTCCGCTCGGTGACGGGAAGTTTGTCGGGCGTGATGTTGGCTCCGCTCTCCGCCAGAAAAAGGAGCGGGCAGTAGTTGAGAACGAAGGCGCGGCGGAAGAATTGCTGCGCGTCGGGAAAGCGGCGCGCGAACGCGCCCCACAGGCGAGCGCCCGACACTTCGCTGCGCGGGCAATCGAGTCCGAGCACGGGTCGTTTGGCGTGTTCGCGTTTCGGCCGTGCCACTCGCCCTCGAAGGTTCATCCAGTCGCGCACGAACCCGACTTCGCCAAAAGGCACCCCGGTCTGCGCCATTCCGAAAGGTCCCGGGTTCATCCCCACGAAGACGACCTCCTTCGGCCCCTGGCCGTACCTCTCCAGGTACGCTTCGGCGATGGGCCATGCGTAGCCGAGCGGCGCGTACACGCACGCAACCGGCGCCGCGAACGCAAGTCGTGACGTTCGGCGGTGCAGCCGTTGGGCAGCGGATACGAGGGAGGACGTCATGCGTCGGCGCTATTTCTTCTGGAACACGCGCACGTAATCGACCTCGTATCGCGTCGGAAACGGTGTGGCAGCCGGGTCTCCGCCGTTCAGGCCGCCGATCGCCAGATTCAAGATCATGTAATGCGGCCGGCGAAACGGGCTCTGTCCGTCGGGATTCAGCATGCTGGCGAGATCGCTCGTATTCATGATCTGCCCGTCGAGATAAAGGTCGATCTTTTGATCGTCCCAATCCATGCGCCAGAGGTGAAACTTCGTGTCCCATGCCGGATCGCCGAACGACGAGACGTCCTTCGTCACCGAGTCCCACTTGGCTATCCATCGTGTCGTGGTGCCGCAAGCGACGTTGGCCAGCACTTTGCCGTTGTAGAACTCCATGATGTCGACCTCGCCGTTGGCCGGCCACTCGCCGCTCGTTCCGAGCGTCCACCATGCCGGCCACAAGCCGGCCTTGGCGACAATCCTCCCGCGCATCTCCAGACGACCGAATTGCCAGCTGTGCAGCCCACTCGTCAGCAAGCTGGCCGAGGTGTACTCGGCGTATTGCCGGCTGGTTTTCCAATCGGTGCTGCCGGCTCGATAGTTGGGATTGGTGACGCGCTCCTTGCGTCCTTCGATGATGAGAAGTCCGCCTTGCACGCTCGCGTTGTCGGCTTGGTACCACTGCAACTCTTCGTTGCGCACGAATCCGTTTTCGTATTTCCAATTGGCGGCATTGGGGCGACCGTCGATGTCGAATTCGTCGTTCCACACCAAGTTGTAACCATCGGGAGGAACGATCCCGCCCGCGTCCCCCGCCTCGGCGCCTCCTCCCGTCGAGCCACCCGCGCCGTCCGTCGCCGCGTCGACGGTGCCGCCGCCCGATCCTGGTGGGATCCCCTCCCGGGCATCGACGCCACCTTCATTGATTCCTCCCGCGCCCGCGGCGCCGCTCTTTCCGCTCGATCCCGCGCTTCCGCCCCCTCCCGCCATGCCGGCGCCGCCGCGTGCTGCGTCGTGACCGCCGTCGTCGCTGCCGCTCGATCCTCCATTTTCTCCCGCGGCGTCGTGAGAGCGCGACCCTCCGCCGCCCGTCGCGCCGGTCCCGGCCGTTCCACCGTGGGTGTCGTCGCCGTCAGCGCCGCAGGCGGCTGCGATCGCGCCGAGCAAGACCGCACCGAACCACGCTCCGCGTCCCAAAGCCCCCTGACCTTTTCTTCTCGAGGGAGTTCTGCTTCGTGTCATGGGTACTTCCGTCGTTTCGAGGCCCACATGTAACCGTTTGGCGCCCAAGAGACCGTCATTCGGTGCCACATCGGTGCTAGGGCGACAAGTTCTGCCGGCCCAGCGATAGCCGTGGCCGCTCTCACGCCGCGAATTGTCAGCCTGGGTCATTGCAGGTGACGATTTGCGGCACTGGCAACCCATGAAGGCCGTCAACCCGCTGGCGATCGAGCGTGATCGGCAACAGAAATCGCGCGGTTCGGCGATAGCCTCGGCGGTGACGGTTGCTGGCGTAGAAGCTGCACTAACGAGATACAGTCGTCTCATGAGAATTTCCACCCGCCACCGCGCCGAACAGCGTGCTTTCACGCTGCTCGAGCTCCTTACCGTGGTCACCATCGTCGGTGTCCTGGCGACGCTCGGCCTTGTCTCCTACCGGCGGTTCATCACGTCGTCGAAGTCGAGCGAAGCCATTTATATGGTGGGGTCCATTCGTGCCGCCCAGGAGAGCTACCGCGCCGAGACGCTTTCGTACCTCGACGTCAGCGCCGGGTTCAACGAGTACTTCCCCACCGGCAGCGTGGGAGCCAAGAAGACAGGCTGGGATGCCGCCACGCACAAGGACTACGTGCGCTGGCGACAACTCGGCGCGCGGCCCGACAGCGCCGTCTATTACGGCTACCTGGTGGGCGCGGGCGTTGCCGGAGCGCCGATCCCGGCGCTGCATCTGGCCAACAAACCCACTTGGCCCACCACCACCGAGCCCTGGTACGTGATCGAAGCCAAGGGTGACGTCGATGGCAACGGGATTTTCTCTTGGGTCGCCGGTTCATCGTTCACTGGCGAAATTTACCTGGAGAACGAAGGGCAATGATGACGGGAGGGAAATCGCAAAAGCGATGCGGCCGACGTCCGGCAAGCCGCACCCCGACCCAAACAAGGCAGCCGGAAAAACAATCCCAACAGGAGTGATGTCGATGCGCGTATTCAAGAAATATCAAAGTCGTGGTTTTACTCTCATCGAGCTGATGATCGTCGTTGCGATCGTCGGCGTGCTCGCTGCGCTCGCCATCTACGGAGTCCGCAAATACCTGCTCAACGCCAAGACGGCGGAAGTTCGCAACGCCGTTGGACAGATGGCCAAGGACGCCAAGGGCGCATACGAACGCGAGTCGATGCCGTCCACCATCCTCGCCGGTGGGAACAGCGCCGCAGTTTCCAACAACCTCTGCCTCACCGCCACCAACAAGGTTCCTGACGGCGAGGGGAAGATTAAGGGTCAAAAGTACCAGTCGACAGCGGCCGAATGGAGTATCGACGAAGCAACGCCCGGCAAGGGTTTCGCGTGCCTGCGCTTCTCGATGAGCGATCCCCAGTACTATATGTACGAGTACACCGGGGTTGCAGGCGCGACGCAGTCGTTTAAAACCGCCGGTTACGGCGATCTCAACGGTGACGGCGTCACGTCCGCGTTCTCGCTCAGCGGCGCAGTGACGGGTGGCATCGTGTTCGTTTCGCCGAACTTCTTGGAAGCCAAGCCCGAAGAGTGAGCTCCGGGTCGCGCGCACGGCTGATGTGACGGCCGGCGCAGCGTGAGAGAACGATGCCCTCCTCGCCGCAAGGCAAGGGGGGCATCGGTGTTTCAGGGGGTTCGTTGCGGCCCGGGACGACGTTCGTTACAACTTCGTCCATCGCGATGCTGCCCACCGGTCCGCGCGCATGCCCCTTTTGGTCGCTCTCGTCGGCTCGGGTGGCGTCGCTTTCGTTGGTCGTCGCGGCGTCGGCGTTCTCCACCAGCTGCAGGCCCCATTCGCACCTGCTCGAGCAGGACGACGCCCGCGCGTCGAGCACTGACTTCGCGAGCGCCTCGTTGCCCCCGTATCACCCTCCGCCGCCGCTCGACGACGGGTGGAGCGTCGCTCGCGCCGACGCGGTCGGTATGTCCGTCGAGAAGCTGGGCGCCATGGAGCGCGCCATTCGCGCCGGCGACTTCCCCAAGCTCACCAGCGTCGCGATCGCGCGCCACGGCAAGCTCGTCTACGAAGCTTATTTCAGCGAGACCGATGGAGGGACGCTGCACAACACCCGCTCGGTCACCAAGACCGTCACCGGCATGCTGCTCGGAATCGCCATCGAGAAAGGATTCGTCGCTGGCGTCGACGCGCCGGTGGTGAGCTTCTTCCCCGATATGCGGCCGCTCGCCAACCCCGACCCACGCAAAGAGGCGATCACGCTGGAGGACTTTCTGACGATGTCCTCGGCGCTCGAATGCAACGATGGGGAGGACGACTCGCGGGGCAACGAAGAACGGATGTACGTCGAAAAGGACTGGGTCAAGTTCACGCTCCATCTGCCCGTGCGTAAGCCGGACGGCAAAGACGGCGGTCCTCGCATCGACCGCAGAGACGGTGGACCTCGCGCCGAGTCGGTCGAGGCTGGTAACGCAGATCGAGGTCGCCGCTTCAGCTACTGCACGGCCGGTGTCGGAACGCTTGGAGGTGTGATCGAGCGCGCCACGAAGACGCCGCTGGCCGAATTCGCCAACGCGGTCCTGTTCGCCCCGCTCGGCATCGATCGCGCCACCTGGCGATACTCGCCGGTCGGTCTCGCCTTCACCGGAGGCGGTCTCGAGCTAAAGAGCCGCGATCTGCTCAAGCTTGCGGAGCTTTACCTCGACGGCGGCACGTGGAAAGGCGCGCGCGTCATCGCCGAGAGCTGGGTCAGCCGGTCGGTCCAGCCGCACGCCACATTCGTGGCAGGTCCACCGCTCTTTCGCGTCGACGACAAAACCGAATACGGCTACCTCTGGTGGCTGCGCAGCTTCTCTGCCAACGGCAAGACTTGGCCCGTTTGGTTCATGTCGGGCAATGGGGGTAACAAGGTTGTTATCGTACCGGAGCTGCGGCTCGTCGCGGTATTGAGCAGCGTCAATTACAACGCCAAGGGGATGCACCTGGCCACCGAGCGATTGCTGCAGGAGCATGTGCTGGCGGCAGTGATCGACTGAAGGCGGCACGCCCATTGGCCGACGCTGCCAGGTGACGCAAAATCCCATTGTTTTCGGTCGTTGCGCGGCTGCGACAGGCGCGTGGTTCGAACGCGTCGAGTCATTGATGACATCGGCTGGTTCGATGACAATTGCTGCTTTTTGCAACATCCGCATCTCCAAAGCGAGCGTTGCACCGGTCGCATGCCGCACCTCGGCAATCTGCATTGCCGCACTGCATTGAGATCGCCCGCGTCGAAGTCGATCTCACGGCCTACCCCATTTCCTTTCGCTACCAGTTCGGTAGAGTGCCGCGCCCCCCTCAGGATCGAAATCGACCGTCCGGGACGCGACCAATCACACAACGGAGCGCATCATGCGATCTTACCTCACGACTCTTGGTTCCCTCGCCGCAGTCGGCGTCATGCTTGCCGCATTCTCCAGCTGCGGAGGCGATACGCCCAAGCGCGGCGGCGCTTCGGCCGGTGCCGTCGATCCCGACCTGGCGGCGGCCAAGGTCGCGCTGGCGTCGACGCCCCTCGGTCGTGTCGTTTCGCGTGATGTGCGAGGTGCCGGTCGCTTCGTCTTGGCTTCGCCCGCTGCCAAAGCTGCGCGCCTCAACCTGGGACACGAAACCGTCGCGCGCTTGCACTTCGAAAGGCACGCATCATCGCTCGGATTGAACGACGCCGCGCTCCGCGGCGCCGTCTTCAAGGGGTGGCACCGGTTGCCGGCCGGCGCCGGTCTCGCGCAGTTCGAACAGCGCATCGACAACATCGAGGTGT
This sequence comes from Polyangiaceae bacterium, assembly GCA_035318465.1. Classification (GTDB taxonomy): domain Bacteria; phylum Myxococcota_A; class Polyangia; order Polyangiales; family Polyangiaceae; genus DASWDH01. Next base: position 42,669 of record DATHES010000167.1, read on the forward strand.
TCCGCGCACGCGCCAGCGTCGTCGTCGATTCGGCCAATCAACTGGTCGCCATCGCCAACACCTTTCCTGCCTCGAACCTCAAGATCTGGAACAAGTCGACCACCTTCCGAAACCCTGCGGAAGACGCGCTCGCTTCCGCCTACACGGTGCATGCGGGGGTCCCGCTCCAAGGCAATGCCGTCCGCGATCTGGGGCAAGTGAGCGGAACCGACATGCGAAGCTACGCGGTCGATGCGCCGCGCGGCGCCTTGCAGGTCATCACTGCGACGGCCAAGCGCGTCCTTTTCCCGACCGGCGACCGTCTCGAGCCGGGTTACTACGTCGAGATCCTCGGCCGCTCCGACGGCTCGCGCGACAACGATGCCCGCTCCTATGTCATCGCCGCCGACGATGGGCGCGTCCTTTACCAGGCGTCACTCACGATGCAGGAAGCCTTCAACTACAAGGTCTGGGCCGATGCGACCGGAGCCAAGACACCCACCGACGGCCCGATCGCCGACGTCACGCCGCACCCGACGGGTATGCCCGATCTCAAACCGCAGACGTTCATTCCGCCGGTCATGATCGCGATGGAGGGGTTCAACAAGAATCCGATGGGCATGGCCGACCCGTGGCTGCTGCCCAACGACACCGTGACTTGGGGCAACAACGTGCGGGCTTACAGCGATCGCAACCAGGCGACGAACGAGGCGGGCGCCGCGATCAACGACGGCTACCAAGACGCGGGCGCGGACGGCGGCGGCGGCGACTACCGCGCCGAAACCACCAGCCCGAGGACGTTCGACCGCACCTACGATCCGACCAAGTCGCCCAACGAGACCCCCGACCAGATCAAGGCCGCGATTACGCAGATCTTCTATACCAACAACTGGCTGCACGACTATTGGTACGACTCCGGCTTCGACGAGGGGAGCAACAACGCACAGCAATCGAACTTCAATCGCGGAGGCAGCGAGGGCGACCCTTTGCGCGCCGAGGCGCAGGACAGCGCCGAGTCGGGACAAGCGAACAACGCCAACATGAGTCCGATGTCCGATGGCACGTCGCCGCGCATGCAAATGTTCGTGTGGACGGGGCTTCCAAACCGCAAGCTCGAAGTGGCCGGCGCTACCTTCCTCGATCCGTTCGGTGCGGCCAATTTCGGCCCGCAGACGTTCGATACCGGTGCTGGTCCCTTGCAGGCTGTTCTCAGCGATGACGCAAGCACCGTCATTCCCCCCGCGCCGGACGGCAGCGGGACGATGGGCACTGCCAACGACGGGTGCCAGCAGCCCACCAACGTGACGGGCAAGATCGCCGTCATCGATCGAGGCGGGTGCACCTTCGTTTTCAAGGTCCAAAATGCGCAGGCCGCCGGGGCGCTCGGGATCATCCTCATCAACAACGTGACCGGCAACTTGCCGCCGAATGCGGTGGGTACCGTGACCACCCCCGTCACCGTTCCGCTCATCAGCATCAGCAAAGAGGACGGCGACAAACTGAAGCCGCTTCTTGCCGCGATGCCCACCGCGCGTCTGCAGCGCGGCGCAGAAACGATGCGCGACGGCACCATCGACAACACCGTCGTCGCCCACGAGTGGGGGCATTACTTCCACCACCGCCTCGTGCAGTGCGGCGGGTCGTCGTGCAGCGGCATGAGCGAGGGTTGGGGCGATTTCATGGGCCTGATGATGGTCATTCGCGATGGCGACACCTTCGATGGCGGCAAGACGTACGCGCTGGCGCAGTACGCCGCGCAAGGCATCGCCAAAGACGGTTCGTATTTCGGCATCCGCCGCGCGCCGTACTCGCGCGAGATGACGAAGAACCCGTTCACCTTCAAGCACATCAAACAGATGGAGACGCTGCCCATGGGCGCGCCGCTCGCTCCCACGGGCGCCGACATGAGCGAGGTGCACAACGTCGGCGAAATTTGGGCCGAGACGCTCTTCGAAGCGTACGCGAACCTTCTCGATCTCGGTAAGGCCGCCACGCCCCCCCTCTCGTTCGACGAGAGCAAGCGCCGGATGGCGGACTACCTGGTGGCCGGCATGAAGGCGACCCCCAACGAACCGACCTTCGTCGAACAGCGCGATGCCATCCTCTCGACGATCTACGCCACCAAACGAATGGACGATTTTACCGCGATTGCCAAAGGCTTTGCCAAGCGCGGCCTCGGCGTGGCCGCGGTGGCTCCCCCCACGTCGTCGATGAACCTCAACGAGGCCGTCGAGAGCATGGATTTCAAGGGGGCACTCGCCTTCGTCGAAGCGAAACTCGACGATTCGGTGACGAGCTGCGACAAGGACGGCGTCCTCGATACGAACGAAACGGGCAAGCTCACCGTCACGGTGAAGAACTCGGGCTGGGTCAGACTCACCAAGACACAAATCAAGGCCAGCAGCACCGACGCCAACCTCACCTTCAGCATGCCGGGCGCCGACATGGCGTCGATCGAGCCGTACGAGTCGGCGACCGTGACCGTCAACGTGACGGCCAAGCCCGGGGTGGCCATGAGAGCGGCGATCCCCGTCACCATCACGATGACGGACGGCGACGCCGCCAAAGCCTCCGTCGAGGTCGCCTACCTGGCGCCCTTCAACTTCGACGAAACCAGGGCTTCGTCGAAGGCCGACGACGTCGAAAGCGCGTTGCCGTCCGTTTGGACGATGAACCACGTGCCGAAGCTCTCGGCCGACGCCTGGGCACGCGCCGGCGACGCCAAAGGCCATCTTTGGCATGGCGACGCGCTGTCTTCGGCCGGTGACGAGAGCTTGGTCTCACCGGACCTCGTCGTGGGTTCGACCGAACCCTTCACCATCGCGTTCAAACATCACTACACCTTCGAAGTGGGTGCGATCCCGGGCACGACCATGATGGGCAACTTCGACGGAGGCGTCCTCGAGATCTCCCAAGACAACGGAGCCACCTGGAGCGACGTCTCGGACTACGTCGATCCGATGTACCCGGCCACGGTCTTCACTGGCGTTCCGTTCAACATCCCCGACACCAACGTCCTCGCCGGCAAAAAAGCGTGGGCCGCCCGATCGACGAACTATCCCGCCGATGTCGACGTCAAGCTCGATCTCGGGATGAAGCTCGCCGGCAAGACGGTGAAGGTGCGCTTCCGCATCGGCACCGACGAGGGCACGGGCACCGACGGTTGGGAGATCGACGACATCGCGTTCACCGGGATCACCAACTCGCCGTTCTCGAAGGTCGGCGACAACACCGGCACTTGCGGCGGCGATGGCGGCACGCCCACTGACGGCGGCGCGAAGGATGGAAGCGCGGGAACGGGAGGAACCGGCGGCACTGGCGGCACCACGCCGCCGCCCGCCGACGGCTGCGATTGCTCGGTGCCCGGAGGTCGGTCCACGGGTGACGCGGGCGCTCTGGTCGGTGCTCTCGGCGCGATGGCCATGGTGCTGCGCCGCCGTCGCCGCCAGCAGAGCTAGCGGTCGCGATCCCCGCGTTCTTCGTCGATCAGGCGACCTTGGCGCGGGCGCGGGCCGGCTCCTCGATCGACCGTGGTTCGCGGCGCCGGACGAAGAGAGCGACCTTCAGCACGCCGGGCAACAGGAACAGGGTCAGGGCGGTCGACAAGAGGATGCCGCAAATGACGACCGTCGCCAGCGGGCGCTGTACCTCGGCGCCGGCCCCGGTGGCGAGCGCCATCGGAAGAAAGCCGAACGCAGCGACGGCGCCCGTCGTCAACACGGCCCGCATGGTATCGGTCGATCCCTCGAGAATCGCCTCGTCGAGGGGCCAACCGGAGTCGAGCTTCTCACGCACCGCGGTGGCGAGCACCACGCCGTTCAACACCGACACGCCCGCCAAGGCGATGAAGCCGACCGCGGCAGGAATGCTGAAGGAAATGTTGCGCATCACCAGACCGAGCGCGCCTCCCGTCAGCGCGAACGGCACCACTGCGAAGACCGCGACGGCATAGCGCGGCGCCTGGAACATCCACAGGAGCATGCCGAAAATGATGGCCAAGGCCATCGGAACCACCATTCCGAGGCGGTTCTTGGCGCGCTCGAAATTGGCAAATTGGCCACCCCATTCGATCTTCCACTCGCGGGGAAGAGTGACCTGCTGTTCGACCTTGGAGCGCGCCTCCGCCACCCAGGACACGAGATCGCGTCCACGCAGGTTGACCTCGACGCGGATGGTGCGCGCCAGGTTGATGTGCCGGATCTGGGAAGCACCCTCCGATTCGATGATGGTCGCCACCTCCGAAAGAGGCACCGTTCCGCCGTCGGCCGTTTCAACGAAGAGCTCGCCGAGCGCCTCCGGAGTAGGGGTACGGAGTGGCGCGATGACCTTGACTTCGAAACGCCGCTTCCCTTCGTAGACGAGGCCGACCGGGATGCCGACCCGCGAGGCTTGCACCACCTTGAGAGCGTCCTGCGCGCGGATACCGTATCGTGCGAGGCGCGCCCGATCCGGCTGCACCGTGATCTGCGGCGCGCCGAGGACACGCTCGACGCGCACGTCTCCCGAGCCCTGGACGGTGCGGATGATGGCGGCAACCTCGTCGCTCGTGCGGCGAAGCCCCTCGAGATCGTCGCCGAAGATCGAGATCTGCACGTCGGCGCGCGACCCGCTGATGAGCTCGTTGGTCTTGTCCTCGATCGGTTGGGAGACCGAGACGAACGTGCCAGGGACGTTTTTCTCGATCTCGTCTTTGACCAAGATCGAAAAAGCATCGAAGTCTTGCGCAGTCGTCCATTCCTTTTTGGGACGAAGGTGCACGAGCAGATCGGTGCTGTCGTTGCCGACGGGATCGACCGCGACTTCCGCGCGTCCCGTCAAGGCGATGGCGGTCATCACTTCCGGAAACTTGCGCAGCGCTTTCTCCGCCGCCAGATCGAGATCCTTGGCTTCGCCGAGACCGATGGAAGGGGCGCGGCGGATGGTGACCACGAGGTCGCCTTCTTCGATGCGCGGCATGAAGTCGGCCCCCATTCTTCCGAGCAGGACCATGCTGCCCACCAGGCTGAACCCGGCACCGATCAGGAGCGGCACGCGCCAGCGCAATGCCCAGGGAATCGCCGCGGCGTAATGATGGCTCAAGCGCTCGATCCAGTGCGGGCCGTGCCCGGTCGCGGGAGGGACGAAAAGAACGACGAGCGCCGGGAAAAACAAGGCCGAATAGACGAGCGCGCCGAACAGCGCGCAGGCCATGGTGATGGCCATGGGGCGGAACATCTTGCCCTCGATCCCTTCCAGCGTCAGGAGCGGAAGGTAGACGAGCATGATGATCGCCACCGCGAAACCTACCGGACGGATGACGCTGGAGCCGACCTCGGAATAGGCCGGGTCGCGCGCAGTGCCGACCAACTTCTTGCCGGCGAATGCGGCGATGATGGCCTCCAGGATGACGATGGGGCCGTCGACCAGGAAGCCGAAATCGATGGCTCCGAGACTCATCAAATCGCCGGTAACCCCGAAGAGGTGCATGCCGATGACGGCGATGGCCATGGAAGCGGGAATGCCGAGGACGACCACCAGCGCGCCGCGAAAGGTGCCGAGGAACATCCACAAAACGAGGGTCACGACCAGGGCCCCCTCGGCGAGGTTCTTGGCTACCGTGGCGATGGTCCGTCCGACGAAATCCGAGCGATCGTAGACGGCCTCTATCACCACGCCGGCGGGCAGCCCGCGCTGGATGTCGGCGACCTTCTCTTTGACGTTGTGGACGACCTCGCGGCTGTTTGCACCGAGGAGCATCAAGGTGAGGCCGACCACCGCCTCCCCCTCACCGTCACGGGTGATGACGCCATAGCGTATGGCCGAGCCGACCTTGACCTCGCCGATATGACGGACGAGCACCGGAGTTCCGGCGTCCGAGGTGCGAATGACGACGTTGCTGATCTCCTCCTCGTTGCGAAAAAGCCCGACGCCCCGCAAGGTCAGCGACTCGCTCTTGCGCTCGACGTAGCCGCCGCCGACCGTGGCGTTGGCGTTGTCGATCGCCTCCGCCACCTCGCTCAATCGCAGCTTCTGCAGATGCAAGCGCCCGCGATCGACGATGACCTGGTACTCCTTGAGATCGCCGCCGAACGAGTTGATCTCGACGACGCCGGGGACTTGCCGAATCTTGGGCGCGATTTCCCAGTCGAGCAGCGTGCGGAGCTGCATCGGCGAGTGGTGGTCGGAGCGCACCACGAAGCGGAAAATGTCGCCGAGCCCACCCGAAGCCGGCGAGAGCTGCGGCGTGCCCGCCAGGGCGGGCAAATCCCCTTCCGCGCTGCGCACGCGTTCCAGCACGATTTGGCGCGACAGCCAGAGGTCGGCGCCGTCTTCGAACACGGCGGTGACGACCGAGAGCCCGCTGCGCGACATCGAGCGCAGCTCCGCCAGCCGCGGGGTGCCGTTGAGCGCCATCTCGATGGGAAACGTCACGGTGCTCTCCACCTCCACCGGCGAAAGGCCGGGCGCGTCGGTCAACACCGACACCTGCGTGGTGGTGAGGTCGGGTACGGCGTCGATGGGCAGCTTGCGCACGCCCTGCAGGCCGACGCCCAGAAGGACGACGAGCAAGAGCGCCATCACGTATTTCAGCTTGATCGATTGTTCGACGATGGATTTCAGCATGGGGGAGCGCGCAGAAAAGACTGCCGCGACGTCACCAGCCTCGACGCCTTGCAGAAGGCCCGCACCGCCGTCAGCCTAGGTGGCCATGCTCCCCCGGGCGATTACCTGAACCTTACAAGCTTGCAATGTTAGGCGTTGAGAACTCCCCTGCCTTTATGATGACGAGCCCTGTGAAAGTCATCGTCGTCGAAGATGCGCTGAAGGTGGCGCGATTCATCTCTCGGGTGCTCCACGAGGAAGGATTCTCCACCGATATCGCCACCAAAGGGCAGATCGCGCTGCGTCAAATCGCCAAGGGCTCCTACGACTTGGCGATCCTGGATTGGACATTGCCGGACATGGACGGACTTTCGATTTGTCGCGAGCTGCGCAATGCCGGCAACGCCATCCCGGTGATGATGCTGACGGCGCGCGGTCAAGTGAGCGACCGGGTGCTCGGTCTAGAGAGCGGAGCCGACGACTATCTGGTCAAGCCTTTCGAGGTGGACGAGCTGGTGGCCCGCGTCAATGCGCTCATTCGCCGTTCGAAGGGGATGCAAAGGCTGGTCTTCGGCGAGCTCGAGATCGATCGCGCCGCGCACCGCGCCGTCCTGGCGGGCGTCGCGCTCGACCTGACGGTACGGGAGTACACGCTGCTCATGCACCTCGCTCATCACGCGGGAAGGATCGTGACGCGCACCGACCTCCTGGCGCAGGTGTGGGAGACCGGTTTCGACACTGGCTCCAACGTCGTCGACGTGCAGATCAGCCGTCTGCGCGACAAGCTCGGCGCGCATGCGTTCATGATCGAAACCGTGCGTGGCTTCGGCTATCGCCTTCGCTCCGAGCCCGCCTCGTGACGTTTCGATCGCGGCTCGTGGCGGCTGTCTCGGCGATGACTTTCGTCACGCTCGGCGTTGCCTTCGTGGCGGTCTCGGTGGCGGTGAACCACGCCCAAGAGCGGCGGCTGGACGAGGCGCTTCTCACCGAAGCCGAACAGGATGCCAAACGGGTGGCGGGGCGCGAAGGCGAGAAGCTCGTCATCAGCGACATGCCGATGCCCGCCGCCAACGACGTGGGGCCCCTCACCAAGTACGGCGCCATCTACGATCGGGACGGCTCGGTGCACGCCAAGACGTCGAGTTTCGGCGACGACGTTCCTCCTCTCTCCGGGTTTCAGCGCAGCGCGCGGCGTCCCTTCGACTTCTGGCACGGCCGCGAGCACCTGCGGGGCGTCATCGTGCCACTGCCCGGCGCCGGCGATCAGGTTCTCTTGGTCGCGGCGCAGCGCCTCGAGCTCGATGGTGACGCGGCGTTCTTGCGCCGGGCCATGACGGTGGCGTTCATCATGGCCGTTCTCTGGGCGGGCCTCGTGGCAAGCTGGATCGTGAGCCGGCTCACCCGCGACCATCAAAAAATCGCCGATGTTGCGCACCGAGTCGCCGCGGGTGACCTCGCGGCGAGAGTGAAATTGCACTCCGGTGACCCCGAGCTCGCAAAACTCGGTCGTAATATTGATGAAATGATCGCGCGGCTGGAGGTGTTGGTCGAATCGCAGCAGCGGTTCATCGCTCTGGCCGCTCACGAGCTCAGGATGCCGCTCACGACGCTGTATGGGGAGCTCGCACTCGCCCTGCGGCGTTCGCGCAGTGCCGAATCGTACCGCAGCGCCATCGGCGAGGCGCTCGACTCGACGCGCAAGTTGAAGCAGCTGGCTGACGATCTGCTCACGTTGGCCCGCATCGGCGCCGAGCGGATGGGGGCGTCCGTCGCCTTCATCCGCGATGTCGTGCAGGCGGCCGAGTCCCAGGTATCGGCCCAGGCCAAGGAGCGCGGCATCGTGCTCGGCATCAGCGGCGGCGAGCATGCCGTGGTAGGAAACGCGAACGATCTCGAACGCCTCGTGCGTAACCTGCTCGAGAATGCGGTGCGGCATTCGCCCGACGGGGGCCAGGTCGTGATCGAGATCGCTGCCCACGCTGACCGCGTATCGGTGGCGGTTTCCGACGAGGGGCCGGGCATTTTGCCGGAGGAACGGGAGAAGATTTTCGAGCCGTTCTACCGGGGCCATGGTGATGCCGAACGCTCCTCGGACGGCGCGGGGCTCGGCCTCGCCATCGTACGGCAGATTGCCCGCGCGCACGGCGCTGACGTCGTGCTGGTTCCCACCGCGAACGGAAAGGGGGCCCGCTTCGAGGTGAGCCTTCGGCGTGGCGGCGACGACGCGTCGCCCTCCACCGCCGTCCCGACGGGTGAAAACGAAGAAAGCGAAGGCTTCGACGTCGCGCGCGAGCGGCGCGCCCATCCCGAGTAAAAAGACGTTCGCCGCCGCGCGTTAGCGACGAGCCGCGCGTCGGCCGTGACGCGCTGGCATTACCGCGCCGCGCAGCTCTTCGCATTTTCGTCAGTTCCTCCACCAAGACGCGCGCGCGCCGTGCGCCATCGAGGCGGCCGAATCCATTGTTTCGATCTGAGCAACAGACATGTGAATACGAGCAGACTAATCCCATCCCGAGCAACAGATTAGATTCCACGGCATCTCACTCGGAGGTGCCTATGAAAATCGTGTCGCGTATCGCTCCCATCGCTCTTCGCATCGTCTTCGGTCTCCTTTTCACCGCCGCGGGGGCCGCTGGTCTCCTTCAGCTCGCGGCCCCGCCCCCGCACCCGGGCGCGGCGGGTGCCTTCATGGACGGGCTCGCCGCCGCCGGTTACTTCATCCCGCTGCTCAAGATCGTCGAGCTCGGGGCGGGGTTGCTCCTTCTCTCGGGGCGCTTCGTCCCCCTCGCGCTCACCCTGCTCGCGCCAGTGGTCGTGAACATTGCGGCGTTTCATTTCCTGCTCGCGCCCGAGGGGGCTCCCATCGCAGCTTTCCTGCTCCTGGCCGAAGGCGGGCTGGCATGGCTCTACCGCGACGCGTTCGCGCCGCTCTTTCGCCGAGCATCACCCTCCGTGCCTCGTACCGATGAACCGGCGAGGGTGGCCACCGAGCTCAGCTCCCAGGTCGGCTAGCCCGTCATCCCCGTGAGCCACGGAAATGGCGACGCCAGCGCCCGATTCAAGGGTGGGGGTCGTGCGTCACGCCGAGCGCGCCGAAAACAGATTCGAAACGGCGCGCTTGGCAGTCCGTGCATCGCCAGGCCCGGCGCACCAAGAAAATGCGCTCCCACCAACGTCGATGACATCGGACGAGCTCACCACCGCATTTGCATTGCATCCCAGGACCTGCCGCTCGCTGGAGTGTAACACCCCCCACCGACGTAAGGATCGTTAAGATACCATCGCCCGAGGATGACCTCATCGGACTCCCGACCGGTAGGTCCGCACTTCTGTGTGACCTTGCACGAGCCGGTGGCCCATGAAACGCTGCGCAATGATTCCGGGCGATCAAGCGATCATCACGGTCCTCGTCGCGGTCGAACCCGCCTTGGCGTTCGAAGTCTTCACGCAGGAGATCGATCAATGGTGGAGGCGCGGCCTCAGGTACCGCGCGGCCGGTACGCAGCGCGGCATCATTCATCTCGAACCGGGCGTGGGCGGTCGCCTCTTCGAATCTTTCGATACGAACCAAGGCGCGCGCGTGGTGGAGACCGGTCGGGTGACGATCTGGGAGCCTCCGGTACGCCTCGTCTTCGAGTGGCGACTCGTGAACTTCGCCCCTGCCGAGAAGACCGAAGTCGAAGTGACCTTCGCCCCTAGCGCGAGCGGCACGCTCGTCACCGTTCGACATCGGGGCTGGGGCGCCATTCGCTCCGATCACCCGGCTCGTCACGGAGAAGACGTGCCCACTTTCATCCGCAACATGGGCATGTGGTGGGGCGATCTACTCACCAGCTTGCGCGAGCACACCGCCCTGCGCGCCCCGGCCGCGTCGACGACTCCAGGATGACCGGGCAGCGCCCTCCCTGACTGCCGATTCGCGTGGAGCGTTCGGCGGGGCGCGCTTACAGCTTTCGACCGTCCACGGGAGTTATCTTCAGATCACCCGGCTCGACGCCCTCGAGACAGCGCACGTTGAGCGATATCATCGCTTTGCCGTCGCGCCCTTTGCCGCGCCCGAACGACTGGACCCCGCACGAGGAGCAGAACAAGTGGTGGATGTTCATCGTGTTGAATTGATAGTCGGTGAGCTTTTCTTCGCCCGACAAAAGACGAAACTGCTCGGCCGGGACGAAGGAGAGCAGGTACCCCTTCTTGGAGCAGATCGAGCAATTGCAGGAGATGACCTGCGCCAAATCCGCCTTCACCTCGTAGCTCACTTTGCCGCAGTGACAGCTGCCTTTGTACGTCTGTTCGTTGGCCATACGGTTTTGAAACCATGCACCTCTGGGCTCGTCAAGGCCTTTCGGGC
>DATHES010000168.1:0-13774 GCA_035318465.1 Polyangiaceae bacterium
TTCCACTGAGCCGGTCACCACCGTGAGCGAGCGCCTACACTTGATCAATCGGTCGCGGGTGAGTCTCGGCGCGACACAGCATCGCCGCGAGTTCGTCGGGAATGCGGCGTGGGACATGATCGTTGCCGACGCACGCCAGAAGCGTCGCGCCTTCGGCGACGAGCTCCGCTGACGGGTCGTCGCGCAGCAGGCGGTACGTGAATCGCACGGTGGCACGACCGAGCTCGGTGAGGGTCGTGTCAACCACCAGACGCTCGTCGAAACGGACGGTGCGCCGGTAGCGGGCGCTCGTCTCGACAACCGGCAAATGAATACCGTGATTCACGCAATCGAGGTACCCGATGCCGCGCCGGTGCAAGTACTCGACGCGACCCGCCTCGAAGTACTCGAGGTATTTCGCGTGATGGACGATCCCCATCAAGTCGGTGTCGCAAAAGCGCACGCGAACGATGTAAGCGGACTTGCAATCCTCGTCGGGCTGAGGGCGTTTCAAGGTGCGAGATTACGCGAGCAGGTTGCGGGCGATGACGAGCCTCTGGATCTGGCTCGTTCCTTCGTAAATCTGCAGGACTTTCGCGTCGCGCATGAGCTTCTCGACCGGATACTCTTTGACGTAGCCGTTGCCGCCGAAAATCTGGACGGCGTCGACCGTCGTCTGCATGGCCGAGTCGGCGCCGAAGGCTTTGGCATAGCTCGACACGATGGGATCGCGCACGCCTCGATCGAGGTTGTACGCCGCCTTTAGATACAGCAATCGCGTCGCTTCCAATCGGATGGCCATGTCGGCCAGCATCGCTTGTATCAACTGATGTTGCCCGATCGGCACGCCGAACGTCTTACGCTCCTTGGCGTAAGCGAGGGACTCGTCGAGCGCGCGGCGCATGACGCCGGCAGCACCGGCTGCGATGTCGGGGCGCGTCTGGTTGAAGGTCTCCATGGCCAGCTTGAACCCCTGCCCCGCGGGGGCGAGGAGGTTCGCCTTGGGGATCTTGACCTCGTCGAGATGGAGCACGGCGGTGTCGCTCGCGCGCTGACCGAGTTTATCCTCTTTCTTGCCGGGCCTCACGCCGGGCAGATCGCGATCGACGATGAAGGCGGCGATCCCCTTGTGACGCAAGGCGGGATCGCTCGTCGCGAACACGACGTAGAAGCGGGCGTAGCTGGCGTTGGTGATCCAACACTTCTGGCCAGTCAGCACGTAGTCATTGCCGTGCTGTTCGAAGCGCGTCGTCAGCCCGGCCACGTCACTGCCTGCACCCGGCTCGCTGGTCGCGTAGCTTGCCATGATGGGTTCGCTGGTGAGCATGCCGAGGTACTTCTTCTTCTGCTCTTCAGTGCCGGCGAGCTTGATCGGCGTGAGGGTGAGGACGTTGGCGAGGATGCTTGTCTGAATACCCGAGCAGCCGTACGCGAGCTCCTCGGTCATCATCGCGTTTTCCAGCTCGCCCAGGCCAGCGCCGCCATATTCGGTGGGACAAGTGGTGTTGACGAGACCAATTTCCCAAGCGAGCTTGAACACGTCCATCGGGAACTTGGCGTCGCGGTCGCATTCGGCAGCGATTGGAATGATCTGCTCGCGGGTGAAACGCCGTGCCGTGTCGATGAGGGCTTTTTGTTCGTCCGTCACCTGAAAGTCGATCATGATGCTCCTCGCCTGTCCACTCGGGCGCTACTCTGTCAGATTCTTTCGCCTGGATCGATCGTCGCGTTCGTGGCCGCCCGAGGTTGCAATGGTTGATGGCCACACCGCGTTTCTGTGGAGCACGAACTGACTCAATCGTGTTAGGCCTTTGGCCCGTCTTACCGAGCGGTCAAATCGCTTCGTCTTGCTTGCTCCGTCCCGAAAAAGTTGCTTATCTCCCGGTTACCGTGAGTCCAAAAGACTTTCCTGTGCGTTCGGTCATCCGGACCATGGAGGGGTACGTACCTGGCGAACAGCCACAGGACCGACGCTACATCAAGCTCAACACGAACGAAAACCCCTATCCACCATCACCGCACGTGCTCGAAGCGCTGCGCAGCGCGGTGGCGGACGATCTGCGTCTTTACCCCGACCCCACCGCCAAGGAGCTTCGCGCCAAGGCGGCCGAAGTGTACGGGGTCGAGCCAGACCAAATCGTGGCTGGCAACGGTTCGGACGACCTCCTTTCCATGCTCTTTCGCGCGTGTGTCGATGCCGGAGCGCCGGCTGACGTTGCCTACCCGGTTCCGACGTACAGCCTTTACGACACGCTGACGCAAATCCAGGGTACCGAGCCCCAAACCGCCCCCTTCGGCACCGACTTCGCACTGCCCGCCGAGACGCTGCTCGCTTTCGGAGCGCGGCTCAATCTCATTTGCAATCCCAACTCCCCCACCGGAACGCTGACGCCGGTGGCCGCCCTCGCCGATTTTGCGCGGAAAGCAAAGGGGGTGGTCGTCGTCGACGAAGCCTACGTCGACTTTGCCCGGGAATCGGCGCTGCCGCTGCTGCGTTCGCACCCCAACGTCGTCGTCCTGCGCACCTTCTCCAAATCCTTTTCGCTCGCCGGCATGCGCATCGGTCTCGCCTTCGGGAGCCGCGAGCTCATCGCTCATCTCAACAAGGTCAAGGATTCGTACAACCTCGACCGGCTCAGCCTCGTTGCCGCCCGCGCCGCCCTGGAAGATCTGGCGTGGATGCAAGCCAACGTCGACAAGATCAAAGAGACCCGCGAAAGCCTGGTGCGGGACCTGGGAGAGCTCGGTTTTCGCGTTCCACCGAGCGAAGCCAACTTCGTCTTTGCCGTGCACCCGAAGCTCAGCGCGGCCGATCTTTATCGCGCATTGCGCGAACGAGGGATCCTCGTGCGCCACTTCGCGACGCCGGCGCTGCGTGACGGGCTGCGCATCACCGTCGGTACCAACGAGCAGAACGGCGCTTTCGTCTCGGCGCTCCGTTCCCTTTGCAGTTGAGACCACCCATGACGAGCTCGGGCTACATCCTCATCGTCGAGGACGACGACGACATCCGCGAGGCTCTCACACAAATCCTCGAACTCGAGGGCTACGTCGTGCGCGAGGCGGCCAACGGACGCGAAGCGCTCGATATCAGCGCCCGCGAGCCGACCCCTCGCCTCATCTTGCTCGATCTCATGATGCCGATCATGGACGGTTGGCAGTTTCGATCCGAGCAGATGAAAGACCCGATCTTGTCGAAGGTGCCGGTGGTCGTGATCTCCGCCGATGCGAGCGTCCATGAAAAGGTGGCATCGTTCGGGGCGGCTTCGGTGCTGCCCAAACCGATCTCACTCGATCGCTTGCTCCGCGCGGTGGAATCGCTCTACCCGCTGCGAGAACCGTGACGCCCGAGGGGGGACGCTGCTACTTCGCCGATTTGGCGAGGGCGGCCGCGGGCTGTTTGCGGTCGAGCGAAGCCGCGGCTTCGACTGCCTTCTGGGCGTCATAGCGTGCGTTCTTCCGTGCGCGGCGAGCTTTTTCGCGGTGGCGAGATCGGGGGTCTTGCGGGCTTCCCATGGTACGGCGCCTTCTACACTACCCCTTCGCATTCGTCACGCGTAACGTGTGTGCCACACGGGCACCACGCCGCCTTGCTTTTGCTTCTCACGGCCGCTCGTCAGGTTTCGGTGCGTCGGGCTGCTTGCTCGGGGACGACGCGATCGCCGCGTCGAGCTGCATGCACGTTTGGTAGATGCGCGCCGCGCGTGGAAAAGGCTCGAGCGGGACTTCGAAACGCAGCGCGGTGAAGACCTGCGGGACCAGAAAGACGTCGGCCAGCGTGAGTTCGTCACCCACGGCGTAACGTCCCGAAATTCCCTCTTTTTCGAAACCCTCGAGCATCGCCTCGAGGGCAAGCAGACCGCGTTCGTTGAAGAATTGTACCCAGGCTTTGCGCGGTGCTGGCTCCGCGGAGACGCGCTCGAGCACGATGAGGTTTTGCAGCGGCTGGATCCCGCTGTTGATGTGCTCCGTCACTTGGCGGACGCGGGCGCGCAGCCACGGGTCGCGCGGCAGAAGAGGGCGCTCGGGGGACAGCTCCTCCAAATATTCGCAAATGGCCACCGATTCCGTGAGAGGACGGCCATCCACGAGCAGACAAGGGACCACCCCCATCGGCGAAACTTGCTTGTGCTCGTCGGTCAGCTGCTCGGACTTGAGCAGGTTCACGAACCTCGACTCGTAGGAAAGACCCTTGTGCAGGAGCGCAAACCGGACGCGCCAGGACGAAGAAGACCGCCAATAGTGGTAAAGGACGAGTTTCACGGGCGGGGGAGCATATTCTCTCGACGACCGCGGCACAACTTGAGGTAGATCTACGCCGTGGATAGCGCCGAAATACAGAAGTACGTCATCTGGGGCGTCGCGGGTCTCTTTGGGTTCGCCCTCTATTCCGAGGTCGCCTACAAGCGTCAAGGCAGCGCGCCCCGAACGTTCACCGAAGGGCAGGACGTCGACGTGGCTATCACCCTGGTCACGACCGACGCCAAAGCGCTGGCCTGCTCGCACGCCGAGGAGATCAATGGCCGTCACTGCGAGTACGCGTCGCGCACCGACCGCTGGAGCAAGCCTCCGGCACCCGGGCGAACCGCGGCGGCCGACACGCTCGCCCCCTACAAGACGACGGACGACATTCTTCTTCTGATCCCGGCGCTCTTCGGCGAGCCGGCCCTGCGCGAGCGTCTCGCCATCGATCCGCCGAACTTCAATGCCGAGCACATCCGGTTCGTCGCCAACTGCAAGCTCCACGTCGAAGGCAAGTTGAACGAGGTCGACGTTCGCTGGACGACGAACGGCCAGTGGCAGACACAGAACAGCGCCTGGTACGGCCCCGTCACGGGCTGCTGGCTCTCCGACGGCTAGAACGCGGGGCACCATTGCAGGAGCGCTGCGCCGGGCACCTCGGGCCGGCGCGGGCCGGGAGCGCGCTCGGCGGCCATCGTGGAGATGCGGGGTAACGCGCGCCGTTTGTAGCTGAAGTAGCCGTCGGAAGCAGACTCGCGCTGACGCGCGACGGAACGGGAGGAGACTGGCGCGGGTGCGGTGCGGCCGCCTCACGGCCCCGACCCGCGCCGCCCGAGGTACCCGGCGACTAGCTAGGTGAAAGGCGCGAGAGGACCGCGCGACGGGATCGAGCCAAGTTCGCCGCGTGACTCAAATGGAGGGTTGGGCGCGCGTGCAGGCGCTGGAGTGCGTGGCTCATTGCACGGTAAGCTCGCGTCGCACGGCGCGACATCGCACTGCACGCGCACGGCGCGGCGTCGCACTGCTCGCGCACGGCACGGCGTCGCACTGCTCGCGCACGGCGCGGCGTCGCACTGCTCGCGCACGGCGCGACGTCGCACTGCTCGCGCACCGCACGCGCCCCACTCGTTGCACGGCGCCGCACGGCGCGTTACACGCGTCGCCCCATAGCCAGTCGGCGGGGTGCGTTGCGTTCGGGGCTGGGGGGGACCCCATGTCTGAGGCACTTGGCGCCCATCGCCGCGAACCGTTACAACCCTCCCCCACCAAGTCCGCACCTCAGGCGGCCGAGTTTGGGGAGGCACCAGCCCCGAGCGCAATCCACCCCGCCGCGCCGTTGTTCCCGCGACGTTGTTCCCGCGACGTTGTCACCCGCGACGTTGTCACCGCGACGTTGTCACCGCGACGTTGTTCCCGCGACGTTGTCACCGCGACGAGATCAGAGCCGAGCGCCTTCGCACGTCACGAAGATTCCCCCGTCTTTCTCCTGGCAGCTGCAGCTCGGATCTTCGCGTAGCGATGGAGTGATGCATCCGCAGCTCGGACGGCCGCTACAATTCGGCATCCAAGCGCATCCGTGCCCACTCTTGCCGACAGAGCAGAAAAAACCGCTGAAACAGATCGCCTCCCCGCACGCGAAGCACGATCCGTCCTCGCATTGCACCCCCCCTCGCCCCTCGTCTTCTTTGGGCGGCGGATCGGACCGATTGGCCTGGTTCGGTGCTGCTGCGGTGGGCGTTTTACGAACCGTGGTCGGTGCGGTGCCGCCGCAAGCCGCCACGAGGAGAACGGGGACCAAGAGGCGAATCTTCACTCCCTCTCGGTAGACGAGGCCGCGCCTTTCGTCAAAGGGGCGAACACGCTTCGTCGGTGTACGCTATGCGATGAGCGCCGTGCCGCAAAACTTCAGCCAGGCGGCCACGCCATGGGGCGACCGCCCAACACATGAACGTGGACATGGAAAACACTCTGCCCGGCGTGCGCGCCGGTGTTGACGACCACGCGCCACCCGGCGTCGGAGATCTTGGCTTCGCGCGCCACCCGCTGGGCGGCGAGAATCAACTTGCCGAGCAGCTCGGCGTCGGCGGGCGCGGCCTCGTTGAGCGAAACGAGATGTCGTCGCGGAATGACGAGCGCGTGCGTCGGAGCGACCGGATGAATGTCGGAAAATGCGACCAGATCGTCGTCCTCGAACAGGATCTTGGCGGCGATTTCCTTCTTGGCGATCTGGCAGAAAAGGCACATCACGAGTCTCCCGAGGTGGTCGCCGGATGATACGCCTCACCCGTGCTCGGCGCGCTCTTTTCGTCGAGCGCGGGAGGTAGGACCAACTTTTCGGCGAGCTTGGCGATCGTTGCGTAGACGAGCCCCCTGTCCTCGGCGGTGACCTGCAGCGGCGCGGCCAGCGGTTCCGAGCCGGGCCGCGTTCGCCGCGAGATAGCAAAGCGAACCAGGGAAAGCTCGAGTCGGTCGAGCACCGATGTCCGCTTGAGCTTGAGGCGCCGAATTCCATAACGCAAAAGGAAGGCGCCATCCTCGCGCAGCGTGAGCTCCGTCACCTCCGCCCGCGGGTTGTCGTGGGCCAGGTGCCGGACGATGGTGCGCAGCTGGGCCGCGCGCGCGCGCGTCCGTCGCGCCGAGGAGTCCGTGAACAGCGTAAAGAAGCGATTGCGCGCGAACGTGGCCGGCGCCAGCACGAGGGCGCACAAAAGAGCGCTGCGATCGACGTCGGCCCGCGCACTCATTCGCCTCCACCTTCCGATGTGGCCTCGTTGGGCGGCGCGCCCAAGCCTCCCGCAAAGAGCAGCTCCGCCTGCCGGTGGGTGCGCAGCTGCCCGAAGAGCTCGTCGAGATCACCCTCCATGACGCGATCGAGCTTGTAGAGCGTGAGCCCGATGCGATGATCGGTGATGCGGTTCTGGGCGTAGTTGTAGGTGCGGATCTTCTGGGAGCGTTCTCCCGAACCCACCATGGTGCGCCGTTCGGCGCTGATGGCTGCATCCTGACGCTCGCGTTCGATGTCGAGCAGACGCGCGCGCAGGATCTTGAGTGCCTTCGCCTTGTTCTTGAGCTGCGAGCGCTCGTCCTGGCACTTGACCATCATGCCGGTGGGCACATGGGTGATCTGCACGGCGCTGTTGGTGGTGTTGACCCCTTGCCCACCCGGTCCCCCCGAAGCAGCGATGTCGATCCTGAGGTCTTTGTCGTCGATGAGGACCTCGACCTCTTCGGCTTCGGGCAGGACGGCGACCGTGGCCGTCGAGGTGTGAATGCGCCCTTGCGTCTCGGTGGCGGGTACACGCTGCACGCGATGCACGCCTCCCTCGAAGCGAAGCTTGGAATAGACGGCCGCGCCGTTCACCGAGGCGACCACTTCTTTGTAGCCGCCCGTCTGCGATTCGCTTTCGTTGAGGATTTCGACCTTCCACCCCGCCGTTTCGGCGTAGCGCGTGTACATCCGGAAAAGGTCGGCGGCGAAGAGCGCAGCTTCTTCGCCGCCTTCCCCGCTGCGGATCTCGAGGATGACGTTCTTCTTGTCGTTGGGGTCGCTGGGAAGAAGCAAAAAACGGAGATTGTCTTCCAGCTTCTGCGCCTGCTTCTCGAGCGAGGGGAGCTCTTCCTCGGCAAGCGCGCGCAGCTCGGGGTCGCTCAAGGCTTCGCGGTCTTCTTTGATGCGGCGGTCCACCTCGCGCCATTGGTTGAAGGCGGCGATGACGGGCTCGATCTCGCTTCGCTCCTTGTTCAGCTGCTGCAGTTTGTGACGGTCGCCGAGAACGCCGGGCGAGCAGAGCATGTGCTCGACTTCGCTGAACCTCCGCGCGACAGCCTCGAGCTTCTCGATGGGGAGCATGGAGACGAGCTGATTAGGCGGCCTTGCCGTAGCCCGGATCGGCGGAAAGCGCGGCAAAATTGAGGAACGTGCGATCGGTCGCTTGGGGCGGGGCCAGCGCAGCCGCCTGCTCGCGCCACAGCGTGGCTTTGAGCGAGGCCAGGGCGACCTCGAGCTGGTCGTCGTCGGGCTCGATGGTCGTGATCTTCTGCACCAGAAAACCTGGCCAGAGAAGGAGACGCAAAGCGCCGGTCGTGCAGTAACGGGCGAAGATGCGCTGGATCTCGAACGTGACCGCGGCGATGAGCGGAAGGAACGGCAGTTTCAGGGCGATGAGGAGCAGGTTCTCGACGACCCGGCCCACGCGGAAGTGAGGAAGAAGCGGAGCCGCAGCAGAGAAGACGATCACCGATACGAACGCCACCATGATGAGAAACGTCGTCCCACAGCGCGGATGCAGCGTGCTCTTGCGGCGCGCGTTGGTAACGTTGAGCTCTTCTGACGCCTCGTAGGTGCTGATCGTCTTGTGCTCGGCGCCATGGTACTGAAAGACGCGCTTGATTTCGGGCACTCGGCGGATGAGCAAGAGGTAGCTGACGATGATGAGGAGCTTGAAGGCGCCCGTCTCCAGCTGAAAAAGAGGGGTGCGGAGATCGAGACTGACGCCGACCATGCGGTTGACGAGCTCGGACGCGGTCTGCGGCAGAACGACGAAGAGCACGATCGCAAAGCCGATCGTGAGCAGCGAGAGAAACCGGCGCGCGCCTTCCGCGGGCGCCCCTCCGTCGCCGCTCGTCCCCCCACCGCCCGGCCCCTGTTCGCCGGTGGCGAGGGCTACCACGGTGTGGGCGAGCGCACGCAGCGCACCACCCACCAAGCGGAGCGCGCTGCCGGCGGCGCCGAGCGGCCTCGGCGGCGCGTCGAAATGATCGCGCTCGTAGATCTCGGATGAAAATCGCAAAGCTTCCGAACCGAGCTTGACGGCTTCGACGAGCGACGCGACGCCGCGCACGAAGGGCCACCGCCACGGCCCGCCGGGTGCGGCGCCTCGCGACACTGGGCGCTCGCGCACCACCAGTTCACCCGACTTTCGGCGCACGACGATGGAAAACGACCGCGGCGAGCGCATCATCACCCCTTCGATGACCGCCTGACCTCCGATGTAAGGGCGCTGTTCGCTGTCTGACATGGGCTACGGAACGTTATAGCTCGACGGCGGCGAGCCAACGCGCTGGCAGCTCACTTTTGTAGCCGAAGACTGCTCCGCGCAAGCACTCCCCCCCCGGAATCCGAGGGAGTTTCCTACTTCGGTGGGGGGATGTTCTTTTCGTACTTGCGACGGAAGCGGTCCACGCGGCCCTGGGTATCCATCAGCTTCTGCTTACCGGTGTAAAACGGGTGGCAGTTGGAGCAGACGTCGACCGCGAAGTCGCCGCGCGTGGAGCGGGTCACGAAGACGTTTCCACAGGCGCAAACCACTTTTGCCCCCGGGTAGACTGGGTGAATTCCTTCCTTCATGTCCGCGTCGCTCCTCGTGGGATGGCCTTCAAAAAAATTTGAGGATGCGCGGTGTAGCGTCATCCGCTCCCCGGCGCAAGCCGTGCTGACAGCCTTGCCGACCCGAGCTTTGGACCCCCGGACGATATTTCGCACGCGCTCGGACGTTTTGTGAGGGGGCGCCCGAGCCGCGCTAGACGGCGCTGGGCCCTTCGGGTGAACGCGTGTGCAGCCCCTCGGGCGGCCCTTCAAAACAGAGATTTCGCCTCGTGCCGACCCGCACCACGCCGAAATCACACGCGTCAGACCGGGGGGCCGGGCAATCTCGGCCACCGCCTACACCACAGCGGAAGTACGGCAGGAAATGAACCTTCGGCAACTTGCTGGCATAGGGTGTTCCACGCTACAAACCCCGTAGATCATGGCTGAACGACCCTCCCGCCGCGAGGTCATTCAGCGTTTGGGAGCAGCTGGCCTCGTTTTGGGAGGGGCGGCTGCAATCGGACGCTGGCGCTGGGATCATGGCGGGATCGACGTGCACCGCGCCGAAGGGGCTCGCCAGGTCCGCGATTTTCGGCTCAAGTCGGGAAGCGGTCTCGAGCTGCCCGAGCTCGTCATTGCCAAGAACAACCCCGACGCGGCGACTTTGACGAGACGCGCGGTCGACGCGCTCGGCGGCATGAAACGCTTCATTTCGCGGGGCGACATCGTCGTCGTCAAACCCAACATCGGATGGGACAGGATGCCCATCCACGCCGCCAACACGAACCCCGAGGTGGTCGCGACGGTGGTGCAGATGGCGTTCGAGGCGGGCGCCAAGCGCGTCGTCGTCACCGACGCATCCTGCAACGACCCGAACCGTTGCTTCCAGCGCTCGGGCATCTGGCGGGCGGCGTACAAGCTCGGCGCCGACGTCATCATCCCCGCCGAGCATCGCTTCCGTACCATGCGCCTCAACGGCGACGTGCTCGACGAGTGGCCGGTGTATACGCCGCTCGTCCAGGCCGACAAGATCATCAACGTGCCGGTGGCCAAACATCACAACCTCGCCAAGTACACCGGCGCCATGAAAAACTGGTACGGGTCCCTCGGCGGCCGCCGCAACCGGCTGCACCAGAACATCGACGTTTCGGTCGCCGACCTGGCGACGTTCATGCGCCCCACCTTGGTGGTGGTCGACGCCACGCGTGTCCTCGTGCGCAACGGACCCCAGGGCGGGAACGTCGACGACACCCGCGAGATGAACACCGTGATCGCGACCGTCGATCAAGTCGCCGCCGATTCGTACGGGACGACGCTCATCGGCCAGAAACGGGAGAACGTGCCCTATCTGAAGATGGGGCACGAACGCGGGCTCGGAACCATGTTCTGGGAGAACCTCCGTGTGAAGGAGGTCTGACATGAGCCACGCCGAAACACACGGACACGCCCACCAAGACGATGTCCAGCCGATCCCCTGGCTCGGCAAGGTCGGCGCGATCGATCCGCTCGACGGCGCGCTCGTGCGAACGTCCCCGAACGCGCCGGCGAAAGACACGGCAAGCGCCGCCGATCGCTACGCCGAGCTCATTGCCGCGGCGCTTCCACGGGCGCCTTCGCCCAGCACCGTCCCATCCGTGCTGCGAGCGTCGGCGTCCGCGCCAGTTGCATCGGTCACCACCGGGGCTTGCGGTTCTGGCGCCTGCGGTTGCGCATCGAGCGCCGCTGCTTCGGCTTCCGCCGTCGGTCCTTCGGCGAAAGGCGTCACTGCTTCCGCTTCTGTCACCGCGGCCTCCGTGCCTTTCCAGGCGCCGGCGCGCCCCAAAAAAGTCGACCCCAAGCGGCCCGGCTCGGGGATCCCGGCCCGCCCGCTGATCCGTAGGCTCGTCTGGGCGCGTCGCTTCGTACAGGTTGCGAGCCTCGCACTCTTCACCTTCCTGCTCGTGGAAACGACCTTCCGCGGCTCGTTCGCTGCCAAGGCCGACACGGTGGTGCGCATGCCGTACCCCGTCGAAGGATTCCTGCTCGCCGACCCCTTCGTGGCGGCCATGACGTTCCTGTCGTCACACACCGTTTACCGCGGTCTCCTCTGGTCAGTCGCGATAGTCGCGCTCACGCTCGTTTTTGGGCGCGTTTTCTGCGGCTGGATTTGCCCCTTCGGGACCTTGCACCATTTCTTCGCGTGGATCTTCCCGTCGACGTACGGACGCGGCAATTCGCGCGTGATGGCGAACCAGACCCACGGCTACCAGCGCATCAAGTACTACCTGATGTACGGATTCTTGGCGGCGGCCGTCGCCGGCAGCGCCATCGGCGGCCTTTTCGATCCGATCTGCATCTGCGTCCGCGCCATCGGTCTGGCCGTGCTGCCCGCCGTTCAATACATCGGCGGGCACGGGCTCGCTGCGGCCTCGAGCGTGAACGAACGCCACGTGCAATTCGTCGCCGACGGCGCGCAGGACTTTCTCGCGCGGTCGGTCTGGCAGAGCAAGCAGTTTTACTTCCACGAGACGTGGTTCATCGGCTTTCTCCTCATCGCCACGCTCTTCATGAACCGCTTCATCCCGCGGTTCTGGTGCCGCGTGCTCTGCCCCCTCGGCGCCTTCCTCGGCGTGTTCGCCCGTTTTGCCCTCTTCGGCATGGAGAAAGACCACTCCAAGTGCACCGATTGCAATCTCTGCCTCGTCAATTGCCAGGGCGCAGACAGCCCGCAGGGCGGCGTCAAATGGCGTCAAGACGAGTGCCACATGTGCATGAACTGCGAGACGGCGTGCCCCGAGGACGTCATCAAATTCCGCTTCTTGCCTGGCCGTAAAGGCACCATCACCGTGCCCGATACCGGCCGTCGCACGGCGCTCGCCTCGATCGCGGCCGGCGCGGTGGCCATCCCCGCCGCGCGCACCGCCGATTCGCTCGACGCCAACTACGACTCGCGCGTCATCCGCCCGCCGGGCGCCGTCGAAGAACGCGCCTTCCTCGAACGCTGCATTCGCTGCGCGGAGTGCATGAAGGTGTGCCCCAACAACGCGCTGCACCCCGCCTTCTTCGAGGCCGGTATCGAGGGTCTCTGGACGCCCATTTTGATTTCGCGCATCGGCTACTGCGAGCCGTCCTGCGTGCTCTGCGGCCAGGTGTGCCCGACGGGCGCCATTCAGAAAATCACCGAGCGCGAGAAGCTCGGCATCGGCGTGCCCCCCATCAAGATCGGCACCGCGTTCTACGATCACGGCCGATGTCTTCCCTGGTCGATGCAGACGCCGTGCATCGTGTGCGAGGAGTTCTGCCCGACGTCGCCCAAGGCGATCTGGGTCGAGGAGGTCGACGCCGAGGTGCGCTCCGCGGAGCCTGGTCCGAACGGGGAGCAGCCGCCGATGAAGACGGTGCACCTGCAGAGGCCCCACGTCGACCCGGCGCTCTGCATCGGTTGCGGCGCCTGCGAGAAGGTGTGCCCGGTGCAAGACCGGCCCGCCGTCTACGTCACCAGCATCGGCGAGACCCGCAGCAAGACCAACGTCATCTTGCTCGAGAACACGAACTACAACTCACCCGGTTGAACCGCCGCCGTTCGGCGGCGTATCCCATCGGCGAGACGCGTCACATCAGCGAGACGCCGGTGAGGAAGTCCATCTGCGGATAGTTCGCCCGGAGGAACGCGTTGCCACCGTGGACGAGCTTGTCCATGTCGGGCGGCTTGCTGCCCGGCGCTCCCTCGCCCGCGTTCTTGGTGAGCGAATCGACGACGTTCATTCCCTGGATCACCTTCCCGAAAGGCGCGTAGCCGACCTGGTTCAGATCGCGGTTGTCCTTGGTGTGGATGACGACGGGCGCCCAGCGCGAGTTGGGGTACGGCCGCGGGAAAGCGATCGTCCCGCGATCGTTCGATTGCTTGTTGGGATCGTCCTTGAGCTTCATGCCCATCCAGACGGCCGAGACTTCGGGATTGCCGTGCACGCCGAACTCCGCTTGCGAGTCGTCGACGCGATAGAAAGCATCCTCGTTGTAGTAGCCGATCTTGACGAGGTTATAGAAACGGTCGGCCGCGATGGGCGCCCAGGCGCGCGTGAATTCGGCCACGAACTCCCCTTTTTTGGTGGTGAACTTCACCTTGAATTTCTCGGGGGCGTTGTCGCCGATCTTGCTCGGATCGAGCAGGGCCGGATTGAAGGTCGCGTCGACGCAGGCGCTGCCCTTCAACGAACACTTGCGCTGGTCCTTGCAGAGATCGGATTGGGCGCAATCGGCGTCCGA
>DATHES010000169.1:0-10309 GCA_035318465.1 Polyangiaceae bacterium
CCGAAAATCGACATCTTCCCGGCGCGCTCTTGCCGATCCTCCACGCGATTCAGGACCGCCTCGGCTTCCTTCCGTCCGGTGCCGCCGGGCGCATCGCCGAGGATCTCAATCTCTCGCACGCCGACGTGCACGGCGTCATCAGCTTCTATCATGATTTCCGCAGCGCTCCCCCGGGCCGTCATGTCATGAAGCTCTGCCGGGCGGAGGCCTGTCAATCGATGGGGAGCCAGGCGCTCGAGGCGCGCTTGAAAGCCCGACTGGGCATCGACTTCGGGCAGACCACGTCCGATGGCGCAATCACGTTGGAGCCCGTGTATTGCCTCGGCAACTGCGCTCTCTCACCCGCCGTCATGATCGATGGTCAGCTCAAAGGGCGCGTGACGCCGGAACGCCTCGACGGGTTCATCGCGTCGCTCGAGGAAAAGCCATGACGGCCACGGTTTACGTGTCGCGCGATGCAGCGGCGCTTTCCGTCGGCGCCGAGGGGGTGGCCCAAGGCATCGCGCGTGCCGCTGCCGCTCGCGCCGATCAAGTCGACATCGTGCGCAGCGGTTCGCGCGGCATGTTCTGGCTCGAGCCCCTCGTCGAAGTGGCGACGCCCACGGGCCGGATCGCCTACGGTCCTGTCGCCCCCGAAGATGTAGCTGCTCTCTTCGATGCGGGGTTTCTGAAGGGGGGCGCGCATCGATTGTCCCTCGGTCCTACCGAAGAAATCGCCTACTTCAAGAAGCAGGAGCGACTCACTTTCGCGCGCGTCGGTGTGACCGATCCGCTGCGTTTGTCGGACTACGAGGCGCACGGCGGTTTTCGGGGATTGCGCGCGGCGCTGGCGATGGCTCCACGCGACATCGTCGAAGAGGTGGTGCGATCGGGTCTGCGCGGACGCGGAGGTGCGGCGTTTCCCTGCGGCATCAAATGGCGCACCGTCCTCGGTGCCGAAGCGCTTCCGAAGTACGTTGTCTGCAACGCCGACGAAGGGGATTCGGGCACGTTCTCCGATCGCATGATCATGGAGGGAGACCCTTTCGTCCTGCTCGAAGGGATGGCCATCGCCGGGCTCGCGGTGGGAGCGACCAAGGGCTACATCTACCTGCGCTCGGAGTATCCCGATGCGGAGCGCACGCTCGCTTTGGCCATCGCCACCGCGCGCCAGGCCGGACGCCTGGGTGACGATTTGCTCGGCAGCGGGCGCGCGTTCGACGTCGAGGTTCGCCGCGGCGCGGGAGCGTACATCTGCGGCGAGGAGACCGCCCTTCTCGAAAGTCTCGAGGGCAAGCGGGGCATGGTGCGCCCCAAGCCGCCACTGCCCGCGCTGGAGGGACTGTTCGGACGACCGACGGCCGTCAACAACGTCATCACCCTCGCCTCGGTGCCCATCATCCTCGACAAGGGGGCCAAGTACTACGCCTCCTACGGCATGGGCCGGTCGCAGGGGACGCTCCCCTTCCAGCTCGCCGGCAACATCAAACACGGTGGGCTCGTCGAGAAGGCTTTCGGCGTCACGCTCCGCGAGCTCCTCTACGACTACGGCGGAGGTTCCGCGTCGGGACGACCGATTCGCGCGGTTCAGGTGGGCGGGCCGCTCGGTGCCTTTCTCCCGCAATCGCGTTTCGACACGCCGCTCGACTACGAAGCATTCGCCGCCGTGGGGGGGATGATCGGGCACGGCGGGGTGGTCGTGTTCGACGACACCGTCGACATGGCCAAGATGGCCCGCTACGCGATGGAGTTTTGCGCCATCGAGTCCTGCGGCAAATGTACACCCTGCCGCATCGGTTCGACGCGCGGCGTCGAAGTGATCGATCACATCCGTGCCGGCCGAAAGCCGGCGCAGAACCTGGCCTTGCTCCGGGACCTTTGTGAAACGATGACGCACGGATCGCTCTGCGCCATGGGGGGACTCACCCCAGCCCCCGTCTTGAGCGCACTCGAGCATTTTCCCGAGGACTTCGGCGCTTCGCCCGCGGGCAAGGTATCCTAGTCGACACGGCCTCAGTTCGCCGGAGGAACCCATGTACTCAGTCAAGGAACCCGACGGCGGCACGCCCCAGCGCACATCCGAGCCGGTGGTCACCCTCGAGATCGACGGCGTTCGCGTGGTCGTCCCCGCCGGCACCTCGGTGATGCGCGCCGCAGCTGGCATCGACGTGCGCATCCCCAAGCTGTGCGCCACCGATACGCTCGAGGCTTTCGGATCGTGCCGGCTTTGCCTGGTCGAGATCGAAGGGCGCAAGGGTTATCCGGCCTCCTGCACGACCGTCGCCGAAGCCGGTATGAAGGTGCGCACGCAGTCGGACAAGCTCGCCAAGCTGCGCCGCGGAACGATGGAGCTCTACATCTCCGACCACCCCCTCGATTGCTTGACCTGTCCCGCCAATGGCAATTGCGAGCTGCAAGAGATGGCCGGCGTCGTGGGCTTGCGTGAGGTCCGCTATGGGTACGACGGCTCGAATCATCTTCGCGTCGCTAAGGACGAATCCAATCCTTATTTCACCTTTGATCCCAGCAAATGCATCGTCTGTTCCCGCTGCGTGCGCGCCTGCGAAGAGACGCAAGGGACGTTCGCGCTGACGCTGCTCGGCCGCGGCTTCGAATCCACCATCTCTCCTGGCAACGCGGATTTTCTCTCGTCGGAGTGCGTGTCGTGCGGCGCGTGCGTCCAGGCCTGCCCCACGGCCACGCTGATGGAGAAGTCCGTCGTCGACAAGGGGCAGCCCGATCACAGCGTCGTCACGACTTGCGCCTATTGCGGCGTCGGATGTTCGTTCCGCGCCGAGATGAAGGGGTCGGAAGTCGTGCGCATGGTGCCCAACAAGGACGGGGGAGCCAATCACGGCCACTCCTGCGTCAAGGGGCGCTTCGCGTGGGGCTACGCGACCCACCCCGATCGCGTCAAAAAGCCGATGATCCGCCAGACCATCCGCGAGCCCTGGCGCGAGGTTTCCTGGGAGGAAGCCATCGGGTATGCGGCGTCGGAGTTCAGGCGCATCCAGGCGAAGTATGGCCGCGATTCCATCGGCGGCATCACCTCGTCACGCTGCAGCAACGAAGAGACGTACCTCGTTCAGAAGCTCGTGCGGGCCGCGTTTGGCAACAACAACGTCGACACCTGCGCCCGCGTTTGCCACTCGCCCACGGGGTACGGCCTCAAGACGACGCTCGGCGAATCGGCGGGCACGCAGAATTTCGACTCGGTGCGCGAAGCCGATGTGATCGTCGTCATCGGCGCCAACCCCACCGAGGCCCATCCCGTGTTCGCTTCGCAGATGAAGAAGCGGCTGCGCGAAGGGGCGAAGCTCATCGTGGTGGACCCGCGCCGCATCGATCTCGTGCGCATGCCACACGTCGAGGCGTCGTACCATCTGCAGCTCCTTCCCGGCACCAACGTCGCCGTCATCAACGCGCTCGCCCACGTCGTGGTCACCGAGGGGCTGCACGACGAGGATTTCGTGCGGCGCCGCTGCGACCCGAGCGAGTACGAGAAATGGAAAGCCTTCATCTGCGAAGAGCGCAACTCGCCCGAGGCGACCGAGCGCGTCACCGGCGTCAGCGCGGCGGATGTTCGCGGTGCGGCCCGTCTCTACGCCAAAGGCGGAAACGGGGCGATCTACTACGGCCTCGGCGTGACGGAGCACAGCCAGGGTTCGACGATGGTGATCGGGATCGCCAACCTGGCGATGGTCACCGGCAACCTCGGACGCCCGGGGGTGGGGGTGAACCCCCTTCGTGGCCAGAACAACGTCCAGGGGTCGTGCGACATGGGATCGTTCCCCCACGAGTTTCCAGGATACCGGCACGTGTCGGATCCCATCGTGCGCGCGTCCTTCGAGCAAGATTGGGGCGTGCGCCTCGAGGCGGAGCCGGGGCTGCGCATTCCCAACATGTTCGATGCCGCGCTCGATGGCTCGTTCAAGGGTCTCTATGTGCAAGGGGAGGACATCGCCCAGTCCGATCCGGACACCAAGCACGTCATGGCCGCGCTCGAGGCGATGGAGTGCATCGTCGTGCAGGACATCTTCGCCAACGAGACGGCGAAGTTTGCCCACGTGTTTTTGCCCGGCTCGTCCTTCCTCGAAAAGGACGGTACTTTCACCAACGCCGAGCGGCGCGTCTCGCGCGTGCGCAAAGTGATGCCTGCGCTGGCCGGTCTTTCCGACTGGGAGGTCACCGTGGCGCTCTCCAACGCGCTCGGGTACCCGATGCATTACGATCACCCGTCGCAGATCATGGACGAGATCGCGCGGCTCACCCCCACCTTCCGCGGCGTCAGCTACGAGAAGATCGACCGCCTGGGCAGCATTCAGTGGCCCTGCAACGACAAGGCGCCCGACGGCACACCGGTCATGCACGAGGAAGAGTTCGTGCGCGGCAAGGGGCGCTTCGTCGTGACGCAGTACGTGCCCACCGACGAACGAACCACCCGCAAATATCCTCTGCTTCTCACCACCGGTCGCATCTTGACCCAATACAACGTGGGCGCCCAGACGCGGCGCACCGCCAACGTGGCGTGGCATCACGAGGACGTCCTCGAGATCCACCCGCACGACGCCGAGCAACGGGGCATCCGCGACGGCGAGTGGGTCGGCGTCGCGAGCCGTGCCGGCGAAACCACGCTGCGCGCCGACATCACCGAACGCGTGCAGCCAGGTGTCGTGTACACGACGTTCCATCATCCCGAGTCGGGGGCCAACGTGGTGACGACCGAGAACGCGGACTGGGCGACGAGCTGTCCCGAGTACAAGGTGACGGCAGTCCAGGTCAGCCGCGCGGTCGAACCGTCGACGTGGCAAAAGCGCTTCGAGGAGCAGCAGCGCGCTCAGGCCGATCTACTCCCCGGGCACGCCCGTTCCTAGCGGCGATCGCAGAGCAGCGAGGCCACGTGGACGCGCACAAACTGGTGAAGATGGTCAACGAGATCACCGCGTTTTTCGAGTCGGACCCCGATCGCAACGTGGTTATGGAAGGCGTGGCCGGCCACCTCAAGCGCTTTTGGGATCCGCGCATGCGTCGGGAGATCGTTCAATACGTCGATGAACAGGGCGGCGAGGGGCTCACGGAAACGGCGCTCCTCGCGATACGCACCCATCGAGCGAAGCTGCTGCCCCAAGTGACACCGGACTAGCCGGACTGTCGCGACGCGATCGTGGTTGCGACGAGCTCCCGCAGACGCTGCGTTTCGATGGGCTTGTCGATGCACGGATTGGAGACGCGCCGTACGAACTCGCGGGAGCGCTCGGTGAATGTACCGCCCGTCATGAAGATCATCCGCTCCGCGGTGGCGGGGCGATTTTCATTGAGCTTCGAGTGAAGCTCCATGCCGGAGATGTCCGGCATGTGCAGATCGCACAGGATGATGTCGAAGTGCTTGTCATCGGGTTCTTGCATCAGGAGCGCGAGCGCTTCGCCGCCGCTGGTGACGATTTTGGTTTCGTGGCCAATGCCGAACATGTCGCGCACGGCTTCGGCGACCTTGGGCTCGTCGTCGATGATCAGGATCCGACCGCGGACCTGAGGGATGGGAGAGGCGAACGGCTGAGGCGTGGACAGTGTGTGCTCGGGCGCGGCAGGAAGAACGACGCGGAAGGTGCTCCCGCGCAAAGACTCGCTCTCCACGGTGATGCTGCCTCCCAGCGAGCGGACGATGCCGTGGCACACGGAGAGCCCGAGCCCGGTCCCCACTCCGATGGGTTTGGTCGTGAAGAACGGGTCGAAGATGCGCGGCTGCGCCTCGGGGGGAATGCCCTTTCCGGTATCGGAAACTTCGATCACGACCTCGCCGCTCGATCCCATCTTGGTGGCGACGCGGATGATGTTGGCGTCCGGTTCGTCTTTTTCGATGGCGTGGGCCGCATTGAGGAGCAAGTTCAGAAAAACCTGCCCCAGCTGGCCGGGATTGGCGAGCACGAGAGGAACGTGGTCGTACTCTTTGACCAGCCGCGCCCGCTGACGGATTTCGCTGGTCACGACCTTGATCGACGAATCGAGGACGCTGCGCACGTCGACGTAGGCGCGGTGGTCGTCGCTGGCACGCGAGAACGTCTTGACGTTGAGGACGATTCCGCGAATGCGCTCCGACCCGTCGAGCGCGTCGCGCAGACGCGCGCTGATCTCGTTGAGGCGCGCCACCACCGTCGTCGTCGGCCGGTCCGGGGTGCGCGACGACGTCGGGGCGCGCTGAACCGCAATCGTATACTCCTGGATGAGGCGCGGGAGCTCTTCCTCGATGAGCTCGAGATTGGCAATGACGTAGGTGAGCGGATTGTTGATCTCGTGAGCGATGCCGGCCGCCAGGGTTCCGAGCGAGGCCATGCGATCGAGATGAGTCAATCTCTTGGTGTCGATGACGCGGCGAATGGCGTCGAGCAGCGCCGTATATTGAAACGGCTTCTTCAGATACATCTCCGCGTCGATGGCGACGGCCTTGGGCGTGTCGTCGGCCGAGATCGCCAGGACCGGAATGGACGAGATGTTCGGGTCGCGCTTTTGCTCGATACGGAATTGCCAGCCGTCTTTGACCGGCATCATGAGGTCGAGAAGGATGAGGTCCGGAGCGGGCGCTTGCCTCAGGTATTCGAGCGCCTCGGAACCGTTGGCAGCACCGACGACGTCGTAACCGTCGCTTCGTAACAGTTCTGCAAGTGAGCTCCGCAGCTCGCCATCATCCTCTACGAGAAGGAGGCGCCGCTCTCCCAACGCGGCCTGTACCTGCATTACTTCCAAAGATACGGCACTCGTTTCGGCCGTTCAACCGCAGCTCGTGCTTCGTTGGACCGAGACGGGCGAACGTCCGATACACAGCGTTGTGTATGCATTCGTAAGTACAGTCACGAGACGTGTGGTCAACACGGGCGCCGGTCGACGGCCACCCCGGTAGCGTTTTGACCGGGCCCTCCCCCCCGCAGAGGGACCCCAAACGACCTATTCCTCGTTCACGACTGCCAGCGGTTCCTCTCGTCGCGGCCGCTCGAAGGACGCTCCTCCTGTTTCCTCGCCTTCGACGATCACGTTGAGACGCTTGTAGGCGGGTAGACCGGTGCCGGCGGGGATGAGCCGCCCCATGATGACGTTCTCTTTGAGGCCGCGAAGATCGTCGGTTTTTCCGCAGATCGCGGCTTCGGTGAGGACCTTGGTGGTCTCCTGGAAGCTGGAGGCCGAGATGAACGACTCGGTCGATAGCGACGCCTTGGTGATACCGAGCAGCAGCGGCTCGGCGATGCCCGGGCGGAGCCCCCGCTCGAGTACCTTCTGGTTCTCGCGCTCGAACAGGTATTTCTCGACCTGCTCATCGACGAGGAAGTTCGTATCGCCGACATCCTTGATGCGGACGCGCCGCAGCATTTGGCGAACGATGACCTCGATATGCTTGTCGTTGATACCTACACCCTGAAGGCGGTAAACCTGCTGGATTTCATTGACGAGCCAGGCGGCGAGCTCCTTCTCGCCCTTGACCCGCAAGATATCGTGCGGGTTGGCCGGGCCGTCCTGCAGAGGATCACCGGCGCGCACGCGGTCGCCGGGCTGCACCTGGATGTGCTTGCCCTTGGGAACGAGGTACTCGCGGGCGAGATCGGGCTGAGCCTGTCCTTCGGGTGATAGCGGCGTGATGACCACCTTGCGCTTGCCCTTGGTGTCCTTGCCCATCGAGACTTCGCCGTCGATCTCGCTGATGATGGCGTGGTCCTTCGGTTTGCGCGCCTCGAAGAGCTCGGCGACGCGCGGAAGACCGCCGGTGATGTCCTGCACCTTGGTCGTGTCGCGCGGGATTTTTGCGAGAACCTCGCCGGCGTCGATGAGGTCACCTTCCTGCGCAACGATGTTGGAACCGACCGGCAAGAGGTAACGAGCGTCGAGATCGGACGTGCCCGGGATCTTCCGAGTCTCGCTCGTCTGCGGGTCTTTGATCGAGATGCGCGGGCGGAGATCCGCAGCGCGCGACTCGATGACCACCTTGCGCGAGAGGCCCGTCACTTCGTCGAGCTTCTCGGTGATGGTCACGCCTTCCACGAGGTCGCCGTACTTCACTTGGCCGGCGACTTCGGTGAGGATCGGCAGGGCGAAAGGGTCCCACTCGGCGAGGTTCTGGCCGTTCTTCACCTTGTCACCCTCGGCGACGCGCAGCTCGGCTCCGTACACGAGGCGATGGTGCTCACGCTCGCGACCGGTGTCGTCCATGATGACCAGCTCACCGTGACGGTTCATGACGACCTGGCGGCCGTCGCGGCGCTTGGCGAGGACCGCATTGCGCAGCCGGACGAGGCCTTCGGTGCGCGCCTCGAGCGAGCTTTGCTCGATCTTGCCGCGCGCCGCAGCGCCGCCGATGTGGAAGGTGCGCATGGTGAGCTGCGTACCCGGCTCGCCGATGGACTGAGCGGCGATGATGCCCACCGCTTCGCCGATGTTGACGCGGTAGCCACGGGCCAAATCGCGCCCGTAACAGCGCGCGCACACGCCGCGCTTGGTCTGGCAGGTGAGCACCGAGCGAATGACGACTTCTTCGATGCCGGCTTCCTCGATCTGCTTGACGGTGGCTTCGTCGAGCTCGGTGTTGTGCTGAACGAGCACTTCCCCGGTGAGCGGGTCGACGACGTCGTCGAGCACCACGCGACCGAGGATGCGGTCGCCGAGCGGCTGAATGACTTCGCCGGCCTCTTCCAGCTTGGCCACGCGAATGCCGTCGAGGGTGCCGCAGTCGTACTCGCTGATGACGGCGTCCTGCGCGACGTCGACGAGACGGCGCGTGAGGTATCCGGAGTTCGCCGTCTTGAGCGCGGTGTCGGCCAGACCCTTGCGCGCGCCGTGCGTCGAGATGAAGTACTCGAGCACCGAGAGACCTTCGCGGAAGTTGGCAATGATCGGGTTCTCGATGATCTCGCCGGACGGCTTGGCCATGAGGCCGCGCATGGCGGCCAGCTGGCGGATCTGCTGGGTCGAACCGCGGGCTCCGGAGTCGGCCATGATGTAGATGGGGTTGAAGCTCGGTTCGATCGACTCGGCGCCCGTCTCGGGGTCGACGACTCTCTCTTTGCCGATCTCCGTCATCATCTCGCTCGTCACCTTGTCGGCAACGCCGGCCCAGATGTCGACGATCTTGTTGTAGCGCTCGCCGTCGGTGATGAGCCCTTCCTGGTACTGGTCGACGACGCGCTCGACCTCGGTCTGCGCTTCCTTGAGGAGCTCTTTCTTGGCCTGCGGGATGACCATATGCTCCATACAGATCGAAACGCCGGCCTTGGTGGCGTACTCGAATCCGAGTGTGCGCAAACGGTCGGCGAGCAGAACCGTGGCCTTGTTTCTGTGCTTGCGGTAGCAGATGTCGATGAGGCTGGAGAGCGCCTTCTTGTCGAGCGTCTTGTTGACGTAGTCGAACGAGATCTCCTCAGGGAGGATCTCCGAGACGAGCACGCGTCCGACGGTGGTCATCACCATGCGGGTGCGCTTCTTTCCCTCGTCGTCGAGGTCGGTCACGCGCACGCGAACACCGGCGTGCAGGTCGACCTCGCCGTTGTCGTAGGCCATGCGCACTTCACCCGTCGAAGCGAAGACGCCGCGCAGATACCCTTCCAGCTTCTTCGTGTTCTTGTCGTAGGTGAGCGAACCGTCGCGGAACGAGCCCTTGACGAACTTGCGCTCGCGCGTGGCGTAGTAGAGCCCGAGCACGATGTCCTGCGTCGGGTTGATGATGGGCTTGCCGTTGGCGGGGGAGAGGATGTTGTTGGTGCTCATCATGAGCACCCGCGCTTCCATCTGCGCCTCGACCGAGAGCGGCACGTGCACCGCCATCTGGTCACCGTCGAAGTCGGCGTTGAACGCCGCGCACACGAGCGGGTGCAGCTGGATCGCTTTGCCTTCGATGAGGACCGGTTCGAACGCCTGGATACCGAGCCGGTGCAACGTCGGCGCGCGGTTCAGCATCACCGGGTGCTCGCTGATGACCTCTTCGAGGATGTCCCACACCTCGGGACGTTCCTTTTCCACCATCTTCTTGGCGCTCTTGATGGTGTTGACGTACCCGCGCTCTTCGAGCTTGTTGTAGATGAAGGGTTTGAAGAGCTCGAGCGCCATCTTCTTGGGCAGCCCGCACTGGTGCAGCTTGAGCGTCGGACCGACGACGATGACGGAGCGTCCGGAGTAGTCGACGCGCTTGCCGAGCAGGTTCTGACGGAAGCGGCCCTGCTTGCCCTTGAGCATGTCGGAGAGGCTCTTGAGCGGGCGCTTGTTGGGGCCGGTGATGGTCTTGCCGCGGCGCCCGTTGTCGAAGAGGGCGTCGACCGCTTCTTGCAGCATGCGCCGCTCGTTGCGAATGATGATC